>JALOAJ010000062.1 GCA_023228885.1 Bacillota bacterium | reverse complement strand
ATTTAGTTTTACGAACCAAGTTTTCGGGGTGTTATTTTTCCAGAGGGTGCAAGTCCCTTACGAGCGGATTGAAACCCCGAATCGTTAGCAAGCTGCAAAGTGGTTTATCGTGAGGTATGCACTGAAGAGGGCAGAGCGTTAAGAAAATGTCCAGTGGACATTTTTAGCGAATGAGCCAGCAGGCGGGCGGGCAAAAGATTACGAGTTAATCAATCCAAGAAGTCAGCAGAGGTCATATTACTTGAGGGCAAACGAGGTGCGAATAGATACCGCATAGGTCTCACAAACAAGGAAGGACTGAACGTAAAGAGGTTTTCAATAGGTAACGGAACACATAGTAGCCCTACTTAACGAAAACAGGTTAAAAACAACTAAAATGATAACAAGAGTAGTACATCCGTTTAATCTTCAAAAAGCATTGGAACACGTGATTGCCAATAAAGGCAGTGGGGGTGTTGATGGTGTTTCTGTCCGAGAACTCCGCAAGGTGTTTTCAGAAAAGAAACTGCAACTCATTGAAGAAGTAAAACAAGGCAACTACCAAGTACAACCCATTTTAGGTATTGAGATTCCCAAAGGAAATGGGAAAACTCGATTATTGGGTGTTCCTACTACTACAGAACGTGTATTGCAACAAGCCGTAGCACAAACTATTGCACCGCATTTCGAACCCGAATTCAGTAATCACAGCTATGGATTTAGACCTCACAAGAATGCCCGACAAGCCGTTGGACAATCTCGGGATTACATCCATTCAGGATTAAACCACATTGTGGATATTGACCTGAAAAACTTCTTTGACGAAGTTGACCATTGCAAATGTACTTACTCTTATCTTTAAGGCTTACATATAAATTACCTTTACCTCAACCGTTTTGTCTGCATTTAATTCAAAACTTGCTTTGGAAAAATTGGGTCTGTTTCTTAAAGTTATTGACTGATAATTAGAGAAACCAATCCCTTCTTTGGGTTTAATGAAACCTATATCTGTTTTTCCATTTTTGTTTTCATCGTGTAAAATATGTACGGCATATTCTCCCCTAGGTAAATTTTTAAAGGTAAATGTAGAGCGGTTGTCAACGATTTCCGCCTTTCCTTTTTTATAAAAGCTCTTTAAATCTTGATCGGGAAAATTCACTTCAGAATCATAGATAATATATTGAACGACCCCTTTAGAGTTGCGCAGGTTTTCAACGTTTACGGTTAACGAATAGGAATTTTGTAATTCTTTAAATGATGAAAACAAGACAAAGGCAAGCCATAAGGAAGAAAACAATGTACCATATTTTATTAATTTGCTCATAGTCATAAATTAAGAATCAACTCACTTTTTTATAGCTCCAAACGGCTAAAACATTCAACACAAACGCATATGCCAGGGTTTTTATGAGCTGGGGTAATATATCTGTAAAGCCGGCACCTTTCAGCATCACCATTCGCACAACCTCCACAAAATATTTTATAGGATTGAGCTCGGTAAACCACTGTGCCCACTTGGGCATACTTTCGATGGGGGTAAACAAGCCGCTCATCAAAATAAAAATGACCACAAAAAACCAAGCAATAAACATTGCCTGTTGTTGGGTATCGGTATAATTGGAAATCAACAAGCCCATTCCTAAAATAACCAACAGATAAAATGAGGTATAGAAATATAGCAACCCGATACTGCCCAGCATCGGGGTATTGAAAATGAGTTTTGCCAAAATTAGCCCGATGGTCAGCAAGCCCATTCCAATCACCCAGAACGGAAAGAGTTTACCGATGATAAATTCTCCTTTTCGGATGGGTGTTACATTGATTTGTTCCAGTGTGCCGATTTCCTTTTCACGAACGATATTCATCCCCGAAAGGAACAGCGTAATCATCGTAACCAACAAAACCAAAATACCTGGAACCATAAACGTTTTATAATCCAAGGTCGTGTTGTACCAAAACGAAGGAATAGTTTCTATACGAACAGGTTTACTGTTTCCGTTGGAAAAAGACAAAAGTTCCAATCTGATTTTTTTATTGAAACCTTGTATGATCTGATTGATATAGCCACTTTCCACGCCCGCAGCTGCTCCGTCTATGGCATCGATAGTGATGCTTAAGTCAGTTTTTTTATATCGGACTAAATTCCGCTCAAAATCTTGTGGAATATGCAGCAGCACGCTCACTTCGCCTTTTAGCATCGCTTCACTCGCTTGTTTATAGTTGACGTAGGATGCTTTTACATCAAAATATTCCGAAGCATTGAATTTTTCTATTAATTCACGCGAAGAAGCACTCCGGTCTTCATCGATATAAGCAAATAAAATGTTCTTTACCTCATAAGTGGCTGCATTGGATAAAATGAGCAACTGAAGCAGTGGTAAAACAAAGATGATGGGCAACATTCCCTTGTTGCGGAATATTTGCTTAAATTCTTTCTGTATGATATATCCGATAACCTTCATTATTCCAATCGAATTTTATATTTTTTGATACTTAACGCAATGAAAAAGACCGTCATTCCGATAAGGATTAGCGTTTCTTTCAACAAATAACCCAAGCCAACGCCTTTCAGCATAATCCCCTTGGCGATCGTGATAAACCATTTAGCCGGCACGATATTGCTGATAACTTGTAAGGGGGGCGGCATACTCGAAATCGGGAAGATAAACCCGGACAACAAGATCACCGGCAGCATTAACCCCATTAGCGAAATCATCATCGCCGTTTGTTGGGTTTTGACCATCGTGGAAATTAAAATACCCAAAGCCAGTGAAGTAATGATGAACAACACGCTTTCCAGTCCCAATAAAATCAAATTTCCTGCTATGGGCATTTTGAACACCGTAATTCCTAAAAAGATGATAATCGCAGCGTTGATCATTGAAAGGAAAATATACGGCACCACTTTGCCCACGATAACCTGAAAGGAACTTAGAGGGGAGACCAATAGAATTTCCATTGTGCCTAATTCCTTCTCACGGGTTATCGAAATGGAAGTCATCATGGCAGAAACCAACATCAGGATAATGGTCATTACGCCCGGAACGAACATAAAAACACTTTTTAATTCGGGATTGTAAACCATTCGCACTTCGGGATGAATTTGGTAATCCATCTGAACCCCTTGGTTTTGTTGCTGCTGGTAGCTCTGTATAATCGAACTGATATAATTGGTAATAGCACTGGCAGTATTGGGGTCGGTGGCATCGGTCAGGATTTGAATACTGCCTTGTCCTTCTTTTATTAAATGCTCACTGAAATCCTTTTCAAAGTTGATAACGGCTTTAATATCACCTTTTTTAAATGCTTCTTCAATTTCTTTTTCACTGGTCAAAAAGCGTTTTATCGTGAAGTACTTTGACGCATCAATCTTTTGGGTGATTTCCTGGGTATTCACATCTTTGGATTGGTTCAAAACGGCAATGTCCACATTGTTGATTTCATTGGTAATGGCAAATCCGAATAGCAAAATCTGGGCAACGGGCATCCCAAATAAGATAAACAACGAGCGTTTATCCCTGAAAATATGGTAAAATTCCTTTCGGACAAATCCCAAAAATCGCTTCATATTCAACTACTTTATTTATTCAATATTTCTTGCTAAACGTAAAAACACATCGTTCATTGAACTCACTTCAAACTGTTCTTTCAATTTTTTTGGCGTGTCTAAGGCTTCGATCTTTCCGGCTACCATAATGGAAACCCGATGGCAATATTCCGCTTCGTCCATATAATGTGTGGTGACAAAAATGGTAGTGCCTTTATCGGCTGCTTTATAAATCATTTCCCAAAATTGCCTGCGTGTAATCGGGTCAACGCCTCCGGTGGGTTCATCCAGAAAAACGATTTGCGGATCGTGCAACATTGCTACCGAAAAGGCAAGTTTCTGTTTCCAACCCAGCGGCAATGAGCCAACCAATTGATGGGCAATTTCGCCCAATCCGAGTGTTTCAATCAGCTTGGTGCGTTTCTCCCGTATTTGTTTTCGGGAAAGCCCATAAATTCCACCATAAAAAGTAATGTTTTCAGCCACGGTCAAGTCATCGTACAAGGCGAATTTCTGGCTCATATAGCCAATATTCTTTTTGATGGCATCCTGCTGGGTATGCACATCAAATCCTGCTACCATTGCTTCGCCACCTGTTGGGTTGGAGATGCCGATTAGCATTTTCATTGCCGTCGTTTTTCCTGCACCATTAGCACCCAAAAAACCAAATATCTCTCCCTTTTTCACTTCGAAAGTAATGGCATCCACAGCGGTAAAACCGCCAAACCGCTTAGTTAATCCTTTGGATATGATTACGTTTTCTTCTTTCATTTTCTTGATAATTCCATAAAGACATCTTCAATGTCGGGTTCTGTTAAGCTGATGCTCACGTCTTGCAGGTTTTTGTTTTCCAAATATATTTTAAGTTCATTGCTGTCAAAACCTTCCCGTTTATCGGTATAATGCACAAATTCGCCAAATGGAAAAACACTGTGGGCGTGTTCAAAATCCTTTAATGCCGTCAACAATCCATACATATTGGATGCATAGATATCGTAAATCTTTTTCGGGATTTTTTTCACGATAGCTTCCGGACTGTCAATTTCCAGTATTTTGCCTTCCTGAATTAATGCAATACGGTCGCAAAGTGCGGCTTCGTCCATATACGGTGTGGAGACCAGAATGGTAATGTCTTTTTGTTGCAGGCGTTTCAGCATTTCCCAAAATTCTTTTCGCGAAACCGGATCCACACCCGTAGTGGGTTCGTCTAAAAAAAGCACTTTGGGCTTGTGGATAAGGGCACAGGAAAGTGCCAGTTTCTGTTTCATCCCTCCCGATAATTTACCTGCCCTGCGATTTTTAAACGGTTCTATCTGCTCGTAAACATCCTTTATCAAATCGTAGTTTTCCTCAATGCTTGTTCCGAAAATGGTGGCAAAAAAGTTCAGGTTTTCTTCAATGGTCAGATCCTGATACAGCGAAAACCTGCCGGGCATATAACCCACCGAGTGCCGGATGTTCTTATAGTCCTGTACTACGTCATAACCTGCCACTTTTGCTTGTCCTTTATCAGCTACTAACAAGGTGGTCAGAATTCTAAAAAGCGTTGTTTTTCCCGCTCCGTCCGGACCGATTAAGCCATAGAGTTCGCCGGGTTTCACTTCAAAGGAAATGTCCTTGACAGCCGCTACGTTTTTATAAGATTTACTGATATTTTCTACTAAAATTCCCATTCGTTATTGTGTTAGCCACATTTCTGCCGGCATTCCAATTTTTAAACTGCCATCATTCTTTACGGCAATCTTTACAGCATAGACCAAATTCACCCGTTCTTCTTTGGTTTGGATGATTTTAGGTGTAAATTCCGCTTCCGAGGCAATCCAGCTTACTGTTCCGGGATAGGTTTTCATTCCGTCTTTCGCATCTATTTTTATTTGGACTTCCTTGCCGATGCTTAGTTCCGGAATTTGCGTTTGCGATACATACACCCGAAGTTCCATCAGGCTTAAATCAGCAATTTTGTACAAGGGTTTCCCGAAAGCCACAATCTCTCCCGATTCGGCATATTTGGTCAAAACCGTGCCTTTTATGGGATTCGTGATTTTGCTTTTGGTAAGCTGTTCATTCAGCGATACGATTTTTGCATCCATCGCTTTGACTTCATTCACAATCGGGGCATTCTGGCTTTCGGCACTGCTGATTTGGCGATTTAACACCCGGACACGACTGTCTGCCTGATCCACTTGTTGTTGTGTTGCCGCATTTTCGGCAAATAAATTGTGTATTCGATTTTGTTCGATTTTCGCATTTTTCAGTTCCTCCTGCAATACATCCATTTGCGACCAAATCACTCCCGATCTGGATTTGATGGTCGCTTGCGAAGCCAATAATTCCATTTTGGTCAAATGTAATTGCAAGGTATCGACCAGGCCTACCTGCTCGGCTTCGTTGAGTTCCTGACCCTCTTCAACGTTCAGAAAATTCAGTTTGCCGTTGGCTTCTGCCGAAACCGTTATTTGCGTGGCTTCAAAATTCCCGTAGCCGTCTGCTTTTTCTTCCTGCGAACAGGAGTATAAAGATCCTATCAACAGAAGTCCGATTATGAATTGATATTGTTTCATTTTTTTAATTGTTTGCGTTAATTATTTCCCGACGATTACGTTATAGTTTGCTTTGGACAGGCTCAACTGAATTTCGTGCAATTGTTTGTCTATCTTGGCTTCAAAGAGGTTGTTGAGTTCGATGATGTATTCCGATGAGCGAATGGTTCCGTTCTTTAGTTGTGACGTTACTGAGGTTAACACTTCCTCACGGAGGTTGATGATTTCATCGTCTTTTTGTAACAGACCTTCGTACTTTATAATGTCATTATAAGCCGCCTGCTCATTGATAACGGTTTGAAGCAGGAAATTTTCCCGCTCGGTGGAAACGATCTCTTTGTTATAGCGAATGATGTTTTTTTTCTGTTTGTTTTGTCCCCAGTCAAAGATGTTCCAATTAAGCCTGATGCCGACGATGTAGAAATCCTGAAACGAATTGTCCAGCATATTCAGCCCGGGATTTCCGTAGCCAGCCTGTGCAAAACCGGAAACGATTGGGAAGACCTCCTTGGCGATGGCAGCTTCGGAAACGGTCAATTGATTTTCTTGCAAGGCGAACAATTTCAATTCCGGGCGGAGGTTTTCTTCGTTTTTATAAACGGTCAGGTTAGGATTTTCCAGCACTAAATCTTTGGCTACATCCAGATGGAGCAATTGTGAAAGCTGTTCCAATGCCTTTTTTCGGTCGGCATCCACTTGGGTTTGCTCTTGAGACAGCTTGAGCAACTCGGCTTCCAATATTTTCTCGGATGACGTTAACGCCGCACCATATTTCACGGCAGCTTTGACTTCGTTCAAGCGTTCCTGAAGTTGTTGCTTTTTCAGCTCCAATAATTTAGCCTGCTCTTGTTTGAGCAACACATTGAAATAATACTGGTTTACCTGATATTTCAATCCATACAATCCCACCTCAACCTGCTGTTGCAGGGTTTGTAATTCAGCTTCTTTTAGTTTCGTTTGTGCTTGGATAGCACCGCCTTTATAGATAAGTTGGGATACGTCAACCGTAGCTCTGTACTGGTCTTTATTGGGCGGTACAATGGACATGTTGGGGAGCGAACCGGGAAAATGAACCACATCAGACTGGTAGGTGGCCTGGGCGTTTACGTCCAATTTTGGGAGCTTTCCCTTCTCCAAAATACTGATTTCAGCGTCCGATTTTTCTTTTAGCCAATCTGCTTGATTTCGGAGTGGATTGTTCTTCAAAGCGTAATTATAACTTTCTTCCAAACTCAATTGCTGTTGGGCAAAAAGAACGGCAGGGAGGAACAAAACGTTTAATGCTATTATTCTTTTCATTTGCAGTTTTTTAAATGGGCTCACTGAATAGTTTGCGAGTATTCACTAACATCAATGGGTAAAATTTTTTTTGTTTTATTGAACTTGACTGAATTATTCTTGTTTGATCATCGTCAATAGCATTTTAAAGCGTTCGATGGCTTTCAAGGAATGTGGAATGTTTGCGGGCATAATGATAGACTGTCCTTTGCTCAAATAAAAGGATTTTCCATTGATGGTTATTTCTGCTTCACCGTCCAAAATTTGGACAATCGCATCATAAGAA
>JALOAJ010000061.1 GCA_023228885.1 Bacillota bacterium | reverse complement strand
GTAGGTTTAGTGTTCAAAAGGTTCGTCCTCCTTAGTATAATTTATCATACTAAAGTCTACCCCAAAAAGTTTCTCAAGGTAAAGTCCACTTCAATTTCCACTATGGAACTTACTTTGAGAAATTACTCAATCTACACAAAAACAGCCGATTAAAGAGAAATTAGAGAAGATATTGCAATCTTAATTGGGTTGTGTTATACTTAAGATTATGGTAATTTTGTCCAATGGACAAATGTCCAAAAAAACAAAGGACGGGGCGGAATGTCAACACAAGTAAGAGATTTGAAGTGCCCAAATTGCGGTGCGCCGCAGTTGCCTAGCAACAGCAAGTGCCAATTTTGTAAACAGCCCATTATTATAACTACATTTACAAGCGTAATGGATATGCCCGCACCTATGCTCAATAAATATGTGCGCAGTTATTCAGAGTCGTTAAAAGACGATCCAAACCAAAGCAAAATCCATTTTTCAATTGGGATATGCTACGTGAAGCTAAAAATCTATGATAAAGCACTTTTGTCATTTGAGCGTGCCTTTGAGGAAAATTTTGACGATTCGGAAGCGTATTTTTATGCAGCAATTTGTGTGTTAGGAGGCAAAAAAGCATTCCTAGCTTTAAGGCCCGGCATTGATAAGGTTATAGAGTACATTAATGCGGCAAATTCCATTGAACCAAAGGCAATTTATTATTACTTTTTGGCGTATATAAAATATGATTATTTTCATAGAAAATCTTTTCTGATATCACCTGATTATAAGGAAACACTATTGCAGGCTAAGGGAATGGGGCTTTCTCCATTTGATGTTCAGCAACTGTTTGCAGTCCTGAATGTCGAAAAACCTGAATGCTTATAAAATACGAATTTGTTTGCCATATGCAAGAAAATCAATAAAAAGGAGCAAAAAACATGAACGATGACTTATTGCCGCCTATTGACACAAATCAAGCGGACCCGCCGCCTCCCGCCGAGGAGACACCAAAAGTTGAAATACCAATCAAACGAAATGAGTATGCAGAAAACAGAATGTTTTTAACTTTCAAGAAAAGAAGTTTTTCCGCGCCCAGTGTCCCCGAAAAAAAGAAGCTGATTAAGGCTATACTCCTTGGCGTTGTCGCCTTAATTCTACTTATTTGCTTTGGAATAAAGTTAAACGATATTGTCAAAGTTAAAAATACATATAAAGATAATATGGAAGCCAAATACGGTATTGATTGGGAGGAGGATCATCCTTCGCGTTTGTTCAATAGTATCACCCAAGAAGAATATGAGGATTATATGGAAACCGAATACGGCAGCAATTGGAGGAAGGATTACTCCTCGTACGTTGCCGATATGCGAACGAATTTAATCCTTTACAGTATAGTTGTCGCCATTGCTTCTTTAATGCTATTGATATCTATTAAGCGTGCAATCGGACCAATAATAGCGTACAAAACCGCTCTTGCAAAATACAATAGCGATGTTGCTGAGCAGGACAGAAAGATTGCTTCTCTTATATCCCAAGAGGAATATGACCGTAGAGTTAAGGTTGCGGCAGAGGAGATATGGGCTAACAGTTTTGACTTTTTAGGAATTGATGAGGACCAAGTCAATCAAGTTAACCCCATTTGCGTGTACGGTCAAGAAATAAAAGCAGACTCAATTTTCAAGTTCGATTGTATAGACGGCAAGACCAGAGGCTCTGACCATTCGGCAACAGTATATCGTTTTTCTGAAAACCAAATATTCATTTACAAAAAAGATTTTTCTATGGTTAATAAGGACGACTATGAAGAAGAGAGCCACGAATACTTCTTTAAGGATATTGTAACAATGTCCATAAAGCATAAAAGCAGCACGGTTATTGAAACTGTAGTTGATGGATCCAACACTAAAAAAGTGCCCAAAGCAATTGCAAGCGATTCCTTCCAGCTGATAACTGCCGGAGCAAACAAGGTCTCCTCAACCTTTATCAGTTCGGACGAAACAAGAGGGACAATCAACGGAATGAAACAGTATTTAAGGGAAAAGAAGTAAGCTAACAATCTTGTTGTCTGTAAAGGCTGGTCATAAAAAATAAACAGATTATGTATAAGCATTGCGTATAAGCTGCGGATTGCTACTTGGCTTTGCTACGGGCAGTTTAGGCTAATATAAAAATCAATGCTGTTATCCAAACTGAGAGGAGGGCTAATTACCCGTTGGCGGGATTATTTTCAAAATTGGTTATGCTATGAAATGGGTTGAACTTCAAAGCAACGAATACTGCGCTTTAACAGGCATAGAGATTCTATCTATTCCTGATTTTAGCATATTAATTGACGAAGCTAAAGTAGACAAGCAAAACGATATAGCGTTGTTTTTACAAAAACACAAAAGCGAATATGTAACATTATTTGCCGAAATTTATCAAACTTCTAAAAGATTCTTTCATGAACTTGATTTTAAGCAAGACGCAAGCGTGGAGTTTCTATGGTGTGCGGTTCCCGTTGAAAATCAAATTTTTAAAGCGAAAATTAAGCTGTTTGTTGTTTTGCGCGCTATAGGAAGTTCGCTTCAAGAAACAGAAGCCCGAGTAGCTGCGCTAAGAGACATTTGTGCCGACACCTTTCGAAAACAGCGATATACATATAAATTGGTAGACAGCGAAGTAATAGCACAATACGAAAACCTTGCAAATAAAAATATAAAAGCCATTGTTAAAGAGGATAAGCAGGAAAATATCCAAAGCTTGTTTCTTACGCAATGCTATTCTTTTGGCAAATTTCCCAACACGGAAAGCGATTTATCCACTCTTGTGTCAGCGTTGATTGATAGCCCAAATTCGGCTGTTTCTTTTCAACTCATCCCAACATTTTACAGTCAAGCAGAATTGGATTATTTGGGTCAAGCAGCAAATGCTCTTGATACGATAACTAAAGGGGTGAATCTTAATATGATTGGGAATATAACTAATCCCGTAGCACAAAAGCATTCAGAACTATATTCATATTATATAAATAATCATTCGGTATCATACAATTTTAATCTTTTACTCTATGCATCGCAGAGCGAAATGGCTAGGTTGACAGCTAAGGTGTTCGGACAAATAAACGGAAAAACAAAAGAGCGCATTATTAACTTGCGTGAAATAAATATAGATAAAAGCGATATAGATATAATAGAAAATGTCTTTGCTCTTCCTTGGGCATATAACGAAGTAATTGCAGAAAAGCATAAGCGAGCCTATCCGTTGTTTGCAAGCGGAAGTGACGAAGTGCGTCGTATTTCTAATGTTATAACAAATGAGGAAGCAGCGGAGCTTGCACGGTTGCCAATTGGCAGTAAGGATTTAAGTGCGGGGTTTGATGTAAACTTTGCAAAAAAAGATATTACATCATATAGGAAAAATGTCGTAAATGCAGGCGATATTATCGTTGGTACAATAAAAAAATCAAACGGTGCGGATAAAATCGGTTTTTCGCTTGGCGATTTGACAAAACATATGCTGATTGTCGGAACGCCAGGGAGCGGAAAAACTACATTTTCAATAAGTATGCTTGATAGGCTATGGAAGAATCACGGCATACCCTTTTTAGTCATTGAGCCTGCAAAAAACGAATATCGGGCATTAATTGACCGCATTCCCGATATGCAAATTTTTACGCCCGGTAAAGACGATATATCTCCATATATAGTCAATCCGTTTGTGCCGCCTAAAAATGTAAAACTGCGGAGCTATAAAACGGTGCTGAATACTGCTTTTGCGGCAGGCGTAACTATGACAACACCTCTTGACAAAATATTTGAGGAAACAATCAACAATACCTATTCGGACTTTGGATGGTTAGACAACTATACAACAGATTCGGGTGCGGATATATTCAATATTCAAGATTTTACTAAAAGTTTTAGCGAAACATTCGAGGCACTTGGATATGTCGGCGAAGCTCGGAACATTGGGCGCGCAGGCTTAGTTCGGCTTACATCACTACTAAACTTATTTGACAATTATCATTCAATACCCATTGAGAACTTATTGAGCAAGCCTACAATTATCGAACTTGCTGCCATTGAAAACAGCGACCAAAAAGCATTATTTATTGCCTTGCTTCTTTTAAACATTTTGTCTTATGTAAATGCAAATTACTTGGGCGAAGGGTTTTTGAAAAATATTGTGCTTTTGGAGGAAGCGCACGTTTTGCTTGATTCTAACGATGACAAAAGCGAGGGGGAAGCAAATCCTGCCGCAATAGCAAAGCGTTTGTTAAAGAGGATGCTTGCAGAAATACGCTCTTACGGTGTGGGTATTGTTATATCCGACCAATCGCCTGGAAAGGTGACAAGTGATATAATTAAACTTACTAACATAAAGCTTGGCTTTAATTTGGTAGAAAAAACAGATAAAGAGATATTTTCAAACTCTACTAATATGGCGGCTGTTCAAACAGAACGCCTGACAAGGCTGCGTCCGGGTGAGGCTTTTATTTTTATGAATGGGCTGGACGAGCCCGAGGAGATAATTACTGAGGATTACAGGGCGCAAAATAAGATACGCATCACAATAAGCGATAGCGAAGTAGCCGAGAAGTCCAATTATTGGCGCAATAAGCAAGACAAACTCATGCCTTATCCCGAGTGCCAATATATCAAGTATTGCAACGGTTGTTGCGATATTGAGCGAAGGAGTTTAGGAAATGAGATTGCAAGGCGCATATTCGCCAAGAATTTTAACGCTGAAAGCACCGATTTTAATAAACTGAAGGAATGCCTCTTAACTATAGAAACGCAAGCTAATGCTGTGTTAAGGGGAAAGGTTACGCTGACAAGCTCGCTTTCGGGGTGTATAAAAATGAGCTTTTTGCGACGTATAAAGTATGGAACAAAAATAAAAATAAGTGATGAAACTATAGTTTCAACGCTAAAAAAAATTTAAAAAAGAGGAAATCATGCGCAATTATTCAACAGACATATCTACGGATGTAAATGTAGACGCAAGTAATGACGCTAGCCCCGTTGATGCATTAAGTGAAAGTGAAAATTTGGACTGCGAAAGTCTGGACTGCGAAGGTTTAGACTGCGAAAGTTTGGACTGCGAAGATTCTGCCAGCAATAATGAAATAATAGAAGAGGGTGACTCCGATTTGTCGACAAATACCATAAACGAAGATTGCGGTTTGGATTGTGAGGATTCTATCGATGACGATGTTTCGACGATAGAGCCGGAAGATGTACAAATCGACACAAGCGAAACTGAAACAAGCGATGCTAGGCTTGACTCCATGTTAGATAATTTTCAAGAAACAAATTGGAATAAATTAGAACTTGATGATCAAAAAGAATTGCTGACGAGTCTTGCCGACTGCCTAGCAGATACAACAGGCAATAAAAACCCGCCTGAGATAATATTTAATGATACAATGGAGGATGGGGAATATGGAGCATATAATTGTGAAACAAATACGCTTGAAATAAACGAAAATATGCTTGATGATTCTTCGGAAGCAGTGGATACCGTCGCTCATGAAATGTGGCACGCTTATCAGCAACAATGCGCTTGTGATCCGACAAGCGAAAAAGGTCGTGAATACCAAGATGGTTTTGACGACTATATAAGCCCGGAATACGATTTTGAGGGTTATGAAAACCAAATGGTAGAAACCGAAGCGCGAGAATTTGCGCAAGGCATCAAAAATAGATTATCAGGACTTAAAGGAGGCAAATAATGGAAAAAATTAAAAACTATTTAATAACTGTTCGTAAGCAAAAACCCGAAGTGGTGACAAAATTGACAGAAAAGTTGCAAAACCATACCGACATTCGTAACGAGTTAGAAAAATGGATACAAACACAAGCCTATACTCAGGATAATCCTTTAGTTATTGAGGGTTATACGGCGGAAACGATTGCCAAGCTTGCCCCGTTCATGGATGGCGTAGGAGTTTATAATTTCATGGTCACGCTTAGGGAACGTCCCGATAATGCCAAACGCATTATTGCAGAGGGTTTTCCGAGAAAATAAAATTGTTGCACAACAACAACAAAAATCGTAAATTGAGGAGGAAGTATGTCATTATTTGATAAGATTAAACAAAAAAACATTAACGAATCGGCTTTCGTTGGAGGCAAAAAGCATTGGGTTGACGTAATAAAAAATACAGGACCCGGTGAGCTTTTAATTTGGCGGCAACCCGAGGAGGATTTTAACACACATTCCACACTTATTGTCATGCCCGGCGAGGAAGCCATTTTTATCAAAGGCGGTAATATTGAGCAAGTTTTCGACAACGGTACATATAAGTTGTCTACCGAAAACTATCCGTTTATATCACGCCTAAGGAATGCTATCTCAGGCGGAATAAGCACTTTTAATTGCGTTGTTTACTTTGTGCGAAAAGCTCACAGCATGGAGATTTTATGGGGGACAGCATCGCCTATTCAGGTGCGCGATAAGTTGCTTGGTATTGCAACAAAACTGCGGGCAAGAGGCGCGTATAAAATTCAGGTTGATAACCCTGCCATATTCCTATCTAAGCTTGTCGGCAACAATATTTCTTTTGAGGGACAGCAAGAAGTACTTGACGATTACTTTGCAAATGAATTTCAAGGAAAGATAAAGGCAAGCATTACACGTGCCTTAAACGAAACTCAAACAGAATTATTGGGTATTGAAGCAAGGCTTGAGGAGTTTGCAGAAGCAGTCCAGCCTTTTTTGGGCGAAGCATTAAATGCCTATGGTCTTAAAATTGTAAAATTTTCTATAGCCGCCATTGATATTGACGATGATGAACTGCGGCGTCGCTACGACGAAATCGGCATGGATGCTATTGCAAAACTACGCAATGCACAAGCAGATAAAGGCGTTTTTGGCGTTTTGGGTGAGGATTGGGGACGACAACAAGCTGCAAATATACTCGAAACCCTAGCTTCAAACCCCGGCTCCGGCGGAATGGCATCTGCGGGAGCAGGACTTGGAATGGGTATGGCGGCAGGTAATGTTTTTGCAGGCATAGCACAGCAAATGTTCTCGCCGGTAAACCCTAATCAACCGCAAAATGCACCTGTCACACCTCAGCCCAGTCGCTATGCGCCAAAATCAGCTGCAGATAATCCGCCAAAAGCTGATGACTCGGTGGCGGCACTGAAAAAATTAAAAGAAATGCTTGACCTTGGCTTGATTGAACAGGCAGAATATGATGCCAAAAAAGCCGAGATTATAAAGCGAATGTAGGAGGTTTTATGAAAAAAACAACGGTATTGAGCATAATTTTAAGTTTGTTATTCCCCGCAATATTTAATACCTGCTTTTTTTTGATAGGAGGCACAGAGCATACGGCATCGGTATGGATTGCATACGGATTCATTCACCTTGCTTTTTTACTGCTGTTAGCAACACCTTTGTTAACACGCAAAGGGAAAAGTGCCGTTATTTTTGGATTGTCAATAACTATAATTTCCACAATATATTTTGCGGTTGAATTTGTGATTGGGGTAATTTTTATTTTGGTATCCGCCAAAAACTATAAAGCATCCTTGATAGTGCAATTGATTGTATTTGTCGCTTATGCCGCTTTTTTACTCACTCATTTGATTGCAAACGAGCATACTGCCGACGCAGAGGAAAAAAGGCAAGGTCAAATCGACTTTATCAAATCGGCGGCAAACGAAATAAAATCAGCAATGGTTTTGGTTACGGACAAACAAGCAAATACTAAATTGCAACAGGTCTATGACACGCTTGTAACAAGCCCGGTTAAATCAAGTCCCGCAGTCATACAAATAGAGTCGGCAATCCTTATAGGAATAAGCGATATCCGCGAAAAAATAGCTTTGCACGATGATGCACATATTGACTTATGCGCACAGCAAATTCTATCATTGGTAAACGAACGCAACCAAAAATTAAAATTATATAATT
>JALOAJ010000020.1 GCA_023228885.1 Bacillota bacterium | reverse complement strand
TTTCTTCTGTTATAATTGTTTTCATAGGAAAGATCTCTCCGATACTTGATTGTTGTCGTAAACTTCATTATATCAGAGGTCTTTCCTTTTTTCATCTTTTTTGTCACAAATGTATTATCTCATATCAGATACATTTTTGCTTTCCTAAAAATTTCTGCGGCTGTTAAACACATGTGACGCCAACCTTAAAAAATTTATTTTTTAAAAACCAACCCTGAAAAATGCTTTAACCATAAGCTTTTGAAAGAGTTGCCTATTTATATTACAAAAATGTTACAATAAATGGTTTGACAACTTAAAATATTCTGTGTATAATGTAAAAAACTTATGAAAAGACAAAACAATACCAATTTCAAACCAATGGTTTAATTTGAAATTAGTATAAGGAGTGGTTTGGTGGACTTACTGAAGAAATTTTTGCGGCTTGCACTTATTACCGCGGCGATGACAATTTTATTTGCAATAACGGCAAGCGCGGATACCGGGTTGGTAAGGGCAAGCGGAGGGCTTAATTTACGGACAGGCATGGGAACGAATTATGATATTCTTTGCGTCATACCCAATGGAAGCTTGGTGGAGATAACTGGCTGGGATAACGGTTGGTACAGCGCAATATATAAAGGTTTTGACGGTTTTGTTTCGTCACAGTACATAACTATAAGAAAAGAAACCCTAAGTCGTTCCGGAGGCAGGCTTGAACGAACGGTGCGTTCACAGGGCGAGGAAATTGTTGAATATGCAAAACAGTATTTAGGATATAAATACACCTACGGCGGAAGCTCCCCTTCTACCGGCTTTGACTGCTCCGGCTTTACATCGTATGTGTACAAGCAGTTTGGCTACGCAATCAACAGAACTGCCGCAGGTCAAACACAAAACGGAATCGGTGTTTCATGGGATGAGCTTGAGGCGGGCGACCTGCTTATCTTTTCCAACTCACAGCAAACTTACGGACATGTCGGAATATATATGGGGGACGGATACTTCATACATTCCGTTCAAACCGGAACTCCGGTCAGCATAACGTCTTTATGGGGCAGTAATTACGGAAATCGGCTAAAGGTTGCGCGGCGGATAATATATTAGGCAGCGCAAGGCCGAAGGATTTATAACAAGAGCAAAAAAGCACCTTCCTTATGAGGGTGCTTTTTATTTGTAAATTGCACATTGTTATCATAAATTTGGGGCGAATAAGCGCCAGAAACAATGAATTATCTCTTTGATAATTTACAAGTGCCTATTTGCAAGGCTTTTCAGCGTATTTGTATATCACTTGTAAGTCTTTCACTAATAATTGAACTTATTTGTCTGTTTCAATTCCGGTGTATTCAGTGAACTTTTTTGGACTGATGTAATAAGTGTACCTGTCAGAAGTTTTAATTGCCCAACCAAAAGGTAATATTCCCCTTTGTAGTCCAACTCTAATACATTGAGAATTCACACCCATCAGTTTTGCAGCCTTAATAACACTTAATCTTTCAGGCTTGTCAGATTGACCAAGAATATCATCCCTGACCTTTTCCAAGTATTCTTCAATTTTCATACCGGTTTCAAGTTCAATAATTTGCTTCGTATCTTCCGGTATTGTAAAAGTATATTTCATCATATTCTTAATACCTTTAGTAATTCAACCTTGTTCAATTTTATAATAAAAAACTTTTAGTATTATATCACATAGCAGCAAACATTGCAAGACTTTGATTTTACATTTTTAACCTACATTTTTAAAAAGAAAGATTCAAGTTTTTATACCTTTTTTCCATAGAATCCTTTACTTCATACCAACAATTAATATATTGAACGATTATTCAAGACTGTCCAAATGTTCAAAGGCTTCATCAACTGTTGACATTCGGATTTCTTTATCTTGAACGAGAATCAGAAGGGGAACACCGATAAATGAAACCCCATCTTCATTGTAAATGGGTTCATAAATATCATAACCATTCCACTTGCCAAGAGATTTTGCAGAAATATAACCTTGCTTTTTGGCAAAGTCAATTATCTCATTAAGTTTCATTTTTCAACCCCCTTTATTGATAATCATTTATTATAATATCAGAAACACACAAACAAATCAATGCCCAAGCAGGAAACTGTTGCTGTGTGGTCAGCTGTGGGTGCATTGAAGGTGAACTTCAAATTCTTTTAATGCTACCGGGTATATACTGGTTTGAATATGCTTTTTAGTATAACCAACCGCTGCTGCGACATCATCCCATTTCTTGTTATGTAATAATCGTTCTTTAATAACTTGCTTGTAGTTATCCTTGGAAATAGATTCAATGCATTTGGTGAAAAGTTCCTTTCCCTCATTTAATGATTGTATTTCTATGTTTAGAGAATCCGCATACCCTTTACACTTTTCAAAAGTTTCAGAAGTAATGCAATTCGCTTCTGTTGCTTTTTTTATAAGCCCTGCAAATTGAATCAATTCATTTTCAATACTTTCTTTAGTTTGGTTATAGGTTTTCATAAAATCAATGTTCATATTATTATTCCTTTCGTATTCCAAAGAAATACAAGGCTTCTTTGGTGTTTATTTTCTGTTCAAGGTCTTTTTTGCCCTCGAACTGTTCTTCTTTTTCTTGCCTTCTATATCTTGTAATAGCTTTATGGTATTTATTAGCAAGATACAAAGTAACCGGTGAATTTTTTAGCTTTTCCATTGAAGCCTTTTCTATTTCAGCAACTCTTGTGCCTGAAATATTAAGTTTGGTTGCAATTTTCGATTGCGTGTGTGCGGTGAAACCAATTCCATAACGCATTAAAAGAATTGTTTTTTCCCTTTCTGTAACTACAGCATCTAATAATTCGATTAAATCATTATGTAAAGACTGCATATCACATTGTTCAAATAGTTTATCAAGAACCTGTTCAGTATCTTCATCAGGAATTGCATCTTCATATGTCAGGTCATCTGTTCCGGGTATTACATCAGAAAGACTTACAACAGATACCGGGTCACCCAATGAGTTCTTATATACTTTTTTGGTAAACACTCTATTTAAGTGCCATTCAATTCTTTTAAAAGCATAGGAACAGAAATTACATTCTTTGTCATTTTTATAATCTTTTACCGCAAGCCAAAAAGCAAATTGACATTCAACTTCAAGTTCTTCAACTGTACTTGCACATTTATGAATACTTGTAATCCATTTGTTACGCAAGGTATAAATAATCCCTTTGTTCAATTCAAGCAGTTCTGCCAATGCCTTCTCATTGCCATTTTGAAAATCTTCAACTAATTCCTCATTGGTCATCAGCTTCACCGCCTTTTATATGAAATAAGCTGCACTGCATAGTGTTCAATACAGTGCAGCTTCTGTTCAGAATTTTTCAATGTCTTCCTTGTTAATGTGGTACTTCAACATGATTTTATTCATCATAGATTGCAATTCTAAATTTGCTTTGCCTGCACCATACATTGACACCATCCAAGCAATGAAAATGATAATTGCTACTATCCAACCTAAATTCATCTATATCACCTTTCCTTTCTTTTAAGAATCAAGCCAAGTTCTCTATCAATTTTAGGTGTCAATTTTGCCACCAGTGTTCCATCATCAAGAACAATGCTATGATTCATGTTTTCAGCGAATCCGGGGAAGTATTCAGCAAGTATATCAAGCAGTCTATCAACCTTTTCATTTAATTGATACATTGCTGATGTTTGCTGATGTTGCACTTCCAATGATTGTGCAGGAATAATGCCTTCAAGGTCAGTTTTGGCTTCAAGTGAGAATTCATTAATTTTTTCAGCAACTGTTTTAATCCATCCGGTATTCTTTTCAAGGGGAACAACTGCTTCATCACCATCACCTTCAAGATAACCGGTTTGTCCTTTTTTCAATACACCACCGGTTGCCATTGTCGGAATCTGCGGAACATTAAATGTTTTTATCCAACTGAACGGTGAAACCCCAAGAATACTAATATCACGAATTTTAGCAAGCATTTTGTTTATGGCATTGAACGGAACTGAAATAACCTTGTTTATACCGTTGATGATGCCATTGACCACTGTTTTGAATACATTTGCAATACCGTCTTTTATACCGTCAAATATCTTTCCCCCAGTGCTGAATACATTCTTGACCGCATTCCATGCATTGCTGAATATGTTCTTGAACCAGTCAGTAACCTTGCTGAATGCGTTTTGAATGCCTGACCATATACCGGCAAAGAAATCTGTAACAGGTGCGAAAACAGTTTTTATTGCTTCCCAAGCTGCACTGAATGCTTCGCTGATACTGTTCCATATATCTGAAATAAAGTTCTTTATACCTTCAAATGCTCTTTTTACTATTTCAATCCAAGGGTCAACAACCATGTGAAAGATATTGACAACCCCTTCAAAGATACCCTTGAAGAAATCAATAACTGGTTGAAAGATAGCCTTAATTCCTTCCCAAAGTCTACCGAAAAAGTCACCGACCGGTGCAAATATAGCTTTAATTCCATCCCAAACCATATTGAACAAGGTGCTGTAATAAGTCCACATTGCATTTCCGACTTCACCAAGAATTTGTACTATACCGGTGATGAATTGTGGTAATGCTTGCAACAGTCCGTCAATTATGCTTTGTAAAACAGTTGGTAATGCTTCAATCAGGGCAAGCATGATTTGCGGTAATGCCCGGACTATGCCAATAGCCAACTGAACACATCCATCAATCAATATTGGTAAATTGTTCATTAAGGCATCAACTATATTGATGATGATTTCAGGCAGTTTTTCAATAAGGGTCTGCATGATTCTTGGTAATGCTTGCACAATTCCAACAACTAATTGAATGATACCATCAATCAAAGCCGGTAATACAACCGGAAGTGAAGTTATCAAGGCATCTGTTAATGCTATGAAAACTTCAATCACAGCATCAATTAAATCCGGAAGAATATCCATTAGCATTCCTGATAATTGTGGTAAAATCCCAACAAGGGAATTCAACAAGGCAGTGGCACCATTGATGACCGCCGGAAGCAATGTTGACAATATTTCAGGTATTTTTTCCATTATCTTTGGGGCAAGGGTTGTCATCAAGTTTGCAATACCATCAAGCACAACACTGATTCTTGGAATCAGGTTGTCACCTACGGTCACAATACTGTCAAACAAATTGTTTATCAGTGCATCAAAGTCCTGACTTTCATCTGTCAGACCGGTCAAAAGGTTTTGCCAAGCACCCTTCATGGAAGAAAGTGAACCTTGGATGGTTGTACTTGCTTCCAGTGCAGTTGTACCAGTGATGCCCATTTCAGTCTGAACAACATGGATTGCATCAACTATGTCAGCATAAGAAGAAACATCATACTTGATACCGGATATTTTTTCAGCATCCGCAAGAAGTCTTTCCATTTCTTCTTTTGTGCCACCATAACCAAGTTTCAGGTTATCCAACATGGTATAGTTTTGTTTTGCAAACCCCTGATAAGCATTCTGAATGGTTTCCATTGATGTTCCCATTTTGTTTGCGTTATCTGCCATATCAGTGATTGCCATATCCGCTTTTTCAGCAGCTGCAACGGTGTCATTACCCACACTTTGAAGTAGGGATGCTGAAAAGCCTGTCACCGTTTCCATGTATTCATTTGCTGACATCCCTGCTGTTTTATAAGCGTTTGCAGCATTCTTGATTACAGTATCGGCACTGCCTTTAAAAAGGGTTTCTACACCACCAACCAACTGTTCATAGTCAGCATAAGAAGCAATTGCATCTTTTCCGATTTTGATAACTGCTGCGCCTGCAACCGCAAGACCTACACCAATAGCCTTTCCAACTGCTGCTGCTACTGATGCCATTTTTGAAAGAGCCTTTCCAAGTTTACTTTCTGACTTTTCACCTTCATCAGCTAATTCACCCAAGTCTTTCCCTGCTGATTTAGCTTTATCACCGGTATCATCAATGCTTCTGTTTGCTTCGGCATTATCAACTGCAATTGTTCCAAATAACTTGAATAGTTCCATTTGCTTTTTTTACCCCCCTTTCTGTTAATTTTAAAAATAATTGTTATTTGTGTTTTTTACGGTGCATATATACTTCTGCTGCTACTATCAAACCGACAGCACCAACGAAGACACCGAGAAGAAATAATCCCATTCTGAATCACCCTTTCTGATAATTATTTATTTACCCCTTTGTTATAAAGCAACCTTTGCTTGTATAGAATTTGATATAGTTTCGGATTGCTTTTCAGTAATTGAAGTCTTGCTGTTTCGGTCATGTTCATGAAGTCTTTGAAGCTGACCCCACCATACTTATCTTGCATTGGAAGCACCATTGAGATTTATATATGACTTTACACCAACAAACGGATTCATAAAATCATTAAATTCCGATTCAATCAGAAAAAACAAGTTTTCTTCTTCTTTGCTAATAGAGCCATCCGAATTCATAAGAACATATCTACTGATATAATCATCAGTCATGATGCCATCATAAGCATTGAAGAACCTGATAACCTTAGCTTTCAGACTATTCAAATCATTCACAATATCATCATCAGTGACATAGGTAAATGGTATACCACTGTTTTCAGCGACCTTATTGAGAAGTCTTAATGCCTTATATTTTCCGGCATATTTCTTGGCATAAGCATTTACTTCAAATTCAGAAACTTTCATGTTAGATAACATTTGTAGTTCAGAAATGGTTTCCTGACCAATTTCAGCAGTAATGGAATCTTCAAGTTTTTCATAGATTTCTGCGAATACCGAATTCATTTCTTCTTTACTTTTTGCAATTTGTTCAAGGCGGTCTGCATCATATTTTTCTTTTGCAATTGCATATTCCGAATCCTTGAAAGCAGCTGCATATTGATTGTTTTTTCTTAATTTTTCCCTTGCTTCTGCCAAATCAATTTTCATTCCCTCAATTTGTTTGGCATGATTTACAATAATGGATTTCAACTTTGTAAACATTTTCAATACTCCTTTTTAGTTAATTTTATTTGTCATGATAACAGATGCAGGAAGAAAGGATGAACACCGGCAACTGTTATCATAACAGGTTTCAATTGGTATAAAACAATGAGAATACCCACAACATTTGATACTATAATTGTACCATATATTGTGGGTATTTTCATTGATAAACGCTATATGTTGTAGTTTTTGTCAAAAGTTATGCTATATCTTGTGCTTGTTCATCCTCTGTTCAGCTTCTTCCTTAATGATTTGGTCTATCCTTCCAATAGAAAGACCGTACTTTTTAGCAAGTTTTCTTCTGTCGGCATTGTTGGAATAATAATCATCCATAATTGCCTTGTTTCTGCTCTGAATATTCATGAAAGTCCTTCTAAAATATGTTTTATCACCTGTGAAGGTATCAATCAGCAGCTGCACATTATCTTCACCAATGACTTTTGCAATATCTTCAAGGGGAATATAAGCCATTCTTTGCACCATCCTTTCTTGGAATTATCAGTCTGATAACTGTTAAAGCCTTAAACAATAAGCATTTACAGTTGTTTTGTGTGTCATTTGCGTGTCATACACCGTTATCAAACGGAAAAAAATATCTTTTTAGTTCATTTAAAGAAATATGTTGGATGTATTTGTTTTTACCAGTTTCAACACTTTTGATTGTCCTTGATTTCCATATTTTTTTGAAAAATATACTCTGAAATCTCATGCTTTCAAGTGACTGCATAATTTTCAGATTTCTATTCCACTTTTCAGAGTGCTTACCCTTTGGTTTTGGATGTTTCAAATAGTCAAAGGGATACTCAAATTTACCTATACCACAACGAGTTGCAAATCTTTCCATCTTGTAACCTATATAGGCATCACCGCCCTTTGTTGTGTTTTGAATACCGTTATAAGGCTTTACAGAACAACAATCAATGCATATGAACAGATTACCTTCAAGATATAATTTGGCACGATTCTGACCACATATAGGGCAAATAATGAAGTGTTTAAATCCATATCCAACTTGAATCTTTGAAAAGAATATGCTTTGCTGACCACCGTTCCATTCAATTTTTGCATTGTCTTTACCTTTGATAATTACTTCTTTGAAAAAATTTACATCTATAAAACCGATAAAAATCACCCTCTTTTTTTTACATATATGTAAGTGGATTTAAAACCCTAAATTCATTGATAAAGATTAAACTCTGTTCATGCCTTCACACAGCACCAAAGACCATGTGAAGGCAATTACTGCATCATTTAAAATGCAACTATTTACATAATGCACATATCTTTCCAAGAATACGGTTGGATATAATATCAAGCAATTCTGCATACTGCTCGTATGTAGCAAATCCAACATCAATCCCTGTGTCCATTGACCGAAGATATTCATTACAATAGTGTGTTTCAAAAACTGTGGTAAGCGGTACTTTAACAATTCCACTGCTGAATAGAAATTCAGCACATGGGTTATTCATATCATCTGCCACAAGGCAAACATTCAGTACACAATCAGGGGAATGACCTTTTAAAACATCTTTTAACATAAGTAACTACCTTCCTTTCAAATCAATAAATATATTCCGGTGGTTTCCAACCAGTTATATAAAGAATGTCATTTTCATTTACAAGCTTTTTTCCTTTATAAGGCTTTAAAGCTCGTGCTTTATTTACAATCTTATGAAAATCCTCATGGGTAACAATCCAATTTACATTAGCATCTTCGCCAGTCTGTTTCCATAACTTTTGCAAAGCTAAGTTTATCAAGGTGAATTCCGGTTCTGAATCTCCAAAATCTGTGCAAGGAAGTTTCAGTACAAAACCATTTTCATCTTCAAAACGAACCCAAGAACATTGATATGGGTCATCAATAATTTCATTCCAAGCAACACTTTTTATTGTTCCAAGCTGCTTGATGTCCTTAATGCAATTGCTGAAATGCTCTCTTGTAATCATAATATCAATCCTTTCATTTTTTGATTTGACTGCTTTCTTTGTTTTTGAATGGTTCAGTGTTGCAGCACTAAATTACTAAATTACTGAATTACAGATTTTCCTTATTCTTATATATTTTCATATTCTTAATATGTAGTAGATAAAAAAAGTAATTATATAAGAAGTCAACTATTTCTGTAATTTCTGTAATTTGAGTATTACATCCGCTTAATATCAAGTGTTATTGCAATTACAGAATGAATTACACAAATTACATAAAATCAATTATCTGTAATTTTCACATACATTCTAACGGATTTTTTGTTTATAGTCCGGGGAATACTTTCAACCCCAAACATTGATTTCACAGTTCTTCCGAATTGATTAGAACTTTCTGATAAGTAACCGTTTTGTTTGCAATAATCTGAATAGGCAAGATGTATTTCCTTTGTAGTTGCTCTGTATAGATAATCTTCCTCTTGCTCTTTGAAGAATCCTATAACAGGATTATTAAATTCCTTATATTCTTCAATTTCTTTTTGAACCTTGACAGCGGATGAAAACTTTTTATTTTCCAAGACCCTTTTCAATGCTTCCAGTCCAAGGTTTATCAGGTATTCCATGACTTCCTGTTCTCGTAATTTATAGGTGATTTCAGGGTCATAATCGGAATCAGTATCAGCAAACTTTGCATTAAAGGGAACTATCAACAATCTTCTTAAAACAGCACCGGTCTTGTCTTTTATCCTCGGAATGTTATTGGCACTGAAAATTAGTTTTACATAGGGATTGAATTCAAAAGCATCTTGACCCTTGAATTCTGCTTGAATTCTATCCCCTGAAACAATCTTTTTGAACAAAGAAGGGTCAGGTATAAATTCATCAGAAATGTCATCACCGATATTTGCCAGTTTTTTAAATAAAGATGCCTTTGCAAATCGGTCACCAAGGTTTTTTAAATCCATTGCAGAAATATTTTCTGTTCCAAGAACCCTATGCATCATAGAAATGAATGTTGATTTACCATTTGAACCTTCACCTGTCAGAATGAATGCCTTGCCACCCCCAAGGGTATTTGACCGGTAGAAGCATGACCCTATGCATTCTTCAAGAATGGTTCTGACCTGTTCATCATTACAGGCTATCTTGTCAAGGGTCTTGTCTGCCAGTTCTGAATATGCGTTTGGGTTATAATCCCAAGGAATACGATTTGTAATGACTACATCAGGGGAAAATGGCTTCAATTCGCCGGTATGAACATTGTATATCCCATTGCGGAATGCAATTAAATTGGGTGTTGCCATTTCAGCATCTTCACACATTACAGTGATATATTTCAATACTTCCTTTCGCTTTGCATCCGTCAAAGTAGGAATATCCTTCAACATCTTTTTTTCTATCAAACCGGTATCATATATATAAACACCGTCTTTATATATATGAAGTTTACCTTCAATTTTTTTGATTCTATGTTGTGAAATCAGATAATTGCCAAATAAATTGTGTAGGAAGTTGTTCCCCTTGAAGAAAATAGGTTTCTTGAAGGAATCATCACGCAAAACAACCGCCAGTTCATCATCAGGCAAAGGGTCTTTCAGCACATATTTGTTGATTATTTCAATCGTTTCCCTTGCTTCTTCGACACTGAAATCATTTGATTGCAGGGTCAATATATAATTGAACAAGGCTTGATTTCTTCCATCCCCGGCATTCATGTCAAGAAATTCAGTGCCGGATTTTACCGGGAACAACCACTTTGGAAGTTCCTGATATTCTTCATCTTCAAAGATGTCATATAGCACCGTTCTTTCCTTGCCTTCGATTTTCAAAACCTCATAGCAGTTCTTGAAACCGGACTTAATATCTGCCACCAGTCCACAAGCAAGCCTTGTATTTGTATAGCACTTTTCCACCTTGCTGTTCTTGAATAGAAAGTGCATTCCTGACCGGCTCTGTAAAACTTTGCATCTGATATTTTCAGCATCCACAATATCCAACAACATTTTTGATTGTTCCATATCGTCAGTGTCAATCAGAATGGAATCAGCTGCAAGAATGCCGGCATATTCCGGAAGTGACTGAACATCTTCTAAAGAATAAAGTTCAGAAGAAGGAATATCTTTGAATTTTATTTGACATTTTTTATTCTTTGTTGGTGAATATCCTTTATAAAATGTATCTCTTATCATTGATGTTCCCACTTCCTTTCACTTTTGCTTTTGCTTTTTTCATAGTCAAAATCCTTTCTTAATCTTGATTTACGTTGCTTTCTGAATCCTTACTGGACTGATTGGAAGTTGCAGCTTCCATTTCAAAGAATAATTCTTGGACTGAACTATTCAATGCATCAGCCAATTTCTTCATTACATTGATACTTGGGTTTTTGGCTTTTCCGTTTTCAATATGCATCATGTATTGAGGTGTAATCCCAACAGCAAAAGCCAAATCTTTTTGTTTGATTCCTAATTTGATTCTTTTGATTTTTATCGGTGTAACCAATTCGTCACTTCCCTTCTTTAATTTAACCATTATGGTTGTTATGTTTATTATACTACCAATTCGGTTGTTTGTCAATGGGTTTTAGAAAATATATTGACAATATGGTTGTTTAGTGTTATTATGTTATAAAGGCAGGTGATTAAATGACTGGAAATCTTATTAAAAATGCAAGAAAAACAAAAGGCATGACCCAAGAAGAACTTGGCAATGCAATTGGTATGTCCGGAGTAGCAATTATGCGATATGAAAAAGAACAACGAGAGCCAAGCAAAGATACAATTGAAAAAATAGCAGAAGTTCTTAATGTTCATCCAAATGATTTGGTTGGATGGAAGATAGTCAATGAATTTGAATCCTTTATTACCTATTTGAAGTCGCTTGGTTATTCCGTCTTTGTGCATCAATGTTCTGAAACTTCATATTCAGTAGAAATTCAAAACAATGGAGTTACCGCAGAGTTTGTACAATCAGAATTTGAAGCATTACAGGAAAAGAATAAGGAATCACTTGAAGGACTTATTCTTGTACAAAGTCAGAAAAACAAAAAAGAACCGCCTTCTGCAATAACAGAAAACGGTTCAGACAAACTCAACAATGAAAACACGATTGAATAATATATCACCGTTGCAGTGGTGATAAAGAAGAATCCCCCGGCTGCAACCGAAGGATTCAGAAAGCAACCAAATCAAAAAATGAAAGCGGTCAAGCAATCAAGGATGATTTGATTATATTTATTATATCATTTCTTCCTTGAAAATTCAATAGGAAGGATGATATTTTATGAAATTACCAAATTCATATGGCAGCGTGTATAAACTGCCGGGAACAAGAAGAAGACCTTGGGCAGTCCGTAAAACTGAATCATGGTATATCATTGATGAAGCAACAGGGAAATTGGGCAGGAAGTATAAATATATCGGTTATTATGCGACCAAAGCAGAAGCACTTCAAGCATTGGCAGAATATAACGCTAACCCTTATGACATACCATCTGATATTACCTTTGCAGAAGTATATGATAAATGGTCAGAACGGAAATTTGAAGAAATAAGCCGGTCAAATATAAATGGATATCAGGCATCATATAAGCTGTGCAACGGTATTGAAAGCATCCGGTTTGTTGATATAAAACTTTCGCATCTTCAAGGTGCTGTTGATTCTTCCGGAAAGAATTATCCTACACTAAAGAAGTTGAAAATTCTGTTCAATCAGCTATTTGATTATGCGGTAAAAAATGAAATCATTGGAAAGGATAAACATATTGTTGAATATGTGGATATAGGAAAAGCAGTTAAAAGTGATAAACATTTCCGGTTCACTGATTCTGAAATCAACACCATGTGGGCATGGGCAGAAAAGAATGAATATATTCAAGTAATCCTGATGCTAATATATTCAGGTGTCCGACCCGGTGAAATGTTTAATGTTAAAAAACAAAGTGTCAATTTGGAAGAAAAATCATTTTATATTGAAAAGGGTAAAAATGATAATGCTGTTCGTAAAGTACCGATTCATGACAAGGTTTTTCCCTTCTTTCAGCACTGGATGCAGAAGTCTGATACAGAATACCTTATAACACAGTTGAACGGAAAGAAAATCCTATTTGATACTAATCATGGGCAATACACTGAAACCTACTGGAAACCGCTTCTGACTGATATGGGCATCCTGCAATACAGAAATGCTGTTAATGAAATTAAAGACCACACACCAAATGATACAAGACATACCTTCACCACCATGTGGAAGGAAAAACAGCTTGATGAAGCCATGAGAAGGAAGATTCAAGGTCATAGCGGTAAGGGCATAGGTGAAATGGTCTATACCCATTTTGAATTTGAAAAATTAAGAACCGAACTGAATAAGTTATAAAATTAGGACTGACCAAGGAAAGGTCAGTCCTGCTTTTATCTAATTTTTTGTGTAGCACCTGTAAGTCTTTTGTGTATCACCGTTCTAACCTATGCTGACCCTGTGCGACTTTAAAATTGAACAAATCCCCACAAACCCTTTGTTTGTGGGGATTTGACTGTGTTGAAATATTGAACTTTTCTATCTTTTTGAGAATTGCGGTGCACGCCTTGCGCCTTTGAGCCCATACTTTTTGCGCTCCTTCATTCGTGGGTCACGAGTCAACAAGCCTTTTGATTTTAAGATAGGACGAAACTCGCCGTCAACCTCTAACAAAGCGCGAGCAATGCCAAGACGGATTGCGCCTGCCTGCCCTGTAACCCCGCCGCCCGTTACCGTTGATATAACATCAAATTTGCCGGTTGTTTGTGTTGCTTCAAGCGGCTGGCGTGTTATAAGCTTTAGCGTATCAAGACCAAAAAAGTCGTCAATATCACGCTTGTTTATTGTAATTATTCCGGTTCCCGGAACAAGGCGAACTCTTGCTATGGATTTTTTACGCCTGCCTGTGCCGTAATATGAAACTGCTGCCATTTATATCACCCTTCTTTAATTATTTAATTTCGCGTTCCCACATAACAGGCTGCTGTGCCTGATGTTCATGTTTGTCGTTTTTATACACCCTAAGCTTTCGTAAAGCCGACCTGCCCAAGCTGTTATGCGGAAGCATTCCCTCCACCGCAAGCATCATTGCCTTATCCGACCTTGTTGCCATTAAACTTCGATATTTTACCGATTTTAAACCGCCAACATAACCGGTGTGACGATGCCACATTTTTTGATCAAGTTTGTTACCTGTTAAAACTGCCTTGTCGGTGTTAATAATTATGACAAAATCCCCGCAATCAACATTTGGCGTGTATGTCGGTTTGTGCTTGCCGCGCAAAATTACGGCGGCTGTTACAGCAACCCTGCCCAATGGTTTGCCGGCGGCATCAATTATATACCACTTCTTGTCAGCGTTTTGAGCCTTTTCCATAAAAGTTTTCACTTTTTTACCTCCCTGTTTAAATATGCCTTTACACCTATTTGAATTAAAACCCTATTATAGTTTAATTGAAAATAGCATTTCATATTTTAATATAAAGTTAAGGTAATGTCAAGCACTTTTTTTAATTATTTTAATTTGCATTTTCGTTTCTGCGTTTTTCGCGTTATTCTGCCCGTATGCTCCTTATTACAGCATTATCATTTTATCTTTTTATGTGTTACAATTTAATTTATGAAAAACATAGAAGGCGTCGTGCGGCGCGCAATAAACGATTATGATATGATTCAAGACGGAGACAGCATTGCGGTGGGTCTTTCAGGCGGAAAGGACAGCATTGCGGCGCTTTCGGTGCTCTCATCAATGCAAAAATATCTGCCATGCCGCTTTACGCTCAAAGCGATAACGGTTGATATGGGTTTTGAAGGTGCAAATTTTGATGCAATAGCAAGGTATTGCGATAAGTTAGGCGTTGAATATATAACGCATAAAACCAGCATTGCAAATGTGTTGTTTAAAACACGCAACGAAAAGAACCCTTGTTCTCTTTGCGCAAATCTCAGAAGGGGAGCGCTTAACAAGCTTGCTGTTGAAAACGGATGCAAAAAGGTTGCGTTGGGGCATCACTTTGATGACGCCATCGAAACATTTTTCTTATCCCTTTTTTACGAGGCAAGGCTGTATTGCTTTTCACCCGTCACCTATCTTGACAGAATGGATTTAACTGTTATACGCCCCCTTATTTATATTGAAGAAAAGCCCATTGCAAGGTTTGCAAAAAATAAAAACCTGCCTGTTTTGCATAATCCTTGCCCTGCAAACGGTAATACAAAAAGGGAGTTTATTAAAAATCTGTTTTTATCGTTGGAAAAAGAAAACAGCAATATAAGGCGGATGGTTTTTAATGCCATTAAAACCGGCTTACTTAACAAAAATGTGTGAAAAATGTCCTTCTGCCATGGCTTCCTTGCTTGTCGAACCGAATTAGGGCAATTTATAATGAATATTTACAAGTTTTGCTTTACATTTACTCATCCTTTTGATAGAATAATACCAAAATGGGAAGTTATGTTCTTTTAGATAGTATCAAAATTAAGCAGCGTAGGGGGTAATTTGCAATTATGCCTAAATATAACAGGGTGATTTTAAAAATAAGCGGTGAAGCTTTGGCAGGTGCAAAAGGGTTCGGTATCGACCCGGACACTATAAACTCCATATCGGATGAAATTAAAATTTGCACCGATATTGGGGTTAAAATCGGCATTGTCTGCGGCGGCGGGAACTTTTGGCGCGGCAGGACGGGCAAAAACATGGACAGAACAAGGGCGGACCACATGGGCATGCTTGCAACCGTTATAAATGCGCTTGCGTTGCAAGACGCATTGGAGCACCGGGGCGTGCCCACACGAGTGCAAACGGCAATAGAAATGCGTGCCATTGCAGAGCCGTACATCAGGAACAAGGCAATCAGACATTTGGAAAAGGAGCGTGTTGTAATTTTCGCATGCGGTACGGGCAACCCTTATTTCACAACTGACACCGCAGCGGCGCTTCGCGCAGCGGAAATGGATGCAGATGTAATTTTGCTTGCCAAAAAAGTTGACGGCGTGTATGACAGTGACCCGAACGAAAACAAAGAGGCAGTGAAATTCGATTATATTAAATATCTTGATGTGCTAAACAAAGGCTTGGGCGTTATGGATTCTACCGCCGCATCACTTTGCATGGATAATAACATTCCCATTTTGGTTTTCGGGATAGAGCAGCCGGGCAACATAACCAAAGCGATAAAAGGTGAAATAATAGGCACCTTGATTAAATAAAATATCAAATTTTAATTAAAAATTAGGAGGTTTAGTCTGACATGTTATCAGAGTTTGAACAAAAGATGGACAAATCAATTGAGGCATATGCCGATGACATTGCAACAATAAGAGCGGGAAGAGCAAACCCTGCTGTTTTAGACAAAATCACCGTTGAGTATTACGGCACACCCACCCCCATCCCGCAAGTGGGCAATGTTTCAATCCCCGAGGCGCATTTAATGGTAATTCAGCCTTGGGACGCCACGCTTTTGCCTGAAATTGAAAGGGCAATATTAAAATCCGACTTAGGCATTAACCCGCAAAATGACGGCAAATTAATTCGTCTTAATTTCCCTACCCCCACCGAGGAACGGCGAAAAGAGCTTGTTAAGGGTCTGTTTAAAAAATGTGAAGGCGCAAAGGTGCAAATAAGGGCAATAAGGCGAGAGGCAATTGACTATTTTAAAAATTTAAAGAAAAAATCCGAAATAACGGAAGATGACCTGCGAGTTTTTGAGACGGACATTCAAAAGCTTACCGATGCAAAAATAAAAGAATTAGACAATGTCACAGAAGCAAAGGAAAAGGACATTCTTGAGGTTTAAAAGTATGAAGTTTTGGAATAAACCAAAAGTTAAAATCGAAAGCGAAAACCTGCCGCGGCATATCGGAATTATTATGGACGGTAACGGAAGGTGGGCTAAAAAGCGTGGTTTGCCGCGCATGGCAGGGCATCGATATGGCGCCGAGGCGTTGAAAAAGGTTGCATTGCTTTGCGAGGAGATTGGCATAAACACCGTGACGGTGTATGCTTTTTCAACAGAAAACTGGAGGCGCCCCAAAGATGAGGTCGATAATTTAATGCTGTTGCTTTTGGAATATCTTTCAAGGGCTCAAAAAGAGCTGGGCGATAAAAACATCATTTTAAAGGCAATTGGGAACCTTTCCCCCTTTTCGGCAGAAATTAAAGAAAAAATAGCGCAAACCGAAGCTTTTACCGCAAATAACACCGGAATGACACTTAACATTGCCCTAAATTACGGGGCAAGAGATGAGATTTTGCATGCAATTAAAAGCATCGTAAAAAGCCAAGTAAGCGCAGATGACATAGATGAGCAAACAATTGAGCGGCACTTATATACAAAAGACAGCCCGCCGCTTGATTTAATTATTCGCCCCAGCGGCGAACTTCGCTTATCAAACTTTTTACTTTGGCAATGTGCATATTCCGAGCTTTGGTTTTCAAATGTTTTGTGGCCGGATTTTGATAAAAAACATTTGCTGGGCGCAATTGCCGACTTTCAAAGCAGAAACAGACGATATGGGGGCGTTTAATTTTGAAAACACGCATAGTTTCGGGCATTATCGGTGCGGCGATGCTGGTTGCCATTTTACTATCCGATAAAATTATTTTAAACATCGGGGTGGCAATCGTCAGTTTTCTTGCATTGCTTGAAATGTGCGATGCGGTAGGGTTGGCAAAATCCCTTCCGCTTAAATTGCTTGGGCTTGTTGCGGCATTTTCTTTTACATTCGCATATTCTTTCGATAAAACACTATTGGTTTCGATAATATTTTTTTATTCAATGGCACTTTTTGTGCTTTACATGAGAAAGAATAGCTCCATTGGGCTTCAAGACATATCAAAAATGTTCTTTCTTACCGTTATAATATGTTTCTTTTTAGTACATATTGTGTTTATACGAAGGCTTCCATTTGGAAAATATTTGGTATGGACCGTTTTTATTGGCGCGTTTTTAACCGACACATTTGCCTATCTTTCGGGAAGGTTTTTTGGAAAGCGCAAAATGCTGCCCCATATCAGCCCCAAAAAAACGATAGAGGGCAGCATTGGAGGGTTTGTCGGAAGCTGTGTCGGAATGCTCGTTTATGGCTTTTTGGTGCAGTTTTTCAGCAGATATAATGTGAACTATTTAAATGTTTTGGGCTTGGGTCTTATTTGTTCTGCCGTTGCGCAATTCGGTGACTTTGCCGCCTCTCGAATTAAAAGAGAGTACGGCATTAAAGATTACGGAAACATTATGCCGGGGCACGGCGGCGTGATGGACCGTTTTGACAGCGTTATTTTTACCGCCCCGGCAGTATATTTGTTTGTGTCGAATGTGGCTTTGTTTACAATATAAAATGCATATAAGGCTTTTTTGCAAACGGCGGGCTTGCCTTTGCTTTCTAAATTAAAAGGGGCTTATTTTGATGAAAAAAATTTCAATACTGGGCAGCACGGGCTCTATCGGGCGGCAAGCGCTTGATGTTATTGATAAGTTAGACGATATAAGCGTGGCGGCGATTTCTACTAACACAAACATTTCGCTTTTGGAAATGCAAATTCGAAAATACAAACCGCAAATTGCGGCGGTTGCAGACGAAGCGTCCGCGGCTAAGCTTAAAATCGCGGTTGCCGACACATCCGCAAAGGTTGTTTCAGGCGTTCGCGGGATATGCGAAGCTGCAACGGCAGAAGGCGCAAACGCTGTGCTGACATCGATTGTCGGCATTGCGGGGCTTATACCAACCCTTTGCGCAATAAAAAGCAAAAAAGACATACTGCTTGCCAACAAAGAAACGCTTGTTGCGGCAGGTGATATAATAATAAATGCCGCAAAAGACAATAATGTTAATATCATTCCGGTCGATAGCGAGCATAGCGCAATTTTTCAATGCTTGCAATGCGGCGCAAACGCAGAAAAAATAATTTTAACGGCGTCCGGCGGCGCTTTTTACGGAAAGAAACGAGAAGAATTAAAGAATGTAACTGCGGCGCAAGCGCTTTCACACCCCAACTGGGTTATGGGAAATAAAATTACGATTGACAGCGCAACGCTTATGAACAAGGGGCTTGAGGTTATCGAGGCGCATTTTCTTTTTGGCGTTCCATATGAAAATATTGAGGTTGTGGTGCATCGCCAAAGCATAATTCATTCGATGGTCGAATTCTCCGATAACAGCATTTTAGCCCAGATGGGAATGCCTGATATGCGTCTGCCGATACAATACGCTATTACCTTCCCCAAAAGAACAAAACAAATAGCCCAAAAACTAAACCTTGCCGATTTATGCTTGTCTTTTTCGCCTCCCGACACCGATTCCTTTCGGTTACTGCCGCTTGCTGTTGAAGCCGGTAAAAAAGGGGGCACCGCCCCGGCAGCGCTAAATGCGGCAAATGAAGCGGCGGTCGGTTTGTTTTTAAAAGGCAGTATAAATTTCTTAGACATTGAAAATATTGTGGAAAGCTATCTTAACAAGCATTATTTTATAAAAAACCCTTCGCTTAGGGATATTATAAACACAGACCGTCAAATTAAAAACGAGATACGCCTTTCCAAAAAAAAGGCTTAAAGGAGATTATTATATGATAACTGCAATTTCCGCCGTAGTGATTTTTTTGCTTTTGATATTAGTTCATGAGTTTGGGCATTTCGCAACGGCAAAGCTTGTCGGGATAAAAGTGACCGAGTTTTCCATCGGAATGGGCCCGGCAATAATTAAAAAACAAAAAGGTGAAACGCTTTATTCCGTGCGGGCGCTGCCAATCGGCGGTTTTTGCAACATGGAGGGCGAAGACAGCGAAAGCGAGGATGAGCGGGCGTTTTCAAACAAAAGCATTTTAAGCCGCTTTGTCGTGCTTGTGTCGGGCGCCTTTATGAATATACTGACAGGTTTTTTAATTTTTATAATTATAATGTTCACCCAACAACAGGCATATACGCCAACCGTTAGCACGGTGCTTGAGAATTCGCCCGCACAGCATGCGGGGTTAATGCCGGGTGATAAAATAACACGCATCAACGGCGCAAAAATACACATTCAAAACGACTTTGCATTTGAAATGTCGCGCTATCGCGGGGGTGAAATAAAAATCGGATACCTGCGCGACGGAAAAAAGCAAAACACAATTTTAGTTCCGGAACAAAACGACGAGGGACGGTATATAATCGGCATAAATAATTCAATAAAACAACTGACCTTTACATCCAAAATTGCCGACTCGTTTTATATGACCGTTTTTACATCAAAGGCGGTGATTGTATCGCTTGCCGACCTCCTTGCAGGGCGTCACAGCTATAAAGATATGTCGGGGCCGGTGGGAATAATACAGCACATCGGCGTTGCCGCAAAGGAGGGTATCCTGGATTTAATCGGGCTGACCGCTTTTATAACGATTAACCTTGGCGTGTTCAACCTTTTGCCCATCCCCGCTCTTGACGGCGGAAGGCTGATGTTTTTGATTGTTGAAGCGGTGCGCCGCAAAAAAATTCCGCCCGAAAAAGAGGGGCTTGTGCATTTTATAGGCTTTGCCCTTTTGATACTGCTGATGATTTTTGCAACCACCAACGACATAGGGCGATTTTTCAAAAAATAAAGGAATGAATTATTCGATGTGTAAAAGAGAGAATACAAAACCTGTCTATGCGGGCAAGGTTAAAATAGGCGGCGGGGGAGTATCAATACAAAGTATGTGCAACACCGACACTATCGATGTTGATAAAACAGCGCGGCAAATAAACCAACTTGCCGCTGAAGGCTGCGAAATAGCGCGTCTTGCCGTCAACAATGCCGATGCTGCAAAGGCGTTTGCGGAAATTCGCAAAAAAACACACATTCCTTTGGTTGCCGACATTCATTTTGATTACAGGCTTGCCCTTTTGTGCGTTGAAAACGGGGCGGATAAAATCCGCATTAATCCGGGCAACATTGGTGAAAAAAGCAATGTTTTACAAGTGGCAAAAGCGTGCAAAAGCCGTAATATACCCATCAGAATCGGCGTTAATATGGGGTCGATGGAAGCAGAGGTTGTAAAAAGGTTCGGAAAAACAGCGCAAGCCATGGTGGAAAGCGCCCTTTATAATGTGGGGCTGCTAAATGAATGTGATTTTGACGATATTGTAATTTCGCTAAAGGCGTCAAGCGTTAAGGTGACGGTGGACGCATACCGGTTGATAAGCAAAAGGGTTGGCTACCCCCTGCATATTGGGGTTACCGAATCGGGCACATTGCACTCGGGAATGATAAAATCGTCAATCGGAATCGGCGCATTGTTGCTTGACGGCATAGGCGATACAATAAGGGTGTCGCTCACCGCCGACCCAATTGAGGAAGTGCGAGCTGCCAAAAGTATTTTAAGGGCAACGGGGCTTTTGCACAGCGGCGCGGAGCTTATTTCATGCCCGTCATGCGGGCGGTGCAAAATAGACCAGATAAAAATTGCAAACGAGGTAGAAAAGGCGCTTGGCAAAATAAACAAAAATGTGAAGGTTGCGGTGATGGGCTGCGTGGTGAACGGCCCGGGCGAGGCAAGCGATGCCGATATAGGCATTGCGGGCGGTGACGGATGCGCCATTTTATTTAAAAAGGGCAAGATTGTTAGAAAAATAAAAGAATGCGAAATTATTGACACGCTACTTAAAGAAATAGGAGATATGTAACAAATGAAGATGTGCTTGGCTGATTTTTTCAACAGAACGAAAAATTCATTGATGAAAAACACGGAAATAATCAATGTTGAGATAGTAAAAGAAAAAAAGGAAATTACCGTAACGGCAAAATTCAATGCGCTTGCAACCCTTTCGGATTTAAACGCGCTGCAACGGCAGGTATGCGAGGACTACAAGCTTAATTTTGTTAAAATCCTACCCAAATACGACAAGGCGCTTTTCGGCGCAAATTTTTTGCAAACGCTTGTTGATTATATATCGGCGCAAACCCCGGTAGCAATGAGCGTGCTTGCGGGCGCGTCCGCAAGCTATCTTGACAATGTCTTGTCAATAACTCTTACCAATAACGGTGTGGAAACATTGGCTGAAAACAATTTTTCAAATGCGGCATCCGAGTTGATAAAGCAACTGTTTGACATTGATGTGGAGGTTACCGTAAAAGCGCAAGCCAACACTTTTGAAAATTATGAAAACGAAAAAGCAAAGCGAATACAAAAGCTTGAAAAGGAAAATCTAAAGCGGCAGGTAAAAGAAAACCCTGTTATCTTCGGCAGGGAAATTAAGGGAAACCGTTTTGACCCTATCAAGGATTTGACCGAAGCAAGCGGTAAGGCATTGATTATGGGCGAGCTGTTTGCAAAATCCATAACGGTAAAGGAAACAAGAAACAAAACCAATATAGTGACTTTCGGTATAACCGATTTTGAGGGCAGCATAACTTGTAAGCTGTTCGGCATTGAAAATACAGTTGTTGCACGGCTTGAGCAGCGTTTGAAAAAGGGCGTTAACATTGCCGTCCGAGGCGATGTGCAGTATGACAAATATATGCGTGACACCGTTGTGCTTGTTGAAGATATTAATGTTATTCCAAAGCAGATGCGGCAAGACAACGCCGACGAAAAAAGGGTGGAGCTGCACTTACATACTAAAATGAGCTTTATGGACGCAATGGTGAATGTGGAGGATGCTGTTAAGCGGGCAAAAAGCTGGGGGCATAAAGCGCTTGCAATTACAGACCACGGCGTTGTTCAAGCGTTTCCCGACGCGGCGCAAGAAGCAGGGGATGATTTAAAGGTAATTTTCGGCGTTGAGGCATACCTTACCGACAACGGTCGCCCGATAGCGTTTAATACGAAAGGGCAGACACTTTGCGCCGATACGGTTGTTTTTGATGTTGAAACAACCGGCTTTAATCCGGAAAGTGAAAATATTATTGAAATAGGCGCGGTAAAAATAAAAGACGGTAAAATTGTTGACAACTTCAGCGCTTTTATCAACCCGCAAAAACCAATTCCGCAAAAAATTGTAAAACTCACCGGAATAACGGATGAACTGGTAAGAGATGCAGAAACAATTGATGTCGTTTTGCCCCGCTTTTTGGAGTTTTGCAAAGACAGCCTGCTTGTTGCTCATAACGCCGGCTTTGACATAAGCTTTATAAAAGCCAATGCGAAACGGCTTGACATTCCATTTTCGCCCGCATATGTCGATACGGTTGAAATGGCACGCGGCGCGCTTCCTGACCTTTCAAGCCACAAGCTTAATGTGGTTGCCGATGCTTTGGGCGTAAGCCTTGAAGGGCATCATCGTGCGGTAAACGATGCAAATGCCACGGCGCTAATTTACCTAAAGCTTGTTGAAATGTGCAAAGTCCAAAACGCCGACGAATTAAACGAGGCATTCGACAAAGGCGCCTCCTTTAAAGATAAAAAATATTATCATGCGGTGATTTTGGCTAAAAATAAGGTGGGACTTTTAAACCTTTATAAAATAATATCAAAATCGCATTTGCATTATTTTTATAAACGACCATGCATGCCAAAGTCTCTTTTCTTTCAACACAGGGAAGGGCTTATCATTGGCACCGCCTGCGAACAGGGGGAGCTTTTTCAAGCAATCCTTGCGGGCGCAAAGCAAAAACAGCTTTCAAAAATTGTTAGGATGTATGATTATCTTGAAATACAGCCGTTGGGCAACAATGAGTTTTTAATTAGAAACGACATGGTTAAAAGCAAAGACGAGCTTATTGCAATCAACAAAAAAATAATAGAATTGGGGGATTATTTCAATAAGCCTGTTGTGGCAACCTGTGATGTGCATTTTCTTGACCGTCATGACAGCATTTACAGGGCAATACTCATGGCGGGACAGGGCTATTCCGATGCAGACAATCAAGCGCCGCTGTACTTTAGAACAACAGACGAAATGCTTGCGGAATTTGATTATTTGCCGCCCGAAAAGGCATTTGAGGTTGTTGTGACAAACACCAACAAAATTGCCGACATGTGCGAAAAGTTAAAACCGGTGCCAAGCGGAACCTTCCCCCCGATAATGGGCGACTCAAAAGAGGAAATAATTAAAATATGCTTTGAAAATGCAAAGCATATATACGGCGAGCAACTGCCCGAAATAGTTGAAAACAGGATGAATAAAGAACTTGCCTCGATTAATAAATATGGGTTTTCCGTTATGTACCTTATTGCCCATCGTCTTGTAAAGAAAAGTAAGGATGATGGATATAAGGTGGGTTCCCGCGGGTCGGTAGGCTCGTCTTTTGTGGCATTTTTAAGCGGAATAACGGAAGTGAACGCCCTTGCGCCCCATTATGTGTGCAAAAAGTGTAAACACAGCGAATTTATCACAGACGGCAGCATAGGTTCGGGCATTGATTTGCAGGATAAAGACTGCCCAAATTGCGGCGAAAGGTTGTTAAAAGACGGGCATGACATTCCGTTTGAAACGTTTTTAGGCTTTGAAGGGGATAAAGAGCCGGATATTGACCTTAACTTTTCGGGCGAATATCAGGCGATTGCACATAAATATACAGAGGAGCTTTTTGGAAAAGATAATGTTTTTCGTGCTGGCACAATAAGCACCCTTGCCGATAAAACCGCCTTTGGATATGTGAAGGGCTATCTTGATGAAAGAGACGTCATGGCGTCGTCGGCGGAGGTTAACAGGCTTGTTGAAGGCTGCAGCGGCGTTAAAAGAACCACAGGGCAGCATCCGGGCGGGGTTATGATATTGCCCAAGGGTCATGATATTCATGAGTTCTGCCCAATTCAACACCCTGCCGATGATAAAACAAAAGGCGTTATAACAACGCATTTCGACTACCGCTCAATAAGCGGAAGGCTGCTAAAGCTTGATATATTAGGGCATGCAGACCCCACAATGCTAAAAATCCTTGAGGATTCAACCGGCATTGATTCTGATACGATACCGCTTGATGATGAAAAAACAATGTCGCTTTTTACATCGACCGATGCGCTTAACATCACCCCTGAGCAAATAGGCTCCACAATCGGAACCTTCGGCATACCGGAGCTTGGAACAAGGTTTGTCCGCCAAATGCTGCTTGACACAAAGCCGTCAACCTTTTCCGAATTGGTGCGCATTTCAGGGTTATCCCACGGCACAAGCGTGTGGACAAACAATGCGCAAGAGCTTATTCGTAACAAAACCGCCACATTAACAGAGGTCATTTGTACTCGTGATGATATAATGCTATTTTTAATTTATTCCGGCTTGCCGTCAAAAGCGGCGTTTGATATAATGGAAAGGGTGCGAAAAGGCAAAGGGCTTACCGGCGATAGTGAAAAATTGATGCGGGAGCACAATATACCGGAATGGTATATCGACTCATGCAACAAAATAAAATATATGTTCCCAAAAGCGCATGCCGTTGCATATATCACAATGGCGCTTAAAATTGCGTGGTTTAAAGTTCATAGACCGCTTGCTTTTTATATGGCTCATTTTACCGTAAGGGCATCGGAATTTAACATTGAACTGATGTGCAGTGCGGAACAGGTGCGCAAAACAAAAAACGAACTTGAATCAAAACCAAGCAAGGAGCTTTCGCAAAAAGATAAAGATGTGCTCACCCTTCTTGAATCGGTAAACGAAATGTATGCGCGGGGAATAGAATTTTTGCCGATTGATATACACAAATCCGATACCAAACGATTTTTGGAGTGTAACGGGAACATCCTCCCTCCTCTATGCGCTATTGCGGGGTTGGGCGAATCGGCTGCCGAATCGATTGTCGAGGCAAGGGAAACGCAGCCGTTTTCTTCGGTTGAAGACTTGCACGGACGGACAAGCATAAGCAAAACGGTGCTTGATTCCATGCAGCAGCAGGGTTGCTTAAAAGGTCTGCCTCTAAGCGACCAAATTTGTTTTTTTTAAATTCCAAAAAGGTTCGTGGTCCTTTATATGTTTAGCGTTGACGAGATAATAATTGTAGAAGGCAAATATGATAAAATGCGTCTGTCAAGCGTGGTTGATGCGCTGGTTGTTACAACAGACGGTTTTAGGGTGTATAATAACAAAGAAAAACAAAAGCAGTTTCAGCATCTTGCGGCTAAACGAGGGGTTATAATATTAACCGATTCGGACAGCGCAGGGCTTAGAATTAGGAATTATTTGTGCCGCTGTCTTGACGGCGTTAAGGTTAAACACGCATATATTCCCGAGGTGCATGGAAAAGAAAAGCGGAAATCAACGCCGGGGGCGCAGCAGCTGTTAGGCGTTGAAGGCATGAGCAATGAAGTTATAATAAATGCGCTAAAAAAAGCAAAAGCCACCCCCAAAAACGCCAATGCGCCTATTACCGCGGCACGCCTTTATTGTGACGGGCTTATAGGCAAACCAAACAGCGCGCAAAAACGGCATACCTTGCTTAAAACGCTGAATATGCCGGAAAGCCTATCGTCAAAAGCCATGCTTGACGTTATAAATCGCTTGCTAACACAAGATGAATACAACCGCCTTATGGCGGAGATAGTTTTAAAAAATTAGCGCGCATATACGCAGCAGAAATGGAGATTAGTATGAAGAAAGTAACAGTTGTTCAAAATGATATCGAAACCATTTTACATTGCGCCGAAAACGCCAATTTGCTTGATGTGCTGGACGGCAGGGTGCATGCCGATTGCGGCGGCAGGGGAACTTGCGGCAAATGCGGTGTTATAATAAACGGGAAAACGGCGCTTGCCTGCCAAACTGTTGTAAAAAGCGACATGACGGTGGTGCTGCCCGACACTAAAAAAGCGCAAATATTAACCGAAGGTATTAAAAGAAAGATTGTATCGGACGGCGAAGACGGGCTGGGAATTGCGGTTGACATTGGCACAACAACCGTTGCAGCGCAGTTGATACAGCTTTTTGATGGTAAGGTTATTAAAACCATATCACAGCTAAATCGGCAAAAAAGGTTCGGCGCAGATGTTATGTCACGAATGCAAAAGGGCGATAAACCTTTACATAAATGTATAATTGAACAGCTCAACGAAATAATCGGGCTGCTTGGCGGGGGTTATGATGTAAAAAGAATGCTTATTGCCGGAAACACCGTTATGATGCATTTTGTTCAAGGCTTTGACACTTCGCGCCTTGCTGTTTCGCCTTATGCGCCGTATAGCGCCGCAATGAACGCTTTCCCCGCTTCTCATTATGGCTTAGAGGGTGAATTTGAGGTTATAACCGCACCGTCTATTGACGGCTTTGTCGGCGCAGACACCGTATGCGCAATGTTGGCATGCTCAATGGATATAAAAAATGAAACGATGCTGCTGGTGGATATCGGCACAAACGGCGAAATAGCCTTAAAGCACAACGACAAGGTGATATGCTGTTCAACCGCCGCAGGCACAGCTTTTGAAGGGGCGCAGATTAAACATGGAATCGGTTGTGTTGAAGGGGCTATAAACACCTTTTCAATAGACAACGGAGTTCATATAACAACGATAGGCAACAAAGCGCCGATAGGCATATGCGGCAGCGGCATAATTGATTGCGTCGCTCAAATGTTAAAGCACGATATAATAGATGACACAGGCTATCTGGAGTCGGATTTTAAAATTGCAGACAATATATATATCACCCAACCGGATATACGAGAAATTCAGCTTGCCAAATCGGCAATACGCTCCGGCATAGACACGCTGTTAGCCGAGGCGGGAATAGGCTGTAACGATGTGGATAAAGTGTTTTTAGCGGGCGCAATGGGCAGCTTTATAAACCTTGACAGCGCAATGCAAATAAACCTTTTGCCCGGTGAGCTGAAGGAAAAAACAGAGGTAGTGGGAAACGCTGCGGTAGGCGGCGCCATTGCCATGCTTTTGAGCGCGCCTGTTCGTGATGCGGCAAAAAAGGTAGCGGAAGAAACAGGTCATTTAGACCTTTCGTCAAACAAAATTTTCCAAGATGCCTTTATTGAAAATATGTTGTTTTAGTCGTTAAGCATGGGAGAGTCTAACCCCATGTGCCCTGTCATTGTTAAATTTCCGTCCTTTCGGATTGTACTTCTTGCAAGGCGCCAGCCTTGCTGCGGACTTACGCACTGAAAAACCGAAAATTTTCCGGCTGACAGGGTCGTAAGTTTAAAAAGAGCAAATTTTTCGTCAGAAAAGGCAAAAGCGCAATGAATACTTTATGTATTCACGAGTATTTTAACGCATTATGGCGGAAAATTTGCATTTTTAAACCACTATGGTTCAACTCTCCCATGCTTACCCAGAATATTACAGTTGCCAACAAAGGAGCATCCTTCTTCCGCCGCAAGCGATTGCGCAGTATGCTCCCCTGTAATGTGTGCGGCCTTTTTAACGCATAACTGCCCTTTTGCCGCTATATTCCCCGTAACCACGCCGGCAATTATAATGTTGCAAGCGGAAAGCCCGCCATTTATTTGGGCATCTCCACCGATGACCAAATCGCCGCTCACCTTTACATCTCCGTTTACTTTGCCATCAATCTTGCAGTTGCCGATAACGGCAACATCACCCTCAACGGTTGTCTTTTTACCTATTAGGGTGTCTATTTTAAGCACTTCGTTGCTTATACCCACTTTATCCGAAACGAACCTTTTAAAATCGGCTATTGCCTGTTTTGGGTTAATTTTCATAAAAACACTCCTTTATGCACAATTAATATCAATTGCAATTTTAAATAACATAGTATTATGCATTAAAAGTATAGCATTTTTTTAAAAAAAACACAAGTTTTAGATAAATTTAGTTTAACTGTATCGCAAAATCAGATTGCTTGTTATGCCCCGCTTGCCTTTAAAAGGCTTTTGTTGCCTTTTGCGCTATCAATGTTTTTTGAAATCGGTTCGCCGCCGTTTGCAGCTGGGCATTTATCCGTCTTAATCGCCCCCGAACAAAACAAAGCGGTTTTTGCGCACACCGGGCCTGCCAGTTCATATAAAACGGACGAAGACAAAATTATTGTAAGCAGCATAGTGCCGACTTCGCCGGGCAACAGCCTTTCTCCCATGAAAGCAAGCCCGATTGCAACGCCCGCCTGCGGAACCAACGCCAAGCCCAAAAAATTCCGCACCGGTTTGGGCGTTTTTGCAATTAAGCACCCGATGTATGCGCCGATATACTTCCCCGCAATGCGAATGAAGAAATATGCAACACCTATAATCCCCAATGTTCCAAGCGCCGTTATATTTAAATTCATCCCGGACACCACAAAAAATATCGACAGCACGGGAGGGGCAAACCGTTCAACTTGTTTGTACAGCAGTTTATCCCGCGTCATGTTAATATAGGTGGCGCCAAACAGCATACAAGATAAAAGGGGCGAAATATCCACGATTGCGCATAACCCCGCAATGCCAAGCAACATCGAAATGGTTAGTATAAGCCTGTTATCCTCGCTTCGGTTGGGAGTAACAAGCTTGCTGAGTGCGGCGCCGCACCCAAAGCCTATCAACAATGCCGCAACATTGTAAATTAGCGGCAGGGCTATCTCGGCCGTTGTTGCTTTTTCGCCCGAACTTGCATTTATAATGGCAGCGGCTATGCTGAACACAACCAAACAAACAGCATCATCAAGCGCAATAACTTGCAGCAATGTATTTACAAAGTTCCCCCGCGCCTTGTATTGGCGTATTGTTGCCATTGTGCTTGCGGGCGCAGTTGCAGTTGCTATTGCCCCCAATAATAATGAAAAGCTCCACTCCAAATGGAATAAAAACCGCATTGAAAGGGTTATCAAAAGCCCTGCAAGCAATGATTCAAATGCAGTAATTATAAAAACTCCCGACCCGATTTCTCTGATAATTTCTTTTTTAAAAAAACGACCAACCCCAAAAGCTATAAACGCCAATGCAATATCGCTGATAAACCCCATGTTTTTAACAATGTTTATTGGAATTATATTAAGAGCATGAGGGCCTATTAACATTCCCGCTATAATATAACCGGTAACATTCGGAAGCTTTATAAGCTTTGTAACGCGCGTAAGTAAAAAGCCTGCAAGTAAAATCGCAGACAGCGATAACAATATGGCAGTTGCGTTGTTTAATTCAAATTGAAAGAAGTTCATTTTAAGCGCCATTAACCTTTCCGGCTCACAAAACTATATTATAACTTGCGTCTACGCGCTTATCGTGAGCCGAATAAGGCGTATACAAACACAATTTATTTTTCACACATATTGTAATATTTCTTATGTTATGATATTATTATATCTGTTAATACTAAAAAGTAAAGTTATGGTTTATTAATAATATATAATATAAACTTATAATCGGAGGTGGACAAGATGGTTGACCCTAAGCTTTATACGCTGCTGGCAGTAGTTAGGTTTAGCAATTACACACGGGCGGCGGAACATCTTTCGCTGACACAGCCTGCGGTGACGCAGCACATAAAACAACTGGAAAAAGAGCTGAACATAAAAATATTTAACCGTATTGGAAACGAGATACGCCCCACCAACGAAGGGCAAATCGTAATTCGATACGCCCGCCGAAACATCGCGCTGTATCAAAGGATGGAGCAAAACATTCAAGATGAACGGCGGCATGTTCGGCGCCTTACGGTGGGCGTCACCCACACCGCCGAGAGCAATGCGGTTGCGGAAGTTCTGGGGAAATTCAGTTCCAAAAACCCCGGAATGAGCATAACAATTATTACTGACACCATAAGCAACCTTTATGACATGCTCAAAAACTTTGAAGTGGATTTAGCTGTCGTTGAAGGCACAATTAAAGACCGCTCGATAAACTCGCTGCTGCTCGACACGGATTCGCTGATGTTGGTTATGTCAAACAACCATCCCTTGTCAAAAAAGAAGATAGTGACAATAAACAAGCTAAAGTCTGAGCCGCTGATTCTTCGCCGGGCTTCTTCAGCAACAATGAACCTTTTTAGCGCGCATTTAGAGAGCCAAAACTTATCAATCGATGATTTTAATGTGATATTGGAGGTTGATAACATAGCAACTATAAAAGACCTTATACGCAGAGATATCGGCGTTTCTGTTTTGCCGCGCAGCGTTTGTCTTGATGAGTTGAAAAAGGGCAAAATAACGGTGTTGCCCATTGAAAATTTGAGTATGATTCGTGAAATAAATATTTTATATCATCATGATTTTAACCATGAGGATGTTTTGCAAAGCATTATGAAGGAATATAACAAGGTTGTAAGGTTTCACACCAGTTAACAAAAAGGCGGCACATTATGAGCCGCCTTTTTGTTGTTTCATGCAGTTTCTATTGAGTTATCCTGCTGTAAGTTTAGTTTTTGCACCGCCCATTCACGCATTTTATATTTCATAATCTTTCCGGCGGCGTTCATGGGAAAGCTGTCAACAAACTCCACATACTTGGGCGTTTTATGCTTTGCCATATGGCTGCATACAAAGTCCTTTATTTCTTCTGCCGTTGCGCTTGTGTTTGCCTTTAATATAATGCACGCCAATATTTCCTCACCATAGGTTTTATCCGGAACGCCTATTACCTGAACATCGCTCACTTTGGGGTGGGTGTATAGGAATTCTTCTATTTCTTTGGGATAGATATTTTCTCCGCCCCGTATAATCATATCTCTGATTCTGCCTGTTATTTTATAATTGCCGTCCGGCAGCCGCACCGCCAAATCGCCGGTGTGAAGCCACCCCTCGCTATCTATTGCGGCGGCAGTCGCCTCCGGCATATTATAATAGCCCTTCATTATGTTATAACCTCGCGCCACAAACTCGCCCGGTGTGTTGTCCGGCAAATCCTCATAGCTTATCGGGTCGACAATTTTGCATTCAACACCCGGCAGCGGGCGCCCTACCGTTGCCACCCTAACATCAAGCGGGTCTCCCACTCGGCTTTGGGTGCAGCCCGGCGAGCTTTCCGTTTGACCGAATACAATGGTTATATCCTTCATATTCATCAAATTCACAACATCCTGCATAACGCTGACCGGACACGGCGAGCCTGCCATAATGCCCGTTCTCATATGTGAAAAGTCGGTGTTTTTAAAGTTCGCATGTTCCAAAAGCGCTATAAACATTGTTGGCACGCCGTGCATAGCGGTTATTTTTTCTTTATTGATGGCATCAAGCGCTGTTGCGGGGCTAAAATGCTCAATAGGAACCATTGTTGCGGCATGCGTTACCGCAGCCGTCATTGCAAGCACCATCCCAAAACAATGAAACATGGGAACCTGTATCAGCAAGCGGTCTGCCGTTGTAAAATCCATGCAATCGCCAATGCATTTACCGTTGTTTATAACATTATAATGGGTTAGCATAACGCCTTTTGGAAAACCCGTTGTGCCGGAAGTGTATTGCATATTGCACACATCGTCTTTATTAATTGACTTAAAAGTTTTAAATAATGCGTCATCGGTAATATGCTTGGCAAGTAGCAACGCATCATCCCAAAAAAAGCAACCGTCAAGCTTTGAATCAACGGTGATTACGTTTTTAAGCATAGGAAGGTTTTTGCAAGACAGCTTGCCCGGCTTGCTTGTTTTTAATTCGGGGCAAATATCGTTTATTATCTGCACATAATTTGAATCTTTATATCCGTCAATCATAACAAGGGTTGAGGTGTCTGACTGCTTTAGCAGATATTGCGCTTCATGCACCTTATAAGAGCTGTTGACGGTAACCAACACAGCGCCGATTCTCACCGTTGCCCAAAAGGTTAAAAACCAATGAGGGTAATTTGTTGCCCAAATAGCAACATGGTCACCGTTTTTAACACCCATTGCCATAAGCATTTTAGATACGGCATTTACCTCGTCCAAAAATTCTTTGTATGTTCGGGTATAATCACATGTGGTATATTTAAACGCGTATTGGTCGGGAAATTCCTTTACAACCTTATCTAAAACCTGACCAAAAGTTAAATCAATTAAAATATCCTTTTCAAAAAGACGCTCCCCTTCTGCCGGAGTTTCAATCAATCTGTCAATTTTTTGGCTTTTCATGCCGCTAAAATAGCTGTCCATGTATTGAACAAACTGCGGGAACGCAATTGCAGCATCTTCAAGGTTCATATTCCAGCGTTTTACCCACTCAAGCGATATGTAACCATCATATCCGACTTTAGACAAAGCATCAAAAGCAGCATAAAAGGGTATATCGCCATCGCCCATTATTTTATAGCAGGGCTTATTATCATGCATGACCGAATCTTTTACATGCACATGTTTTATATATTTCCCGACATTTCTTACAGTATCACCCGGCTGCTCGTTGAAAAACCTGTAAGGGTGGTGTATGTCCCAAAGCACTCCAACATAAGGGCATGCAACCTGCTCGATAATCTTTTTCAGTCGAGAGGTATCGGCATAAACTCCGTTTGTTTCAACCAATATCGTAACATTTTTATATTCCGCAAAAGCTGCAAGCAGCCTTAAATTCGATATAACAAGCCCATCGTCAATTTCGCCTGTCACATGAGGCTCTTTATCGCCCAAAACCCTCACATATTTCACGTTTGCGCGTGCGGCAAGCTCAATATATTCAAAGCCTTCCGCTAAAATGCGGCTTTGCTCTGTTTTTGCGCCTAAAAAGCATGATGAACAAAAGCATGCAATTTCCAGCCCTAATTGCTTTAGCGTTGACATGGTTTTGGGCATCTCATCGCTTGTAAAAGGCTTCGCATTGACTGCTCGTATTTCACTGCCAAGACCTCGAATTTCTATACCTGAATAGCCCAAATCCTTAGCCATAGAATAAATTTCGTTCCATGACCATTCGGGACAACCGATTGTTGAAAAGGATAATTTCATAGCTCGACCTCATTTCTTACATAAATTAAATAACAAAGTTTAGTTGTGTTATTTTAGCATTTTTCGCCCGGATTGTCAAGTACAGGCATGCGCTGTAACGCCGTTTGGGGCAAACACAAAAACAAGGTTTTGGAACTGATGTTCTAAAACCTTGCTCTTGTTTATAGAAGGGGGAAGAAACTGCTGTGTCGTTTGTCGGTGATTACCCTATAATATATCGTAATCTTTTAGATTATCTTGAGTGGTTATGCCGAAATATGTTATAATTTTTGTTACGGTTTTTCTTGAACTTATTATGCGCCTTGTATTATAATTTAACACGGAGGTGCGCTTAAATAGGAGATTATAATATTATAAAGCATGCCAACTTGGTTGTTAAAAATTATATTAACAAAAACAAAAAAAGGCTAAACGCAACTGTGCCGCGAAAGGTAATCAAGCTAAAGGCTGTTTTGGCCCTTGGGGCAATTGCATCCTTTTTAGCCGCCGCGCTTTTTTTTGCTATGTGGCTTGCAAGCGGGCGCTTTACAGCATAATGTTTAAAATTAAGCCCCTGATGTCTTCAACCAAACCAAGAATTTCTATTCGATTTTTTTGCTCCTTCAAAAACGCTTGGGTTAATTGTTCCATTTTTTGATTAATTTTTTTTATGTTTGCATAAACTTTAAACCTGCCAAAATTGTCAAACTTGCTTTGCTTATCAAATTCAAAGCTGAAGTTTACAGCCTTTTGAAGAAAATCGGATATCGCCTCTTTGTACCTTTTTAATTCTTTTATATCGCACTTTTCACTTATCAAATTGCCCTGTTTGGTTATCTCGTCCGCAAGGACGGTTAAAGCCTGCGCGCAATTGCTTTTGGAAATTCCCTCCATTTGCTTTTGGAAGTTTACCCCATCATTGTTAAGGTTTATTTTCTCGCCAACTTGCTTTTTACATTGCGCTTCGCTGCGGGAAGTGACTATATTTTTAACCTTCATAATAAACCTCCCTTTGGCTGCCTGCTTTTCTATTCAACATCCCTTTTATCAAAATACAGGCTTTGACCGCCATAATTAGCTAAATTATAAGCGACAAAACCCCTTTTGTTCATATTGCCATTTTTAATATTATTTTTAATTTTCAACATTCTTGATTTTATTGCGCTTGTGCTTTTGCTATCCGCCAACCTGATATTTTTCAGGATTTTCAAAGCTTCCTGCTCTAAACTGTCAAGCCGAGTCTTTTTTTCATTTTTGAAATATTTGTTTTTTATAATGTTAATGCGTTTGCTGATGTCGGTAATCTGCAAAATAAGCTGTTGCCTTTTTTCAAGGCTGGCGTTAAGCTTTTCAAAGTCGTCTGCTGTAATTAAACCGCTGTGCAACTGTGTTAATTCATATATATCGCTTAAAACTTCGTTTTTTTGTTGCGCTAATGAAATAATTTTATCAAAATTGTTTGGCATTTAAACCACCTGCAACATATATTTCAAAAATAACGCTATGCAAGCCGCTGTGAACGGTCTATTTGCATTGCTTGCTTCCATGTATCCCTAAGTTCAGCAATCAAATCTATCACCGGTCTGATTTTGTCTGCATTTTTCGTTAAATTTATGCTTGTTATTTCTTCAAAAATATAAAGATAAAGGTTCATTAAGCTGTCTGAAATTTCATATCGGCTGTCAAGAGTGCTCATAAGCTCAACAATAATGTTGTTCGCCTTTATAAGGTTGTTATGCGATTGCCCGATGTTTCGCGACTCGATGTATGTTTCCGCTTGATTTAAAAACCTTATACATCCATCGTAGAGCATTAAAGTCAGTTCGGGCTGTGATGCCGCCATAACGCTTTGCTGTCGGTATTTTTCATATGGGCTTAAAATATTCACTTGATATTCCCCCAAATTATACTATTTTTGCCGCTGCCCTATTCACCGCTGTTAAAAACCGAATCAAAATACAAGCTTTGGGCATTCAAATTCGAAAGAGCCTTTTCCAAGGCGGCATATTGCTTATAGTACCTTGCTTCCTTCTCGTTCATTCTTTTGATAAAATCCGTAACTTTTCTGCCATAATCGGATAGCTGCTTTTCGGAATATACCAAGGTATAAGATTTTATAAACCCGGTATAGTTTTTTAATGTGTCGCCAATACGCCATGCAAGCCCCGATTCGTTATACTTTTGCGCCGTGTCGATTGCGGATGATGTTTTTGCAAACAGGTTTGCCACCCCTTCGGGGTTATTGGCAAGCGCGTTTTTTAGTTTTGCCTCGTCTATATTAAGCTTCCCGTCTTTTGACATATATCCGGTTGAAATCCCTATTTCATAAAAGGAAACTCCTGCTCCGTCAACCGTGTTTAAAAACGCATTCCTGACATCCGACAAAAGCTGCCTGATTTTTAAATCTCCGCTTAGCATTCCGCTTTTTGCCTTTTGCTCCCAATCTGCAATTTCCTTTTCGGTCATTTCTTTTTTTTGCGCCTGCGTCAGCGGCAGAAATGAACGAAACTTTTCTTCTTTAAGCTTACCGTTTACTGTTTCTATCAAATTATTGTAATCATCTATAAAGTTTTTAATTTTGTTAAAGCTTGCGTCAACATCCTGATATATCGTAAAGGTAGTTTCCAAGCTTGTTTCGTTTAACAAGTTATATGTAATGCCGTCAATTGTAAAGCTGTTTGAGGCTTTTGAAACATCATAAGAATTTATTTTTAAAACTGCGTTTGTGCCCGCTTTGGTTGCGGTTGAAAGCCCAAACGCACTATCGCTTGCGTTTTGCGCAAAAAAGTTGCCCGATATATTATTTATTTCAAGCGCCGAATCGGCACCCAATGTTTTTGATTTAACCGATAGTTTATCAGACAAGCTGCTGTATGACATGGTAACGCCTGCATCGCTTTTGTTTACGGCGCTTATCACATGCTGCAAGCTATCGGAATCGCAAAACTTAAAATTTACTCCGTTTATGTCAAATTCAATAAATTGAATGTTATTTCCTTCATCGTCCGTTCCTTGTTCAAACAAAAGCGCTGTGGCAAGGTTCAAATCTTTAAGTGATGCGCTTGGTAAAACTTTTTCGTTAAGGTTGCTTGAAATGCCAAAGGCGCTTTCAGCGCTTGCGCCTTTTGCCAAGCTTGTTATTTCGTTTATGACATATGCGCCGTCAACTGCGTCGCTTGACGCTGAAATTGAAACGCTTTGGCTATTGCTTAACGCCACGCTTTTAATGTTATATGCAGACGCTGTATGTATTGATGTGTTAGGGCTTAGGGCGCTAAAATATTTGTTTGTAAAATCCGCCAGCAGGCTGTTAAGCTCTTTATGTGAGCCGATTTTCCACTCCAAAAGCGTTTGTTTTTGCGTTATTGAATCCACCTTCGCCTGCTCGGTAAGCATAAGACTCTTAACGATTGCATCGACATCAAGCCCCGAGGCTAAACCCACAATACGGTTGGGTCCGTTTATATTATACATATTCATTTGCCACACCCGCCCTTTTATGAAGCCATTTTCGTTTTAAAAGATAAACCCTTTCGGGGGGTTGAGCTTGTTTCAACCCCCGAAAAGAAAAGCTGTTATTGTAATAATTGAAGAACTGACTGGGGAGCCTGATTTGCTTGTGCAAGCATTGCGGTTGCCGCCTGCTGTAAAATTTGGAATTTAGTGAGGCTCATAATTTCCTTTGCCATGTCAACATCTCTTATGCGCGATTCGGAGGCTTGCAGGTTTTCAGCGGTTGTATCAATATTTGCAATGGTGTGTTCAAGCCTGTTTTGATTTGCGCCCAAATATGCTCGTGCTTCCGAAATGATTTTAATTGCATCGTCAATTGCTTTCGTCACATCGGTGCCATCTTCCATATTCAAAGCTTCCAGCCCAAGCGTGCCTGAATCCGCACATAGCTTGTCCATCTCAAGTTCCAATGTTTCGCTGGCATTTGCACCAATTTGAATTACCATTTCATCTTCGTTATCTTCTGCAATTAATTTAAGTCCGTTAAAGTGTGTGGTGTCTGCAATGTTATCAATTTCTTCAAGCAGTTGGTCGTATTCGTCTTGTATTGCGCCAACTTCGTCTTCTCCGTTTGTGCCGGTTGCCGCCTGAATTGACAGCTCTCTCATTCTTTGCAAAATAGCATGAATTTCGTTTAGCGCGCCTTCAGCCGTTTGGATAAGCGATATGCCGTCTTGTGCATTTCGTGACGCTTGTGCAAGACCTCTTATTTGCGCCCTCATTTTTTCAGAAATTGCAAGACCCGCCGCATCATCGCCCGCTTTGTTGATTCTAAAGCCCGATGATAGCTTTTCCGCTGATTTTGAAACGCCTGTTGCGGTTATACCAAGCTGCCTTTGTGTGTTCATTGCCATAATGTTGTTGTTAATACGCATAAAAAATAATCCTCCTTGAATTTTTTTGGCATCCTTGCCTTTTTTTATTTTAAGGTTACGCAATTTGCGGTATTGGCAGGCACAAAGCACTTATACTGTTGGCGCCTTAACAGTTTTTTGCTTTAGAAGCTGCCAAAGTAACCTTTAATAACTATATCGGTTGGCTTACATAAAACTTTAGCCTTTTTTGCCCTTGTCTGCAAATATATTTTTCAGCTTTCCGATTTGCTCCGCTGATATATCGGCAGACTGCTTGTTGTTGCTTTTTACCGCATCCAAAAGCTCTTTGCGCAAAATCTTGAAATCGCTGGGCGCATCAATCCCCAAGCTCACCTTATCGCCTTCAATCGCCAAAACGCTTATCGTTATGCCGTCGCCTATAACTATTTCTTCATTCAGCTTTCTTGACAATATCAGCATATTTCGCGCCCTCCTTGTCGGAAAATATCGGTTGCCGAATATTGTATTTTGTGTTTTGAAGCACAATCTGAGCGCCCCTGCCGCCTTTAGCGTTTATTATAATCGGCGCTGCCAAGTTTACCGTTGCTTTTGACGGTTCTGCCGGCACAACCACAGTTGTTAAAATTAGCAAATCAGCCGCATCTTCCACCATCAGGCTTTCCAGTTCATCTAAGCCAACCTCGGGGTTGTACGACGGCATAACATCAAACGGATTCATGCAGGAAAGCGCAACCTCTCTGTTTTCAACTGCCTGCAACCAATAAAACGGCAATGTTTCTTCAATGTTTAGCAAAACATACTCCGTTAAGTTTTCAAACCCCAAAATGCCGCAACTAAAAGTGATAATCTTTTTATCAGGTACATCCAAAACGCCAAACTTTGATGTATCTATTCTCATAATCAATCAACTCCCATCTTTTTGCAACATAAGTCGGTATCTTATTTTACCAAAGCCCGTCATCGCAAAAAATCTACCAGCGATAACTGGATTATCCGCGCCCCCACTTGGAGCGCGGCGTTATATGCGTTTTTCGTCATTTCGTATTGCGTTATAACCTCTGTTTTATCAATTCCCGCAACCTTATTCAGCGTATCGTATAAATTCAATTCTGCGCTTTGGTGCTGTTGCGTAATTAAATCCACCCTTATTTGTTTACCGCCTACATCTGCCAAGTGGGTCATAATGCTGTCTTGCGCCGCCGAAAATTTATCTGTAAATTCCGATAAATTGCCTGATGTGTTATCTCCGGTTAAAAAATCATTAAAACTTTGAAAAACATTAAAAATATTATCGGCGCCTATACCCATAATTTGCACGCCGTTAATGCCAACATCAAAAGTTATGCTGTCGCTTAGCCTGCATTGCCGTATTTGGTTTGCCTCGGCAGCCGCTTCCGTTTTTGTTGCGGACGATAAATCATCAATTGAGTTATATGATATTTTCCCATCGTTTACCGAAAAAGGCGTGGCGGTTGTGTTAAACCCGCCAAAGATATATTTGCCCATAAACTTTGTATTTGCAAGGTTCACAAAATGGCTTTGCAGTTCTTTCACCTCTTGTGAGATGGAATCCCTTTGCTCTTGCGAATAAGTGCCCGATGCCGCTTGCACGGCAAGGTCTTTTGCACGCATTACAACCTCATTCATGTCCATTAGAGCGGTGTTCATTTGGTCCAGCCATGCGGTAGCGTCGCTGATGTTTTTATCGTATTGCTCGTTGGCGTTTAGAATTGCATCAATTTGCATCGCTTTTACCGCCCCGATAGGGTCGTCTGATAAACGCAATATCTTCCTTTCCGTTATAATTTGGTTTTGATATTTGCTCATAGTTTTAAGATTAGCATATAAATTAGACATTAAACCGGATGTAAGCATCGAATCTGTAACCCTCATAATTTTAACACTCCCCCATGCTTATGTTATACTGTTATCTGCCAACAATACCCATCCTATTGATAAGCGTGTCAAGCTGCTCATCAATCGCCGTTATAAGCCGTGCCGAAGCCGAATAAGCCTTCTGAAACATAACCATATTTGTTATTTCTTCGTCTGTCGACACGCCGGAAACACAACTTTTTTTGTATGAAATGCTGCTGAGCAAAATGTTCTCATTATCAACCCGCCCATTGCTATACGATGTTTGCACGGCGATGTCGGAAATAATGCTTTTCAAATGTTGGTGTATGTTGGATATCACCGCAATATCCTCTTTTTCAAGTATATCAAGCATCTTGAGTGCGTTTTGCCCATTTCCCTTGTGAAAATCGCCTGTTATTTCAACGGATGATGCCGCTATGTTAAAAATGCTTTCAATTAATTCGTTGCTAAGCGACATGGTTTTAGCCGATATATTTTCGGGGTTGAAAAAATCAACTCCGTTCTTTGATATTTCTCCGTTTTCCGACGAAGGGTATGTATAGCCTTGATTATGAACCTCATTAACCGTTTCAACTATTGCGGCTGTCAAATCATCAAGTTTTTTTATAAAATAAGGCACCCCTATATTTGCAAGATTATCTCCGTCACGCATATCAAAATAGCCTTTTAGCGCCCCTCCGCCTATATCGCTTATTTGCGCAACAGCTCCTGTCGGCAGGAGCACCGCGTAAAAACTATCGCTGTTGCCAAAATAATCGGGCATGATTTTTTCGGCGGACAACGAATGTTCCCCCGATTCGTCAACCACACAAACATTATTTTCTCCGATTGTAACGGTAACAACTCCGGCAGAGTTTTCCGAATACGAAATGCCAATTAGGTTTGATAAATTGTCAAGCGCAGTATTTCTTTTGTCGCGAAGCTCATTTGCGTTATCGCCGTTTCTTTCGTACTTTAATATTTGGTTATTAAAATCGTGTATTGATGTAATCAAACTGTTTATTTGCCCCACCACAACAGAGATGTTATCGTTCAATTCATTTTGAAGCCTTTCAAGCCGATTGCTGTAATTGTTCATTGTTTCCGTCAGCACAATTGCATGTTGGCGCACCAGCGTTCGTATTTCAGCCCCTTCGGGCGATTTGGAAAGCTCCTCAAGCGAGCTGAAAAACAACCCCAAAACATCTTCCAGCTCCGCGTTCGAGGTGTCGTTAAACACATCCTCAACGGTAAAAAGCGAATCCGCCTTAATCTGCCACTCACCCATATCGCTGTTGCCTTGCCGATATTGTATGTCTAAATATTTATCACGGCATTGTTTTATGCTTTCAACCCTTACGCCTGCCCCAACCATTGCTTTTTCAATGCCCAAAAGCGTGCCGCTCGCCCCGGGCGGTTTTAAACTGCTCACATTTAGCTGCTGCCTTGTGTATCCCTCGGTGTTGACGTTTGCTATATTGTTTCCAACAATCTCCAACCCCTTTTGCGATGCATAAAGCCCTGTTTTTGCAATGTGCAGCCCGTAAAACGCAGTTGCCATATTTTCACGCCCTTTTATCAAATATATTTATATTTTGTTTTTGCCGTTCATTACAACCCTTGCCGCTGTATATAATGCTTTCCCTGCCTGCCGTTGCGGCGTTTATCATAAAATCAAGGTAGCTTATGTTTTTTTCAAGTAACATTTGATTTGTTTCGTTAAGTTTTTTTTGCTTTTGAAATATAACATTAAATTCATCAATGATAGTTGTTAATTTTTGCTTAAGGCAATCATCGTCTATTGCATCTATAATATTTGAAAGGGTGATATGTTCCCCTAAAAGGTTTAATTTTTTTGAAATGCACGCCACAATTTCATGTCGCACCTTCTCTCTTTCGCAAAGTTTATCGAGCAATACTCTTTCTTTTGCCGTAATTTCGTCAAGCGCGGCTGCCTCGCCCTTTCCGATTATCGTTTGTTTCAAGGATGAAAGCTTATGGAGATTGGCGTATAGGTCTTTTTCCAAATCCAAGCAACCAATCAGCTCTCTTATATCGTTATGCATACTATTGCCCCTTTTCATTAATATACCTGTAATAAAGGTGCATATCGTTTATGATTTTGTCTGCAACCTGTTTACTGCTAATGTGGTAGTTGCCGCAATTTATCAGTTCTTTTACCGTTTGCATTTTATTAAACCTAATTTCAATGCTGTCCTTCGCCCATACATTTGCCTTTTTTGCTATCTCACTTTTTTTCGCAGAAGGGGATTTTATGTTTTTTTGCGCAAAAATGCTGTACACGGCGCCAATGCCTGTATTTGTTATCGGTTTCAAAGCCACACCTCCTGTTTATGACATCTTTTTGTGTCTGTATGCGGTATGCATCTTCACCTTAGCCGTTTCGGGGACGCTTTGCCGACTTATTGCGCTTGTATGCTCATTTTGCTTTTCTTTGACATCCGCAAATGCAGATGTCGCTGTTTTAAGCTCGTGTTGTATCTGTCGAATGCAGGTATCGCAGTATTTGCCTGTTTCTATAACGCCGCCGCATCTAAGGCAAATCAGCGAATATTTGCCCGAACTGATTTTCGGATTAATTGAAAGCCTTTCTTCCCTAAGCAAATAAAAAATATCTTTTTCGTTTGCGTTTAAATCCTTTGCAATTTCAAAAATGCCCGACCGCGGGTTGTCTTCTAAATAACTGCGTATTTTAACCATTAGCTCATCTATCTCTTTTAGACAGACCGAACACATTTTGTCGCTGCCGTATTTGTATATGGTGTTGCATCGCTGGCAATGCCTTATATGTAACATTTGCTGCACCCCTACATTAAAAGATTATTTATGCGCCGGTTTTTAACCTCTTAGATTGTTCGCCAAGCCTTCCATCTCGTCGGCTGTGGTGATAACCTTAGACGCCATCTGATACGCTCGTTGGGCTTTTATCAATTGTGTCATTTCATCCGCCAAATCAACATTTGAACCTTCAAGCGACTTTTGTTTAATATTTGGTCGAAGCGCCGGCTCTGCCTGCCCGGACGCCTCGGTTTCTTCATAAAAATTACCGCCCACGCTGTAAAGGGCGCCATCGTTTGCAAAATCAAATACAGCAATTTGAGCATAGGGTTGCTGTTCTCCTTCTGCTGTAATGTAGCCCTCGGCATCAATGACGGTTTCACTTGGGTTTCCGTATAGGCGGATGGGTTGCAGCTCGCTGTCTAACACATTTTGCCCGCCGTTTGTAACAAGAAAAATCTCTCCATCCGTTTCGGAGGCCTTAAAGCTGCCGTCCTTTGTATAATAAATGTTCCCATCCCTTACAACAGCAAAAAAACCGCTGTCTGTTATTGATAGGTCAAGGGGATTATCGGTTTCGTAATATATCGGTCGGGTGTTGATTTTAGTTGCCTGCCCCATCAAAACACCGTTGCCGCACAACAAATTTTCGGCGCTGCCGGGATTGGAAGGGTCAATCATTGCCGAATAAACGGCATCTTTAAAATCAATACGAGTTTTCATATAACCAACCGTGTTAATGTTGGCTATGTTTTCGGCAATAGAATCTACTTTTTTTTGCTGCGCCTGCATTCCCGAAGCGCCGTTTAGCAAAGCCTGTAACATTTTTTAACCTCCCGATTGTTGTTTTTACAGCAACCACGCTATATCTTGCCTATTTCGTTGACTGCCTTTGCCAAAGTGTCATCAATCATTTTTATTATTCGCTGGTTTGATTCATAATTCCTGTAAACCTCAACCATCCTCACCATGCTTTTTGCCAAATCCACATTTGAGCTTTCGACGAACCCCTGCGCAACATTGCTGCTTGAAGTTTGCTCGGGGCTTTGCAAATAATTTTCGTAAAGATTATTTCCTGTTTTTCTAAGCGCGTTATTATCAAAATTTATAATTTTGATTTTATCGACAAAACCGTCTTCCGTGTATATTTCGCCATTGCTTTTAACGGTAAAATTGTTGTTTGACAAATTGATTGCACCATTTTCGCCCAAAACCACATCGCCGCTTTTAGTTGCAAGCCGACCAAAACCGTCAATTTCAAAAGCGCCGTCACGAGTATACCGCTCGCCATTCTCGGTTAACACAACAAAAAACCCTTCGCCTTTTATCATTAAATCGGTTGGGCAATTTGTTTCTTTGGCGCTGCCCTGCTCAAAGCCAGTATAGACGCTATCAATATGAATGCCGGTGTTTAACTGCCCTACCCTGCTTGAAACATTTACAACAGCAGGGTCCCCTATTCGGTCAATCAGCATATCCTCAAATGAGCGCGAAAGCAGCGAATCCTCTTTAAAACCGTTGGTATCGACATTTGCCAAATTATTTGACAAAACATCCATCCTTTTCATTTGCGTAATCATTCCGGTGCCCGCTATGTATAGCCCACGAACCATAAAAAGCCTCCTGTTGCATATTGTATTTAATATATCGTCAAAATAAAATATTTCTTTAATGCAAATGCTAACTTTTGTTAATGTCGGGGGTTTCGTTTTGCTCTTTTATAACGGTTGCCTGAATTACCAAGGGGCATACCGTTATTCCAAAAATTTTCCCGGCATTTCTAACTATGCTTATCTTGACGTTGCTCACATTGTCTCCAAACAATTTTTTTATTCTTTTCCTTGCCTCGCTTATTGATTTCGCTTTTATTATAACTGCGTTTTCCTTCAACTTTTATCCTCCTTATGTCATCTTACGTACTGTAAAGTTAAATGAAAATTGAGGACTCCAAACCTTTCTGGTACAATGTTTTTGCAGAAAAACACATACCTCCCAGAAAGGAAGAAGTCCTCATGCAAAAAATTGTATCAGTTTCTTGT
>JALOAJ010000019.1 GCA_023228885.1 Bacillota bacterium | reverse complement strand
ACAAGAAACTGATACAATTTTTTGCATGAGGACTTCTTCCTTTCTGGGAGGTATGTGTTTTTCTGCAAAAACATTGTACCAGAAAGGTTTGGAGTCCTCAATTTTCATTTAACTTTACAGTACGAATAATATTATAAGGAGGATTAAATATGAAAAAAATTAAAAGGTTTACGGCAATGTTTGTTCTTTTATGTATGATTTTAAATCTGGGTATGGTATTTGCGCGGGAAGTAACGCCCCTTGCAGATTTTGAGGCGCCCAAATGGGCTCTTAACTCATATTTGCAAAATTCTGTCCATAACTGGTTCGCTAATGGGTTGTTGCCAAGAGGTGAAACTGACCCGACTAAAATTCGTGCGGAATCTAAAATAGTGACAGATCCGCTAAACCCCGGCAATCAGGTTCTTGGTCTCTTTAAGTACAACAGCGCTGTTGCAACAGATGTGGCAAGGTTAGGGCATGAAGCGGGGCTAAACGCTGATGAAAAAGTGTTTGCAGCTTCCGGTAAATTTTATCCGGAGGTCTTTCCGGAGGCATATACATATGCTTTTGTTACTTTTTTAAGCTTGGTGACAGGCGGCACTGAATTTATCAAAATTGAAGCAGACCGTATCCTTGTAAGAAGTGATAACAAGACAACCGGAACCCCGGGTGCGGTCACGGTTATGGGGAGTGCAGATGCCGGGTATGAGAGAAAGTGGTATGATTTTGCTATTATAGTTGACGCCATCAATTCAAAGCACACTGTTTATTTGGATGGTAATATGTATGGACCTTACGATTTTCTGACTTCCCCCTCGGTTAATTGGGCAAATGTGAAGCTTCAAGCGGGCTGGCAGGTTGCAGCAATGCCCGGAACAGTTACTACCACCCCTACTGCCAGGTTTTACCTTGATGACATTCAAATGTACACGGTTGATGAAGAATCATCTTTAAGGCTTATATCAAAATATCCGCAAGACGGTGGCGAATATGTGCATGGCAAAGACAAGGTTGAGTTTACATACAGCCAAGCCTTGGATACAAGCGTTAACCCATCTGTGTCGGTAGTTAAAACGGGTGGCGGCTCGGTAATACCTTTATCGGTAACGGTAAGCATCGATACCGTTTCAATAACCCTTCCTGAGGATGTTGACATAGAAGGTGAGTACACCGTTACAGTTTCAGGGGTGCAAAGCGTGTTGGGAAATATAGCGGATTCTGCAAGCACAACCTTTACAATTGTCGCGGAAGCCACACCGCCCAATGTCGATGTGACAGTTCTTGCAGACTTTGAGCCGCCGACATGGCCTTCCGGTATGTATTTGAGCAACCCCGTTGGCAACACCGGTTGGTATTCAAACGGAAGACAACCGACCGACATAATGCAACCTGCTGCAGCAGAATGTAAAATAGTAGCAGACCCGCAAGATGCGGGCAATCAGGTTCTTGGGCTCCTCAGGCACGACTCCATCCATCCCGCCACATTGGGTCATGACTTAAAGTTGAATGCTGATGATAAGATATTTGCAGTTTCAGGTAGAATATACCCTAAAACCATCTCACCCGACTGGAGATTTGCCTATATAAACTTTACTAATTTATTTTCAACTGAAACCGGTTACATTGAAGTTATTAGATTTGAGCCGGAGCGTATTCTTGTAAAGAGCGACAACAAGGCAGCCGGTACAAATGGTTCGGTTATAGTTAAGGGAGGCGTCGGGAACCCTTACGATAAAAGGTGGTATGACCTTGCTGTTGTAATTGACACTATCAACTCGCAGCATACAGTTTATTTAAACAACGAAAAGTTTGGTCCTTATGATTTTAGAGCGATACCGTCATTAGATTTAACGAAGATAAATTTACGAGCAGGATGGGAATATAATGCCGCTATCCCGACCGTTGGAGAGGTGTATTTGGACGATTTTAAAGTTTTCAGACAAATGGGGGAAAGGTTTTTCAAGGTCAGCTCGAAATATCCGGAAAACGGTGCGGTAAGTGTACCAAAAGGCGAAACGGTTGAGTTCAATTACAACGAAGAGTTAGACCCTTCCGCAAATCCAACTGTCACGGTAACTAAAACGGGTGCGGGCAGCATAACCCCAGCCGCTGTAAGTGTCAAGAATAAAACTGTTTCTGTAACACTTCCTTATGATGTATTTGGTGCGGAATACACCGTTACAGTTTCAAATGTAACAAGTGTGTTTGGTTACTCAGCTGCTCAGGAAAGCACAACCTTTACGACTGACGGTGAAGGTCCGCCTGACCTCTCACCCTATACTTTGGATGAAATCATGCTTACCACCGTTGAAGGTGAACCGCTTGCAACGATTCCCGCAAGTGGAAAATTTATAGCAAGTGTCAATGCGGTAAATAATAATTGCGTCGATGAGGCTTTGCTTGTTGTTGCGGCTTATGGTATGCGGGACATATTGGTTAGCGTTAATACTGTGACTAATCCGCTCCCCGCCATTGGTGAAAGCGGGGATTACGGCGTAACCCTTAATGCAGGGCAAATATCCAAGATTAAAGCGTTCGTTTGGACAAGTGACTGGGGTGTTTTGATGCCACTGGCTCAATATATTGAATATCCAAATTAGACTGATAATAACGATAGGGATGATGATGAAAATGGAATGCAAAAAAAATAGGTCTTTACTTTTAATGGTTGCTTTTGTTTTGGCGATAGCTGCCTTTGTACCTGCTGCTTATGCGCGTGAGGTTGCTGAAATTTTTGATGCAGAAGCGGCAAGCGGATATGTGCTTAACTCTGCGCTTAGCAATGTGGTTACCGGAAAGAGTTGGTATTCCAACGGTGTCAACGACACGGGCGAATGCCGTATAGTTGCCGACCCGGAAGGCGGGGCAAATCAAGCTTTTAAACTGAACCTTATAACCGCGGGCGGCATTCAAAAGACATTGGGAACCGATAAAAAGTTGAAGGCATCTGAAACAGTTTTTGCTTTATCGGGCAGAATATATCCCGATTCAATTTCCGGGGCGGGATATGCGGGAGTGCAGCTGCAGAATTTTTATGCGGCGTCTGAGGCTTTGTTAAAATTTAGCTCTGCAGGAATTACTGCACGAAATGACAACAAAGCCACCGCCGAGGTGGGTAACGCTACGATTGCTACAAGCTTTGAGCAGCGTTGGTATGACTTTTCCGTACTTGTAGATACAATTGAGCAGCAACATACCATAATCCTTGATGGCATTACATACGGACCGTACAACTACATTGTAAACATTTTGTATACCAACCCCACCGTGATAGTCCCCCGTATCGGGGTATATGCTGCGGCAAATACGGTTGCATATTTTGATGATATTCTTTTCTGGTCGGAAGAAGGCGAAACAATGAATCTTGTTTCAAGCGCACCGGTTAACGGGGCAGAAAGAGTTGCCAGAGATGCGTTGGTTACGCTGCGGTTTAACCGCCCTATTAAACCGGGGTCTGCAACTGCTGTCAGCGTGTTTGGTGGTGGGCATTCCATCACGCCTACAACAGTTAATGTAAGCGGAAATACGCTTAAGCTTGCATTTGACCCAAGTGATATTGATTATGAAACGGAATATACGGTAGACTACTCCGGAGTGCAGAATATTTTTGGCGCAGGGGCAAACGGGAGCTTTAGTTATACCTCAGCAGAGCCACGGTCGTTTGAAATTCTAAGACCCACATTTTACAGGTTGGTTCTGGGAGAAACTGAGTCGGTGGTTACTTCCTTGCAGGCTGGTTTAATTCAGGCGCGTGCAACAATGCAAAACAATTCCGATAAGCTAAGAAATGCGGCGGCAGTTGTGGTTTTGCGAAAGGATGGCGCTGTAATCGGTATCGTAAACAATGAGTTATCAGTACCGGGTGGCAGTTCCACTCCTTTTTCAGCAGGTTTTCAGGTTCCCAATGATGGCGAGTGTCAAATCGAGCTTTATATTTGGGATGGAATACTTACCATGAATGCATTGACCGATTATTATGTTTTTAACGCTAATGGGGGCGGGTTTATCAAGGGGAATGGAGGAGAATGATTATGAGAAAAAGCATTTCGTTATTTCTTACTGCTCTAATCTGCTTTATATCAACTGTTTTCCCTGCAGGGGCGTCAGAATTCGGTGAAATAGTGCCTTTTTGTGATTTTGAAAGCTTTCCCCTTGACATCCTGCGCCAAACTGTTAATGGTTGGTATGGCATGGGTGAAGCAACCCTTGCTGAAGGGAGCGGCTACTACAAGGTGTCTGTTGAAAAAGAACAGGGTGTGGATAACAAGGTGGTAAGCGTTTATTCCGATGGCGTGGCGCCCAATGCCAATGTAGGCTCAAATAGTTCTTTTACCGCTGTGCCGGACGGCTTTGTGTATGAAGGCAGGGTATGCTTAGAGGAAATTGGGAAATACGCAAGCGTATATGTTTCCATAAACGGGTTTTTAGACCGAGGAGACCAACTTCTTACCTTTACGCAAGGCAAAATTCGAGCTCGCCATGATGCCGAGGGTAGAACAAGCGTAGCTGTGATGAATTTTCGTCCGGGTGAGCATTGGTATAAATTTAAAATGATTTTTGATTTCACAGGTGACAAACCATGTTATGAGCTGTTTGTGAATGATAAAAGCAGGGGCGTTTTTGAATTTACCCTTTCCCCTACCATCGATTGGCAGACTCTTTCTTTGAGGTTTGTGGTGCAAAATCCTCAGCCGACAGGAAAAAGTTTGGCTTATTTAGATGATGTTAAGCTTTCTTTAATATTGGGTGAGGACGGCATGCCGCAAGAAAACACGCCGCCTCCCCCTTCCATTGATCCAAAAGTCGTATATGGTTTTGAAAACGAAGATGCATGGTTTACCGAAGCGTTGTTTATTGATAAAGCTGAATTCGGGTTCGAAGAAAGCGATTTAAGGATTAAAGACGGAGGCGCAACTTATAAGGATTATGCAAAGGGCTTTTCCCTTTCAAGCACTAATGTAAAGGAAGGCCTACACTCACTAAAATGGTCAAACCTCCCCTTTTATCCGACTCTTTCGACAAAAGAGGTGGAGCGAGACTGGTCGGGGTATAATATGGCATCGTTTTGGGTGTATTCCGAGGCGAAAACTGATGATGTTATTGTATTTTCCGTGCAGTCGGACAGCATTGTAACAGAGTGGAAAGATTATTATTATATAGAGTTGCATATGGATTTTGAGGGGTGGCGCGAATTTAATATTCCATTTGAACTTCTTACACCATATGAGAATGTTGTGGGATTCAAAAAGGTGGATGGAATATCCTTTTACAGTAAAATTTTTGACCGCAACCCAAGCCCATATACTGTCATTTATTTTGATAATTTTCGTCTTTCCAATGCGGATGCGGAAACTATTGAAAAAGCAAAGGCAGACTTGAATTTGCCGGAAACACAGATGCAAAAGGTGTATTTTAATGTGTATGTGCCGGGAAACCATGTGTTGACACCACAGCGTGCGGATAAATTTGAATATATTACAAAATGCGTTCCCGGTTTTGAAAAAGTGAAGCTTTTTGAATATCGGCGATATATCGAAAATAAGCGCTTTTGGGCAGAAACTACGGATGAAACCCAAAAAGCCGAGTATACGGAGTATAATCGGCAATTGCGTGAGCGTTACGGTATTACACAGGATGCGCCTTATGATGAGTTTGTGGATTTGCAAACACCGCTTGTTTACGGCAGCGACTTAACCCTTTACAGGGGTGAGTATTTAAACCATGATTTTCCCGAAGTTGTATCACAACCTGATGGCGCAATACAGTATTTGCCATACTTCAAAAATGAAAGGGCGCAATACGGCTACTATCCCAAATATCGCCCTGCCGTCCCCAGTTTTGATTATGAAGGAAATGCTTACATGAAGTATGGTCCTATTATTCAAACAGTTGATGAGCGTGGCAGATGGTATTATACTGATATTACACCGTTTGTGAGCAAGTATGTGGACGAGGCTTTGCATTATAGTGATTTCCGTTATCGCACTATCGGTCAGCTTGATGAGCCGAGAATTGTTTTTGACAAGGACGGCGATGGGTATATGATGTTTGTTATTCAGGGGCGCGAACCAAATGGCAAGGATTCTCGGAGGGGTATTTTGGCACATTCAAACGATGGTTTGAAAACATGGGAGGTTTATCCTTTGCCCGCAGAGATGAACCGTTTTGAAAAGCATGATACCTTTAATGCGGAATCATGGGATTATCCGCCAGCCATACTTTCCAGCGGCTCTGCAAACGATGAAGATAAAAATGTGGGGGGAACTTTGATTGTACCTAAAAAGTTACCTGATGGGACGCTTGACCTAAGTGAGCAAATTCGTATTGCTCCGGATACCGTTTTATGTTTTACACCTCACTCCGGCGATGGAAATTTTATGGTTTCGGCAGAAGGTAAAATTTTTATTACATACAGCATCACTTACCAGGAAAGCCTGCCCGCGGAGTATAGGGCGCTTATTCCGGATAACCATCCGATGAATGACGATTCTTTTAGCTGGGAATACCTTTGGACTGCAGGAGAAATGAAGTTTAGCCGAACCGGTGTGCCAAGTTATGTTATTGCTTATGACCGTGAGCTTGGAACTATCACAGACCCTGTGTTTGTGGGCTACGGGGGCTGGCAGGGCGCTGATGGACATAACTGGTCTACAATATCTATTGATAATAATGGTTACTTGAATATTGTAATGATGGGGCATTCCGATCCGCTCGTTTATGCGCGAAGTAAAAACCCTTATGATATTTCCGAATGGATAGAACATCAGATGTTTGCCACAGAGGATAGAACGCGCGCCTCCTATGCAGGGCTTTGGACTGATTCAAAGGGCACGATGTATAGTATCAACCGAGATAGTCAAATTGACGGTTTTGATTTAATTCTTACTCGCAAGAAACAGGGAGGCGGTTGGGAAAAGATTCCGGTTGTCAAGTTTGACCAACGCAATAATATGTATACGCTTTGGTTGCATAAAATGTCGATAAACACAAAAAATGATAAGCTGTTCCTAACATATTACGCAGGTGTTAGCAGTCAAAGCGATATGACAAAAGAGGATTCCGGCTCTATGTTTTTTCATCGTCCCGATATTGAAAAGGCCAATTTGATTTGGTTCAAAAGCAAGGCGGCATACCCGCGGGGGGCAAAGTACAGCGCCACAGGAAAGGCTGTAACATTGGTTTCTTCTTACAATGGGGATATGTGTACCCTTGTGTCAGATGATGGCGGAACGACTTGGCGGCTTGCTGTGACAGAGGATTTCATAAATAACTAAATGAGGTGTTTACTTGAAAAAAAGGCTTGTTCTTATTTTAACAGCGTTAAACATCTTAGTGCAAGCGCAGTTTGTTTGCGCGTCCGACTTCTCGGCGGCACTTGGGTTTGAACTTGAAGGCGTTTGGCGGAGTGAAGCAGATTTGCTTGCAAATCCTGTGAGCGAGTCAGACCTATTGGTTACTGCAAAAGGGGGAAGTTACGAGGGACTTTTGTATGGAGGGTTAACTCTTTCACAAGACTTTGTAAAGGAGGGAGAGTTTTCAGGGCGGTGGGCAAACCGCCCCTACTTCCCCACCATCAGCTATGCATTTTCACCGATGGACTGGTCGTCGTTTACACATTTGGGTTTGTGGGTGTATTCAGAAACGGTTATCGAGGAAGAAGTTTTTATACTTTTGGAATCGGAGAACGCACAAACCAATTGGCGTGACTTTTATATTCAGTCGTTTACTGTTGATTTTTGTGGTTGGAGATATATTGAAAAGCCATTGGCAGGGTTTCAAACCATAGGAACACCTGCCGGTTGGTCATCTGTTAAGCAAATTTCATTTTGCACCAAGCTTGGCGGAAAAAGCCCAAATCCCTTTGTGCCGCTTTATTTAGATGGCCTGTCACCAATTACGCAAGAAGGCGGAATTTTGGCAGGAAACGCTTTCAATGCCGAATGGAGCTACAATGCGGATTGGCGGAATCATCATGACATCCAACCCTTTGACTATGTGATAATGAACCATACCTTCCCGGAAATGGCTACATCTCCCCAGCCGGGTATTCCCTTTAGGCAAGAACCATATTTTAAAGATGTGCGAGCAGTGTACGGATATTTTCCGCGCTACAATTCGGCTCCTGTTAGCATTGACAGAAATGGGAGGGCGGTTTTGAACCATGGATATGTACTTCAGGTTATCGGTGATGATGGGCTTTGGGATATGGTAGACCTTAATCCGGCAATTAAAAACTACATGCAAAATGTTTTGGGTAGGAGTTCATTTAAACTTCGTGATAATAATGCATTCAATGATGCCATTATTCGATTTGACTCGGATAATGACGCATATGCAACGGTAACCATAGATACAGTAGGGCGCAGATATTGTCTGTTGTTGCATTCAAGTGACGGCATGAAAAACTGGCGGGTTTACAGGCTTCCCTATGATATAGCACGCTTTGAGCGCCCCGACGGGCATAATGACATTTATTCGCACCCGCCCGTCATACTAAATTCTCCGACCAGCGGTGGAGATGTATACTTGATTACACCGTTAAAAAACAATGATGGAATGCTTGAGTTGTCGGAACCTATTTTGCTTGGAACTGACGCTATCAGCATTGCATCTCAGTCAGGTCTTTCTAATTTTGCTGTGTCGAAGGGTGATAAGCTTTACTTTGTATATGGTGTTTTGGGTGGTTCGCATAACTTTTTGATTCCTGAAAATCATCCGGCGAATAGCATGTCGTTCGTTTCGGGAGGCGCTTTAAAATATTGCCGTGATGGCGTGCCGGCATTTATTAAAACATATGATTATGCCACTGGGGAAGTTTCGCAACCTGTTTTTATCGGTTACGGCGGAATTAACTCTGCGGATGGTCATAATTGGCCTTCAATTACAATGGATTCGGCGGGGCGACTACATGTGGTTATCAACGGTCACCATGACCCGTTTTTCTACACGGTCAGCCAAAACCCGTTGGACATATCTTCTTGGGGTCAGCCCGATTTGTTGGATACTGCAGGCGCTATGGCAAGTTATGCATCCATCGCAACCGACACGGAAGACACAATGTATATAGTATATCGCGATTCTTCCAGGGGATATCATATGGACTTATCCTTGCTTCGCAAGAAGAATGGGGAGAGTTGGGAAAAAAAACGCCTGCTTGAAAAAGAAAAACCCTTTTATGCCAGCCTAATGAATTCGTTGACTTACAACCCTGTAAGCGGAAAACTGTTTGTTGCATATACTGCACGCAGCCCAATTGAGGGGATGTTCAAGGACGAATACGATGCTTATATATATCGCTATCTCGATTTAGAGATTCCCATGTTGACAAATTCTCCGCCGAATCAAGCGCAACTCCCCTTGGGAACGGCCTACACATCACCGAATATGCAATATAACTTTACTTCGGTTGCGGGCGAACGCGCGGTTTTGATTTCGGATGACGGCGGCAATTCATTTCATCTTGCTCAAACGGATGATTTTGTACCTTTGCGGAAATTTTGCGCTTATATATCCGTTTCCTTTGGCATCAAAAATCAGGACAGCGTTGTAGTGGAAGCTATTGTAAAAAGAATATCGAAAGTAATGCAGGGAAAGAGCAGGCAAAGCCTTGTAATTGAGTTGTATAACGAGTATAATGAAAACATAGGCATGAGCTATCTGCAAAAGGAATTTCTTGCCGATGAACAAACAATAAAATTTTCTATGCGCAGCGTAAATGGAGAGAGTATTTCCCGTGTCAGGGCATTTATGTGCGAAACGCCTTTTTCGGAGAAAACGCTGCTTTCTAACATTGCCGTTTCGCAAAGTCATTAACTTTTAAACACATACCGCAAGGGGGTGCACGATGGGAAGGAATCGGAGCGTATTTATAAACTGGCTTTTATCATATATTATGGTTTTTTTGCTGCCGATTTTAATTGGTTTTACGGTATACGGCGTCGTGCAAAGATACTACAAGGGTGAGTTTGACCGGGCGAACTCTTATTTGCTTCAACAGGTTCGGCAAAATATAGACACAACTATTCAAGATGTTGAAAATTTTGCAATTCAACTGGCAATGAACAATAAATTACAGACAATAATAAGTGTGAGGGAAGCAAGCGAGCAACGGGATGAAAATCAATATAAAATTTATGATGCTGTAAGAGAGTTGCAGCAATATAAGGCAAGTGTGCCCTACATAAGTTGCTTTTACCTTTATTTGCGTAAAACCGATATGGTTTTAGCTCCGGAGGGGCGCATGGACTCGATGGATTATTTTCATTATACGCATGACAAAAGTGGGGTTAGCTATGATGAGTGGAAGGAAATGCTGCGTTTTGACGGTATAAAGGATATATCCACTATAAAACGGGTAAACGCGGCAGGGAATTTGGTTGATGCCGTCGCTTATCGGCGGGCTATGCCATTTGATAAACCCAGCGAGCCGGATGCTACATTGGTAACGCTTATGGACAAATCTTATTTTGTGAAAAAGATGGAGGAAGTGGACTGGGTAAAGCATGGTATAATTTTGATTTTGGATGATAAAAATCAAGTAATTCTTTCAACCGGTGAAGCCAAGGGTGTGAATTATGAGCCGCCTTCTTACACTATGATGAGCCAATCGCATGGGCTTTTGGCAGTTGGAGATAATGTGGCGATTTACACAACATCAAGCGTTATGCGTTGGAAATATGTAATGATGATGTCCAATCGCGTCTTTTTGGAAAATGAAAGCCGTATTAGTTTGATGATACTGTTTTTCGCTGTTTTATATATTATTGTTGTAGGTTTTTCGGTGTATAATATAACAAAACGAAATTACAGACCTATTGAGGAATTAATGAACTTTATACGCGCACGGCAAAAGGGAGAAGAAATAGAAAAACCAAAAAAAAGCACAGGCGGCGCGGAATACGAATATCTTCAAAAAACCTTTCAGGAAACGCTGGACGAACAAGCAAAATTAAATGTAATTTTGGGTAAACAGCAGCAGCTTTTGCAAAATAGCTATTTGGCGGGCGTTCTTAAAGGCTCGGGCGCAGACTTTATGCGTAGTGCGGCGGAACTTGGTTATTTGCCGGATTTTATTTCGGATGCCTTTGTTATAGTGCTAATACGGTTGGATGATTATAGTAAGCTTTTTCCTTATGACGAAGAATACGAACTTAGGGTACCTACGGTGCAATTTGTAATCGGAAATGTATTGGTAGAACTTTTTTCTGAAAAGCACAAGGCGTATATTCTTGAAGTGGATGGGTATGTGGCGGCATTGGTAAATATGCATACTGATGAGGGGTTTTTACAGTTTTTTTCGAAAAAGATAAGCTATGCGAAGAAAGTTTTAAACGAAAAAATGGGAATATACTTTTCGGCAGCTTTTAGCGGGGTTAAGCGGGGTAGCAATGCACCGGTTGAGGCGTATCGAGAGGCGGAGCGTGCAATGGAATACCGCATGATTTTTGGTCAAAGCGCGCTTATTTATTACGGCGAAGTAAAAGACAGAGAGCAGGTGTATTATCTAACGGCAGAGGAACGCCAAAAATTAATTAATAGTATAGTGACAGGTAACTCCAAAATTGCAAAGGAACTGATAGACGAAATTTTCGAACAAAACTTTCAACGCCATTCCATTTCAGTCGAGATGGCTAAGTGTTTGATATATGATTTGGCAGGAGCTGTTTTAAAGGCGTTTCAGGATTTATATGTTCCGGAAAGTGTCAGGCAGATAAGAGTAGATGCACTTTTTCTAAAAGATATAACCTGTATAAGAAAAGCGTTTTTTAAAAAAATAGAACAGGCATGCGTATGGGCGTCAAAATGCACCGGAACACCAAATCTTTTGGAATGCGTTAAAGAGCATATTGCGGAAAACTATACGGATGCAACGCTTAGCGTTTCGGGTTTGGGAAGCGTTTTTAACCTCACGCCTTCATATCTTTCAAAACTATTTCGTGAACAGACCGGTGCAGCTATTCCTGAATATATTAACCGAATTCGTTTGGGAAAAGCAAAGGGGCTGCTTTCGGAAAATCGAAGAACCATAGGTGAAATTGCGGTTATGGTTGGCTATGTCAATGAAAATGTATTCATACGCACATTTAAGCGTCATGAGGGGATGACACCCGGCCAGTATCGAAGCAGGCTACAATTACAGAAATTGCAGAAAGGGAACGAATGAATTTGAGTAGAATTCCTTATAAACAAGTGGAAATAAACGATGGGTTTTGGAAAAAAAGGCAGGAAATCAATAAAAACATAACCCTCAAAGCAATATACGACAGATTTGTTGAAACGGGGCGTATTGCATCTTTTGCCATGGACTGGCGAGAGGGGCAACCGAATAAGCCGCATGTTTTTTATGACTCTGATGTGGCAAAGTGGATTGAGGGCGCCGCATATGTCCTGGCAAAAGGTGAGAATTTTTATTTATCGGAAAATGCAGAAACGCTTATTACACAAATTGAAAAAGGACAAGCGAAGGATGGCTATTTTAATACATATTTTCAATGCATTGAGCCTTCGCGCCGTTTTTGCGACCGTGCTGCTCATGAGCTGTATAGTGCGGGCCATTTAATTGAGGCGGCGGTGGCATATTTTGAAGCTGTGGGGGATGGACGCTTTTTGCGTGTAGCAGAAAGGTATGCAAATCTTTTGGAAAAGGTTTTCAAACTTGAACAAAGCGCAAATTTTGCAACTGCCGGGCACGAAGAAATTACCTTGGCGTTGGTTCGTTTGTATGAAACAACAGATAATATGCGTTATTTGGAATTATCACGCTTTTTTATAGAAGAACGCGGCATCAACGATAAGGATGTTACACCGTTATATGATTTTGCCGATGAAAAGTATGCGCAAGACCATATGCCTGTTCGAAAGCAACGAACAGCAGAAGGGCATGCGGTTCGCGCAACATACATGTATACATCAATGGCAGATTTGGCAAGGCTTTATTGTGATGCAGGGCTTAAAGAGACTTGTGAAGCCATTTGGGAAAACATCACAAACAAGCGGATGTATGTGACGGGGGGAATAGGCTCTGCTTTTCCCGGTGAAAATTTTACATATGACTATGATTTGCCAAACTTCATGGCGTATGCCGAAACCTGTGCAGGCATAGGGTTGTTTTTTTTCGCCCATGCAATGATGCTTATAAAGCCCAAGTCGTGTTATGCTGATATAGCAGAGTTGGTGTTGTACAATGCGGTGCTGGCAGGAATTTCCCTTAGCGGCGATGCCTTTTTTTATGAAAACCCCTTGGAAATGCGTCCCGATTCGGTAGATTACTATAATAGGCGTACCGGGGGAGTACACCTGCCGATATACGAACGAAAGAAGGTTTTTGAATGTTCTTGCTGTCCCCCAAATATCGCGCGTCTTATCGGAAGAATAGGGGATTATCTATATACAAATGAGGAAGACACAATTTATATGCACCATTATATAAACAGCAGCACAAATATAACTTTGTTTGATCAAATAGTTGTTGTTACACAAAAAACGGAGTATCCGTTTTATGGTAATATAAAGGTTTCCTTTGAACTATCGATGCCACTCGAGTTTACAGTTGCATTCCGGATACCTGAATGGGCGGAGTACAGAACAATAACTGTTTGCGATAAGGTTGTTGATAAGCTTGAAATTAGAGATGGTTATGCTTTCATACGCAAGGTTTGGAAAAAGGAAGATTATATCGAAATTGATTTCCCTATGAGCGTGGTTGAAATCGAGGCAAACCCGAACATTTGGGAGTCTTGCGGCAAGGTTTCTCTAAAACGCGGACCAATTATGTATTGCATAGAAGAAGTGGATGCAGGTAAGAACTTGAGCGATGTTGTTTTGCCCGCAAACGCCCAATACAAATGGATAAAGGAGCATAAGGAGTTTACCGGGGTTCCGTGCATTAAAACAAAAGCGTTGCGCCGCCCGAGTTTTGATTCGTTATATAAAAAGGGTGCAAGCGCAGCGGAACAAGTTACTGTTACAGCAATTCCTTACTATGCCTGGGCAAACAGAGGCAAAGGCGAAATGATTGTTTGGATACAAAAAAATTTTAGTGAACGGCAAGAAGGGGAGGCTTTGATGAGGGATGAACACCAAGGAACGCATGAAGGCGGCGCTACGCTACCAAAAGTATGATAGGCTACCGGTGATACAATTTGGTTATTGGCAGGAAACCCTTGAAAAATGGCGGTCAGAGGGTCACCTTACGAGGGAGGAAAGCACCGGGTGGGCAGATGGCAACGCTGTGGACGATAAAATATCTGCCAAGTTAGGTTTTGATTGCGGATGGAATTGCTTTGTTACAAAAACAGACCTTTTTCCGGGATTTGAAACCAAGGTTGTAAGGCGCTTTGCGGATGGAACGCGCCATGTTCAAAATCGCGACGGTGTAGTTGTTATTGAAAAGGACGGCACGGGGGCGATACCCTCCGAAGTTGGACATTTATTGACCGACCGAAAAAGCTGGGAAGAACATTATTTGCCTCGGTTACAGTTTTCCCCTGAACGGGTGGATGCTAATATGCTGCATAATCGCACAGCAACCGAAGGGTATGAAAATCCCATAGGGATTTGGTGTGGCAGCCTTTTTGGGCGCATACGCGACTGGATGGGGATTGAGGGTGTAAGCTATTTATACGCTGACGATGAAAAATTATACGAAGAAATCATTGATACCGTTGCAAATTTGTGTTATCGTGTAGTTGAGCAAACATTGTCAGCAGGTGTAAAATTTGATTTTGCTGCCTTTTGGGAAGATATCTGCTTTAAAAACGGACCATTGGTAATTCCGGATGTTTTTAAACTGCTGGTTGGACCGCATTATAAAAAAATCACATCGCTTTTAACCCGCAATGGCATTGATATTATTTCAGTAGATTGCGATGGTGTAATTGATTCGCTTGTTCCCATATGGCTGGAAAACGGTGTCAATACAATGTTTCCCATTGAAGTTGGCGTTTGGAATGCAAGCATAAAGCCTTGGCGTGAGAAATATGGAAAAGAGCTTCGTGGTGTTGGAGGTATGAACAAAAATGTGTTTGCCCGTGATTATGCGGCTGTGGATGCAGAGATAGAACGATTGCGCCCTTTGGTTGCGTTAGGCGGGTATATTCCATGCCCTGACCATCGTATTGCACCAGATGCAAAATGGGAAAATGTTCAGTATTATTGTGAGCGAATGCGCGAAACATTTTAGAGAGAATTTATTGCTCGTGCGATATTATCACCCTCGGCGAGCTGCGCATGCGCAAAGCGCCATTTGTACGCATTATCCGGCTCACGATAAGAGCGCAGGCGCAAGTTTTAATATAATTTTGTGAGCCGGAAAGGCTAATGGCGCTTAAGATGAAATATATAGGTACTATTATTATATCATTCATGTTGCTTGTTGCAGGGGTGTTAACCGCCTCAGCGCAAACAGAGGTAAATGACCATTTCGATTATAAAATTGGTAAACTGTTTTGGTTTGAAAACGGAGTGCAAAAAAAACAGGATGACATTGCTTTAGATTACATCACAAGCGAGAACAATGTTCCGACGGATACATCGGGCGCAGCGAACATCATCGAAGAACAGGGAAATAAAATGCTTCAAATGACAATGCCTAATGCTGCCGGCAAAGTATTCTACTTAACGCGTGGATTCAATATTTTGCCCGATGTGTTCACTATTGAAGAACGCATAAGAATTGATTCTGCCGATGTGCCAAACAATGCCATTTTCTTGCTTAGACTGTATGGGACAAATACTGCAAATGCAAATTATTCTTCCAATATTTTTAAGTTAAATGGAGCCACATTATCTGCATCAACATCTGAAGATGCAGGGAACAGTAACAACGCAAGTAATATTTTAAAGACATTGAATGTTGGCGAATGGTATACCATTCGCGCAACAATATATTGGGATTTGTTCGGAACAGACTATGCAAAGATTGCTTTGCTTGATGCCCATGGGAATAATGTTGCGCTCAATCCTGGCGCGCAGACGGAATTTGCCTTACACAAGGAATTTGAAGCCCGTTCAAATCTTGCGCCAACATCCGGTGCAGGAATCGACAACATCGGTGAAATAAGTCGGGTTTGCTTAGCCTTTGTCAGCGGGGCAAACATTGGTTTAACCGCTCCAAACACGATTACCATAGATTACTTTAAAATGTCATATCCCGAAACTCCCGAGGCTTTTTTTGCCGATGGAAGCAAGGTGCGTTATGCATCGGAAGTTTCGGCGGGGAAAAAGGTTTTAAATATAATCTTTCCTTCGCAAATGCGGGAGGAAACATTAAATACAAACACTATAATTCTAACGAAACGCGGGGGTGATGAAGTCCCTTGCAGCGGCAGCTACTGCACAGAAACAAGAACATATACTCTGATAACAGACAATGATTTAGAAGTTGATATAACATATGACTTAATCATTACCGCCGATGCGTTAAAAATTAGCGGGACCCCGTCAGATGAGATCTACCATCAGCGCAGAATTTCTTTTTCTACCGAAACCAAGGCTTTTCTTGTCAAGGGAGTGCACTACTATTATAACGGAAACCCCATAGATGAATTAGGCGACATCACATTATTGCCCGGTACGGGTGTAGATTGTCGGGTTGATATACAAAACATTAGTGGGAGTTCAAAGGAAGTAACGGTTGCTGCCGCTTTGTTTAACAGCGAGTTAGGCTTGCTTACAAATGCAACCTTAACCAACGAGAATGTGCCTTCAAATGGGTTATCAACGGTGCACATCAATCTTACTTTACCTTTAGGCGTGTATGATAATTTAGATAAATACCACATTAAGGTTTTTGCTTGGGAGGGGGAAGATGGCAAAAAAGGTTTCGAAAGCATGTTACCGATTAGCTTGGAACCGATGGGGCTTTGTTATCGACAGAATGGTTTGCCTAATACGCGTGTAAAGATAGAACAAGATAAAAATCTGAAAATCGGCTACATAGGAGGCTCCATTACGGTGGGCGCAGGAGTTGACCCGATATCGCAACAAGGTAATCTTGCATGGCGGCCGCTAACAACAAAATGGCTTCAAACACAGTATCCGGATTGTAAAATCATGGAGGTCAATGCCGCGTTAGCCGGCACAACTTCTGAGTATGCTGCTTTTCGTGCGGCACAGGAGCTGACGCCATTTAAGCCCGATTTGGTATTTGTTGAGTTTTCGGTGAATGACAGAAGCACACCACGAGAACAAATTCAGCGCTCTATGGAGGGGCTTGTCTTACAGGTTTGGGAAGTAAATCCAAAAGCGGAAATTGTATTTGTTTACTTTTTAGACACGGTTTTTGAGGCGGATTATAATGCAGGCAGAACACCAAATACGGTTGTTTACATGGAGGAGATAGCCGACCATTATGGGATTTTGAGCGTGAATGTTGGCAAGGTTATATACGATCGATACATAGCGGAGGGCAAGGGGCATTATAACGGTAGCGGCTATTCTTCCGATGGAACACACCCCAATACAAATGGGCACGCAATAGCCGCTGAGACAATTCAGATAAAACTGACCGAGTGGTTACATACATATTCCGCGCCAAACGAAAAGGTTTTAGGTGAAACATTTACACACCATCCAATTAATGGGCGTATTATAAGTGCGTTAGACGCTTTGGCTCATGGTGATTTTGTTTTAGGCGATATTCCGAAAGATGCTAAAGTTGCTTGTAATTACGCACCATTGAATAATCCCCCCAGATGGTATACACCGGGGTCTATACAATTTGATGGACATCATATTTATTTTAGCTATACTTTTTACGGTAGCGATATTGCTGTACTATTGCATACCGTCAGCCAAACAAACGCCTCTATAATTAACTGGTCGATTGATAACGAAAATTATAATAACAATATGCTGTCCTATTCCGGATACGCAATGCTCGGAAGAAATTTGCCGGTTGGTGAGCATACGCTATACATGAGGACAGCGCCGCGCGCTGGCAATAATGGGATGCTTATTGAATTAGCAGGATTTTTTGTAGGTAACTGAATATATTGCGCATATGAATTTTTTGCGAAATGTTTGGGATTTTGATAGGGCTTCCCCGGAAGGGGTAAAAAAGTTTGAAGGGTGAGGTTTTGGAATTTATGGCAACAAGAGCAACAAAAAAACAACTTGAATTTTTAAATTGGGAGTTTGGCGTGTTCTTTCATTTTGGGATACGCACATTTTATCCTGAACACAAAGACTGGGACTTCATGCCAATGCCGCTTGATGCATTTTGCCCCACCGAGCTTGATTGCGACCGATGGATAAAAACGATTTGGGAATCAGGGGCAAAATATGCTGTTTTGGTTTGTAAACACCATGATGGCTTTGCAAATTGGCCTTCCCAATATACCGACTATTCGGTCGCCAACACACCTTGGAAGGAGGGCGAGGGCGACATTGTGCGTGAATTTACCAATGCCTGTCGAAGGTATGGTATTAAGATTGGGCTATATTATTCTCCTGCCGAATATGAAACAAAGACTAAAAGCGCGAAAAATTATGATGAATATTTTATTCAACAAATTAGGGAGCTTTTAGGTAGCTATGGACAAATAGATTATCTTTGGTTTGACGGTTGTGGTTCGGAAAACCACCAATATGATACTGCTCGCATTATTCAGGAAATACGCCGCTTGCAGCCGGATATTCTGATTTTTAACATGTGGGATCCTGATACCCGTTGGAATGGCAACGAGTCGGGTTACGCAGATATGCCAAACCCCCTTATTGTTGACTCAGTAGCGTTCTCGGTATTAGCGGAAAGCGAAGAAAAGCTTTCGCAGCGCTTGTTTTTACCTGTTGAGTGCGATATTAAAATACATAGAAACAGTTGGTTTCACAAAGAGGGAGAGGAAATTAAGACGCTGGACGAGTTGATTGGCATATATCACTATTCTGTCGGGCGTGGCGCTAACCTTCTTTTGAATATTGGACCCGACCGGAGGGGGCTTTTGCCTAAGGCTGAGGAGGCACGATTAAGGGAGCTTGGCGAATACATAAAAAACAGCTTTTGTAATCCTGCTGCAGAACATTTTATTTTGGAGGGGGGTGTTTATAAGTTAAAGCTTTCTGAGCCGACGCTTATTGATTGTATAATTTTAAGTGAAGCGGAGGAAAGCTTAGGCTCTATTAAAGAATATCATATCCGCGCATATTGCTACGATGATTTCGCAAAACCAATCAAGGTGTTTCGGTCAGAAACGATAGGTCACAAGGCGATTTGCCGCTTCGAACCGATTTTTGCGCGCGGGTTTGATGTTGTTATTGACAAGGAAGTAACATGTTCAAAGCTACAAAAATTTTCGGCGCATTTCGTAGATAGGAGATTATTATGAGAACAAAAAAAATAAAGCAGTTGCATTACGATGTTTTAGACGGCAAAACCGATTATGTGCCGCTTATTATTAATACTGCAGTTGCGGAACCGATTAATCTGACACCTTATGAATCAATGCAAAGCCCTGAAAAACATATGCAAGCAGCCTTGCACAACCGTGTAAATGACATTGAGTTTCCAACCGACCGTGAAATCGTTGTGGAAAGCAATTTCTTAGAGGCTTTAATCCCGTCAATGTTTGGCGCGCAAATGCATATTTCACCGGGTGGGTGGATTGCCGTAAAGCCTTGTTTTGAAGAACTGCCGGATGCGGATGAACTTCAAATTGGTAAGGGTCTTTTAGATGAAGCTAAATTGCACCTATTGAAGCTTAAGGAACTTTGCCCTGAAAATATAAGGCTTGCCATTACGCGGTTTATGGCGCCGCTTGACTATGCGGTGGTTATGCGTGGCGGTGATTTTTATATGGACCTTCTTTTGGAACCGGAAAAAAGCATGCGGTTTTTAAACAAAATTGCTGAAATCACAATAGAAACGCTTTGCTATATGAAAAACCTTTTGGATGAAGATATTCATGAGCAGGTAACGGCGGCGCGCGGCTTGTACACACGCGGCACACGTTTGACCGGTGATGCTGTTGTAAATTTATCGCCTAAAGATATTGAGCAATTTCTTATTCCGTCTTGCAGGCTTTTTCGCAAGACCCTTTCGGGGCTAATGCTGCATTATTGTTGCCTTCCGGCGCCATCGGGGCATGTCTTGCCCACCCTTGCAAAATTTCCTGATGTTATAGATGCAGTAGATAATTGGCAAGGGGTTGGCGCTTTTTTCAATAAAGATTGCGAAGGCTTGCTGCAAGATAAAGTTGCGATGTGCTTTGACATTTCATATGATGAGGCATTTGATGTGGATAAATTAATGGAAAAACCAATTTTTAAAGATGTTCCAAGAAAGGGAGGGCGAGGATTGTTCGTGGGGGTAAACTCGCCAAACCTGGAAGCGTCCAAAAGGCTTTACTGTAAATGGCAGGATTATTTCGAAAAACACTTTTGATATGATTTCACCTGCGTTTAAGTTTTCGGCTCTGTATAAGGCGTATGCGGCCCAAGTTGAGCCGCTCTTGACATGCCCTAAAGCCCGTGTTATAGTATAGCTAAGGTAATAAAGACCATTTGCATATCTGCAAAAATTACTACTGTCGCAAATAATACAGGCTTTAAAAGTATTGTAAAGGCAACCTAAAAATAAGGGGTTGAAATGATGACAAGCAAAGAAAGATTTATGGCTGTAATTAACGGAAAAAAGCCTGATAAAATCCCTGTTTTTCCGTTATTGATGGGGTTTTCCGCCAAAAGGTACGGAATAACATATGCAACATTTGCAAAGGATGGCATTGCATTTGCGGAGGCGCAGCTTAGCGTTTATGAAAAGTTTGGCTTAGATGCAATAACTGCGTGCTCAGATGCTTTTAGGATTACAGGAGATTTGGGAGGCGACTTGATATTTCCGGACAATGGTCCGCCGTATCTTGGCGCCCCGCTGGTTAAAAACGAATCGGATTTTAACGCGCTTGTCAAACCTGATGTGCATGACGGCAAAACCCGCATGGCTGACAGGGTGCTTGGCGTATCCGAGATGGCAAAAGCCGTGGGCAATGAGTGCATGGTTGTCGGTTGGGTGGATATGCCGTTTGCGGAAGCTTGCAGCATTTGCGGCGTTAGTGAATTTATGATGATGCTGTATGATAACCCCACTCTGGCACATAAAATATTGCGGTTTTTAACGGATATAGTTATAGAATTCGGCGTTGCGCAGCTTAAGGCGGGAGCGCCGACGGTTGGTGCGGGGGATGCGGCGGCATCGCTCATTTCGCCCGAGCTTTTTAGGGAATTTGCGCTTCCGTACGAAAAGATGGTATGCGATGCGGTTCATAAGGAAGGCGGGGCTGTTAAGCTCCATATATGCGGTAACACAACGCAGCTTATTGGTGAAATGATTAAAAGCAATGCTGATTTGTTCAATGTTGACCACTTGGCAAGCCTTTCGTACGCCAAAGAAATGTACGATGCCGCAGGAAAAGCTTTTAAGGGGAATATTGACCCGGTTGAGCATATGCTTCAAGCCACGCCCGAAAAGTGCATTCTAAAGGTGAAGGAATGCATTGAAATAGCCGGAGATTCCAGCTTTATGGTTAGCGCCGGTTGCGAAATTCCCGCAGCCGTTTCGGATGAGGTTTTCAAAGCTTTTTGCGATGCCCGTGATTTATAAATAAGGCATGAAATTTGCGCCTATCATACATATTTTAAAAATTTAATACGAAGCGGTGATGCTAATTGGAAAGAAATTTAGCGATTAAAGATTTAAAAACAGGATTGAAAGCTTCAAATAAAAAGGAAGATGTTATAAACGCCATTAGACATAGGGAAACAAGAAAAATACCTTATCAATTGGACTTGACGCATGATGTTTTAAAAAGATTAACTGCCGAAATACCGTCGATAGATTTTGAAAAAGGTATTGGAAGCTGCCTTGCGTTGGAAAGAAACGAAAGCTTTCAAGCGGTTGGCGAAGACAAGGAACGCGATATGTTCGGCGTTGTATGGCGTAAGGACCAAACAGGGGATTTCGGCGTGGTTGATACAATCATACTGACCGAGCCAACCTTAAAAGGCTATACATTTCCGGAGCCTGACGAGGCTTTGATTAGGGAAAAATGCGAAAGACTTACAAGCGTTGAAAATTTAGGCTTGTTTAAAATGTATATTATAGGTTTTTCTCTTTTTGAAAGAGCGTGGTCACTTCGAGGCATGGAAAATGTGTTGACCGATTTTATTTTAGACCCCACCTTTGCAAACGAGCTTTTGGAAAATATCACTCAATATAATCTTAAAGTTATGGACATAGTTATGGAATACCCCGTAGACGGCATATTTTTTGGGGACGATTGGGGTCAGCAAAAGGGCTTGATTATGGGGCCTGCTTTGTGGCGCAAGTTTATAAAGCCTTATCTGTTAAAAATGTATTCCCATGCAAAGAAAAAAGGGCTTTATGTATGCCAGCATTCATGCGGGGATGTTGAAGAGGTGTTTTCCGACTTGATAGATATCGGGCTTGATATCTATAATACGTTTCAACCCGAAATATATGATATTTCAAAAGTGAAAAAGGAATATGGCAAGCATTTGACTTTTTACGGCGGAATAAGCACACAACACATATTGCCCCACGGAACGGCGGAGCAGGTTAAAGAGGTAACCAAAAAAACCATGGAAATTATGCATGAAAACGGCGGGTTTATCGTTGCCCCAACCCATGCGATTCCCACCGATGTTCCAACCGAAAATATCTTAGCATTTATAGAAGCGGTACAAAACCAGTAAAGCTTTATTTAGACCTGTAAAAGATAATTTTTTTATCGTTGTTGCAAACGCGGCGGGGTTACGCAGTTTTTAAATTTGCTAATTATTTTTCTGCAATAAATTCGGTGAAATCTATGCTGCTTGTGAGCGGATGTGCGTCTTTTAGATTATTCCAAAACATAAGCTTTATTCGTTGGTTTTGCGCGTCTGTTACAATAAGGGGCAGGCTTACCAAATCGACGCTTTTGTCTCCCTTTGATACGATATGCTCCGATGCTACTATTTTTGCTAAAATATTCGTATTTTTATTGTATAGTGCGGCAATAACGGTAATATTTGAATCCGCATTGCTTGGGTTATCCACTTTAACACACACCCGAACAGCCCCGTTTCTCAGCCCCTGCAAAGGGGTGCCGTCAGAATCTATAAGCTGTGCATCGTAAAAGGGCGTATGGAAAAGCGCTACTTCCCCTATTTGGGGCGTGTATGTGTAACCGGTATTTAAAAGCTCTAATTTTAGATAATTTGTGCCCTCCGGCATTGCGCTTGACGGATAAAACGATGCCCTGTGCCAACCTTCCGACTGCTTTTCGTATCCGCTATTTTCAAGCGCTAATTCGGTCCACACCTGATTATCGGGCGAGGTATATGCAAGCACCTGTTCATCCACATTTGATGTGGTTGAAAACACAACTGCCGTAAAGGAGTATATGCTGTTGTAATTATATACGATACTTTCGGCTGATAATGTTTTTCTTGCAGCCCTTGATGTGTCATCAAAATATTTTTCGGGGTTTGTGGTGCTAAACAGCCATCCCGTAGTTTGAGAAAATATCATATTCCAGTTATCAAGAGGGTCAAGCACACATGGCTTAACGATTATTTCAAAAACCTTTTCAGCGTATATGCCGTTATTTGAAATGGCTGCTTTAAGAAACGCTCGCTTATCGCCATTGTTATGTAGGTTGCGAGAAATCACGCCGTTATCGCTGACTATCGCTTTGTTGCTTGATGTCCATGAAATTTTACTGCCATATGAGCCTGAAGAAATAAGCCCTATGTCTTGTGTAACTCTGTTACCGATATCCCCTGCACGCAATATAAGCCCAAGAGCGTCTTTGTCTGCTTCCGCCGCTCTTGTGTAATCACCCATAACATTTATGGCAAATGTCTTTTGCCTGCTTTCATCACCCTTTTCGACGGTTGCGGTCATAACTGCATACTTATCTCCTGTTATTGACCGCGTAATATTGCCGCCTGCGCTGACAATGTTTTCGTCTGATGAAGTCCAGCTTATGGTTGAGCCATTTTCCCCAAGTGCGGGAAGGTGTAAATCCGAGCCGACAAACATTGCGTTTTCACTTTGCGCATAGCCTATCGTCAAGGCAGCTAAGTCTTTCTCAACATCACTTAGCACAGGGACAAGCTTAATATAGTCTATCGATAAATCATAGTCGGCGCTGCTTTCGTTTTTACCCGATACCATAAATTCAAAATCATAGCTTCCCGTATTCGCAAAGTCTGCCGTTGTTATATGGACTTCCTCATATATATCTGAAGGACTGAAACAATCTATTTCGCCGCCCGCCTGATTATTTTGAATGTATAATTGAAATTTACCTTTTGCCGGGCTTTTTTTTACTCCTACTTTTATGTCGTACTGCCGCATTGTCGGTATATCTACTTTATATTTGACAAAATTGCCGACAGCGGACGCGTTAAGGTTGTCCAGATACCCTCCGCTGGCATGGTTTAATTGGTATGTGGTTACTGCCCTTCCGTCGGAAGAAAGTTTTTCGCACGCTTCCGCCTCACACACGCCTTTGTAGCTTTCAATATTGAGCGGCATAATGGACTTAAAATAGTTGTATGTTCCGGTGTAACTTCCGTCGGGGCGTCTAAGCCAAACCCCTTTGAGCTGATTTACAGCGTAATCAACGCCCGGCAAATGTTCAACCTCCGGTCTAAGCCCGTTGCAAAATATTTGCCAGTATATAACATAGCGCACACCCCATTCCAAAGCATAGCGGATATTTTGCTGCATAATCATTCGCATTTCGGCATCGCTTTCGGGGGTATAGTTATCAGCATTTTTTAATAAGCTGACCATCTCAAAAACGCCCATTTCACCAAAATAAATATTTTTGCTGCCAAATAGGGGTGAATCGGGGCAATATTGTTTTATATAATCCATATGCTCAAAAAAACTGCTTGCCGTATTAAGCCTTGTGGTCTTCCAGTTTGAGAATGAGTAAAGGTCCATATTGGTGTTTGGCATAATAGCCTCTATTGCTGTGGGAACAGGATATGATTTAAGAATAGGAATATATACAACCTCGGCTGCACCGGCAACCGTAACCCCTTCAATCCCTTCGCGCAGGGCATCCGTTCTTGCAGCAGTTATTGCCTCTTGGCGCGTATTGAGCCAGTCTGTCATGCCTTGAATGCGCAGGTTCTGCTCCTCCACCGTATATGAATTGGGAAGTTGAGTGCTCGCATCCAATAGGTCGAGCGCGCTGTCACTTTCCCAGTTTTGCAAAATAAAGGTTTTGCCGCTTCCTTGATATACGGTATATAAATACATCGTAAAGTTGTAAAACTCGTTATAAACATTACTTTTTTCGGTTTCGCTCAGTCCGTTTCTCCAATTTGTGTCGTACCCGTTACTAAATTCATATGCGTTTAATATGATAGTTTTAAATTGCGGTCTTGAAAATACATTTTTAAAATAGCTTGTTTCGGCAAGCTCGCTCAAGGATTTCAACTCTCCGAACTGTTCCCAATCAGAATTGTAATAATAGTTTTCGTGAGCCCTGTTTTTAAACCATAGCTTTATTACGCTTGTTCCAATGTTTTCTATTTCATCCGCGCCCTCGTTAAGATAATCTTTATCGGTAAAATGATATTTGCCCGAACCGTGAAATACGCCTACCACATCGGAAACCTTTTCCGGGTTTAAGTTTGAATTAACTGCGGAATGAGCACAAAAAGACTTTCGCGGCGAAAAAGAGCATATCAAAATGATGCACATTAAAAAACTTATTACTTTTAAAGATTTGTTCAATTCGCAACCCCCATGCTTAAACAATCGTTTTAAATAATTATATTTCAACAACGGCTTCGTTGGTAGGGGTAAATTTATGATTTATGGTAGAATACTATGTGGTTGTGTGTGAAGGTGCGGGATTTCTTTATTATCTTGTCTTTTATGCGCTATTCATCGGCTTCAATTGCGTTACGATACTGTTTTGGGGTGAGACCGGTGTAATTTTTAAACTGCTTTGTAAAATAACTTGCGTCCGAGTACCCCACGATATAGCCTATGTCGTAAGCCTTGTTGTTTCTGTCCTGCATAAGCTTTTTTGCGGCTTCTATTCTAACTTGATTCAGATATTTGTTAATTGTCATTCCGGTAGCCCGCTTAAACAGCACGCATAAGTAATTAGGCGTTAAAAACACTTCGGAGGCAATATCGTTAATTGTAATGTCTTCAAAATATTTTTTTTGAATAATTGATTTTATTTCTTCTATCAAGCCGGAGGATTTGCTTTTTGTTTTAGCTGTGAGGCTGGCACAAACCAGTATAAAGCAATTTGTTACCAAAGCTTGAAGTTCATCAATTGTTTCGGAGTTTTCGATTAAATCTACTGTTTTTTTCTCCGCCTTGCTTATTTCATGGGAGTAAACGGTGTTGTCTATGGAAAGCTGAGTGGCAATTGAAACCAAATGCAGGGCAAACTGTTTTGATAGAGAAACATTGACTGTGTTGGTTTTTTTGTGGTCGGCAAATATTTCTCCAACCAGCCTTTTGATTTCCTCACCATTGCCTGTTTTTAAGGTATTTTCAATTCGAGCAATGATTTTACCGGAAATTCGAAAAAAGGTTTTTTTATTTTGCTCAATATTGTTCGCCTTGATTATTTGCCCCTTTCCCAGAAGAAAACGCTGTTTTATGGCCTCCGAAGCGGATTTATAAGACTTGTAAACCCTGCCAAGACCTTGATACGGCATGCCAATTGCCACCGACAAGCCTATTTCGAGAATCTCCAAGACATACTCTTTGGCACGGTTAAGCTCTGCGGAAAGCAGCTCCCTTGAGGACCCGTCTATTTGGACAACTCCAAACAGCTTATCGGGAAAGTCTTCTATTATATAACCTTTAAAACGGGTGTTTATAATCTCTTGAAAAATATTTAAAATTGAAAACCTAAAGGAAGCCTGCTCCTTTGGCGAAAGGGATTTGAAAGCCTTTTTGTAGTCGTCAATCAAAAGTATAACGGAGCAGAAATGACTGTTGATATTTATATCCAGGCTAAGGAATTTAAGCTTTTCGTCTATGTGGGAGGAAGGTATTTCGTTTTGAACCAATTTTTTAAAAAAGTCTGCCCTTAAAACCTGCGTGTAACGGAATTTTTTAATTTCGTTATCTGTTTCCATAAGCCTTTTTTTATGTTCCGTATCAAGGCGTTCGGTAACGAGCATAATTGCTTTGGAAAGCTTTTCAAGGTTGACGGGCTTTAAAATGTAGTCCGCGGCATTGACATGCAGCGCCGAGCGAAGAAACCCAATGTCATCATAACCGCTTATAAAAATAATTTTTATCTGGGGATGCTTGGCGGCAACGATATTAGCAAATTCAATCCCATTCATGTTGGGCATCTTCACATCTGTAATGATAATGTCGGGAATTTGGCTTGAAAGTTTTTGCAACCCGTCCACCCCGTCATTGGCAACCGCTATAATCTCAATGTTATACTTGCCCCATTCTATATGTTTAATCAAGCCGTCAATGGTGATTTTTTCATCATCCAGTATCATTAATTTATACAAGATACCACCCCTATTTAGCTATATTATAACATTTTGAAATCTTTAAATCAAACAAAATTAACGGTGGATACTATTATTTCTGGTAGTTTTGTATAGTAAAGTTACATCCATACTTGAAAGTCTGCAAAAGCGTGTTTATAGGTTTCTACCATAAATCATAGTTATAACCCTGTAAAGCGCCCGGCAAACATGTTATTATTTAATTATGCAGTTCAATGGGAAAACAGCAAAATTGGGGGGCTTTTTATGTTTGGAAAACTGACAAGTTCTATTATTATATTTTCATTTGTAATAACGATTTTTTTCGGAATATCGGTAAACGGGGCAGAGCTTATAATTAAACCCGGCGATAGCGGGTTTGAATCCACAGGCAAGTGGTCAAAAAGCTCAGCGTTGCTAAGCTTTACAGGGGAAGAAACGCTATATTCGAGAGAAACCGGCGCTACTGCCGCATACAGTCCCGAAGGCGTTGACCCGGGGCTTTACGATGTATATTTGTATAAGCTTGTGCATTCTTCGGCAAACGACAAAGGGCTTAGGGTGGAAGTAGCTTATGATGGAAAATACGATAGCTTATCCGTTGATTTTTCAAAGGGTGAAACAGGCTGGGAATACATAGGTACATATTATTTTGAAGGCGTGGAATATGAGCATGTTAAGATAGAGAGAACCGAAACGGACGAAAGCCAGGTTTCGCGCACATGCGGTGTAAAGTTTGTGTCGTCTGACGGCAGCAAGTCTCATAACGAGGTTGATATCAAAGTTTCGCCTGAAAAACCAAATTCCGAGAAAGAAGAATCCCGCTATAAAGGCATAGTTCAACTGAGGGAAAATGAAACGGAGCTCATTTCTGCGCTTGGTCTGTTTGACAAAATCAGTCTACATAACTCAGATGAATACAGGTTTCTTACAAGGGCGGAATTTTTATCGGTTACCATGAACTTGATTGGTTTTGAGGATACTTCTGTTTTGTCGGGCGAAAGCGAACCCTTTTCTGATATCCCAAAAGAGCATTGGGCGTTTGCGAATGTTTCTATCGCCCAAAATCTTGGCATTATAAGCGGAAGCGGTACGGACGGAAGCTTTAACCCCGATGATATTATCACCTATGAGCAGGCGCTTGCTGTGCTTGTTAGGCTTTTGGGTTATAAAAAGCCTGCCGAGCAATTGGGAGGATACCCCGGAGGGTACATGATTACGGCGCACGATAAGGGCATGTTGAAAGGGTTGAATCTTAAAGCGGGAGACGATATTGATATAACCATGGCTATGCGGCTGATATATAATTCCCTTGAAATTGACTTAATGAAAAAAACCCCTGCAAGAGAAAACGACTATTATATCGATTATGGAAAGACATTGCTTACGGAATACTATGGCATGGAAAAGTCAAGCGGCATCTTGCAAACAGTGGGTTCTATGACAACGGAGAGCGGAAGGAAGGTTTCCGAAGGCATGGTGATGATTGATGAGGTTACATACGCAAGTAACGCAAATATTCTAAAATGTTTGGGTTGCAGCGTAACCTTTTATTATACAGATGATGGCTATAACAAAGAAATAAAAGCCATATATATTACGCCAAACAGAAATGAAATAAAGGTGATAAAATCCCGCGATATAATTGAAGCGAAAGAAACGGCGGAAGGGATAAGCATCAGATATATGGAAAACGGCAATTACGAGTCCAAAGAGCTGTTTGAGCAGGCCAAGAAAGTTTTGTATAATAACGGCTTGCTTATGGAATATATGGCAAGCGACTTTCATCCTTCGTTGGGAACCGTTACCCTTATTGATAACAATAATGACGGCGTTTATGACATTGCCTTTATAAAAAACTATAAAATTTATGTTGCAGGTGCGGCAAACTCTTATGCAGAAAGCATTTTTGTCAAGTATGGAAAGGGTTCTTTGAACCTTGGGCAAAGTAACATTAAAAAATATTCAATAAAGTATGCCGATGGCACAGATGCAAAAATAGAGGATATAAACGAGTGGGATATTTTATGCGTTTTAGAAACAACCGAGATGCAAGCCGAACGCATATACGAAGTTATTATTGTTAGGGAAAGCTTTAATGGAAAGGTTACGGAGGTTGGCAAAGACGAGATAATAATTGACGGTGCGGCATACGAATTGTCGGAAAGCTACATCGCAGCTGCCGCTGCACTGCCTGAGGAAGCGCCTGAAATCAAGCTGTACAGCGAAGGAACTTTTTACAAAGACATAGATGGCAAAATTGCAGCATTTAACCCGCTGACAAATGAGGGCGAGGGTTACGCATATGCATATAAGTTGGCATCCGAAAAGGGGCTGTCAGGCAAAGCAAAGTTGAAAATGTTGTTGCAAAGCAATAAGTGGGAAACGCTAAAAATTGCAGATAAACTTAGCTATAACGGCAGCCGAATTAACTCAGAGACCCTCAAAGATGATGAAACATTTGTTATGCCAAATGACGGAATTCAAGACAGAATAACAATCATCGAGCCCGGAGAAAGCGGTTTTAGCAGCGCCGGCAGTTGGTATTCAAGCAGTTCCGTTCAAACCCCTTCAGGGAAAGCCTCGCTTTATTCAAGGGTAGTGGGTTCTACTGCAACATACAGCGCTGAAGGCTTGCAAACGGGCAAATACGATGTTTATTTATACAAACTTATGCACAGTTCCAATAATGACCCGAATGTGAGCGTCAGCGTGGCCCACAAAAACGGTGTTTTTACAACTTCGGTGAATTTTGCTGTTGGCGCCGCAGGATGGGAATACTTGGGGGAATTTAATTTTTCGCAGGGGCAATCGGAAGGCGTTACCATTGAAAAACTGGAAACGGCTGACAATATAATAACACGCACCGGCGGGGTTAAGTTTATTCTCTCAGATTCAGAGCCTGTTTTGACCCCCGAGCAGTTATATCTAACCTCAGGTTTGCAAGTTTTAAGACCTATATATTATGAGCTTAACTCCGATAACGAAATTAATCTGATTGAGGTTATGGAGGAGTCGGCGGAAACTGCCGTAAGGAGGTATAAATCTACAACCTCTATGTTCCTTACCCCTTCCAATGAACATGCGGAGTTCCTTGTAAACAACAACACAATAATTTTTTCTGTTCCAATTAAGCCCAAGGAAGAAGAAAAGTATTCAACCTTCCCTAAAAGCGGCTTTGTAAATGACACCTCATATAGCCTTGCCGCTTATGAAATGGGTGATATAAGAACGCCAAAAGTGTTGGTGGGAACCGACCTTTTCAGTTCCTCTGTTTCGCTTACTTCCGACCAAAACATTATATTGGTTGACAGGGTGGTAGTTATGGTTGATGAGAGGGGTGAAGCGCTGCAAAAGCTTTATGGAATGCAAGGGGGCAGCAGGGTTGAGTTTGTATCCGACAGCAGCAATGTTTTCACAAATCTGCAACGGGGTGATGTCATTCTCATTAACAAGAATAACGAGGGCAATGTAAATGTGAAGCACATAATGCACAGCAGCGAAAATACCGTTTATGGGCAAAACGGAAGCATGATGGATAGATTTGCAGGAGCATACGGGGTGTTAACGGGAATGTATAATAATGGTGACATACTTCTTATGAGCTTTGACGGGTCTATGGATAAGGAAAACTCATATCTTTATGTCGTTAGCAACCCCAGGGTGTATATCTGCAATATGTCAAGGAATGTGACGGCGGCGGATATGTCAGAGCTTGCAATCGGGGATAAAATTTTTGTGCGATTTAGAATTTCACGCGGGCAAGAAATAGTTATATACAGGGATTGAGCCAACAACACGCATGAGAGCCGGGTAAGTTTGCATCAACGGTTTGTACACAGTTTTAAAAAATTAAAGGAGTAATATATAAAAACCGGGAGGATTGGATATGAGAAAGTTAAGCCGAAACATTTTAAGCATGGCGGTTATGTTTGCAATTGCCCTTGTGATGCTAAGCGGTTGCGGAAAAAACACAGCAGTAACAAGCAACGAAAAGAACGGAAAGCCTGTTTTAAAGGCTTTGATTAATTACATGAGGGAGGACCCGAATACATACCCCGCAGTCAAGGACTTGGAGGAAAAGACAGGTTACATCGTGCGGTATGATATGCTGCCTCAGGACAATCCGGAAGAAAAACTTAATCTTATCATAGCGTCAAACGAAGACTATGACATGATTATATGTACAAATTCGCAAAAAGCAAGATGGGCTGAATATGCACGCCAGGGCGCTTTATTCCCCCTTGATGAGTGGATTGCCCAGTACGGAGAAAACATGAGAAACGTTATCAAGGGTTCGTCCTTTGATTTAATGAAGATAGACGACAAAATCTACGGTATCCCCACCCTTGGCGCAGCCGGCGGAAACGACGTGGGCTCTTTTTCTTCAATGCTTGCTGTACGCGGTGATTGGATGGACTTAGCAGGAACAGCGCAACCCCAAACCTTAGAGGAATTTACAAACTTGCTACAAATTTTAAAGGACAAAGATTTCGGCTCAAACAAGGAAAGCAATATACCCTTGGTGCCAAGTAATGTGGCTGAAATTGTAGGCGTTATCGGTGCATTCGGGGTTCCCAATGCATGGAACGAGGTTGACGGGGCGCTGCTTAACAGGGCGGAGGACCTTAGATATGTGGAATATCTTAAATACATAGCGCACCTTTACGAAAAGGGGCTTATTGATAGAGAATTTGCAACGAACAAGCCCGCCACCATTAAGGAGAAATTCACCAGCGGCAAGGCGGGTATGATGAGTTTGGCATATTATGATGTTGCATCGATTACCGATGCGCTTGCAAAAAATGTGCCCAATTCAAGCATCAGATTTCTTAATCCGCCCATAGGGAAGGACGGAATGAGGGGAATAGGGGAAAGCCCAAATATTCTTGACAGATTTACCTTTATACCAAAGTCATCAAAAAATCCTGTTGAAACAATGAAATACATAGATTTAAAGCTTGAGCAGGACACATTCAGGCTTCTGGCAATCGGTGAGGAGGGCAAGCATTATACTATCGAAGATGGACAGTATATTCCAATAGACCCAACCTTTTATGACGAGCGCTCATATTCCAACAACTTTCTTACGGGTCAAGACGATGAAATGTATCCGATATATTGGCAGGCGCGTGTGCGCAAGGACCAAAGGATATATGACGCCTTTATGTATATGAGGGATGACGAAAGGTCGAAATTTATTGTCACCAACCCTATCAGGAATGCTCCTTCGCTGCAAAATGAAAAGCATATACAGGTTCTCAACCAAATGCTTTCTGATTTTAGCATGAAGATTGTTGTGGGCGCTTCTTCTGTTTCGGAATACGATAATTTTCTGAAAAAATGGAGGGAAGAGGGCGGAGAAGAACTAACTAAGGAAGTTAACGAATGGTACAGAATAAATAAATAAAAAAGTTTTTTATCCCCCTTTAGGAGCGAAAAAATGGTGAATAACTCAATAAATACGATGCCTGTTAAGTGTAAAAGAAACCTTAGGTTAAGCACAAGGAATATACGAAAAAAATTCATTTCAAATATGGATTTATATTTTTTGATGATTCCGGGGCTTTTATATTTGTTTATATTTAAATATTTACCTATGTATGGTATCGTGATTGCTTTTCAGGATTTTAATATAATTTCGGGAATAGCAAAAAGCGAATGGGTTGGTTTTGCAAATTTCATAAAACTTTTCAAATCGGATGAGTTTTACAGTGTTTTAACTAATACCTTGCTTATTAGTTGTTACAAGCTTTTGTTTACCTTTCCGATACCCATTCTCATTGCCGTTATATTAAACGAGATAAGAAATGGCATGTATAAAAAGGTAATACAAACGATAATTTATATGCCCCACTTTCTTTCGTGGGTTATTGTAAGCGGTTTATTTGTCAGCATCCTTTCTCCCACATCGGGGCTTGTAAATATGCTGATAAAAGCTTTTGGCGGGGAATCAATCCAGTTTATGATATCAGCCAAGTGGTTTAGGAGCATTGTTGTGACATCCGGAGCGTGGAAAGAAGCGGGATGGGGCGCAATTGTATATCTTGCCGCAATTGCAGGCATTGACCAGGAAATTTATGAGGCTGCCCGAATTGACGGGGCGGGAAGGGTAAAGCAAATGATTTATATAACGCTCCCCGGGCTTTCGTCCACGATTGTGCTTATGCTGATTTTAAGGCTTGGGCATATTTTAGATGCGGGTACGGAGCAAATTCTTATGCTTTATAACCCCATAGTTTATGATGTGGGCGACATTATCGGAACTTATGTTTACAGAATGGGTATTGGTAAAATGGAATACAGCTTCAGCACAGCGGTAGGCTTATTTAATTCGGTTGTGGGGTTTCTTTTGATTATTGCAGGCAACTGGATAAGCAAAAAGATGGTTAATAAAAGTATATGGTGAGATATGTTGATTTTAAAAAATAATGAAAAAAGCGCCATTTATACGCCTTACCCGGCTCACGGTAAGAGCGTGGTGCAAACCTTGATACAACTATGTGAGCCGGAAAGGCAACGGTGCTTAGTTTGAAAAAAACAGTCGAGGATTATATGGTTGATATATTTTCCTATGCGCTTCTTACGCTTTTTGCAATATCGACAATACTTCCGTTCCTTAATATTATTGCAAAGGCTATAAGCGAGGATTGGGCGGTTATATCGGGAAAAGTATCAATTCTGCCGGTAGGGTTTCAACTTGACAACATTAAATATGTTATAACATCACGGCAGTTTTTAAACTCTTTTTTAATTTCTGTCATCATAACGGTTGCGGGAACTTTCCTTGCCCTTTTGATGACAGGCATTGCGGCGTACCCATTGTCGAAGAAACATCTTCCCGGGATAAAGGCTGTATTGATACTGTATGTGTTCACAATGTTTTTTAGCGGAGGAATGATTCCCAACTACCTGCTTATTAAAAATTTGGGGCTGTATAACACCCTTTGGTCGATTATTTTGCCGGGTATGATAAGCGTTTTTAATATGCTTATTATCAAAAATTACTATGAAAGCTTGCCGGAAAGCCTTGAGGAATCGGCAAAAATCGATGGTGCATCGAACACATTAATACTGTTCAAGATTATCATACCGCTTTCCCTTCCGGTTTTTGCAACCATAACTCTATTTGCTGCAGTAACTCATTGGAATGATTATTTCGGACCGATGTTGTATATAAACAAAACAAGTCTTAAACCCTTGCAACTTTATCTTAGGGATGTTGTTATGGAAGTTAACGACACGACTGCAACGGCTAAATCGGACGACTTTCTTATGCATGTCGCGCCGGAGGGCGTTCGCGCGGCAACAATTATAGCCTCGACGGTCCCCATACTTTGCGTATATCCATATTTGCAAAAGTATTTTATAAAGGGGATTTTGATAGGTTCGGTAAAGGGATGAGTTAAATAATATTTTTGGAGTGGGATAATGCTAAAAAAATGGGATGTAATTATAGTTGGAGGAGGCATTTCCGGGGCGTGTGCGGCAATATCGGCTGCAAGATGCGGATGCAAAACCTTGGTGGTAGAGCAGCACGGATTTCTTGGGGGTGTGTTGACCGCCGCAGGGGTTGGCCCCATGATGAGTTTTCATGCCGGTGAAAAACAGGTTGTCCAGGGCATTGCAGGCGAGCTTATAGAAAAAATGAAAAGCAACGGCAAATCCACAGGGCATATTTTCGATACGACAGGTTACACCTATACGGTTACGCCTTTTGATGCAGAGGGCATGAAGCATGAGCTTGAAAAAATGCTTTTGGAAAGCGGCGGCGAGCTTTTGTATCATTCATTTTTGGCAGGGGTAAATATGAATGGTAAAGAAATAAATTATATAACCGTTTGCAATAAGGCGGGCGTTGAAAGGCTTTTTGCAAAGGTGTTCATAGACGCAACGGGAGATGCCGACCTTTCGGCGTGGAGCGGCGTTGAATATGCTAAAGGGCGCCCGTCGGACGGAGCAAGCCAACCGCTTACCGCCAACATTAAAATTCGCAATGTTGACATAAACAGGATTAAGGAATTTATAAAAGCAAATCCAGCCGATTTTCCTCGGCTCAAAGGGGATGTATCGTTAGTTGATAAGGCGCCCCGGCTTTCTGCCTCGGGTTTTATAGATGAGATGAAAGAGGCGCGAAAGATGGGTGAGATAACTTTTAACCGCGATAATATTTTGTTTTTTGAAACAAATAACCCGGGTGAGGTTATTGTCAACACCACACGGATACAAGGATATGACAGCACCGACCCATGGGCTCTTACCAAGGCGGAGATTGAAGGGCGAAGACAGGCAAGGGAACTTGAAGCCTTTTTGAAATCAAGGGTTGCGGGTTTTGAACAGTCGATTATACAATGCACAGGTTATGCGGTGGGAGTTAGAAGTTCGCGGAATATCAAGGGAATATATACGCTTACAGCAGAGGATTTATTTGCGGGCAAGCAATTTGACGATGTTATTGCCCATGGGGGCTATCCTATTGATATTCATGCACCTTCATTGGAGGATAATGTAGATTGCAAGTCAATCCACTTCCCGTATGGGCATGTATATAGTATTCCTTACAGGGCGCTTATAAGTAACATGGTTGATAATCTAATTGTGGTGGGGCGTTGCATTTCAGCTACGTTTGAGGCTCAAGCAAGCATAAGGGTATCGCCTATATCGGGGGCTATTGGGCATGCAGGCGGTGCGGCGGCGTCTATCGCTGTTAGGGATGGTGTTTCGGTGCAAAGTATTAGCACGGAAAAGGTGCAGAATATTCTTGTTAGTCAAGGGGCATATTTAGAGCTTAAAAAATAAAGGAGGTAAACAATTTGAAAACGAAAAAAACTTTGTGTATGGCGGTTGTGGTTTGCATGATAATGGGGGCATTTTTTGCGCAAGTTTCGGCTTCGGGCTCGGAATACATCATTAACCAGCTTGGAGCCTCGAACGGCACATCAACTCTTATTTCGGGGGAGGAGGTTTCCGGTGGCGGCATGTGGAAGGTAACCTCACAAAGCAAGGATTACAATGACGCGAATTCACTTTATTCTAACGATACTGCGGAGGGCAATTCTTTTGTAAAATTTACTCCCAAGGCATTTGGCAGCGGCGGTTTGGCGCCGGGTTACTACACGGTTGAGTTCTATAATCCCAACAATAAGAGCACAGGAGACGATTCGATGATGAAGTGGGAAGTTGTACGCTCCGTCGTAAACAGAGTAGACACACACAACGCTTCAACACTAAATTCTGCAGTTTCTTATGAAAATATAAGCGTTGCGGATTCCGGCAGCTCAGATTATTATTTAGAGGATATCGATAAAAAGGTAATTATCAAAACCGACAGGAATGAAGATTCCAATTTAGTGTATAATGTAAGCTCCGGTAATCGCGTTTCGGTAAGGGTTGTTACAACAGCAGCGCGCCTTCCGTACATATCCTTTCAGTTTTCACCGGATGGAGATATTTGGACGGAGGCGGAAGGGCAAAGCAACTGGTCTGTGATTCATCAGATAACGGGAACCCGTGCGGCAAGAAGGATAGAGTTGGATATTCCCGAGGGAATGGAGTATTTTAGAATTTATTTGACCAAGTCGGACGCCCCGGGATATGAATATAGAATAAGCGAGATAGGGCTTTACGATGCTGATGCCGTGGATAGCGAGACATTTAGCATTGACCAGAGGAAGTACGAGACGAGCTGGGTTGCCATCAGCTCCAAAAGTTTTTATTTTAGCGGAAACGGCACCGATTATATTCAATTTACAAGGCTTAACACCTTGAGTAACAGATATTCAAGGCTTGGCTCATTGCGCTTTGTACCGCAGGAAAAGTTTTCGCCGATTACCCTTACATATGACGACAGCCTTGAGCCTGTAACCGTTCCCATAACGGAAGATAGCGATGTTACGGCAAAGGTAGGGTTGACAGGGTTTAGCGGTGATGTTGCGCTTATCGCGGTGGTTTATGATACCGTCGACAGGCAAGTTAAGCAGGTGAGGGTGAAGGAATCTCCGAATGCTGCGCTTAATGACGAGGTTTCGCTAAGCTTTAATGTTAAGGCGGATGCTAATTGTGTTGTTAAAGTTTATTTGTGGAACAGCCTTAACCAAATATCGCCGCTTACATCAGAAGTTTTTGTTTTTGGGGAATAGTCAGAGTAATATATTTGATTAGGGGGGCTTAATATCATGAAAAAAGGAATTATGACGGCTTGTATTTTAACAATGCTTTTTTCGGCTGCTGTGGCGGCATTTGCTGATGAAATAATCGGCAGACCTGAAAACTTGGCGGATGTGCTTACTGTTTGTCATATGAGCGCTTATTATAACTTCACCGATGAAAATGTTTTAAACGAAGGTGCGGATAAAATTTTGGAGATGGGCGGGCGTTCAATAAAAGTTTGGTTTAACCCAAGGGTTCTAAAAACGGCTTACAAATATAATAGCAACTGGCCCGACCTTGAGGACCTTTCCATAACCAAGCTTGCAAAGACAGAGCATTTTAAGCAATTGTTTAATAAACCTTTCACATCATTTATCCTTAATGCATACGAGTACCCTCTTGTAGATTGGAAGGACGGCTTTAGTGAAGAAGAAAAGGAATTCATCCACAAAGAATTTTACGAGTTGACGGAGTATCTTCTTACAACATACAAAGGAAGCGGTAAAACCTTTGTGATTTCAACATGGGAAGGCGATGGCGCCCTTAAGGTTAAAGACTTAGATGAAAAAGAAAGGGAAATAGCATATGAGGGTATGGCAGCATGGCTTAACGCAAGACAGGATGCAATCACCAAAGCAAGAGAAGAAATAGGCATGGACGGCGTAAAGGTTGTTGGCGCTGCGGAATTTAACTATATTCCTTCCGCAAAGGAAAGAGAGGACAAAAAGTTTGAAAATATGTACGGTGATGATATAACCTTCGGCGTTGATACCGTTGTTCCCAACACCCGAATGGATTTATACTCATTTTCAACTTGGGGAACAAACATCCGAGGTCTTGAAGAATCACTCATCGAAAAGCTGGACTATTACGCTTCAAAAGCCCCGGATAGTGAAATGTATGGGTCGAAAAATATTTTTTTGGGGGAATTCGGGGCAAGAGAACTCCAGCATGCTCCCTTTAAAAACTATCCGGGCGGAACGGGTGACGGACAACTTGATATTATCCGAAACCAAGTAAAGTATGCCATTGATTGGGGGGTTGTTTACGCAAGCTATTGGACGCTTTATTGCAACGGAATTCTTGATGATGATATAAAGGCTGACCTTGAAAGAAAAACCACGGATAATAGTTTGTTTCAAGGCCTTTGGCTTATAAGGGCGGACGGAAGTCTTCCCCCTGTATGGCATTATTTTAACAAACTATTTACCGAGGATGCAAAAATCTACAATCAGCGCGGTGAAACCCTTTATAATCCCGCAGCTACAAAAGATGACGAGGTTATAATAAGGATGCACGGCTATCCGATTATGTTTGCAGACCAAACTCCCGTTGTCATACAGGGGCGTGTTCTTGTTCCTATGAGAAAGTTATTTGAAACCTTTAATGCAGAGGTTTTGTGGGACGAGGCGGCTTCAACCGTTACAGCGACGAAGGGCGAAACGACAATAAGCCTTGAGGTTGGAAATACATCGGCTGTAATAAACGGTCAAGCGCAGGTTCTTGATGTTCCCACACAGTTAATCAATGGGAGAACAATGGTTCCTGTAAGGTTTGTCGGGGAGTCTCTTGGGCTGACAATTGATTGGGACAGCCAAACCAATACCGTTATAATAACTCAACCTGCCGATACAGGCGATGGAATTGCTGATAATTTGGCTAACTGGTCAAAAGCTGAAGCCCACACCGAGGGTTGGAAATATAGAAAAGAAACGGATGCTACCGAGGGCACGGAGGGAAGGCTTTTCAGAGGAGATACCGCCCCCGAAAGCATTACATACAAACTTAGCGCCGATATAGAAACCTTCGACATCAAGGTTTTTTTCCAAAACGGCTATGTGAAGGATTTATCAAAACTATACAAAATATCCGTTTCTAAAGACGCAGTCACATGGGTTGAAGTTGAATTTGATACAGCCAATATAAATGCAAGGTCTGCGGAAAGGCAGGGATACACCTTTGGCAATCTCAAACCGAAATCGACAATTCCATCGGGGAATTTGTATCTTAAGATTGATGCTTTGTCCGAAGGCAAGTATTACAGCAATCAACTTTCGGAGATAAGGATAAACAATGAAGCAGGCAGCGAAGCCCTTTCGCCTGCTGCCTCATCTCCTGCTAAAGCAGATGTTGTGTTAAATACAGAGGCTGTGGGGGATTTTATTTCGGATACCCTTGCAAATTGGAGCAATGTTTATTCACGCACCTCCGGTTGGAAATATAGAAAGGAAACGGATGTTACCGAAGGCGCGGCAGGAAGGCTTTTCAGAGGTGCTGACGCCCCCGAAAGCGTTACATATAAGCTTAACGCCGACATAAAAACCTTTGATATAAAAGTCTTTTTCCAAAGCGGTTATGCGAAGAATTTATCGAAACTGTATAAAATATCCGTTTCAAAAGACGCAGACGCATGGGTTGAAGTTGAATTTGACACAACCAATATAAATGCAAGAACGGCGGAAAGACAAGGATACACATTTGGCAATCTCAAACCGAAATCGACAATTCCATCGGGGAATTTGTATCTTAAGATTGATGCGTTGTCCGAAGGCAAATATTACAGCAATCAAATATCTGAAGTGAAGATAAACTAATTATCAAAGGGAGCGGCATTGTTTCGGAAGGGAATGAATCTTACATGAGAATAAAGAGGTGTAGTGCAAATCCTATTGTTCAGCCGGGAGGGTTCGCTTGGAGAAAGTCAAATGTTTTTAATCCGGGCGTTGTAATGGATAACGGAGTATTTTACATGCTTGAACGGGCAGCGGGCGGGCTTGCACCTTTTATTACAAAAATCGGTCTTTTAAAAAGCCATGACGGTATAAACTTTACGCATGTCAAAGACGAGCCTGTTTTTACCTCGGAAATGATAGGTTTGCCTTATGGCAGCGTGCAAGACCCCAGAGTGGTTAAAATTGAAGGGCTGTTCTATATGGCGTATGCGGTAAGACCTTACTGCATATATGCAAGAACACCGAAAAACTTTAACATTAAAGATGCTTATCCCGACTGGGATGGGAGGAAGGAAAGCAATTTGACCCGCTCGGCAATTGCTGTGTCCGAAAACCTTATAACATGGAAGCATATAGGTTTCACAACCCCGCCGGAAATCGATGACAGGGACAATATCCTTTTCCCTGAAAAGATAAACGGGAAGTTTGCTTTGCTGCGAAGACCCATAGGCGGGAAATATATCGGAAGCCCGGGAATATGGATTTCATACTCGGACAACCTAAAAAACTGGACCGAGCCGGAATTTGTTGCCGGACCGAAAGAACAATGGGAGGGCGCAAAAATAGGGGGCTCCACGCCCCCTATAAAGACCGACAAAGGCTGGCTTACCCTTTATCACGGAGTTGATGAAAATAAAGTCTATCGAGTGGGTGCAATGCTTTTGGATTTGGATAATCCCGCGAATGTGATTGCAAGGACAAAACTATATATTATGGAACCACACGAGGATTATGAAAAGGTTGGTCTTTTTATACCGAATGTAATTTTCCCCACAGGCAATGTGGTTAGCGACGGAATTTTATACATCTATTACGGATGTACGGATACATGCATCGCAATGGCTACCGTTCCCCTTCATGAGATTATGGATTATCTGATGCTCGAAAAGGTGTAAAAACCCATTGCTGCTTAAAATGGTATTGTAATTAAGGAAAAATTGCGTTATTATAGCATTAGCGGAATTTCTTTTGGGAGCGCAATATATGCTGAAATTTATTAAAAAGTTTAATCGTAACAGCGGGATAATTTCCATATTTGTTATGCTTGTCCTTATACCAAGTATAACTTTTTTAAGTGTTTATTATCGAAGGTCAACACAGATAATAAGGGACGATTTTGTAGATGTGCTTTTACAATCTCTTTATCAGGCGGATGCAAATATTTCCGAGAAGCTTGAAAAAATTTCGGATTTGTCCAATATGCTTTTTATGAATAAATATCTTTATTCCGCAATAAGCGAAAACGGTACAAAAACAGTATCAGAGCATATTTACGAGGAGCAGGAGCTTCAAAAAATAATATCCGGGGTTCAAAGCAGCCGAAATGTTTATAAAGTTAAACTTTATGTAGATGATAAAAAAATTTATGCGCGGGAAAAGGTTAACTTCTTCCCCATGAGCGAACTGGATGATAATTCGTGGTATAAGACTGTTAGGGAATCTAACGGGCGTATTGTATGGCTTGACACAAGCAAACAAAAGTATATTGACAAAGAGGATGAGGCATATGTTGTTTCCTGTGTGCGTGTACTCAAAAATCCTGTAAATTACTCCGAGCCGATGGGCGTCTTAAAAATTGATATTGATGAAAGAGATGTCTTTAATGTGCTGTCGAATATCAGCACAAAATACCAAGATAATGTCTACATAGTTAATTGTGATGGCATTATTCTTTCGCATTTTGACAAGAGCAAAATAGGGCTTCAGGCAGAGGCGATTGCATCTTGCGATAACTTAGAAAACGAAGGTGTTTTTACCTTCGGCATGAACGGCGCTAAATCGTATGTTATATACATGACCATGCAGCTTACCGGATGGAGAATTGTTCACGAAGTTAATGCAGGCGCAATGGCGGATAATATGCTTTATAATATTTCAAGCTACACAATTTTAACCCTTTACATTTTCTTTATGGTAGTTATTGCTGTAATTGTGTATTTTACCAAAACAACAAGAAGGCGAATTAAGGAAATCGTCGACGAAATTGACCGTCAAGGAATAGAAAAGGTAAAGGACAACCTTCCGCAAAGGGGAAGCGACATTACACGACTCAAAGAAAGCATAGACGGCATGCTTGTTACTATAAGCAAAATGGCGATGGAAAGCTATCACTCTAAAATTCGTGAGCGGGAGGCACAGCTTCATGCTTTACAGGCGCAAATAAATCCGCATTTCTTATACAATACCCTTGATGCAATAAACTGGATGGCGATTAACATTAACGCTTTGGATATAAGCTTTATGATTGAGTCGCTTGCCCATTATTTTCGACTTAGCCTAAGCAAAGGGCGCAACATCGTTTCCATAGGTGACGAGATTGAGCTTTCAAAGGTGTATCTTGAAATTCAAAGAAAAAGATTTTCCGATAGCTTTACTCTTGAACTTGAGATTGATAACTGTACGGAGGAATATACTATCCCCAAACTCAGTCTTCAGCCAATTGTGGAAAACGCTTTGTTACACGGAATTCAAAAAAGAAAGGATAATGAAGGTGTTATTAAAATTTCTGCGCACAAGAGCGGGAGTGACATAATCATTTCTGTAAAGGACAACGGTTTGGGAATGACGAATAAGGAAGCAAACAGGCTTTTGGAAAATAAGGAACACTTTGAGGAAAATAATAAAAAGAAAAGCGGCTACGGGTTGTATAATGTTAATGAAAGAATAAAGCTGTTTTCCGGAGGTACGGACGATTATGGGCTTAAAATATATTCTGAAAAATCAGTCGGAACTTGTGTTGAAATAATATTAAAGGCGCAAAAGGGAAGCGCGTTTATTGATAAGGTTGACTGAATTTCAAACTAATGCGCAAACGCATATTTTTTTGCGTTTGCAGCGGAAATGGAGCTTAAAATGTTTGACTTGAACATTAAAATTGTTTTGAACGAAGAATATGATGTGATTGTGATAGGTGGCGGTCCTGCCGGTTGCACTGCGGCGGCATCGGCGGCGAGGGAGGGTGCGAAAACCCTTTTGATTGAGGCGACAGGGGCTCTCGGCGGTATGAGCACTATGGGTCATGTGCCATCGTGGTGTCCGTTCTCGGATAAAGAAAAGGTCATATATAAGGGAATGGCAGCAGAAATTTTTGCAAAGTCAAAAAAAGGTCAGGCACATGTTCAAGATGAGGATGTAAGCTGGGTGTCAATAGATGGAGAGCATCTTAAAAGGATATATGACGACATTGTCGTCGAAAACGGTGCAGATATACTCTTTGAAACAAGACTTGCCGCAGTGCAAATGCGCGATAACGGCAATGTGGACGCAGTTATCCTTGCTAACAAAGCGGGGCTCACCGCATATAAGGCAAGGGTATTTGTAGATTGCACAGGGGATGGCGACCTTGCCGCATGGGCGGGGGCGAAGTATGAAAAGGGTGATTCCGAAACAGGAGAGGTTCAGATGGCAACCCATTGTTTCGTTATGTCGAATGTGGATACATATGGGTTTTTGTACGGACCAAGGCTTAACCCATACTATGGTGAAAGTCCGGTGTTTGAGATTTTAAAAGATGGCAAATACCCTTTGATACGAGACAGACACATGGGAAACAAAATGATAGGTCCGGGCGCTGTGGCATTTAACGCCGGGCATATTGAGGATGTTGATAATACCGACCCTCGCTCTGCATCAAACGCATATGTCATGGGAAGAAAAATTGCACACCAAATGGCTGACGCTTTATCGGAATATCACCCCACAGCGTTTGGAAACGCTTTTCTGGTAAGCACTGCAAGCCTAATGGGTATCCGTGAAACCAGGCGTATTGTCGGTGATTACTACCTTACGGCAGAGGATTATCTTGCAAGAAAGACTTTTGAAGATGAAATAGGTAGATGTTGTTATTATGTTGACCTTCACAAAAAGGCAAAGACCGCAAATCAGGGAGAGGAACAGCAAATCCACAAAAAATATAAGCCGTACGGGTCGGGAGAGTCTTATGGCATACCCTATCGGTGTCTCACCCCAAAGGGTCTGCAAAATGTCCTTGTTGCAGGAAGGGCTGTATCCTGCGACAGATATGTTTTGGGAAGTATCCGTGTCATGGCTCCTGTGATGGTTATGGGTGAAGCGGCAGGCATGGCGGCAGCCCACGCTGCCGCGGGCGATTGCGATGTTCATTTAGTAGATGTGCAGCGGTTAAGAAATAGGTTGAAAGAGGAAGGTGCATACTTTTTGTAAAGCAGTTTCGGAGCGGGTACTAAACTATTCGAGAGGCAGACATTAAATACGAATTTTTACAATGTGTTGCCGTAAGTAAAACATATGTTTGGCTTGTTTTAAACTTTAATAAACTTTTTTGCAAAAAGGTGTTGACATTGGTCGCGTATCGTGGTAAAATGACTTTCGTTGCCGTAAGAAAGCAATGCGCATATGCAAGATTGTTTTCCTAAATAAGGTTTTAA
>JALOAJ010000018.1 GCA_023228885.1 Bacillota bacterium | reverse complement strand
GCGTGTGTTAGCATGTTCATTTTACCCTTGACAATTCATAAACGAGCATTTATACTTTACTAAAGCAAGGGGTAGGCTTTCTTGCATTAATTTTGTACCAATTTTTCATCTTTACTTTACACTACCCTTATATTTAATAGTTAGTTTTGTTTATAAATCAGCCTTTCACCGCTCCAATCATAATTCCGCTTACAAAATACCTTTGCAAAAACGGATATGCGCACAAAATGGGAACCGTTGATATAATAATAGTTGCGTACTTTACTGTTTCTGCGATGTTAATCGCGCCGCCCGCATCTCCTGATAGAGCGGCCGTTTCGTTTTGAATCAGTATTTCTCTTAGTATTACTTGAAGTGGAAGGAGATTTCTGTCTTGAATCAATATCATGCCAAAAAACCATGAATTCCAAATAGCTACGCCATAATAAAGTAGCAAAACCGCTATTGTCGGCAGCGACAGCGGAATAATAATTCTAAACAACACAAAAAATTCATTTGCACCATCAATAGTTGCCGACTCCTCCAAGCTCAACGGAACTGCTTCAAAAGCCGTACGCATAATCAGCAAATTAAAGATGTTTATGGCAAAAGGAACGGTCAACGCAAAATAATTATTATACATCCCCAATGCCTTTAAATTTAAGTAGGTTGGTACAAGACCACCGTTTATGTACATCGTTGTAATTATGAAAAATAACACGGGCTTGCGCCAAAGCGGGCCTTTTTGGGAAAGGAAATATGCGCCAAGTGAAGTTAGAAAAATGCTTAATGCCAGCCCCATGACTAAAATAATCAGCGTATTTCGGTAGCCCTGAAGAATCATGGGCTTATCAAGCACCGCCGAGTAGGCGCTCAAACTGAACCCCGCTGGCAAAAACAACAAACCATCATGCTTCATTAAAGCGACAGGGTCGCTAAATGACCCCATCAACACATAGTAAATCGGATAAACCGAAATTATTGCTATTAAAAGCATGAGCACTGCATTAAAATAAGCAAAAATATTTTCACCGCGAGTTTTTTTCATTTTTCCGCCCCCTACCATAAACTTAACCCACTTACCATTTTTGTTGCCCGGTTTGCGCCAATCAGAAAAACACAATTAACTGCTGAATTAAAAAGCCCTACCGCCGTTGAAAAGCTCCAGTCCAGCTCTTGCAGACCCCGGCGATAAACGAATGACGAAATAACATCAGCCGTATCATAAATTGATTCGTTATACAACAGTATAATTTTCTCAAAGCCGACATTTAGAATCTGCCCCAGCCTTAGGATAAGCAAAACCACAATGGTCGGCACTAACGACGGCAATGTAACATAAAAGGTTTGTTTAAATCTGCTTGCTCCATCGATTGATGCTGCTTCGTACAGTTGGCGGTCTATACCGGTCAACGCCGCAACATATATAATTGAATCCCACCCAATCTGCTGCCATATATTCGTAGAGACAAAAATTGTTCTAAACATCTCCGGCTTTTGGAGCATAGACACTCGTGTTCCTCCAAAAAAGGCAACAATATCGTTGAACAGCCCATCAGTAACCACAAAGTTTTTAATAATGCCGCAAACCACCACAAGTGAAATAAAATGCGGCATATATGATGCGGTTTGCACTATTCTTTTAAAAGCGCTGCCCCTTATTTCATTCAAAAGCAATGCTAATAAAATCGGAGCGGGAAAACCCCATATCACATCGCAAAGGCTAATAATAAAAGTATTCCCGACAACGCGCCTAAAATAGGTGCTTGTAAAAAAATCAAAAAAGTGGCTTAGCCCCACCCAATTACTTCCCCAGATGCCTTTTAATGGGCTGTAATCCTTAAATGCAATAATCGCGCCGTACATCGGAGCATAACAAAAAAGGATGAAATACACGATAACCGGTGTAAGCATAAGGTACTTAACTTTATGCCTTTTAAAATCTTTCACAATGTTTTTTAACGACCAGCGTGATTGTGTCTTTATTTTCTGTGACGCTGCTTCGTTGACCGCCCTGCAGACCGCCGCACCGGTTCTTGTTGTCGCTCGCATATACAATTCCTCCAACCTTAAATCCTTTTATCTGTAATTATATCTGTCAAGCGAAGCTTGCTTAAGCTCAAGGACGCGCTTAATCCCATCCCTTTCCAACCCTTTAATATAATCATCAAAGGTAGCCTCGCTTTCGTTGCCGAAAACAAACTTTAACAAATATTCTCTAACCGCTGTATCAATATCGTTAATCATTCTTGTCATTTCGCCGCTTTCTTCTTCGGTCGGAATAATCGGTGGTATGAGATACTTGACTGCGTCTGATTTTACCCATGCCAATATTGCTTCCTTTTGTTGGGGATACTTTAGCCGCTGCTCATACATACGAGGATCTTGAATGCTCATCTCGGTGTTTATGTATTTTGTAGCCTCCGACATAAAATCATTCGCACCCAAAATAGCATCGGAATATTTAGGGTAGTCATCCACCAAATTGTATGAAACTCCCTCAATACCAAAGTTATGATACATTCTACCTTGCTCACTATAACCATAATCAAGATAGCGCGCTGCCAATTCAATGTTTTTACACTGTGAGGTAATCGCAGCCCCGCCAAAAACATAGGAATTATCAAGCTGTGAAAACATTGGGGTTTCCCCTCTGTTTAAAACGGGATAAGGCACGCCGATTAAGCTTGAGCTTGGTTCATACGATAACAAAGTTGGCAACCATTGACCAATATTGCCGCCGGAGCCCAATACCGCGCCTGTTTTTCCTGATGTAATACGCGATGCCAACATTTTGCTATCTATGGTAGCAATATCGGCATCAATTAACCCTTCCTTGTACCATCGTCTAAGGGTGACAAGAAAATCCTTCCATTGCGGCTCATAAGGCCCGTAATGGATTACACCGCTTTGTTGATAGAAGCCCAACTTAGTTCCAAAGGAACCCGCCAAAAATCCACCTTCAAAAGCGTACTGATTTACATATGAAAGAGGTGCGGATGCTCCCTTTTTTTCTTTGAAAGCTTTAAGCATTGCATACCAATCATCCATAGTTTCAGGTGTTGAAAGACCAAGCTCATCTAACCAATCGCTCCGCACGATAGGTCCTTGATACACATTCAAGGTTTCATCGCCTCTCAATGTGGGAAAGCAATAATAATCGCCTCCATCTGTTTTTACCATGCGGTCAATATCTGGATTTTCTAAAAGATAGCCGGTTAGATTGGGGGCATATTTTTCTAACGCCTCGTTTATACAGACGATATACCCCTCTTTAACATACTTTTCGGGTCCGCCCGGAAGAATCAACCAATCATAGTTAATAATATCGGGCAACTCACCGGAGGCTATCATCAAGTTAAAACTTTCACGGTGCAGGTCACCGGTGGGGAATCGGTATTCAGCTTTTATGCCAGTTCTTTTTTCCAGCTCCTGATAATAGGGCTGCTCGGTATAGCTTGTGTATGCAGGGTTTACTTGGCTTTTATCCCAAATAGTTAGTGTTTGCGATGTCTGAAGCGGATACTTTGCATCAAGACTATCCTTATTTTTCGATGCGTCTTGCGTTGTCTGCGAAACACAGGCGGAAAGCATCAGAACGATGCCAAACAGGGGAAAAACCTTTGCGATGCTTCTTTTCATAATCCTCGCTCCTTCATTATAAAATTTTTATCGGATAATAAGTGTGTTGCCAACCATGCCCTGCCCTGTCGGACCATGTACCAGCACCCGGTCGCCGACTTTGGCATCACTTACCGTGCCTCTTGTTACCGTCTTTAATGCTTGATCAAAAATATAAACATTGTTCGTAATTTTCACAGCGCGTTCAATGGTAACCTTTTCAACAGCAGGCACAGGTGTAATCAATTGCGTTCTATACCGAACAAGGTCTCCGGCGGAATCTGTCACCTCTCCATACGCAGTATACATTTGTGATTCGTATATATATGGTGTATCCGGCATATTAACAGACGCAGAAATCTCATAAAATTCGCCTGGGGCAAACTCCAACGAATCTATACCACCCGAATGCGCGGAGAAAATTAGGCGAAACGCCGTTATTTTCTTTTTACCGTCCAAAGCAATCTGCATTACATCACCTGCCCTCAAATCTAAAACCGTATAGCTGGTGAAACCCCATTTGGTGCTTATATTGGGAACGGTGTCGTACAAGCGCATTCCATCACTGGGTTTTATGTATTCGGACACATTTTTTACAGAAAGATCCTTGGCAAAGTACTCCACATACCGTCCGTTTGACCAGCCGGCAATTTTGGCAGTTGGGTTCCCGTCGGTATCCACCACCTGACTTACCTTACTAATGGCAAAAAACCATGTTTCCACCCCAACAATCGACACATGGGGCTCTCCCGCGCTTCCATCAGCATCATAGTCGTTAATCACAATTACTGAAGGCTGCATAAATCGGTTAACATCATACAAGTCTACATTTGTTTTTATAATATTGTCTGATGTCCAACTTATGGCGGTTTCCGCATAATAATCCTCATCTGCATCGGTGTCTGTTGGAATAAAAAACGCAAGCAAAAAAGGCTCGTAATTATGTTTATAGCTGTTGCGGATTCTACCGATGCTAAAACCGATATCCTTTTCATCTTTGGAAAAACTGTCCTCATCGTAGCCGGAATAGCCTGCAATAGCAGTATTATCCTTTGCTGTTTTTATTTCTTCAATATCGCCATCATCATTTTCTGTTAAAAGAACTACCTGCTTTTTATCCTTCAATTCCGCTACTGCCTTATCTATCTTGACTTGCTTCCCGTTCAAAATCAGCTTATCTTCAGCCCTTTTTACAACAAACTCCGAATCTGGTGTTAAAAATTTAAATAACCCCGCACCGCCACCTAAAACGCTTTCTTGTTTTGCGCCCAGTAAATAAGCATAATACTCGCCATAAACCTCTGCCTTTATAAATGCCACGGCCTCTCCTGATTCATCTAAATACAGCGAACCGCGGCATCCTACCTGCGCCCCTTGACTTGCATCTTTAAAGCCAAGTGAAAGCGGATATGTTTGATCACGCACTATAATTTCCGATTCGCTCAATTCACTCACATTGCCTTTTACAATATCGGTTAGCACAATTCCGCTAAATATCTTTCCATCTGCGCTTTGTGCCGCCAAGAGCATATCGTCGTTTTTAATCATACCAAGTTCAATCTGCTGCCCTGCTTTTGCAAGCGAAATTTCGTCAAACAAAGAAACATCAATTGCTTCCTTGCCGCATTGGTCATAAATGGTTTCTCTTGCTATATTAACGCTTTTTACACGGTATACCTCAAAACTTTCAATTAAAACAACATCTATTATGTCATCATTGTTATTATCAATGAGGGTTACCGAGCCTATTTGCGGAAATAAGGTTTCTTTGGTATACTCGAAATAAAAAGACCCATTATAAACCACGCTGACACCTAAAGCTAAGTTCAGTTTTTGTATGTACCCATCATCATTTTCAAATACCAATAACCGTTCTGTTGTTTCGCTTGTGAAAATTGCGCGCGGAGTCACCCTAAAAATATTGTTTTTGCCTTTTTTCTCTTTTATATGCAATAGACTGCATTCAATTGCCGCTTTCTCATCAAAGTAACAATAATATTCTACATTGCAGCCCAAAAACTCTTTGGACAAACCCAATTCATCTTTGAGCATTTCGTTGTCAATTTGGCAAAACCCTTTTGACCGCGAAAAAGATGACAAAATTGATGAACCCCCCGCGGTCTCCACAATGCCACGCCTTTTGTAGATACTGTGGCGTTCGCTAAGGATAGTTTCCCCCGTCTTTATTTCAAACTTTTTTAAAGCTCCAAAATCCGCTTGTCGCACAACTTCAAGGTCCAAAATGTTATATACCATCTGTACCATACTGCCAAATGTTAAGGAACTGCCAACAGCACCTATGCCGGAAAGAATTCTAACCTGATTCGCATACACTAAATAACCAACAGGATACCCACCTTGGTTTCCGGCATATACACCATATCCCAAAAGGTTCATAAGAACAGCTGCGGCAAAGGAAACCTCAACATTCTCGCCCGCAACGACACTAACATGGACGCCATCCAAAAGCCCTGCCTGCTGCGCCATTAGAAGGGCATCCTTACCGCCATCTTGCAGTTGGTCATAACCGCCGAGCTTTAGAGTAAGTGTTAGGAACTCTCCTACCGAAACAGGTGTATCTATTGGTTTTATTTCCTCCAAAAAGCCTAATGCAGACAGTGTTTTAAACGCTTCATTGTCAAGTGGCACGGCAGTTTCCGCAACTGCAAAGGAACCGCAAACCATGACTGCAACAATAACCACTATGGCGATTTTGACAAACATATATCTCATGTTAAAAAACCCTCTTTTCCACATTATTAATCTTGTATTGCTCCATGCAAAATTTTTACAGCCATTGCTCGCGTAACCATATCCAAAGGGGCGACGCGTCCGCCACCAACCCCGGAAACAATTCCGGCGCTGTGCAACCGTGTAACACTCTCCAATGCGTAAGGGGCAATGTCTGCTGTATCGACAAAGCTTTCTGTTTCCGCAACAATTTTCGGAATGGTGTTCTTATAAACAAGCGCCCTATCAACCAAAACAATCATATCTTGTCGTGTTAAATATTCGCTAATTCCGAAATATTCTTCCGATACACCTAAAATTAAACCTGCTTCAAAACAAGCTGAAATATATGGGACATACCAAGCGTTTGGTTCTAAATCAGTAAATGATGTTTCTGCATTAGAAAGCGACATGCCAAACGCCCCTGCCAACATTTTTGCAAATTCTTCCCGTTTTACCAATGTATCCGGGGCGAATAAGCCGTCGCCAACACCGCTGATAATTCCCTTTCCGGCAAAGCTTTCAACAGCTTCCCACGCCCAATGTGATAAAGTAACATCAGAAAAGAAACCTTCCGCAGCATTTGAATTGCCATCGACAATTACAGCCGAAGGCATAGCCGTTGGTGCGGATGATAAATTCCCAAGCCCATTGCTAACTGCACCGCCTTTGCCCGGCGACGCCCCAGAAGAACCCGCACCGTTTCCTAACGCATTGTCTATCGCCGTGTTAAATGCATGAGAAATACCTTCTTCGTCCAAAAAGTTTTTTTCAAGCATTGCTATAAGCACCGCTTGTTGACGGGTAACTGTAAGTTTCAAAAATTCCGATATACGGATATCCGGGAAATTAGATTCTAAATCAACTATCGTCTTTTCAATGCTCGACCGTTGCGCCTCGTTGACTGCTGAAACGGCAACCGCCTTTGAAAAATCCTCCTGCAACGCATCTTCAGAATTATATGTCCCTTTTTCCATGCGGTCGAAAATATATGACTTGTTTTGCACCTTTGCATAATAGCCATTTAGGTCAATCCCCAAAAAATGTGCATTTGCTTCTAAAACGCCACCCATAGTTTGATTATTCGCCAAATTCACTCGGGCAAGCGCATTCCAAAGGTTCCAAGAATCCAAAACCGTTTGCTCCTCACCGTTTGACAAATCGGTTCCTAAAATTCCTTTGTTTATGAACGCTTTATTTGATTGATAAAAGCTGCCAAAATCAAACTGCAATCGGTTGTTATATTTTATTAAAACAGCCTCAATTTCGTTTTCACTTGAGGTCTTAATTTCCTGAATCATCTCGGCAACCTCCATTTTTTCCATAGAAGCAATTAGTTCGTTTAAAAATTGTGCCGCCTCCGTAATGGACTCAAAGTTTTGGCCGACCGCCGCTTGAGCTACATTAGACTTATTGATAAGCTTGTTATAAGCATCTGAGTCTACACCCAAGTACATACTGTTATTTATTATGTAGGTAATTCCGTTTTGGTCACCGCTCATTATAATCTGAAGTAATTCGTATTCAGATGCCCAATAAAAACTTCCCGTTTCAATTCCGTTACAAAAAAGTCGGTAAATGCCACTTCCCATGCCTGGATGCAATTGCCACACATAATTATACGCACCAGATGCATCTGCATATGTTTGTCCGATTTCTGCAAATGCCCCGTTCGGACCACGAACACCAATGGTTGTCCACCCCGGTGCAGTTTCTGTTATTCCTTCAACCCATGCGGAACCCGAAGCGTCTACTGTAATTCGCACGCCCCCCGCTTGCACACTTTGGAAAGTAATTGACGCAAGCATTAAAAAGCAAAGTGCCATGGCACACAGCTTTCGCATTTTAATTTCCCCTCTCTGCCTGTATTTAAAGTTTCTTATGCATTGCTAATTATACCATCCAAAAAATTAAAAATAAATATTCTGTTTCTTTAATCATAAACACAGGCTGAAAATCGAGGTATTCAAAAACTAAAATAATCGTCTAATAATGAAACCACAGACAAAATAACACCAAAGCTTTAAACTGTAACAGAAGGAAAATAAGATTAAAAAAAGGGTGATGTGAGTCACACAAACACCCTTAAAGAGATATTGAAAAAAGGCAGAACGACATAGACAACTTGTAAATAAATACGAAATGACAAGGAAGAAGATATTATATTTTTAAATGTTAATTTAAAACAGCCTTTACTTTCTTACAGGCTTTCGCCTTTCATTGCCAAATGCACGCCCGCAAGCTTAAAGGTTTTGGGCAGGGCAAGTATGTTCGGGTTGCCGTTGGTGTATTTTTTTGTTGCGTCTTTTAGCGCTTCCTCAAAGGTTGAGCGGGTTTTCATACCCATTGCCCTTGCATATCCGGTTTCTTGCGCACCCACTATATATATGGCGGCACAATTCATCTCTGCAATATGACCGCTGCTTATCATTGAAAAGCCATGATATGGGTGATAGCCGTTATTAAAGCGATACTTGTCGATGTATTCCTTTTTATTTGAAAGATATTCTCCGTATTTTTCAACATCGGGCAAAATATTGTTATAATCTTTTTGAAACAGCTCAAAAGTTTCCCTGTACGATGGAAATTCCTCATCGTGAAAATATCCGTTGCAAATTGATGAACAAATAACCACGCAGTTATCCCGCATAACCCGTTTATGGCGAACAATCTGCGCCGATATTGCTTGTAGCATTAAAATGGGGTTTGTCCCCATGCCGTTTCCGTAATGAAAAGCTTGCGGCATGCCGAATACCATTATGTCGTACTTTTTTTCTGCCCACGGTACAAAGGTGCGTTTGTCCGCTATTTCCCATGATTTTTCCTGCATTTCCTTGGCGTAGCCTGCAAAAACCGCTATTTGGCGCGAATATGTGTCTAAAACAGCATCGATACAGAAAAACTTTTTGCCCATTTTTTCTTCCATATGCATGCTTATTTGGTCAAACTTTTGACGCATAAGGCTTTTCTTGGAAACAGGCGTAAAATCCCCTCTGTGCATAACATGCGGCACATGATGCGCCTTTATGCACTTCCAATGGGTAATGCCCGTTGCGGAATGCTTATAGCCCCCTGAATAGCCCCCGTAAGGATTGCCCAATGTGTGACCTATCATAACAACAAAATTGCAGTCGTATACATACTTATTCATTATAACTCTGTCGCCATATGAGTTGTAGCCCAAATCCACTATATTGTTGTAATCTTCGCTATCGTGATTTACCACTTGGTTGGAATAGTAAAACTCATGGAATATATCATCACCCAAAAGCATACGAAGCTCGTCCTTTGTCATTTTCCTGTGCAGCCCATTTGAGCATATAAGCATAATGTCTTTTTTCTCTACCCCCGCTTTATAAAGCTCCTCAAGCACAATAGGAATGGAAACCTTGCGGTGTGAAGTATCTTGGTTTCCCCCTTTTACCTTGTCGGGAAAAACAATAGCCACTTTGTCTCCCCTTTTAACGCTTTGCGATATGGGCGGCATGCCTATGGGGTTTAATATTGCCTCTTTTGTTGCCAAAATCGGGTCATTCAAATGCTTTGGGTCTGCCACCGTTTCGCCTGCGATAAACACATCGGTATTATCGGGCAATGTTGCGTCCATAAGCCCATGGCCGTATTCAAATTGTAGTTTCATTTTCATACCTCCAAGTATTTTTCAATAATTCTTTTTAGCTCGTTGGGATAAAACCCAATCTCACCCATAAAGCGTGTGAGCGCCACAAGCCCGCCGTCAATCGTTTCAACAGACGCAATTTCCCTTGCGTTTTCTTCTTTTAAGCCGCCGCCGTACACAACATTTGGAATATACCCTTTTTGGCTGTAAACAGTTTTCTTGATAAAAGAAGAAATATCAGCAATATATTCGGCATTTGGCGGCGTCTTTCCCGGACCTATTGCCCAAATCGGTTCATACGCAATTGCAACATTCCCGTTTACCCCGTTCAAACCTATGTCTAACTGATTTTTGATAACTTCATACTTTCTTGCCAGCTCCGATTCTTTTTCTCCCACGCAATATAACACCGAAAGACCGGCGCCGAGCGCGCATTTGATTTGTTCATTTAAGCTTTCGTTATCTTTGTCCCTTCTTTCCTCCGAATGCCCTATCATTGCCCATGTGCAACCGTAATGCGCAGCGGCGGTTGCCGGCAGTTGCGATGTAAACGCTCCAAAGTTTCCGCCCTTTGCTATATCCTGTCTGTACACGCTTTGGCAACCTATTTCAACATTTTGCGGCTTTTTCTCCATGGCGGAAAGCAGCAGCGCCTCGGGCAATAAATAAATAAGCCCCACACCTTTAATGTCCCTGCTTTTTAGCATTATATCCCGAATCCAATCCGCCGAATTGTCTGCGTTGCAAACTCCGCCTTTCAAACGCGGGATATCAAACCGTTTTAGGTTTACAAATATTTGTTTCATAGGTTACACCTCAATAACTTCAATATTTAATATTTCACACAGCTTTTTCATATCGTCTGCAACATCCTGCCACACTATGCTGTAATGATGCGGTATTCCTTCCTCTGCAATTTTATATATTACTTCTCTTACGGGGGCGTTAAGCTTCACATTCACCATTACCCCCGTTGTGTTTGCAACGGTTGGAACAGCCTTTCCCGTTGTCAAAAAAAGCTTATATGTGTCCCCTATCTTGGACATACGCGCAATCGTTACCGACCCGCTCTTTAAGGTGGTGTAAAAGGCGGTTCCCTGCCCCGCAAGCGGGTGATTGTTCATCGAAATGGGCGCCTCGGGCGCTTTTAGCTTGCACGCAGCTTGCCCGCAATGCCATAATGTAACGGTGTTTTCTTCTTCATCAATGTTTATCAAATCACTCATAAAAACGAAATCGTTTGTAAGGTAGTTTTGGATAAGCATAGTGATTGTAGCGTCTATATCGCTTTCGCAGCCGATAATGTAACCTTCATCCGCAAAACGAGATAACACAGCGCACGGAGTAGCTTTTAAGTTCCCCATTTCAGGCCAGCATTTTATTGCAAGCGCGTTAAAACCAAATTCCGACACAAGCTGTTTCATTGCAATGTACAGTCTGGAATGGTTTTCCGCATATCCATCAGGCAGATTTTTAGGCATCGTGAGGGTTGCCATATCCTTATCAACCAAGCTTTGCGGCACCTTTTCCATTTTGTCAAAAAGCGGCTTTAAATCACTTTCCTCGATTTTAATGCCGAACAGCCTTCGGATAAGCGTTTCGTCAAAGGTTGAGCTGTAAAAAGCTGTTGGGCGGTAACCCAAAAGACCAAGAAAGGTGTTTTTAAGTTTCTTTATAGCGCCATACACCCTAACGAGCCGCACAAGCTCATTAACGGCGCGATTGTCCCCTTTTCCGCCGTATATAAAATGATACGGCTTTTCAAGCCTGCTAAGCGCCGCTGCATTCATTGTCGCGCTAACCAGGGCATTTGACATAAGCCGCCCTCCGTCAAAAGGCGGTTCGTGCGGCGCCCACAATATAATCGGCACATTTAGTTCCTCTGCCATATGTGCGGCGATATTATCACCCGTAAAGGCTCCGATAAGCTGTACAAGAAGATTAACTTTTTTAGCGTGCATAATATTAACGGCGTTTTGCAAATCTTCACTTGATGTTACCGGCATATCCAGCAGCACAATTTGCGCATTGGGAAACTGTTTGGTTAGCCAGTCCCCGTATTCTGTATTTCTATTGCTTGGCAACTCTTTCGGCCAGCGCCCCGAATATGTAGTTATCATTCCAATTATTAGCTTTTCCATATGTGCAATTTCCTTCCCGTTCAAATTTCTTATACTTTGTTTGCAGACCCTGAAAGGTCAATTATCTCGTGAATTACCCTCCGCAGTTTTTCTTCCGCAAACTGTGATATTTTCCACGAATGCCCTTGATGGTCAAGCGTTTCAATCCCGTCTTTATAGTATTCCACATACTTATGCCGAACAAGAGTGCCAAAATTTATCTTTGCCACCCCTATTTTTATTGCCTCTTTAACTGTTTCATCCGGCATTCCTGTGCAACCATGCAAAACAAGCGGTATATCGGTCACTTCCCTGACCTGCCTTAAAACATCCAAACGAATGAGAGGCTTTCCTTTATAAAAACCATGTGCATTGCCTATGCCCACCGCAAGCATATCTGGCGTGCAGCCATTTAAAAATTCTTTAACATCCTCAATTTTAGCAATGTTTTTGTTATCCGCCACTTCACCGTCCGAATCCAATCGCACAAGCTCTCCGACTTCCGCTTCAACAGGGATTTCTAAAGCATGCGCAACTCGGATTACCTCATTCGTGTGATATACGTTATCTGCAATACTTTCAGCGGAGCAGTCAAGCATTAGGGATGTAAAGCCATTCTTTATTGCCATCATGCATGTTTCAAATGTATCTCCGTGGTCCAAATGAATTGCAACCGGAACGGAAACCCTATCCGCAAACCACTTGCAAACCTGCGCAAACCAATCGTGCCCCGAATAAGCGCCCGTTGCCACATAATGCGCCAGTATAACCGGAGACCTTGCCTCCTCCGCAGCCATACAAATAGAGCGGATAATATCATAGTTGCCGCCCTGTGTGTTTATTGCGGGTATGGCATATCCCCGTTTTTGCGCTTCTAAAACCATTTCTTTGCTTGTCACCAACATATTATCATCTCTCCTTTGTTATTAATGTATTATCAAGCCTTGCGTATTCAGGCAATGCCCCGCCGATAAGGGGCAGGCAATATTCCGAAAATTCTTTTTTAATCCCGTTGCCATTTTCGTTTATCCAATCAATCGGAAATTTTCTTTCGGCGTTTGCCGCATCTTTTAGCGGCACAAGAGCGTAGTCTGCAATATATGGGTTATTTGAAGCGCGCTTTATCGAAACCATCTTTGCGCTTTCGCCTTTAATTGCCGCAATAACCGCCCTTTTCCCCACCTCAATTGCCTCTTTCCTGTCAACCGCCGATTGCAACGCTATCGATGCCCTGCCAAGCAGTCCGGGTTTTTCGGCGCGTGATTTTATTCCGGTGTTTCTAATAATTGAATCTGATAAATGCTGTGCAACTCCGCCCGGCACGGTATGACCGAAATTATCCTTAAAACCCGTATCTGCAAGCGACTTGCCGCTTTCGTCAACCAACCCTTCGCTTACCGCCACAAGTATGCCTTTTTTTCTTTTATGTAAATTCTCCACATCGGCAAGAAATTTGTTTTCTTCGAACGGTCTTTCGGGCAAATATATTAAATCCGCCCCCCCAAGCATGGCAGACGCCGCCAACCATCCGGCATTGCGCCCCATTATTTCAAACACAATTACATGAATGGGCAATGCCTCCGCTTCAAATTTCAATTCCATTGCAGACACGGCTGCATACCGTGCAGCGCTTCCAAAACCCGGGCAATGGTCGGTATTTGTAAGGTCATTATCAATCGTTTTCGGTATTCCGATTACCTTCATCTCGTAGTTTGATGAATCTGCAAGCTTTGCTACCTTGTTGCAGGTGTCCATTGAATCATTCCCACCGTTATAGAAAAAATATCGTATGTTATATTTTTTAAAAACTTCCAAAAGTTTATTGTAATCCTCATCGCTGATTTTATACCTGCATGACCCAATCGCCGAAGCAGGCGTATGCGGCAGCAGCTCTATGTTGCGCGCATTTTGCTTTGAAAGGTCGATAAATTCCTCATTGATAACCCCCTCAATGCCATACCTTGCACCGTATATGTTTTCTATTGCACTATGTTTTTTCGCCTCTGATATCACCCCATACAACGATGCGTTTATTACAGCTGTTGGTCCGCCCCCGTGGGCGACTAACAAATTACCTTTCATTTGCATACCCCTCTTTTTAACTTGACATAAATTAATCTTAACATTATAATTAAAGTAAATCAATGCATTAAATTGCCGATTATATGCACAATGTTGTCAGGGGGAGTTAAAATGGTAGACATCTCTGGACATCTAAGGTCGTTAAAACAAGAGGTAGGCTTTGCCGACAATAAAAGCCATATATCTGTTAATTGCTGCGGGTACCAAAAGTTCAAAAGTAAAAACTTTAAAAAAGTCAGAGAGCGCGGGCGCGTAGACTATCAAATTATTTATATAGTAAAAGGAAGCGGAAAATATTTTATTAACGGCGCGTTTCAAGATATTTCCGAAGGAAACATTATTGTTTTTCGCCCCGGTGAGCCGCAAATATACTCCTATTCTTTCGAAACTTCGACTGAGGTGTATTGGATTCATTTCACAGGATACGGCGCCGATAACCTCTTAAATGATTTAAAAATTACAAACCACTTCATTGGATCTAAGGGGGTTGTGACGGAGCTTTTCAAAGAAATTATTAATGAACTTCAGATTAAACGCCCTTACTATGAGTTGCATGCAAACGCCGCGTTTGTAAAATTATTGGTGCTTATTGGCAGGTTGGTAACTAAAGGCGCCATCGACAAAAAAGAAGAATCGCTTGAAGAAATAGTCAAAATAATGCACACATGCTATAACCTAAAGTGGTCGGTAAGCGATTTGGCGGATAAATGCAATTTAAGCAAGTATAGGTTTATTCATAATTTTAAAAAATATACAGGGGCGGCGCCAATGGAATTTCTTTTTAAAATTAAAATAGACAAAGCCCGTGGTCTGCTAATTGACTCCTCGTTGAATATAGGTGAAATCGCGTCTGTGCTTGGATACGACAATCCCTTGTATTTCAGCCGCGTATTTAAAAAAGCAGTTGGAATGTCACCGTCAAAATATAGGCTCACCCATTTAACATGAGAATACCGGTATATAAATTTTCAAGCTGTGCTTATTGTCCGACAATGCGAAAAACCCTTGAAATCAAGGGTTTTTCGTTTTTTATCAAGAAATTTCGTTTTTACAAAAACTTTAATCTACGACATTATAATCAATGGCTGACCTATCCAACTTTTTCGATGGGTCTATCCCGTACTTGCCCGCTTCTCCAACCGCATCAGAAAAGCCGTTGGTGGCAAGCATAATATCATCATATGCCCAATGTCCCGACGATAAATCGGGGAAAATATTTTCTACATCTTCTATGTTAAACTCTTTATCGTTTCTTCCGATAAGCCGATTGATTGTTGTTACAAATTCGCCCCTTGACATTGAGTCCTCCGGTCTTACTGTTCCGTCGGGATATCCTTTGTATACGCCATTATCAATCATTGCTTTAACATAAACATAAAACGGATTATCAACAGTTAAATCATCAAAGCTAACAGCGTTTTCATCATCTGTTCCAAACCCCAATGATAAAGCAATCATTTTAGCCACCTCTTGGCGCGAAATTTCGCGGGTGGGATGGAAGAAATCGCTTGCTTCAAAAACACCTAATTGCCTCATATATTCAACCGCTTGGAATGACCAGATGGCAGCCGTTACATCGCTATATGTGTTATCGGTTGCAACGAAACCTTCAATTTGCCCTTGCTGTTTTAAAATCCTGTATAAAAGGGCAGACGCTTCTTCTCTTTTTATAAAATCGTCAGCGCCTGCATCTCCATGCCCATAGCCATAAAAGTATGCGTACTGGAAATAACCGTCAATGCCCTTGCCATTCGGTTTTAGTGAAGGAAGCGCCGGTTCGTCTTTATCTTCCTCGGTGTAATCCCCTGTTGCAAGCAAAGTATTATTGCTATCCGTCACAACATACAAAATGTCATTTTTTGCATCATATGCAGCGCCGGCATACTTTACTTTGGGAAGGACGGTCGGCAGTATCCCTTCTGCCGGCTCAAGAGTTTCTACATTCACCGCTGTTATTGATGTGCTGCCTGTTAACGAAATTATAGCATAATCGCCTATTACCTCAATATATTTAGCGCTTTTAACATACTCAGAGGCAAGCACATTGCCTGTTTCATCAATCAAAGCCAAATTATTTTCAGTAGAACCGCCATTATTTTGCGCAACTATCATATTTCCGTTATCCAAAACATAAACATCAAAAAACTTGGAATCGCCAATGCCCGAAACTATATTCTCTAAATATAAATAACCGTCTTTTCCAAAATCCAAATCAAACTGTGGCTCTTCATAGTTAGTTACATCAATTCTGCATAGTGTGTCATCTTTAAAATAGTCATAATTGGCATGCCAGCCTGTTCCTTGATGAACAGCGTAAACATAGGTTTTTCCGTTCAGTTTTTTTAAATAAATGTTATATAGCTCAGAATCCTTGCCGTCATTAATGGGCGTTGGGTATTCAACTTTGCCCACCTGGGATAGTGTTTCTATGTCAAACACATATATGCTTTGCATTAAAATATTTCCGTCTCGCTCATCTTTTGATGTTGCAGACGAAACGAAAAACACATTTTGTTCTTCGTCAACTTCTATACCTTTCGCGCTGCTAACGCTTATTACATTTGATGCAACAATTTCTTTTGATAGCAAGTCAACCTTTGCAACCGCTGTGGATGGGTTTGTAAGAAGCACAAGTGCGTATCTGCCCCCCGCCATAATCGCAACATCTCTTGGTGTGCCCGAACCGGTTGCCGCAAAATTTTCTATTACAGTTTTAAATTCGCTGTAAGTAGGGTCCGCCGCAATAACGTTAGGCATTAAAAAAACTACTAATAATACAATTGACAAAACATAAGCCAAAGTCTTTTTCATTAATAATCCCCCTTTTTTTCGGGTGCTGTCTAAAACCCTATTGATTTTATTCTTGATAGCACCTTAATTCCAACATATCTATTTGATTATAACCTAAATGTGAAAATTTTTCAAGAGTTTTTTAAAAAATTTTGGAAAGTGTAAAAATTCAAAATATTTGTTGTCTTGACATATGGCTTTATCCGTGATACATTTTTAAACGGCAACACATTAAAAAAGGAGTATTTTTATGTTTGAATTAATAAATCATGGGGTAAAAAAGCACACAGACCTTATTTTGGAGGCAGAACAGTATATATGGAAGAACCCCGAAACAGGATACAAAGAATGGAAAACATCAAAATATATGGAAAATATTTTTGAAAAGTTGGGTTACAGCTTAACAAGGGCGGGGGATATCCCGGGTTTCTACACCGATATAGACACCAACAGACCGGGCCCTAAAATATTAATTTTGGGCGAATTGGATTCCCTTATCTGCGGCGACCACCCTGACGCAGACCCTGCAACCGGTGCAGTACACTGCTGTGGGCATAATGCCCAATGCGCCGCGCTTGTGGGTATTGCCGCCGTGTTAAAAGAGAAAGGCGTATTAAACAACCTTTGCGGCTCAATAAGGCTTTGTGCTGTTCCCGCTGAAGAAGGGATTGAAATAAGCTATCGTGATGGTCTTATAAATCAAGGGGTTATAAGCTATTTCAGCGGCAAGCCGGAATTTTTACACAGGGGATATTTTGACGGCGCCGACATTGCATTTATGATTCATACCACTGCCGGAAAAAACGCTTTAATTAAGGCTGGTTCCGTCGGTAACATTCGCAAAGCGGTGCGATATAAAGGGGTTTCCGCTCATGCGGGCGGCTCGCCTCACGCCGGAGTTAACGCCCTGTATGCCGCAACCTTGGGCTTGCAAGCAATAAACTCAATAAGAGAAACCTTTAGGGAAAAAGACTTAATACGCGTTCACCCAATAATTACAAAAGGCGGCGAAGCTGTAAACGCCATTCCGGCCGATGTAACAATAGAAAGTTATGTGCGGGGTAAAACATTTGATGCTTTCGAAAACGCAAACAAAAGGGTAAACCGCGCATTAATAGGCGCTGCAGTCAGCATGGGTGCAAATGTTGATATATCCGACAAAACCGGATACTATCCACTTCAAAACGATAAAAATCTAATGGATATAACAAAATCCGCAATGGAATATGTGATGGGCAAAGAGCGTGTAACATTAACCGATTCGGTTGATACCGGCAGCACAGACATGGGCGACTTATCAGCCATCATGCCTGTTATACACCCCTATATGCCCGGGGCAATCGGCGAATCCCACGGTAAAGACTATGCAATAGAAAATAAATTCTTGGCATGTGTTGAAAGCGCTCGTGTTCAGTTGGTGTTATTGCATATGTTGCTTTGTGATAACGCCTCAAAAGCAAAACAAGTATTGGAAAATAAACAAGTTCCTTTTAAATCCAAGGAAGAATATTTTGCAAAACTTAAAACAATAGAAACAAGCGGCGAAAGAATAAAATATTCAAAAGACGGCTTTATTGGAATAACCGTTTAAAACAAACAAAAAGCTTTAATTACCAAGTTTTCAAGGTTGGTTTAGCCGGCTTTGCATACATTGTAATTTTAAGAATAAAAAAAGCAATCTGCAGTTTTATTTAAAATTTAAAAAGATTGTTGTTGACAAAACAGGTATATTATCTTATAATGATTTCGTTCGGCAAACTGTGCTCCCATAGCTCAGTAGGTAGAGTGCTTCCATGGTAAGGAAGAAGTCATCGGTTCAAATCCGATTGGGAGCTCCATCAGTAAAAGCCCGTAAACACAGCGTTTGCGGGCTTTTACTATGTCAAAAATTATTACAGTTTGGGGCGTTTATTGCAATTTGACCCACGCAAAGGTTAGGCTACAAGTAAAAACCGCTGTTTTTCCTTTTTCGATAATGACAGCCCTGCAACCTTTGCAGGTGATAGGAGCGTTTCACTGCTGACCATATTCTTTCAATGTATTTACAACAGCTAAAAGGTTGTCAAGAGGAGTATCCCGCGGAACTTCACAACCCGAGCTTATCAGAGTATTGGAATCCGCCGCTTCAAGACACTTTGTAACCGCCTGTCGTACTGTTTCGGGGTTGCCCGCATACAGCGCCTCAACCGGGTCAATATTGCCATTTGCACTGGATTTTCCGGCAAATTCCTTTACGCAAAGGTCAAAATCCACCATATGATCAATGTCAATAATATCTGCCCCGGATTTACATATATGCTTTATCAAATGACTTATATCCCCACAAATATGCAGTTTTGCTTTTGCTCCCTTATTATGTATCTCTGATATTAATTTTTGTTCATATGGCAGTACAATTTCTGTGTACACGGTTGGGCTTATTATGGACGCTACCGCATCACCTACTCCTATAATGTCGGCGCCGGCTTCGATTTGGGCTTTTGCAAAGAGTATCGCCTGCTGACAAGAAATATCCATAAGCTCCTTCACAAATTCCGGCTCATCGTATAAGTCCATCATAAGGTTATTCATGCCACGCAAATCATTTGCTTCGGCAAAGGCGCCTTCCACCCAACCAACGATTGGATACACCCCTTTTACCTCTTGCTTATAAAGCTCAACTGTTTTAACGGTATTGAGCATACGCACAGAGTCCAATGGGTTTACTATCTTTAATTTTTTTATGTCCGAAACCTCAGACAGCAGATGTTTTTTGCACAACGGCTGCCCATCCGGTGGGAACTCAATTTTCTGACCAAAATCATAAGCTTCGCAATAGGGGTCAGACATAACAGTTACAACATCCACCCCAAACTTTTCGGCGCATTTAATATTTGCCTCTACCTTGCTTTTGTAATCACAACAAAATTTTGAATACTTCGTCCCCGCATACTTTGCGGCAAAAGCCATTAGAATACTTAAATTAGGAGCCCTATCAACCGGCTTTCCTTCTAAGCGGTTAAACAGTCTTTCATATGAATTCATTTTTGTCAACCTCCAGCTTGTTTATACCTTTATTAAGCTTTATTATTTCACAATTCCGTTTGACTTCCGCAATGATGATGTCATTATCGTTATTTATGAAAGCAAATGGCGCCAAGCAACCATCAACTCACATATTCGGCGTATGCCTTGTTATCCCGTCTGCTAATACTAAGTTGCAAGCCGGTATTAGATGTAGTATTCTCTTTTGCCCCGCTTGACAAACTCGTCCATGGCATATTCCTCCCATATACGCTCAAGACCGATGGACACATGGTCTCCGTATATTTTGCCGATAAAGCCACCCCTACCCTTCCATAATTTATCTACAAGTTCCCTTGCCTCCGAGCGGATTGCCTCTTCATCTCTTGTCTGCAAGGTCTTCTGAATGTCCACGGGACACCAAAAGGTTATTTTACCTGTATTCTGATAAGATGCAAGCGAATCTATGCCATGCAAAGCGGGCTGATCGAACTGCAACACATCAATGCCCGCCTCCATAAGTCCGGGAATAATTGCGCCAATACAACCACAGGAGTGCATGAAAACGCGAATCCCTAAACTTTGCGCCAAATCGCAGTGTTTTTTGGTGCGCGGAAAAAATTCCTCCCGCCAAAGGGCAGGACTTATAAGCGTCTGAGTTTGAGTCCCCCAATCCTCCAGAAAAAATATGGCGTCAACCCCCGCCTTGGCATAGTTGCAAATCATATTCTGGATAATGACATCAATTCTGTCATGAAGCCTAAGCATCTTTTCCGGCTCAAGCAGGAGGTCCATAAGATAATTTTCCAGCGTTGTGAGCTTACGCGCGATATTAAAAGTGAAGCCGGGCACATTTCCCAACACCCATTTGTCCGGATTTTCTTTGCATATTCGGACGCATTCCGAATAGTCTTCAAAACAAGAAAAATCGGGGAAAGAGTAGCTTTCAAAATCCTCTATGCCTTCCAGCGCTCCGCGAACCACCTCGCCCTTTGATGTCGGATCCAGCCTGCCCCATGTATTTCCCCATTCGTCAATACGCTCCCAGTATTCACCCGTTATTATTTTCCAGTCAGTTTGTTTTGTTTTTACTTTAAAAGAGGTCGTTACAATATCACTATCGCCAAAAGATATGGCTAATCTTCCAGGATTATCAAAGTCCAAAGTCCTTCGTACAATTTCCTTACTGTTCATTTTATACCCTCCATATTCAGTCGAATTTGAATGCTTTTATTTCGGTTACTTATACTAATTTGTTTATGAGATAGTACTTTAACTACACATTGTATCATTATCTTTTTTCTTTAAAACATCAAATCGAAAGATTGCGATTATTATGGACAAAAGGCAAAAGCTTTCGGTCAGCACGCCGGCAACTGACATTGAGATGATGTTGTATGCCAGCCAAAATGCTGAAACAGGCAGACCGAAAAAGCGGATATAGCTCGGTTTCCGCAAACTGAACACGATTGTCGAAAGACTCATCGCCGAAATCGGAAACATCGACATCGGGCTTTCCCATGTAAAAATGCCCAAAATTACGAATAACGCAATAAAAAGCATTGTCAAAAGCATCTGCTTTCGTTTCTCATGTTCACACGCAAAAATCACATTACGCGGAATTTCCAAAAGGTTCATACTCATGCCCGTCCATGCGCCCAGCATGAAAAAATGCACTGCAAATGATATGGCCGCACTTGCCTGTATCCAAAGGATTTTTTCCTTTTTGTTCTGCTGAAATGCTATAAATACTAACGCCATGCCGATAAGGCCGATTCCTTGCGCCAAATAAAACCTCATGTCTCCAAGACCCCTGCCTTAACAGCGAAAGTAATACTTTCGTTTGCACCCAAATACTTAATTTGCCTGTTTTTCTTGCAATAGTTATAACCCAAATGTTCTGCGGTGGAAGGCAGCAGCATACCCATTGCGTCCTCATGCGGTGTGCGGGCAATCCAGCGGATTCCGACGGGCAGCTCCCGCAAACGGCAAGCCACGAAGTCCGCACTTCCGTCCGGGGCGGTTTGCATACATTTTGCCCATCCGCTTTCGTCGGCTTTGTAGTTGAAGGTAAACACTATTTCCGGCTCATAAATCTGTGTTCTTGCATCAATAACATTTTGAATCCACGGGTTTTCTGATAGTGCTTCCATATAATCCCGCAATGCCTTCGCCTTTTCCGCTGACAGACTGGCGGGAATATCCTTGTGTATTCTCATGCAATTCGCATCGTACACCAACTCCGCACCTTCCAGCGGACGGAAATTCACATGACAAAGATAGAGATATTCCATCGGGTCGGAGCGTTTGTTCTCCACAGTCATGGAAATATCTAAAACCGTACCGCTTTCATAAAGCCTAATTTTAGGTGAAGCGGTATAATGTGTTTCAAAAGCGCGTTTATAGTCAAAAACACCACCGGCTTCTATGTAATTCCCACCTGCATCAGTGTCAATGCTTATATATGCAAAATCGTAGGCGGCGTTGGGAAGCTCCCCATGCTGAGGATGAGTATCATCCGGCGCGGGATTGCCCATAGCCGTCATGCCGCAATGCAGCATAAAACAACCATAGCCCGCGCCGAAGTCGTCCGATGCGGCAGGCTCGTCAAACATAGATTTCATCGTTAGGTCTCGACCGCAAAAGCTCATGCGCCAAACCTGCTGACCCTTGAACGGAAGCCAGATAAATTCTCCCTTAGAGTTTTTGACCCGTACCGCCTCCACATCGGAACCATAGCGAAAAAGGCTTACGCAAAAATCCCCGTGTTCTATCAGCATATGTTCTTTTTCCGTGAAAAATCTTCTTTGAAGGTGCAAGGTCATTCAATCCCCTCCTTGGCAACGGCGGCTATTTCCTTCGCCGCAACAAAAACCGCACCGTCTTTTTTAAGTAAATCTACCAGCTTATTCATCTCTCTCAACGCGATATCCCCGCAGCCATAGGTTATAAATTCATCGGGGATTACCGTTGCCTCGCCGAAGTGATATTCCCTTTTCGCAGGTATGAACTCCCACGGATGTATGTACAAGGCTATCACCGGCGGCAACGATTTTTCCCTTGCGAAGTCTATAAACCCATTTATCTTGTTCATAAGATATTCGGCACCCTTCGTACGAAAAAGCGGCCATTGGTCGCGGTCGCGCTCTAACGGAGGGTCTTTGCTTTCCATAAGCATATCCGCGAAGTTTGGAATCTCCAAAATTTTCATATCACCCTTTTGAGTCCAACACTCACGGGACGGATGATACGGGGCGAACTGCTCTCTGTAAAAATACATCGGATAGCTTGCATCGGTTGCGTAGCCTAACCTTTCTAACGCGTTCATCACGGCAGTCGAGCCCCACAACCTCGGGCACCTAAACGAAACCGGCCTTACGCCCGAATACTTTTCAACCAATTCGGTCGCCAGCTTAATGCGCGGGAACACCTCCTCCGGCAAAAGAGGCTTTACTCCCGGGATAGGGAACAATTCGTCACCTACCGTTTCATGGTAGAGGGAATGACAGCCCACCTCGCTTGCGCTGCTTGCAACCGTTTTTGCTATGCCGGGGTTTTCCTTCGCGCTGTCTCCCGTAAAGTAAAATGTTCCCTTGATATTGTGCTTATCAAACATGTCAAGCAAGATTGGCACACCCTTTTTCACACCCTCGTAAAAAGGCGTAAAGCTGCCTATATCCGTTTCCACATCTACCCCAACCATCACATATGCCGACAACCCGATTACCTCCTAAAACAACAATTCATGTATCGTTCCTATTTGTTCGCTTAATATATCTATTCCCGCCCCGGTGATTGCTACCGGCTTTTCCCAGCGAAGTCCGAAGTCGCTGCCCATAACAAATGTATCTATTTGGAATGTCATATTTTTCTGGAGCGGATAAACAGAATTCGTTTCCATCCACGGAGCCTCAACCTCAATCAAGCCTAAGCCGTGGCAGGGTCCATAAAGGAAGTTTTTGCCGTAACCCCGCGCCTTAAAAAACTCAACAAAGCCTTTTGCCACATCGCCGGAAATAACGCCTGCTTTCAGCTGCTTTTCCGTCCACATATGGGCTTCCAACCCAAACTCAACCAATTCCTTTTTCTCCCCGGCGAGTTTGCCCATACTAAGCGGCATACCTATACTTGGTGAATAACCGCAGATTTTTGCGGAAAGATTAAGCTGCACGATATCTCCCATTTGAATTTCTTTATATGATGAACGGGAAATGGCGTGTTTGGTACTCTTTTGACTAAAGCAGTACATAGGCAGCCCCTCGTATTCCGCTCCGTTTTCATATATGGCGTTTTGCGCCACGCCCACCAATTGAAGCTCGGTCATGCCCGGCTTGATTGCGGCGATAACCCGTTCGGTAGCAATTTGGGTAATCCGTGCGGCTTCACGCAGGCAGGCGATTTCGTTATCCGACTTTATGCTCCGAAGCTCGACCATAATTTCGTCCGCCCTGATGATTTCCGCTTTGGGGTACGCCTCTTTCAATCCGTCCATCATAACAACATTTGTATCAAGCCATGCGGCGACGCCGATTTTTATGTTTTCGCCGGTGACGCCGATGCGCTTAAATACATCGTTATATGTCTGCGGTTTTAGCTCCGGATACGCCGGGTTTGCGGATTCCCTGTACTCGCGGAGTACAAACACATTGTCTATAACCCCAAAATCCGCCGCGAACAGTTCGCTTTCCGGACCGACCATAAGCGCAACACGGCCGTCAGCGGAAACTGCCACGCCGCACCGCTCGAACACCGGCCAAAAATTGCTGAAATACCGTGTGTTTGCATAATCTGACTCGCTGCCGTTTACAACAAGAACATCCAAGCCCCTCTCCCTGACCTTCGCCGCTGCGTTCTGCACGCGCTGTTTGTACTCTGTCAATGGTATTTGCACCTTTTGATTCATGCTAATAAACATTCCTTTCCATAAAAAACTTTAATCATACATCGAATAACCGTTTGGCAAATTCAAAAGCAACCGGATTATCATATGTTCTGTTTGCTAATTGTAATTGACATATAATCAGACTTCCTTTCCCGACTTTCTTTTCAGCCACGGCAAGGGCTTTGCCCCACTCACCGTTATTGTTTGTGTTTCCGCTTGTCAAAATTGGTATAAAGCTATCATCATCGGCGGTAAAGGTGCGTGATAGTATTGGCGTAATATAGTCAACGCCGGGGTCATACCACAGCCTGAAGTCGTCCGGTTCAAAGCCCTTTACAAGCTTATGCCCCGTATTCCTCGCTACGAAATTAACCGGCAGCATACCACAATCTTTTACTGTTACCTTACTTCCCGCGAAGTCATATTCGTCTGCCGGAAGATCAAAAATAATCAGCCGTGCGCCTTCATTCACAATACTTAAAACAGTATCCTTTACTTCTGCAAAGCTTTGGTAGCCTTCAACCATTATTATGTCATCGGGACAGCATTGGGCAAGCGGCTTAACCGTACAGACCAATTCCTTCGCAACAACGCTTGTTCCAAGAACGACCGCCTTTGGCGAAATTTCCTCACGGAGGGGAAACACCTCAAGCTCCAGCAAAGAATCGCACAACACCTTTCTGTCGGAACCGACAAGGGCTGCGTCTACTATTACTTTTTCCCTTTGTCCTGTATCCGGGATATGAACAGGGATAGACCCTTGAAACTTACTGCTGCATACAGGAATGTCCGCCTTTACACACCCCGACCCGGCAAGCTTATCCCCTGTCGTCAGCTTGTATTCAAGCGTTGCGTTTTCAGGCACTTCCGTAAAATCGTTGCATATCCATACTTCTATATTCTGCGTCTTGCCTGCAAACATCTTATAATTGTCGCTTCTCAGACTAATCATCAGCGGCTCCAACGCATTCCGATAAGTAAAATATGCGGGCTTTGCTCTTCTTTCCACATCCATAATCGTTTTCATCCAGCCGGATGGAAACGCATCAATAAAAAGATGAACTGCGAATGTCCCCATATTAGCGTCACGGCGGAACGCTTCCGTCATAAATTTGGTTGCCCACGCTTGATGGCGATGACTTTCCGCTACCCAGCCTTCAAGACTGTCCGGCGTCTCATAAAAGAAATAGTGAAAGCTGCCTGATTGCGCCCTTATAATACTGTTGGGGGACCAGGTTTTTTCATCCTCCGCTGTATGCGGCAGCCATGAGGCGGGATAATACCTGCGCATAACCTCAACAGGGTCAAGCCCTTCCGCTCCAAACTCGCCGCATCCATGATACCATCCCGGTTTCGTAGGAATCCAATACCCTTTATTCAGTTTGCCAAGTTCAATTCCATGGCTGTTATACCATGCCGGATAGCAATGATTGTCAGGTATTGACGGCCCGGGCGGGTCATAATCCCCGTCTACCGGCTTAATTACCCTGTCGGGATTTTGAAGCAGCAAAGCGATACTCGCACATTCAAAAAATGCATTCAATTCTGGACGTAAAAGATGAAGGTGTGGGGAATTGAAGGCATTGGGGAACGGTTCATTAATATAGGAAACAACGATGTTGCACGCATGCGGGCGAATGAGCCGCTCCATCTCAACCGCTTGTTTTACCGCCTCTGTAAATTGATTACGCCTGAGTACGCCGAACAACGGCAAATCAGTCTGTGTCATAAGTCCCAAACGGTCACAATATTCATACACCTCTTTTTGAACGGGTCGCTGAGTCAAACGCAGGAAATTCATATTGCACAGCTTAGCCAGAAGAATGTCGTCACTTAATTGATTCCAATCCTTTTTGAAAACGCACTGCTGCTCGTGTCCCATCGTATTAGCGCCGCGAAGCCGGATTTGCCGTCCGTTCAAATAGAACGCTCCTTTTGGTGTGCTGTTTTCGTCTATACGGAAAGAGCGCATACCGAACTGCTGTTTTTGCGTATCTATCACTGCTCCGTTTTCATCTATAACCCGAACCTGAAGTTGATACAACCACGGCTCACTGAGCGCCCAAATCCGCATATCCAACATTTCAAACGGAATTTTAAAGGAGTTAATGCCTTTAAATATTTTTAATGGAATCTGTTTGCCCAACATCCCTGCTTTTATAACATCAGCTTCGGTAAGGGAATCGCCCATACCCACCGTCATATTTGTTTGCGGATGATATATCAGATTTTCAAATACTATTTGTTGAAAGTTTTGACCGTAAACAGACAAATTTAAAGATATATCACGCAAATCAGCGCTTGTGCTATAAACCTCTATACATGCCTCGGCCTTCCCTTCTTCAAGAATCGGACGAACAAACAAGTCGCGAATATGTAATGTTGAACGGGTCTCCAAATAAACCTCCTGACATATGCCCATACCGGGCGGACAGCAGTGCCATCCAACCTCCGGGTCATCATACCCCAAGCCCGAAGCCGCGTATATTTTATCTCCGCCCATTCCGCAAACCTCATCGTTTTCCACGACAACCAACAGCGTGTTATTGCCATTATGCAGCAATCCTTTTATTTCAAATTCAAACGGTGCAAAAAAACCTTCGTGAGTGCCGCATAAGCGTCCGTTGACGAAAACCTGAGCGCGATAATCCACAGCGTTAAAGCGCAGGAACACCGCATCATGCTCCAATTCATCAGTTACTGTAAATACAGTACGATAAAACGCGGTCGCCCTGCCTATCGGACCGCTGTAATGAGGAATTGATACCTTATCCCAATTCCCCTTGCCTGACATAACGCGGTCAAATGATTTTTCGTCCTCCCCGGTTTCGAGCCTCCAATCAAATTCCGACAAATAACGGCGTGTTCTATATGATTCCATTTCGGGGGCAAGGTCGCGCATAAATGGCTCGTATTCCGCCCGGGCTTTTTCAAGCTCGTTGTAAAGTTCTTCGTTCGTGCTGATTTTATGCCGCGAACTAAAATCCGCCTCTCCGTTGAAGGGAAGCATAATATTTTCTTTTTTTGGGGGCTTCTGTTCGACTAAACCCCGGTTTGAAAGGTTCATTCCCGCTTGAGCGATTTGCGCGAATTCATCAGTTTCCCTCGCGTCGCCTCTTTTCATCTCATCCATTGTAAAAAGCCTCCCTTGCCGCATTTAACAAGCGAACTGATTCCTTGAATACATCTATGTTCTCTTTATTGGCAGGTATCCACGGCGCCGTGATATATCCGTATAACAGCTCGTCAGGAGCAAGCTCTTTAAAATACTCCGCCAATTCCGGCGTATTGTAAACGCACTGATTTATAGTCGAAACGCACGGCACTATTTTATATCCATCCTTTGCAAGGTGCGGCGCTTTATTCAGGAAGTTTACGCAAAACGGTTCCTCCTCCACATATGTGAAATTGTTGCCGGGGAAGTTCTTGGCGTAATGCTCCACATATTCAGCTCTAGATGCTATGGGTGTGTAATGCTCCGGCTTTATTGAATTATAGTACCACGGACTTAAAATGATATTTTCCCGTCTGATACGCGCCTTAAATTCCTCGGTATCATCCATATAAAAATCCGCCCAAACCCATGGGGTTGCGCCCGTATCCCTTACACAATCGCATAAATACTGAAAATCATGCCATTTCAGTTCCCCCTGACGATAGACCGCATATTCACAATCTTTCTGATGCGCGGCATCTTCCTCATCCATACCTAAGTGTATGTATTTCGGTGAATCAAACAGCGTGTAAACCTCACTTATAAGCTCGCGGCACACCTTATAATATGTGTTGGTAGATATCATCCTTGTATATTCCTTAAGCCATTGTCCATGGCTGGTGGAAAAATTCAGCTTGGGAATTAAAGTTATCCCTGACTCCTTCAGTCTTTTAACCTGAAATCTTATCTCCTCCCGCGTCCACGCGTTTGGCTCTGCGAGCTCAGGATGACTGGCATACCTCACGCCGCCCGCCAGCGATAGAACAATCGTATTTATATTGTTCTCAATACACCCCTCAACAATCTCATCCCAGACAGCTTTATCAACATTGTTGTATATGTCCTGTCCGTCTTTTCCGAGATGAACTAAAATTCCCCACATTTTTTTGTCCATAAGACCAATTCTCCTGTTACAATATATTTGCGGATAAAGGCATCGCATCCAGCCGTGTTTTCCCATTGAGAAAAGCTTTCGAGGCTACTCAATCCATAATTTTAGGCAGGGTTATCCGCACCTCTGTAAAGCTGTTTTCCTCTGACAAAACAGAAACGCCGTATTCTTCCCCGAACAAAAGACCAACTCTTTTGTGAATATTTATAATTCCTATATGCAGGCTATCGTCCGATTTTTTTCTCTCATTAAACAACTCCGCCATTTTACCGGAGTTTATTCCTATTCCGTTATCCTTGATGCAGATACATATTTTTTCATCCGGCAAATCTAAAACATTCACATCAAGCTCCGCGCGCTCACCGCTGTCAAATTTATTATTGAGCCCGTGCATAATGGCATTTTCAATAATAGGCTGAAGCAGCATGCTGGGAATCATGCAATTCTCAACTTTTTTATCAATCACATATTTTATGTGAAGCTGATTTTCATACCTTATTTGATAAAGAGATATATAGTCTTGTATATTTTTAATTTCCTCGATTACCTTTACCAAACGGTTTGCATTTTTTATCGTATTCCGTAAAAACCTGCCGAGAAGAAACAGCATTTCGGCGATATCTTTCTGATTCTTTCCCATTGCTACGAGCCTTATTGAGCTGAGTGTATTGTAAAGGAAGTGGGGATTCATCTGATATTGCAATGCCAGTATATCGGCTTCTTTCCTCTTTCGCTCCTCTGAAATCACACGCGCGAACAGCTCCTTGATTTTCTCTACCATAGTATTAAAGCCTTTACCTATCATACCGAATTCATCTTTTGAATTTATGCTGACATTCACTTCAAAATTTTGATTCCCCACATTATCCATAGCTTGCACAAGTTCCCTTATAGGAGAAACTATTTTTTTAACCACAAAATAATTGACAAAAATCGCGGTAATTAAAATGAGTGCGAGTATTGTTATAGTGATAATCCCTATCCTGTTTGACTCTCTAAAATATTCATTATAAGGCATCGTTTGTACATATTTCCATCCGGTGACGGGAGATGTGTGAAACACAATCATGTAACTTTCCCCGTTAATTTCCGCCCGGAAGTTGCCCCTGTCCCCGCCGAATATCCGCATCCCGGACTTAAGGGATTCCCTCCATATATTATCAAGCACAAGATTGCCCTCCGAAAAAATAACTTTTGCGTTTTTGTCGTAAACCATTGTAGAGGCGGTCACATTGTTTGTTTGACCGTTGCTGTCAAAATAATCGTTTTCCAATACAACATAAACCGTGGCTAAAAATTTTTCATCTCTCATATCCTTCAACACAGAGCCTACCATGGTAACGCTATCCGAACCGTTTAACAGGGTAGGGTTTGCGGAGGCGCCAAGCCATGTAATTTTACCGGATTCTTCATCAGGTCTTCCGTATCTTGTTGCGAATCTCACAATATTTTCATCCTCAATATAGCCGTTGTAAACATATACTCCTCCCGCCGTGGAGAAAAGGATAATATTTTCAATCTTCTCCTCGGTTGAGAACAGCGGAGCAAGCAGCACATCAAGTTCTTTTACCGCTAACGATGTGGCTTCATTCGGGATGCTAAAATTCGTGTTCCTGAGCAGGTCATGCATCCGTTTGCTTGTAAACAATAAATCAAGGGCGTCCTGCATCCGATTGGTTTTGATTATAATACTATTATCAAACTGCACCAGCTTTTCCCTTGACACTTGTAGTATCTTATCGTTAACTGTGTTTATCGAAAAGTTATAATAAATCATTCCCAAAATAGCGATAGGGAGCACGGATATTAAAATTATATATGTCAGAAATTTATTTTGAATTGTGTTCATTTCATCATTCCTTATCGGAGTACATGATACATCGCACATAGGGGAATGCACACCTTTGCATTATTTTTGCCCTATTAAATATTCCTTCGGCGACATTCCCATTGTCTTTTTAAACATCCTGCTAAACTGCTCAACATTTGCATATCCAACTTTATCCGCTATTTCATAAACCTTTAGGTCTGTATCCTTCATAAGGGAAATGGCGGCGTCCATACGGACTTTTAACAGATAAGCGGTAAAGTTCATGCCCGTTTCCTCCGTAAAGAGCCTGGTTAAATGCCGTTGACTTATTTGGAGGTGCTCCGCCACATCTGATAATAATATATGTTTTTCGTAATTATTCTGGATAAAGCTTTTTGCCCTGTTCATCATTCTGCCGCTTTTGATTACATCCGCAAGCGCCAGCATAATACTGTTTATCCACAAATTCAACTCGGCTAAATCGCCGAAGTCTTGAATATTATTTTCATATTTATTAAGCTGCTCCGCTATCTGAGCATCTAAATCATGCAGCTTTGCGTACTCAAGAATAGTATAATAATAAATATAAAACAAGTTTTTGACTTCGCCGATGTCTTGAAACGCCGCACAGGAGGGCTCTATCCTCAATTCCGGAATGGCGTTTAGGATACGGGCATTGTCCATTGATTTAAGGATTTCTTTTAATAACTTTACCTTCCCCCTAAAATCAATCTCAGGCGTGGTTGGGGTATATAATATTTCCCTGTGGCTTATCAAGCGGCCTTTCCCCTTTATAAAGCCATAATCGCAGGCTGAATGGGCTTGCTCATACAGTTCTTTACAGCTATGATAACCGTCCGCCACCTGGCTTATTCCGCCATTTATCCTAATACCGAAGCAGTTTTCAATGCTCCTTTTTAGAATCATAAAGATATCTGAAGCTTTTCTTGGACAGTCTTCCGCAGTGTTTGAGGAAAAAACAATGACATACTCGTGAGGAGGGTTATGAAGCTGGCATATGGATTCAAAGCTATTTATAACTTCCTCAATAACATTCACAACGGCAAATTTGAAAAGCTCCCTGTCGCCGTTGTACAGTTCCTTCTCAACCGTATAATACTCTTCAAGCTTTATTACCATTACAGATATGTTCTTTTCATCTATCAGGATCCCTTGCTCACGCATTTTTTCGCCGGCGTCTTTCGTATTGCCTCCCCAAAACAGCTCTTTCAAAAGCTTTTCACGCAACGCAAGCCTATTTATAGATAATGTCCGCTCCATTTCTTCCAGCTTTTTGTCTTTATCCGATTCGATTTGCTTTCGCAACTTTTCATCCTCTATTTCACCGGTTAACTTCATAAGCGTAGCCAACACCGTTTCGGCGCTTAACTCAAGCTTGAGCAGATAATCGCACACACCGAGCTTATACGCCTTGTTTACCAAATGAAATTCGTCAAATCCGCTCATAATTACAAATTTTATATTTGGCTTTTCTTTTTTCGCATAGCCGATAAAGGTCAACCCGTCCATGACAGGCATTTTAAGGTCTGTAATAACAATATCTATTTGTTCATTTTTTACAATATCCAATGCCTCGGCACCATCGCGCGCTTCACCTGCAAGAGTAAATCCATGACTTTCCCAGTCAATGAGATTTGTATAGATTTTTCTCATAAGAGGCTCATCATCAACTATCAATATTTTTTTCACGATTATCGTACCTTTCTGACCATTATGAGCTTGTTTTTTGTTATTCTATCACAACACCTGTATTTTAACAATAATGGTCTCGGAAACTTCCCTCATCATTGCGGGGAGGTCCGCCGAAACAATCCGGTGCGCCTCGCCTCGCCCAAAGGCAGTGCAAACGGCGGCCTTAGTCAGCCGGATTGTTTCAGCGCTAAAGCTCCTCGCAATAACGGAGGGATACAGCTAATCGGACAGGCTTACCCTTATTTTATCGTGTGTGCTATGCGTTAAATCATGCAGCGGTAAATTGATTGTCACTTTGCCTCCGTCCACAATAAATATATCATTCGCAAGTATTGTTGATATGCCGTTTACGCTGAATATAACATTGGTGTAAACATCAGATTTGCGGTTGTTTACAATTGTTACTTCAACCGTAAGGTTTGCCATTCCCTGTGGCGTGAACACCCTTTCGCCATTGGAATAAAACGCTATGGATTTTATCGACACGGCGTTAATCGGAGAAATGTATTCCTTGTCAATATAAACCGTATCGACTTTATCTGCCTGACTTCCGTCTGCCAAAATCAGACCCTGAAGCGGTTTTATCCCGTAGGGATTTGTGGGCGCCTTGGGTGACAACAACTTTAGTAATACCATTCCTTCTGACGGAATGTATAATGTGTCATAAATCTCAAGCCGCTCATCTGAAACCGTGTCATAAATCTCAAAATTATTTTTAGTGACAGTTGCGGCATTTAATAGGTCTTCTGTTATATATGCAGCATAATATACACTTTTATAAGTTGGGTCAAAGACAATACTCTGTTGCCAAGATCGGCTTAATGGTTGCCATATCGTTCCAAACGAAAAGCTTTATCTCATAAACTCCCTCCGGTTTAATGTTTACGGGAACAAGCGTGTTGCTGATATTCGCCTCTCCGTTTGACACTGCTGCCGGCTTAATGTCTATGCCTACAAGCTCTCCTCTGTCATATATCGCCAATATAGAATATATCGATGTAATACTGCCGTCTATATTGATAACCTTCGCGTTTGCATTGACTTGCTGACCGCTGACAAGCGAACTAACTTCAACCTGTCCGCCGAATTCATCTTCAAATACAACTCCGTTTTCAAAACCCGTATACGCAGTGTTGAAGTTATCACTGGTTGCATTGTAATTAGCCAGCATATCTACCGGCGTTAATAGTTTGTTATAAACCTTAAACATCGCCACATCACCCCTAAAGGATCTGGTTCTGCGGCTGTCATTATCGCCATTCCAGCTTGAGTGCCCTATGGCTAAAAGATGATCCGTTTCGGAAATCCTTGTAGTCGAGGCTGTTGTTTGACTTAATTCATCTATTTTATTACCGTTTACAAAGGTTTCATATGACCAGGTTCCGGAAGTTGATCCCGGGTTATTCCACTTACGGGTAATAGCAACATGCATCCATCCATCGTTATAGTCGCTCATATTTGTAAGTGTAACGGGTCCGCTCGCGCCTCCCGGACGCACATAAAAACTATCTCCAAGTATCATAGTCTCAAAGGATGATGCGTTGATTATCCCGTTTGAAAGTGAAAAAGGATAATTAATTCCATAACCGTTGACGGCATTTGACATCCATTTAGGTTTAATCCATGTTTCAATGGTCATTTCATTTTGCCCGCGGAAATAATCACTATCAACCAGTATCGCAGATCTATTTAGCGGATCGTTTTCACCGTCGACAGCAGCGATTTCAGAGTTCCCTATCGAAATATATTTTGTATCTCCGGCATGGCTTTGAAATGAACCGAGCATCAGAGTGCCTAAAATCTCCATCCCCGAGTTGCTGCCTGAAACAGCGTTAGAAATGTCGCTCTCAGTTGCTGCGCCGCTTGCTCCTGTAATATCAAGTTCAAAAACCAACGAATCCGACCAAGTGCGGAAATTATATACACCCGGGACAACGGCAACATTGCCTGTATTTTTAATTGTCGCAGGTATTGTAAGTACATAATTTACGCCTTCATCCAAACTCGAATATTCCACACGAACAATTTTGGTGCTGCCCTCATCAGTTTTCACAGCGCCCTTGTTCACAGCATCGCCACTCTTTTTTAAAGTAATGTCACCCAGCGTGTTCTTGTCTACAAAGTCACTGAAGTTAATTGTAATTTCACCCTCGGCAGGATTTAGAAGACCATCCGCAGGAGTAACGCTCTCAATTTCCATTGTATCTGAAGGCTCAGTGAACCCTGCTGCTGTTGCGTAGTATTTAGCTAATGCTTCCTGTGGTGTAAAAATTTTGTTGTAAACCTTAAATGACCCAATGTCACCCTTTAAAGCTCTGAGCCCGTTACTTTGATTTGCGTTTCCTATGCCTAATACATAACCGACCTCGTCCTTTCTCCCCGTCGGGCTGGGTTGCACATTATTTATGTCAAAACCGGTAAACCGTACGCCATTCAAATAGGTGAAGGAAGTCCATTTGGAACCATTCCATTGGCGTGTAACGACCATATGTATCCATTTATCAGCGTAGTCCGTTACCCATGCAGCGGCTTGGGCTCCTTTGTAATTCCCTCCAGCGCGCATATACCAATAGTTTCCTACGGTAAAAATTTCAAAAGCCGAGTAGTCGGTTGTTGTCAAAGGTGAAACAATAGAAAAAGGGTGATAACTAACCACATTCGTCGTGTTTTTGGGTCTGATCCATGTTTCAAAAGTCAAGGCATCTTTGTTAATGAAATTAGCGTCCTCTACTGATACCATTGCTCTATTCAACTGATTATCCGCAGGCGCCGCATCCAACACATTGTCTCCGAACGAAAGATATTTTCTTATGCCGTCAGAGCCCTGATATTCATTAATCATCGGTGTACCCTTAATACCCAACACCGAAGTGCTGCCCGCAACTTTATTCGACACATCACCCACAGTTGCCGCTTGACCATTTGTTCCTGAAATATTAAGCTCAAAAACCAGCGCATCCGTCCATGCGCTGTAATTATACACAGCAGGCTCAACAGAGTAATTGTTTATAGATTTTACTGTCGCAGGTATTGTAAGTACATAATTCGCACCTTCATCCAAACTCGGATATTCCACACGAACAGTCTTGATAACTCCCTCGGCAGTTTTCACGACACCGATGTTTGCAGAATCTCCACTCTTTTTAAAAGTAATGCCGCTAAGCGTGTTCTTGTCTACATAGTTGTTGAAATCAATTTTAATTTCATCAGTTGCGGAATTTATAACGCCTCCCTCAGGCGTAACATTTTCAATTTGCATTGTTTCGGGAAGTGCGACGAAATCCATTACGGTTGCGTTATAATTATCTAACGCTTCCGATGCTGTAAGAATTTTGTTGTAAACCTTAAATGTGGCAATGTCACCCTTTAAAGCTCTGAGTCCGTTATTCTGATTTGCGTTTCCTATGCCTAATACATAACCATTCTCATTCTTTCTCAACGGGTTCGATGCGGGAGCGGGAACGGGTATGGCATCTATGTCTAAAGTAGGTTCATGTGCGCCATTTATGTAGGTTTTGGAAACCCATCTATTAGTTGCAGGGTTCCATTGGCGTGTAGTGACCATATGCATCCAATTACCGCTGATGTAGTCCGTCATCCATCTACCGATTTGAGCGCCCTGGTAATTCCCGCCGGCGCGAATATACCAATAGTCTCCATTGGCTAAAATTTCAAAAGCCGAACTGTCGGTTGATGTCGAAGGCGAAATAATAGAGAAGGGGTGAGAAATAATTGCGGTCGTCGTGTTTTTGGGTCTGAACCATGTTTCAAAGGTCAAGGTGTCTTTGTTAATAAATTCGGCGTCCTGGACAGCTACCATTGCCCTGTTCAACTGGTTGTCCGCAGGCGCTGCATTCAATACATTGTCTCCGAACGCAAGAAACCTTTTTGTTCCGTTAGAGCCGAAAAATTCGCTAATCATCGGTGTACCCACAACGCTTAACACCGAACTGTTACCTGCAACCGTATTGGACACATTAGCTTGGGTTGCGGCGCCATCTCCGCCCGTGATTCCAAGTTCGAAAATCAAGTTGCCATTTGCGCTTGCCGTGAAAACCCCCGCAGGTAAAAGCGCAAAAATCATGACCAATGTCAATAGCAGTGACATTTTCTGTTTCATTTTTTCTTTCATTTTCTATTCTCCTTTTTTATTATAAATTTGTTTTCTTACTTAATAAGATTGAATAGAATCTGTGCCGCCTGCGCCCGGGTTGTATTCTGCCTCGCTCCGAATATTCCGTCTCCTATACCTTTTACATAACCTTTTTCATACAAGTAAATCACCGCGTCCCGGGCATAGTCGCTGACATCGCCCCAATCCCTGAACTCCGCCGTTTCGGACTGCGGCGCTCCCGCGCGCATTGCCCGGTAAAGCAGAACCACCATGTCCTGACGGGTAATGGGAGAGTTAGGCTCAAATTCGTTTCTGTCATTCCCCATCGCGATACCTTCTCTTTGAGCCGCCGCCACATAGAGAGCGAACCAATCGGAGGCGCTTATGTCGTTAAAATCCGAAGCCGCATTTTCATCAATTTCTGCCGACAGCGAAAGCATCAGCATCTTAGTAAATTCAGCACGTGTGACAAGGTCATTGGGAGCAAAAATTCCGCCGCCTTTGCCCGATACAATTTGCCGTGCGCTTAAAACTTCCACGGCCTCTTTAGCCCACTCGGCGGACGCCATATCAGTATACAGAGGCTTCGGATTGTTATCCGGAACTGCGTTGATTATATCCGCATTCGGGTCCGGGGTTACTGTCGGGAATGCCACGGTTTGGGATGAACCTCTGCCGCCTTGAGGCGCCGGTGTGCTGCCGGACCCGTCCAACATTTCTTTTATCAGCCGATTCAACTCATCGCCGGCAGCTTTGTAAGTCGCGTATGGTTTCCCGGCAAACTTAGAGTAGCATTCACCCTGCTTGGCAGCTGGCAATTTTCCGAAATCCGCCGAATTCACGCCGAAAACCGCGGGGAAGGTTTCCATCATGGTACGAACCTCTCTGTAATGCGCCTCATGTATAAAGGTAAGCAATGCACTTTCGAAAATGTAATCTTTGATTTCGTTCATGCTCTTATAGCCGGATACATTTTTGATTCTGCTTAAAAAATTCGGCGCCGACTTCATCTGATTCAGGTATTGCAACGCCATTTCCTCATGCAAATCGGTTGCGGGGTCATCCTTGTCCATTGCATAAGCTTCAAAGTTTGCGCAGTACCATTCGGCAAAATCATCTTGAGTATTTATAACGGTAAACAACGCAACATTCAGCGCGTATTTATAATTTATAAGAAAACGCGCCGTCTCGCCAGTAATCTTTTTCTTGTCCTGTTCTGTCTGGCTGCCTGCGGGTATATCGTAGACTTTGCCGTACATGAGAGTTCTGAAAATTACTTTCCCATCCGGTTTCAGCTTAGTATACGAGGCAGTATCGGCGTTTAATTCTCCTGCCTTCTCCAAAATAACCTCTTCAAAGCTTGAGCTGGTTATGGCATTGACTTCCCGTAGTATGTCAAGCATAAGTTCCGAACCGATATGTTTCACAGTAAACGGAGCGGTTGTGCCTACCAGATGCCCCGATATGCTTACTTCAAGATTACCGCTTAAAACTTCTTGCTTAAGCATTACCGCAGGGAACGAAAAAGCCACCTGCTTTCTCTCATTTAACAATGTTCTTGTCTGTGATACACCGACTATTTTGCCTGTGCTATCCGTTATTTTAAGCGTCAGCATAAGACCGGGTAACTCGTTTACCACAACGCCCTCTGCCTTTATGCCATCCTCCACATAGTCGTATTTAATATTCGCGCTTATATTTCCCATAGCTCCGCCGATAATGGGAAAACATATGACACAGGTCAAAACAACAGTGATACACGATAACAATTTAGCTTTCATATTAATTTCCTCACCTCCTTATATGGAATCATCAGGTAAAATAATAACCTGTCTGGCCGTGCCTATTATCAATACCGCTACAATATCGTCTTTACTTACATTGCCTATTTTAAGACTTGGCGTCAATGAAACCTCACCTTTTTCATTCCTCTCAATTTTCGTCACCGCCGATAGCGAGGTGTTGATAACTTCAATGAGATTGCCGGTTCTGCCTCCATGCTGTACCGCCAAATATCCGTCGTTATTTTCGATTACGCGGCCGTATAACATATTAAAATCCTGAATGTCGGTACTTCCGCTGAAATATATGGACGGGTTCAAAACAGGGGTAATGCCGGCGACAATTGGCGCAATATCATGTGTCATTATTATCTCAGCCAGTATTATTTCATTCATTCTATTGGGCTTCACCCGAATCCAGTCGCCCTTTTGAACATTTGCAAAAATCGTGTGTATTTGCGTTCCTGGAACATTGATTTCATCCGGCAGGATATAAGTCACATAAGATGGTCCCGAATATCCGTAAATATTATGGATTAACTCGCCGTTTTGGTTCGTGGCGCGGGTGATTTTATCAAAAATGAACGGATCTTTCCAAGAAACCATGGGATCTTGGACATTCCACACAAAAACATCCGCAACATAATCTTCCCCGGTGCTTGAATATAAGTCGCCTACCGGCCGCATAGTGGCGTCAATGTTATTTCCGAAAGGTCCTTTGTAATAAAGCCTTTCATCAGAGCCATCGTTATAATACATTATGAGAGTACCAGTACTTCCCTGTAACCGGGCAACTCCCTTGCCACCCGTCGCAATAATATTCCTGGTAGGAGCATAGAGGTATGTTTGTCTTGGTGTTCCAATCATCTTTAATACATCGTCAGGTCCTCTATTGCCCTCTAAATATGTATCCAATTTAGCTATTTTGCCATTCTCATTCAGAAGATAGCGCACCACTGTTCTCATATTCACTGTAGAAAGCCACGACCAAACGCTTTCTATATCGGAGCCTGATAAATTGAAAGGTATCGCGTCTACTACAACTTTTTCTGCCGACTCATAGACGGATACTTTGTTATCCTCTCCGAAAATCCGCATTTCAAGCGTGGAATTCAGCCCTTTTCTTTTGATGCCAACTTCCATAATAAAACCAATCGACATGCTCCCCTCGCCACTGCTCGCTTTAAATGTCACAATCTCTCCATAAATATTAATGGAAAACCTACCGACAAAGCCGAGCAGCTTAACGGTGTCTGTGCACTCACTTGCCACCTTGAAGGGCTTACCGTCCACATATACAAAGTCATCCGAGATTTCAGATACCGATCCCGTAATATCTTCGCCTCCCGCGTATATCCTGACAAACGGTCTGCCCTTCGCGCTACGGCTTAAATAGACCGCCGCCACATCACCTGCCTCTAAATCTTTCATACGACTTTTTACCCCGCCTTTTGTGATGATAACGGTGTTTTCATTTTCGTCTACGGATATGATTTGTCCGCTCAACCTGTCCTTCAAAGTCAAGGAAGAAGCATTGTACGCTTCAACAATAATATTAAAATAATTATTAATAAAAACAGTTTCATAACCGCTGCCGTTATCAATGGCACGGACAGAGCCTTTGAAAAGGTTCGGATCCAAAACATCGTCAAGTCTTTGATCTAACGCTACACCGTTAAATATAATGTTAGTCCCGGGGCCAAAATCAATCTGTCCGCTTCTGTGGTCTTTGTAATAGGTGACGCCTGCGGCGGAAATATTAACTTCACCCTCTCCGTAATCTTCAACATCAAGAATTTCAACCCCGCCGCTTGGCAGTATTGCAACCATTGTTCTTATATCATTATTATCATGGTAATAGAATTCACAGTCCATCCCAAGCATTGCAGCTGCATCTGTGGTTCCGACCTTATAAACGGCGCCGTTTACTATTACCTCGTTAAAAAGCACTGATGCTTGGGGTGAGTATAAGGATGTAAGATAATTTGCTGTTACTATACCGCGCGCTCGGTAAATACTGCAGGCTTTGCTTAAAATTCCCTTTGCCTTTTGATATATTAAATCGCCGTTGCGAATAGATGAAATGTCCAAAAAATCGGCGTTAATCACATTGTGCATTAATCTGGCGAACTCACCGCGGCGAAGGTTGCCATCTGATTTTATACCGCTTGTAAGTTTTTGTTCCGCAGCTATAATCATGTAACCGTACGGATAGCCGCCTTTAAGCTCGGCAAGGTCGCCGTACCCCAATGCCCTGCACGCTATGGTTAACGCATCCTGCATGGTTATATAAGAATCCGGCTGAAACAAATATGTGTCCGTCCCCTTTATAATTTCATTGCTGTACAGATAGTTTACCGCATCCGCATAGCCGCTTGAAGGGTCAATGTCTTGAAACGCAATGCCGGGAAAATATCCAGCGCTTTCACCTGCAAGAATACGGTAAAACGCTGTGGCGACTTCGCTGCGCGCTACGCCAAGTTCGGGAAAAAAGTTGCGTTTCGTTGGTTCCGAATCAATTAAACCAAGGGAGGTGATGATAGAAATGGCTGAACTGTGAGGGTTGCCCGCGATATCGGAAAACGCCGGTTCCCCCGTGTATTCCGAATACCGGAATTTATCGTCCGTTTCCGGCTTGTTAAACTGTATATCATAGTAGGCATGCGTGCCTTTAGAGCTCATTATATAAAGGTCATGTACTCCTGTAAACCTCAGTACAATCTCCACCGTGTGTTTAAGCGGCTCCCTGAAGTCTGACGGAACAGCGGTAAATTTTGCTACAAGCGGACCATTGGGTGAGTCAAGCCTCAGTTCCGTAATCCCTGCATGCTCTTTAGGAGCTCCAATCCAAAGATCCACCGAGGTAGGCTCCGTTTTGCCAAAATCAATGTCTTTATAATTCGCCCAGTCACCGGGCCACAATCCGCCCAAAAGTCCCGATGTTGAAAAAGCGGGTTTGTCACACTTGTAATCACTAATTTGTGAAGTCGAAAAACCCTCATACGGATTAATTTTTAATGCGGCAAAAACCGGTGAAATACCCAAGCTTATCACAACCACCATAGTCAAAGCAAGTATTCGTTCCCTCATAATATTAACCTCCGTCCAATTCTTTGTTTATCAGTAGCCGATATTCAGCGGGTTGAATATTACAGGCAAAAACCCATTTAATGTGATGTCCCAAACATATGCCTTTAATGTGTATCCGTTTGTAAAACCTGCTGCCGAAACCCCAGCCGTTATTATCGCATTCCCTTTCGGTGCAATATCCTCTCGAACATCCTTTATGAAAACAATCCTGCCGGATTCATCAGCCGCCACCGTTATAACAGCGCAGGTTTTCCAATCGCTTGAATTGTTTACAAGCTTTGCGTTTGCCTTTACTTCGGCGGAGCCCTGTATTTGATTTATCTGTTGATTATCCCCATTGGTAAAATACAGCTTTTCCACCGTTGCTTCATAATCCTTAATCTTAAAAGTAATGTCCCGCTGTTTCAGAACGCCGCCCTGTTTGTCGGACATGCCGCCGACAGTAAGAGTATATTCGGCGTTAAAGTCAAGGCGCTCTAATAGTTTGATTTGCGCTCTTCTTATTGACGAGTTATACCCTATAAACTCGGTTGGTATCTTTTTATCATCTGCGCCGCGCAGGGCAAACCTTGTGGCATTAAACGAGCTTTCCGCCATGTCATTGTCGAAAATGATGTCTATAATATTATCGCTGTATGATAACCCGTTCAGATTTGTATAAAGCACTTCCGGTGCGCCTCCCACGCCCATTTTCTCCGCGTCGAATTCATAGTGCTTGGTTTGCTGAACAAATTTACCTCCTAAGGATTTCACCGTAGTGTCAATTGTCAGGATATATTCCGCACGGTCCTCCAAAGTACCATGATTAACCATGACCGTTTTGCTAAATTTCGAGGCAGTATCCACGAAAACGACACCCTTTACCGCGCTTCCATCCGCTTTTTTCAAGGTAATTCCTGAAAGGGAATCCAAGTCGACATAATCGCTGAACTCAATTACAAACTTACCCGCTTTTGTGGTGATTTTACCCCCTTCCGGCGTCACGCTTACAATTTCCATTTCCTTATCTGACGAAATTGCAAAGTTTCCTTCGGTGTCATGATAATTTTTCAGCACATCTGCCGGCGTTAATAGTTTGTTATAAACCTTAAACATCGCCACATCACCCCTAAAGGATCTGGTTCTGCGGCTGTCATTATCACCATTCCAACTTGAGTGTCCTATGGCTAAAAAATGATCCGTTTCGGCAAGCCTTGTAGTCGAGGCCGTTGTGGTACTTAATGCATCTATTTTATTGCCGTTTACAAAGGTTTCATATGACCAGGTTCCGGAAGTTGATCCCGGGTTATTCCACTTACGGGTAATAGCAACATGCATCCACCCATCGTTATAGGCGCTCATATTTGTAAGTGTAACGGGTCCGCTCGCGCCTCCCGGACGCACATAAAAACTATCTCCAAATATCATAGTCTCAAAGGATGATGCGTTGATTATCCCGTTTGAAAGTGAAAAAGGATAATTAATTCCATAACCGTTGACGGCATTTGACATCCATTTAGGTTTCATCCATGTTTCAATGGTCATTTCATTTTGCCCCAGGAAATCATCGTTTTGAACCAGTATAGCAGATCTATTCAGCGGGTCTTTTTCACCGTCGACAGCAGTGATTTCAGAGTTTCCTATCGAAATATATTTCGTCTCTCCGACATAGCTTTGAAATGAACCGAGCATCAGAGTGCCTAAAATCTCCATATCCGAACTACTGCCTGAAACAGCGTCAGAAACATCCTTCACAGTTGCTATGCCGCTTGTGCCCGAAATATCAAGCTCAAAAACCAGCGCATCCGTCCATGCGCTGAAATGATACACAGCCGACTCAACGGCATTATTGTTTACAGATTTTACTGTTGCAGGTATTGTTAGGACATAACTTGCGACTTTATCCAAAGCAGGAAATTCCACACGAACGATTTTGGTGGCTCCCGCATCAGTTTTCACGACGCCGATGTTTACAGAGTCGCCGCTTTTAGTAAAAGCAATGCCGCTGAGCGTATCCTTGTCTACAAAGTCATTAAAATTAATTATAATTTGCCCCCCGGCAGGATTTAAGAGACCTTTTGCAGGCGTAACACTTTCAATTTCCATTGTTTCGGGACACGGGGTGAAATCCAATAATGTTGCGTTGTAATTAGCTAACGCTTCCGACGGTGTAAGAATTTTATTAAAAACCTTAAATGTAGCAATATCACCCTTGAAAGCTCTGAGCCCATTATGCTGATTTCCGTTTCCTATACCTAATATGTAACCGGTCTCATCCCTTCTCCCGGCCGGGTTGGGTTGCGCATTTACTATGTTAAAACCGGGAACCTGTACGCCATTCACATAGGTATAGGAAGTCCATCTATCGTTACTCCATTGGCGCGTAACGACAATATGTGTCCAATTACCGCAGTAGCCCGTCATATCTACACTGTTCTCTATACCTTTGTAACTTCCGCCAACGCGCATTCGCCAGCTGTTTCCTACGGTAAAAATTTCAAAACCCGAGTAGTCGGTTGTCGTCAAAGGCGAAGGCAGAGCAAAAGGATGCTGATAAACGCTGGTCGTCACACTTTTGGGTTTGAGCCACGCTTCAAAGGTCAAGGCATCTTTGTTAATAAAATTAGTGTCCTCTACTGATACCATTGCCCTATTCAACTGATTATCCGCAGGCACTGCATCCAACACATTGTCTCCGAACGAAAGATATTTTTTTGTTCCTGCAGCGCCATGAAATTCGCCAATCATCGGTGTACCCTTAATGCCCAACACCGAATCGTTACCCTCAACCGTATTCGACACATTAGCTTGGGTTGCAGCGCCATTTTCACCTGTGATTGCAAGTTCAAAAATCAAGTCGGCGTCCGCCCTTGCCGCGGGGACGCTTATTGAGAAACTGGCAAACATCAAGAATATAGCCAAAAACATTGATATACTCTGTCTCATATATACACCGCCTCTTTTAATTAATTTTTTTGAAACCGAAGTAATACACATTCGAAGATTTATTGTTGCCTATCCTCGGTTCAAGCGGGAAAACCAGATAAAAATCATACATTCCGGCTTCCAGAATTTCATCAAGCGTAATCTTATTGGGCGTATAGTCGGTAAAACTATGGCTATTTACATAATATTTCGCTATCAATTTACCGTCCGGCGCACCTATTCGGATTTCAACAGGCTGACCAGCATAAATGCCGCCGCTTGCAATCGCTACTTCTAAGGTATCACTGTCTTCTGAAAGCATTATCTGTTTATACTCCAAAACCGTGCCCGGCCATGTATTATTTACCGTGGGGTTAATTACATCTCCTGCTAATCCAAAATGCCGAGCCGGAACATACTGATCGGTTAAGGTTCTTGTGTAACTGTCGAAAGTTCCGCCGTATACCTTTGCCGCCATTGAATTATCAATATTACGGCTCTTTAGCGTTAAGCCCACGATTTTTAACGACCTATAATCCGCAACCCGTATGTAGACATCGGAAATTCCTGCAGTCACAGCAATCGCAGCTTCTAATGTATTGTTTTGATGAATATAAGGAGAAGTTACATTAAGGAGATTAGTGTACCTTTTGCCCGAATCAAAATCACCTATAATTATCTCAACTTTATCGCAGGTGTTATACATATCGCCGGCAAACACCAACGACATCACATTGCTTGCTTCTCCGAAATCCACATCTTTAAAGCGGATATACTGACCATCGCCGCTAAACGCCGCGTATCCGTACTCATCAATAACTATGCCGTCCGACAGCTCCGCGTCCTTCGCCCACAGGAAAGAGCCGTTATTCTTGTTTTCAGTAACCCTTTCGTAATTCACAAGATATTTT
>JALOAJ010000060.1 GCA_023228885.1 Bacillota bacterium | reverse complement strand
GCTTTTTAGTTCGTTGTGTTCGCTTGGGTGCTTATATGAATATTAAGCCTCGGCGCAACTTCTTTTATTATGTCAACCGCGCCCAAATCGGCTGCAATAACGCCGTCTATGCCCATGCCGTCAATAAGTTCGACAAACTTATAAAACCCGTCAATGTCATCGTTTCTCATAATGATGTTGGCGGCGGCATACACTTTTTTGCCATGCGCTTTTGCAAAATCTACTCCTCTTTTTATATCGTCGGGGGTGAAATTATCGCTTGCCTTTCTAAGCGAAAATTGCTCTCCCCCCAAATAAACGGCGTCTGCGCCGTATGTTATCGCAGTTTTAAGTTTTGTTAAATTGCCTGCCGGGGCAAGCAGTTCGGGTTTTTTCATTTTTGCTCCCTTCCTTTGCAGCTAAGCGCAAGACCGTCCCCAATCGGTATGACAGAGGTGGTCAGCCGGTCATTTTCGCAAAGGGTTTTTAAATAGCTTCTAAGCCGCCGCACAATGGTAATTTTACGGCGTATTACAAGCTCGTCCGTTGCAACCATGCCTTTGTACAGCACATTATCACTGCACAACAGTCCCCCGTCTTTCAAAAGCCGTATGCAATCGGGCAAAAAATCAATATAATGTCCTTTTGCGGCGTCTAAAAATATAAAATCAAACTGCTCGGTTAGCGTTGGCAAAATATCCGCCGCATCGCCTTTTAGCACGGTTATGCGTTTTAAAAGTCCCGCTTTTTCAATATTTTGTTTTAGCAGTTCCGCCATTTTTTTATCCCGCTCTATCGTTGTTATGTTGCCGCCGCATTTGGCCATTGTTATTGCTGAATACCCGATGGCAGCGCCAACTTCCAATATGCGCTTTGGCTGTGTTGCAAGCAGCAGCGTTTGAATAAAGCGTATTGTTTCAAGAGGGGCAATGGGAATGTTGTTTTTTTCCGCATACAGTTCAAGCTCTCTTAACAGCCCTGTGCTTTGTTCTAACACGCCGCCTATGTAGCGGCTGATATATTCATAGCTTATGTTGTGTTTGTCGTTATTCTCCATATATTGAAAACCCCTTTAAGGCGCCGCTTGCTGGTGCTCACGGTATGTTCGTGAAAACACATGCCGCCCCTCGTTTAGTCTGAAGTATAAATAGTCGGTGTCGGCAGGGTACAAAGCCGCTTCAATTGCCGCCGCTCCCGGGGAGGCAATAGGCCCTATCGGTAAGCCAAAGTTGATGTATGTGTTGTATGGCGACGAAATTCGGGTGTCTGCCGTTGAAATAACTTGCTTGCGTTCGCCCAAAATATATTGCACCGTTGCACATGAATCCAACTTCATTTGATTTTTGAGACGGTTATGGAAAACGCTTGATACAGTTTTAAAATCATCCTGCCCCGCCCCTTCCCGCTCTATTATTGAGGCAAGGGTTATCACCTCGTCTGTCGAAAGGTTTATTTCTTTGGCGCGCTGCGCAAATTCTTCGGTGTATTGCCGTTCAAACGCCGAAAGCATTGCAAAAATAATATCATGCTCTGACATTTCGTCCGTTATGGTGTATGTTGCGGGGAACAAATACCCCTCAAGGCGGTTTTGTTTTCTTTTAATTTGAGATATAAAATCAAAGTCAAAATCGCCGTTGTCACATTGTTGCAAAAAAGCGTCTATGTCAAAGCTAAGCCCTTTTTGCAAAAACGCATCCGCTAATTTGTGCGCCGTTTGACTAATTTCGCTGCCTTCGGGAATTGTAACGGTAACAACATCCGATGGAACGGCTATTTCAGATATTTCGGCAAGTATTTGGTTGTACGACATTGCCTTTGTCAATGTGTGCACACCAAACTGCACATTGCTTGTGTTTGCGCTAAATCGTGAATACAGCCTAAACAGCCGCGGGTATGTGATGATGTCTTGCTTACCTAAATTTTGCGCCACCTCGGCAAAGGTTGCGCCGGACCTTATCTCGAAAGGAATCGGCTCAATGCTGCCCCCCCCATAAATATCCGTTTTAACAGAATGAATTTTAAAAGCAATAAATACAGCCAATGCGGCAAGCAAAAGAAGCCTTATTTTGATGCGTTTCTTTTTTACCCTTACTGTTTTTAGGTATGTCGGATATTGCATATAAAAACCTCTCCCCTCAAAATATACGCACTAACTGAAACATTATGTAACCCAGCACTATTAAAATAATAGGCAGGTTCAGCACCGAAAAGATTATTTGTCGCATAAGCTTGTGCGACCTGTTTCGGCGCACCCTTTTTCGGTTTATAGTGCCGAAAAGCAAAAAAAACAAAATAAAAGATAGTATAGTTATCATTAAATAAAAAGCGTCGCTTCCAAGCCACGGCTTGCCAATCGCTTTAACCTTCGTTAAATAGTTTAGCAAAATTCCGGATGAATTAAACGAAAAGTGTGCAATAATGCCGCCTAATACCGATTCTGTCATCCAAACAATGTAGCAAAGCACAAATCCCAAAAAAAAGTGACCCATTATGCTTTCAATTTGGTTGTGCAACAGGGCAAAATACAGCCCGCCGATTAAAAGGGATGCCCGATATCCTTTTTGTTGCGTTGTTGTCAACACAATACCACGCATCAAAACTTCTTCAAAAATTGCGGGTATCAGCGCAATCAGCACAAGAAAAACCAAAAGCTGGCGCATATTTTCAGGCACGGCAGTCGTTACATCGGGGAGTTGACCCGTTTTGTGCCGGATAATCATTAAAATCGGTATATTTAATGCAGATGCAACCGATTGGGCTGACCCTCCGATAAGGGCGCACATCACCCCTTGCGGCACGGTAACAGTGTTTAGCTTAAAGCTTTTTTCAAAATCGGCGTTGTTTAAATATATAAAAACAAGGCACGGCACAAACACAGCAAAAAGCTGTATGGAAAGTATCGTTAAAAACTCCGGCAGGGGCGCTTGCGTGTATTTGGACCACTTTGTTTTAAGCAAAACGGGGATTAAAAATTGCAAATAAAACACAAACAACAAAAGCCATCTGGCTCCCCTAAATGTTATATCGTTATAACGCTTTTCGGTAACATTCACATTATTTCCCTCAAATCGGTCACTACATAATCAACCGCCACATCGTGGGGCTGTGCATACACATTATCCACTATGCAAAAATCAAAGCATATTCCAATTTTAACCGCATTGGTAAGCGGCAAATATTTATCATAGTAGCCGCCGCCATATCCAACCCGGTATCCGTTTTTATCAAAAGCAATGCCCGGCACAATTATAATGTCTATATCCGTTGGAGCACATTCCCTAAACAGCTTGCCCGACGGCTCCAATGCCCCGTAACCGCTTTTTTTAAGGTTGCTAAGCGAGGTTATATACGATGCTTTCATGTTTTTCCCGAAAACCACCGGCGCCGCTATTTTTTTGCCCTCTGCAAGCAGGCGTTCTGTAAAATGATGAGTGTTCGGCTCGGCGCCCATGCTTATATATGTCATTACAGTTTTTGCGGCTTTAATGTTGCTGTCATTTATAAGCTTTTGCACTATTGCATCGCTTGCCTTGAGGCGATATTCCTTGCCCGCCGTCAATCTCATCTGTTTATAGCGCAGCCGCAACTCTTTTTTATCCATCGAATTGCATTGTTTTTCGCAAGCTGTCCGCCTTTTCATTGCCAAACAATAGGGAAGTCAAAGCAAAACCGAATTTATCGGCAGTGCCCGCCCCTCTTGATGTTATAATTTTGTTGTCAATTTCAACAGCTTTACCTGTTATAACAGCGCCGGTTAAATATTTTTCAAAGCCGGGGAAGCAGGTTGCTTTTTTTCCTTTTAACAGCCCGAGCTCGCCGAATATTTTTGGTGCGGCGCATATTGCCGCAATATACGCTCCGTTTTCATAAGCTTTCATAAGCGTTTTTATTACATCTTCATTTTTTTGAAGATTATCCGTTCCCGGCATTCCGCCCGGTAAAATCAGCATTTCTATGTTGTCGGATATTTTATCAAGGGTTGTGTCGGCAACAATCTCTATATTGTGCGCGCCGCGTGCCTTGTTGCTTTCTATGCCTACTGTTTGTATGTTTGCGCCTGCCCGCCGCAAAATGTCAAGCGGCATAATTGCTTCTATTTCTTCAAACCCTTCTGCCAAAAACATATAAATCATGTTAGACACCCTTTCATTTTTTAGTTAAAATTATGATTGCTCATTGGATATTGCGCTGTATTTTTCAACCATAAAGGCGGGGCGATACGACTTTTTAGCCCTCCGTAGGGCTGCAATTCCAAAATCGTCCTCACGGTTTATGTATTCAAAATTGCTCCATTCGTTTTCTAAAAACATTTGATTTATTGTTGCATATGCGCCTTTAATGTTTTTATCCGCCTTTTCAACATGAATAACTGCAGTATTTTCATTTAACCGTTCGCCTATTGAAAAAGCGCATAGCTTACCATTGGCGTAAAGCTTTGCCCCTTTACAGCCCAACTCATCAAAGTTTTCCAAAATATCTATGATAGATTGTCTTTCGCTAAAAAGATAGTAATCGGGCTTTTTCTTTGAACTAAAAAACCAGCTGTCATATGTTTCTTTTATCTCCTGCGCATCATCTTTTGAAAGCGGTTTATAAAGGTAATCATAAGTACGCATAAAGCTGTTCACATGATTTCGCTTGCTGTGCAAATCCTTGCCCGAAAGCGATATAAGCTGCGAAACGCTGTATACATAGTCGAAATAATCCCTCATTGGGGTTATGGTATATTTATTTGGGTATAATGTTTCAAGCTCATCTTTCATGTCTTTTGTCAGCCCGTAAAACCGAGGCTGAAACCCTTTGTCGACAAAGCTTTGAACCGCCGCATCAATTGCGCTTTTTTTATCGCCGCCGCCAAGCGGATAACGCAAGCTGGGCGGATAATCGTTATCCCTAAACATAAGCACAACGCAACCGCTATGCTCCGCAAACTGTATGTTAAATGCCTTTCTCCAAATATACAAAGAAAGAAAAGTAAGCTCACTGCTTTGTGTTACTTGTGCCTGTAAATATTTTTCTATTTTATCTTTAGCGCTCAGCTCAATCGGTGTGAAATTCAAATTTACATGTCTCCTTAATTAAGTTATATATGTCGTTGTTTATATCCTCTATTGTTCGGATGCTATTTTCCTCAACGCAATTTACTATGCTCCAATTAAATCTTTTTGCAACATAAAGCGCGTTATTATAAGCCCTGTTAAGATAAGAAAAGTCTTTTTCGTGAATATCCTTTTCGCTTTCTCCGTTTGCTTTATTGCAACGTTTGCTGATAAGCCCCGCCGAGTGCTTTGGGGGCATGCTTAAAAAAATAACCAAATCGGGATTTGGCAAGCCAAGCAAGTTGTATTCAAAATCAAAAAGCCAATCAAGATATTTATCACGCTTTTCGCCTATCAGCTTCCCTGCTTGGTGCACAGCATTTGATGTTGTGTACCTGTCTGCCAAAATCATTTTGCCCCCTTGCAAATCTGCCTTCCAATTTGCAAGATACGATGCAATCCGGTCAACGGCATAAAAGCTTGATGCGGCATACGGGTTTACATCGTTGGGGCGCTGCCCGAATGCGCCGGATAAATACATTTTTACAAGGGCGGAGGAATCGCTTTTATAATCGGGAAAGCTAATCCTTTTAATTTTTTTGCCCTCACCCGCAAGCCTTTTATATATCAACTCGGCGTGAGTTTGCTTGCCGCTTCCGTCAACACCTTCAAAAACAATAAGCATTTACTCACCACCTATAATTTTAAATAAAAACTTTGGTATTATCAACAACCGTTTAAACCGCGACGGTTGCTTTATTGCACGATAAAGCCATTCAATATTAGCCCTTTGAACAAATGACGGCGCTCGTTTAACTTCTCCCGCCAAAACATCAAGGGTGCCGCCTGCGCCGACACAAATGCAATTAGGGAGCTGCGATTTGTTTTGGGTTATCCAATATTCTTGCTTCGGTGCGCCTAAGCACACTAATAAAACATCCGGTTTTTTTTCGTTAATGTCTGCAATTATGGTATCATCATCATCAAAATATCCATGATGATGCCCAACAACATTAACGCCGCTATTTATCAGTTTTTGCGCGGCACGCTCTGCAACAGACGGTTTTGCGCCAAGCAAGTAAAACGAATATCCCGCCTTTAACAACCGACATACAAAATCATAACCCGCAACCCTTTCGGGTAACGGCCGCTTTAAAAGAGAGGCTGCCATAACAACCCCTATCCCGTCGGCAAGCAGCATGTCGGCGCTGTTTAAAGCCTTTTTATAGTTTTCGTCGCTGTTTGCAAACATTATAATTTCAGGGTTGGGAGTAAAAACAACGCAAACGCCGCGGGCTGAAAAGCTTGCCGCGGCATCAACCGCTTGTTCCATTGTAACTTTGCTTATTTTAACGCCTAAAATCTCACTTGTTTCCACAGCAACTAAGCCCTCACTTTTCTGTTTTCCAGTAATATTTTATCATTATACCTTTTAAAAGTCAATTAAATTTATACCTTCTCCGCTTGATGGGTTAATTTCAATCATGGGAATTGTTCTATCGCTTAAATGTTGGCGTATACAGCCGGTGAGCGCCCAATCGGAAGAAGTTACACTTTTGATATGGTCAACGAAAAAAACATTTTGTTCAATATAGGTGTCTTTTGCGCCTATTACAGCGTTCGGTTGCGACAGGTTTAGCCTTTCGGACACATATTGCACTATTTTTCTGTCAACCAAATAATTTTCTCGATAATCGGCAAGCTCGCTTATAGACACAACCAAAAAGATAAAGCTAAGTACAACGGTTGCAAGCCGCTTAAAGTTTATTGAATTGCAAAGCCATGTGTCTGCCATTATAGCTGCGCCAACAAGGGAGGGAGCGCATGTTCTAAAAGAAACGTTATTTCCCGAAAGCAATAAAATTGGAACCTGAGGTGCAATGAAAAGCAACCCGCCAACAAGCAACATCTTTGGACTTACGGCATTTCGCTTTTCAAAAGCGCCGAAACACACCGATATAATAAGCATTGCAATTATGTTTAACCCGCCCATTTTTATACCCCTCACAAAGCCTTTTGTGTAAAGATTGGTTAAAAGCCACGGATATATAATTTGTTTTAACTTGTCATATTGAAGTATTTCCCGGGAAATATTGCCCCGCATATACCCGAGTTTTACAAAAAAGGCATAGTATAAAATAAAAATCAGCATATTTACCGCAAGGGGAAAAAGACCGCGCCATTGCTTTTTTCGACAAATTATAATCAGCGATACGGCAAATGACAAGGCGGCAATTTGCTCATATAAAAACATTGCAATAAATTGAAAAACAAAATGGGCAATGTTTTTCTCCTTGCTTGCAAAATATGCGGAAAGGGAAGTGAAAAAAAGACCGATAATTATCCTCGTTGAGGCGGAAATCCAATAGCTTGCCTCAAAATTTATGGGGCATAACAAATAAATCGTTGTAAACAACATCCCTAAAGGGGCATTTAAATTTTCGGCTGTTATCATAAATAGGTATGCGCTTGCTGCGTGCATTAGCGTTATAATAAACAGCGCCGCGCCGAGAGCCCCCCAAAACCTGCCCCACAGATAAATGTCGGCCAAACCTGCAAAAGGGCGGTATGCAAAAAGCCTTGCCTTGATGTACACCTCACAAAACGGCTTATTCACAAAGGGATATGTTCCGTATTGGATATAATCATCAAGCAAGGGAAAGTATTTAAAACAAAAGCTGCCCATCCGCACCGCCGCGGCAGTTAGCATTAACCAAAGCCTTTTATCGCGGAAAGCTTTGCAAAAGATTATATTCACCCGCTTTAAAGTTGTTTTTTATTTTTATAACATCACGAAACATCTCGATGCTGTCTGAAACAAGCTTCACTTTTGAGTTGCCTTGGTGGTGCATGTTGACATTTAGCTGTTTTATGCAAAGACCCATTTGGCGGGCAAGGAATATAACCTCCGTATCAAAGGCAAATCCGTCAATTTTGCAAACCCTAAAAATCTTTTTAGCGGCGCTTTTGGTGAAGCCCTTGATTCCGCATTGCAAGTCATCAACGCTTGTTTTTAGCATGCTTTGCGCAATACCGTTATAGGCAGCGGACGCGACAGAACGAAATAACGGATAGTCACCTATCCGCTTTCCGCACACAACATCGCACCCATGCATATGGTTTTTGCTTTGAACAATGAAATCAAGCGAATAGGGCATATCCGCATCGGTAAAAAATATATAATCACCGATTGCCTGCGCAACACCTGCCCTAACTGCCGCTCCTTTGCCGCTGTTTTGGGGCAGCGCAACCACCGTTGCGTCGGTTTTGACAAGCATGCCGGCAGTAGCATCGCTGCTTCCATCATCAACAACGATAACTTCAAAATCTTTGCAAACCTTATTAAGAAAATCAAATGCCTTTTCAACCGAGCTCTTTATAATTTTTTCTTCATTAAAAGCGGGAATAATCAGCGATATCGTTGCACCACACCTGCCTTAAAACAATATTGCTTATTATTCCCTTATATGCGGCATTTATCCATAACGCCGAACACCGGCTAACTTTTGTTAAAGACGGTCTGAGTAATTTTTAAAAGGTCTGCAACATAATTGCTTCCCCTACTGATAATGATTCCTGTTAGTATTTTAGAAATAAGGGGAACAGCGCTTTCTACGCCAAACATTTGAAATAGGTCAATCTTAAAGTTGATTGCAACCATTATTCCAAGCAGCATTGAAAACAACATTTTCCATTGGCATTTGCCTTTGGGGCAAATGGTGCTGCCGTAAGTTACAATGCCTTCAATCATTACCGCCAAAAACACCAACGCCGCCCAATCCATATACTCGTCCTCCTTTTGATAAACCGCGTACTGTAAAGTTAAATGAAAATTGAGGACTCCAAACCTTTCTGGTACAATGTTTTTGCAGAAAAACACATACCTCCCAGAAAGGAAGAAGTCCTCATGCAAAAAATTGTATCAGTTTCTTGTCCA
>JALOAJ010000059.1 GCA_023228885.1 Bacillota bacterium | reverse complement strand
CGTTTTCATTATCCGGCACTGGAGCCCCCACTTCGTTTGTTAATTTTTTATATTTTTCCATTGCAAAACTTCCTTTCTTATTTAATTTTATAAATATGCCTTGATTAATAGAACCTTTTGCAAAGTATTCTATAACGAAAGGCACATGATTAACATCCAAATATAAGCACAGGTTTTAGGTAACATCAAGATACCGATTTTCGGGTTTTTGCTTGTCCAAAATGCCACAGGAATATAAAATACAAAACTTAGCGCAATGGCAAGCCACATAAAACTAAACCCAACAAACATAAACCTATATATGAAAAATAGCCCTGCAACAATGCCTCCTAACAACAAAAACGGGATGTTGCGCAGGATAACCCAAAATTGGGGTGAAAACCGCTCCCGCCAATTATTTTGCGGAAACAAGCAAATTATAATTCTTATTGATGCTATGGCGTACACTGCATATGTCCAAGCATTGATACCTGATGGAGAAAAAAGCAAAATACCAAGCTGCCATAAAAGCAGGTAAAAGATGGTCATAGTGATAGATGTAACCTGTTTGCCCCGTCCCAACGCTGAATGCAGTTGCTTTTTCCCTTTGTTTAGAATAAACCATATGCGCGGCAAAAGATGAAACGCATCTCCAATAACCAATACCAATGCCATAACGCCTGCCAATGTGCGAGCGCCATTATCAACCCCGGTAAAAATAAAAAAAAGACCGAAAAACAATGCAGCAGTAAGATAGCTTAAATCAAACAGTATTTCACCCATATCGCAAACCCATTTTATCCCTATAAATTAATTTAACCCAATTATATTATAACGGCAATTGTCTACTCTGTCAAGAAGATACATAATTCGACACAAACAAAATTTTTGTTATACTTGAAAAGTAAGTGTTTTTATGTTAGTATTATATCAACAAACAGTTGAAGGGGTTGCTTATGGATTTTTTTAATGAATATATTGTTACACAAAAAAAGGGCGCAAAGGAATTTCTTCTTATATTTGCAATGATTGTTGGCGCAATATTACTTATCCTTCTTTTAACGGCGTTTGCAGGGTATTTGCAAAGCTTTTTTCTGCTCCTGTTGGCAGGCGTTATTTATATGCTTTATATTGGGATTTCCGCTCAAAATATTGAATATGAATATATCGTAACAAACGGTGAGCTTGACATTGATAAGATTGCGGCAAGGCGAAAACGAACGCGCGTTATTTCCGCACATTCCCGTAACTTTGAATATTTTGCACCGCTAAACCAAGAACATATGGCTGAATTTAATAACCCTAACATTACAAAAAGGTTTGATTTTTCAAGCAACACGAAAAGCCCCCGCGTTTATTTTGTTATATTGAATAAAGACAACGAAAAAACCTGTTTCACTTTCGAACCTACAGATAAAATGCTGGATTGTTTTTCAAGGTATGTTCCGAGAAATGTTTTTTACACGGCATGATAACGGGTAACGGCATTGATATTATTGAGATTAAACGGCTTGAGGCTGCAATTGCAAGGCAACCTCGGCTTCTTTTTCGTGTTTTCACGACAGACGAGTTAAAATATTTTAAAAAAAGGCGGTATAACATCGCTACCATAGCAGGTTGCTTTGCCGCAAAGGAAGCGGCGGTTAAGGCGGCGGGCTGCGGTTTTATAAAGGATGTGCAAATAAGTTACGACGGCAACGGAAAGCCGCTTTTAACAATGAAGGGAAAAGAAAAGCTGCATTTTTTTGTGTCGATAACGCACAGCAAGCAATACGCTGCCGCAAGCGTTATTGCAACGGAGGCGGTTAAATGAGAATTGCAACTGCTGCTCAAATGAAAAAAATTGATGAGTTAACAATAAACGATTACGGCATTCCCGGCATTGCGCTTATGGAAAATGCCGGCAGGGCTGTTGCGGAACATTCAGCAACTCACGGCAAAAGCTTTTGCGTGGTTTGCGGAAAAGGCAACAACGGCGGTGACGGATTTGTTGCGGCGCGCCATTTGCACAATAGCGGCGCAACTGTAACAATATTGCTGATGTGTGACCCTGAAGAACTTTCCGGCAACGCTTTTATTAATTTTTCGGCTGCCAAAAAGATAGGCATAAAAATAAAAAACGGTTTTGACGAAGCGGATTTAGCGGGCTGTGATGTTGTAATCGATGCATTGCTGGGCATTGGCGCTGTGGGCGCACCCCGCGGAAAGGTCAAAAGCGCCATAGATGCAATTAATCGTTCGGGCAAATATGTTATATCCGTTGATATTCCAAGCGGAATGAATCCGGATAGCGGCGTGGTTGAGGGCGGGTGCGTTCGCGCAAACTCTACTTTAACTTTCGGGCTTTTTAAATGGGGGCTTTTATTATATCCGGCGGCTGAATATGCAGGAGAGGTTACGCTTTGCAATATTTCTTTTGCCGAGCCTGCAATACAAAGGCAAAATATAACTGCCTTTGTAACAGAAAACGCTTGCCTTACAAAAAGGTTTAAAAACTCACACAAAGGCACCTATGGAAAGGTGTTTGCCATCTGTGGGTCAATAAATTACACCGGCGCCGCATATCTTTCTTCGCTTGCGGCATTAAAATCGGGCTGCGGCGTTGTAACTCTTGGGGCTGCTGATTGCATATCCGACATTATGGCATGCAAGCTCAACGAGGCTATCATTATCCCCTTGAAAAGCAGCAATGGAATGCTTAGTTATGGTTGTATCGACGCTTTGGGCAAAGAGTTAAAAAAAGCAGATGCAATTCTTTGCGGTTGCGGTTTGGGTCGGTCGGATGACCTTGAAAAAATTGTTTCACATATTATTGAAACTTCGCAGGCGCCCTTGATACTTGATGCGGACGGTATAAATGCGATAGCCGATAACAAAAGCATCTTAAAAAGAAAAAAATGCAAGCTTGCAATTACCCCGCACATAGGAGAAATGTCTCGGCTTACAGGGATATCCCCTTTAGAAATACAAAATAACGCCGTTGCAGTTGCCAAAAACTTCGCTTGCGAATATAATGTAATAACGGTTCTAAAAGGCGCAAACAGCATTGTCGCCTTGCCAAACGGCGATATCCATCTAAACACGGGTGGTAACAGCGGTATGGCAACCGCCGGAAGCGGAGATGTGCTTGCCGGAATAATAGCATCCTTTGCGGCACAAGGGCTTGCCCTTTCCCAAGCGGCAATAAGCGGCGTTTATATTCATGCGTTGTCGGGCGACTGCGCAGCAGAGCAATTCGGGCAGCATGGAATGCTTGCAAGCGATATTTTAAACAGCATTCCTTTTACATTAAAGAAAATAGGTGACACGCATGACAATTGCTGACAGAGCATGGTGTGAAGTTTCGCTTGATGCAATAGAACACAACATAAGCCAGTTTAAAAGGATTGCAACAAACTCTAAAATAATGGCGGTGGTAAAAGCAGACGCCTACGGCTTTGGCGCCGTTGAGGTTTCAAAAGCTGTTTTGGGCACAGATGTTTGCATGCTGGGAGTTGCAACGGCGGATGAAGCGGTATCTCTTCGGGAAAACCATATTGAAAAGCCGATACTGATACTGGGGCACACCCCCCCTCAATATGCGCAGCAGCTTGTTCAGCTTGACATAACGCAAACAATATACTGCTTAGACACCGCAAGCATTATATCAAAGGCCGCAAAGAAACTCGGTAAAACGGCAAAAGTTCATATTAAAATTGATACCGGAATGAATAGGCTGGGTTTTCTTTTGAGGGATGACACAATAAAACGGATATTAGAAATCTCCAACCTGCCTAACATTGAAATTGAAGGACTGTTTACACATTTTTCATGCGCTGACGAGCAAGACGAATCATTTACAAACCTTCAATTTGAGCGATTTATGGAATTTTCAGCCGAATTGGAAAAGGCGGGGTTGCATATACCTGTAAAGCATGTATGCAACAGTTCGGCAGCAATGCGGTTTCCAAATATGCACCTTGATATGATTAGGGTTGGCATTTCGCTTTACGGCTTTTATCCGTCCGAGTTAAAATATGATTTGTCGCTAAAGCCTGCAATGATGTTTAAAACAAAGGTTGCACTTATAAAGGAGATTGGCAGCGGTGAAAAAATAAGCTATGGCGGAAAATTTGTAACTACAAAAAAAAGCAAGGTGGCAACGCTGCCGGTCGGTTATGCGGATGGGTATTCTCGTTTGCTTTCCGGGAAGGCAAAAGTCATTATAAACGGACAATTTGCGCCGGTGGTTGGCACAATATGTATGGATCAATGTATTATTGATACAACTCATGTCAATAATATTAGTATCGGTGATGAGGTTGTGCTTTTTGGAAGACAGGGAAAACTTGAAAATTCCGTTGAAACATTGGCGAAAATTGAAGGTACAATAAATTACGAAATTTTATGCTTGATTGGAAAAAGGGTTCCCCGATACTACATTCGCAAAGATAAAATAGTAAAGATTCTCAACTATCTGGTTTAACATTACCTTATATTAACATTGACTTCGTTACATAAAAGGTATATAATTAGTATATCCAAGTAGTATATGCAAAACAGATATAGAGAAATCTACTCGAATGGGGGACTGGTCAAAGTGGCAGAGTCAAAAAGAATTTTGGTATCACTGCCAAACACTCTGCTGGATGAGGTTGATGCCTTTGTTAACCGCAGCGGTATAAGCAGAAGTGAACTTATCCGTGAAGCAATGAGGGAATATGTATCTCACCGAAAAAAGAAAGAGATAGAAGAACAGTTAAAACAGGGGTATATGCTCATGTCGGATATTAATTTAGAGTGGGCAAAAATGTGTTTTGATGCAGATAATGGGTTGCATCTTGTGTATGAGGAAAAACTTTCGGAGTGTGAATAGTGTGATAGTAAAAAGGGGAGACATATTTTACGCAGACCTAAGCCCTGTAATAGGCTCAGAGCAGGGTGGCGTAAGACCTGTGCTTATTGTGCAGAATGATATTGGAAACAAATACAGCCCTACAGTAATTGCCGCAGCTATAACATCACAAATAAACAAAGCTAAAATGCCGACGCATATTGAAATTGATGCGGCAGCATACGGGTTGGCTAAGGATTCTGTGATACTTATGGAACAAATACGAACAATTGATAAAAAGCGGTTGAAAGAAAAGATTGGGCACCTTGATGATAATCTTACAAAAAAGGTAAATGATGCGCTTGCAATAAGTTTTGGGATTGAAGAATAACTTTGCCGATGCGAAGGGATGATTAAAAGTATGAAAAAAAGGCTTGTTCTTTTGCTTGTTTTGGGCTTTGTTTTTGTTAGTACAAAATACTTGTTTGCAACCCCCGGGGGCGAGGACGACCCGGTTATTACGCTAAGTTACATTGAGCAAATTCTTATGCCGTCGATAACAAAGCAAATAGAGCAGTCGTCTGCAACAATATTTGAAGTGGTTGAAGTTGCCGCAGGCAAAAGCGTTATTTGTGAAGCGGGGGCAGAGATTATTTTGCGAAAAGGCGCCGCAAGCGTTATAGCAACCCAAAAGGGTGGCATTGCCAATGTGACATCGGGCGTGGATTTGCAAAACGGTGCAAATGTTCCGGCAAATTCGCTTTTAATTGTTCCGCTCTCGGACGGGCGCGGAATAACGGCGGCAGATGATGTTATTGTTATGATTAAGGGCAAATACGGCATAACCGAGGGCTTGTAAAAGCCCTTTTAATTTATCTTAAAAAACATTCTTTTTTTGGTTGACATGCTACACAAAAAACGATATTTCTTGACAACCGAGGTTATATTATGTAAAATAATATAGGCTGTCGAACAAAAGAAAGGAATGGTTTTAAAAGTGGAAGATGTTGCTTCAAATTTTATACATGATATAATCGATAAGGATTTACAAGAAGGGTTGGCAGAAGAAATTCACACCCGTTTTCCTCCTGAACCTAACGGATATTTGCATATTGGGAGTGCAAAGGCTATTTGGATAAATTATACCATAGCCAAAAAATATGGCGGCAAATTTAATTTAAGGTATGACGATACAAACCCGGTAAAAGAAGAAGAAGAGTATGTAATTTCTATTGAAGAAGATTTGATGTGGCTGGGGGCAATTCCTTCGGGGGGCATTTTTTATGGCTCGGACTACTTTGACCAATGTTACGAATATGCCAAAAAACTCATAATAGACGGGAAGGCATATGTTTGCGATTTGTCGCAAGAGCAAATGAGCGAATATCGGGGAACGCTTACCGAGGGGGGCAAAGAAAGCCCGTACAGGAACAGAAGCGTTCGGGAAAATCTTGAGCTGTTTGAAAAAATGAAGGCGGGGGCGTTTGCCGAGGGCGAGTGCACATTGCGCGCCAAGATTGACATGTCGTCTTCTAATATGAATATGAGAGACCCTGTTTTATACAGAATAATTTATGCAAGCCATCACCGACAAGGCGACAAATGGTGCATATATCCTATGTACGATTTTGCACATCCGATTCAAGATGCGCAAGAAGGCATAACCCATTCGCTTTGCAGCATTGAATTTGAAAACCACCGCCCGCTTTATGATTGGGTTATAGATAACATAGGCGTCAGCCATAAGCCGCATCAATATGAGTTTGCTCGGCTAAACATGACATACACCGTAATGAGCAAGCGTTATTTGAGAAAACTTGTTGAAACAAATGTTGTTGACGGTTGGGACGACCCACGAATGCCCACCCTTTGCGGGCTTCGCAGGAAGGGATACACCCCATCGGCCATATTTGAGTTTATCTCCAAAAGCGGCGTTTCAAAAACTTTCAGCATTGCAGATGTTAAGTTTTTAGAGCACTGTCTATGCACAGAGCTTAACGAAACAGCGCAAAGAAGAATTGCCGTTACACAGCCTCTTAGCGTTATAATTACAAATTACCCATCAAACGAAATTGAATACTTTGATATATCAAACAACCCCCAAAAGCCGGAGCAGGGCAAAAGAAGCTTGCCCTTTACAAATGAATTATACATTGAGCAATCCGATTTTTTGGTAGAGCCCGCGCCGGGCTTTAAGCGTTTGGTATTAGGCGGTGAGGTTCGCTTAATGGGGGCATACATTTTAAAATGCAATGAAGTGGAATACGATGAAAAAGGGAATGCAGCAAAACTTTTATGCACCGTTGACCTTGAAACCAAAAACAACAAGCCCGCCGATGGGCGCAAGGTAAGAGGCACAATACATTGGCTTTCCGCCGGGCACACCTTAGATGCGCAATTTCGCATTTACAATCAACTTTTTAATAAAGAAAATGTTTCATCGCTGTTGGAAGATGATAATTTCGAGGAGTTTCTTGACCCCGACTCTTTAGAGGTGTATGACAACTGTAAAATGGAATTGGCTCTTGAACACGCCAAAACAGGAGAGAATATTCAGTTTGTGCGGCAGGGGTATTATGTAAAAGACAGCAAGCATGATGGCGTTTTTAACAGAACCGCTCCGCTAAAAAGCAGTTACAGACCAAAATAAATTATTTATTGTATATTACTTTTATTTCGTTTGAATATTCGCCGTTTTCATTATAAACATAAAGGGGTGGCTCTAAAAAAACTTTAGGGGCGCCTCCTTTTATGCCTTCAATCAGCAATGATGTTGCCGTTTTACTTGGCTTTGGGTGAACAAACCTAAGCCGCTTTGGCTCAATTTTGTTTTCACGCATAGAGCATATTATATCCGCAAGCCTTTCGGGACGATGAATCATATTCAAGCGCCCGTTTGGCTTTAAAAGTTGCGCCGCTGTTTTTATAACATCGTTTAGTGTGCATAAAATTTCATGCCGTGCAATTGCATGGTATATGTTACGGCTTTTTAGGCCGCCCCCCTGTTCTTTATACGGCGGATTGCATGTTACAACATCAAAAATCGACTTGTTTTTATATTCTCGCAAATCAACATTTTCTATCGTTATTTTTTCCTCAAGGTTGTTTAATTTCACGCTGCGTTGCGCCATTTGCGCAATTTCTGCTTGAATTTCCAAACCCACAATGTGTTTTGCATTTGTTTTGGCGGCAATAATAAGGGGGATAACACCGCAACCGCAGCCCAAATCAGCTACTGTTGCAGCTTTTGGCACATGGGCGAAATTAGCAAGCAAAACTGCATCTATGCCAAAGCAAAAGTATTTTGGGTTTTGAATAATACGCACAAAAGCCCCGTTTTCCAACGGGATTTGCAAATCGTCAATGCGCTCATTCGGGTAAATAAAAAAGGTTTTCAAAAATATCATCACCACAATTTTTAAAAATCAGTTGCTTTTTTTATAAAAACAGTATATACTAAGGGGGTGAAAAAAGCAACATACGATTTTTTCGGAGAGATGGCCGAGTTGGCTTAAGGCGCACGCTTGGAAAGCGTGTGTAGGTTAACCCCTACCCAGGGTTCGAATCCCTGTTTCTCCGCCAACGGTTTAAAACACCGCTCAAACATTGGGTTTGGGTTAATAAGGATGTAAAGTAAAAACAAATTTGTTTTTGCCCTGCATCCTTATTTTTTATGATTTTGTATTTTAAAATAGCTTTCAAATAAATACGGCAATGCTACCAATCAATTGTATCCTCGGTTAACCTGTCCTTTTGGCATTGATACGGCAAGGCTATTGTCTGCCGAAAGCCAAGGTAGGCGGTCACAACCCCTGCCGCCTTTTTGGCAAAGTTCGCAACTGTAGCAGTAGATAATTAATGCTTTTGCCCTCTTGCTTTCATATCAATTCCCAACACATCATAACTATTCCGATTTAAGAAAGCAAATATCAACTTTCCGCCTTTCCTTTTGTCGCATTATCAGGAAGTGGGGAAAAGGTTTTTAAAATGTCATCTACCTGCAACCCCATTTGACCTAACTTATCTAAATCTTTGGCTGCTAAATCCAATTCTGTTTCATCAAGATCATATCCATAGTCCCTACTTGAAGCGAAATGCAATGCTCCAACATAAGAGCCTGTGCCTGTTGCATAATAATAATTCGACTCATTAGTTGCGCCTATTAGTTCTATGCTATCATAGATACCTTCATTTAATCTTTGTTCCGTTAAAATGAAAAACCATGATAATCCTCCACGGCTAAAGTCAAAGTCCAAGATACTGCCGGTTTTACTTTTGCCCAAAAATTTAACCTCGACAGACCCTTCATCGTATTCATTAATAGCATACCAGCCTTCCCAATCTAAGGGAAAGGTAATCGAATAATTGCATTTATTATTAGTATATACGATTCCTTCCTTTGTCTTTTCGCCTAAATGTGCATTATAAGTTACTCCATCTATATATTGA
>JALOAJ010000017.1 GCA_023228885.1 Bacillota bacterium | reverse complement strand
CCATACCTAAAAAGTTCTTTACGCGTGTTGGCGTTGTTTGTCAAAAACTCCGTTTCAAAGATATAAGTTTTCCCTGCTTCAAATATTATGCCGTCATGCATTTTTCCGATAAAATTGTCTTTGTTAACGGAGCTTTTTGCCGTGCCGCACATTTCCAGCGCCGTTCCTGTGGCGTTGAAGGTGAGTCTGATTTTCGTATTTTCCGGCTCGCTCCATGTTCTGGCAGGGTCTGCAATGTCTGGATAGTTGGACAAAGGGTCAGCTCCTTCAAAGTCTTCATTCCAATAAAATGTTGGGTTTGCTGATACTCGAGGGAGCACAACAAGGTTCAGCGCAAGCATGAAACATAAAGACAGACCAAACAGCCTAAAAATTTGATTTTTCATTTTTAATCCTCCAATTTAATTATATATTGTTATTGTTCTTATTTGTGAATAATACATATTTACCACGATGGAAGAAACGCCCGGAATGATGTCGTCAAAGCTGCCCTTGCGGACTCGTTTGTTTTCTTCGCAAACAAAGACAAGCCCTGCTTCTTTATACTTTTCTATGGTCTTTTTCTCATTGTGTAATTCCACCTGAATTAAGCCTTCCGCCCTATTTATTACCTTACCATAGGATATTCTTATGATAGCATCGTACCCTGTATTGGGGTTTATGCCGCCCATTTCAGAGGAAATCGTTTTGCTGGTGCCATCGAACACCCTCTCAATTCGTGAAACTATCATGTTGTTATCAGCAGTAATCCGCGCAAGGTCGCCCGGTTTAATATTCTTCTCCGCAACCAAAGCTGATGTGTTTGGGTCATCCGAATATATTGTATATATCCGGTTGCCGCCGGCGTTCATGCCATAAATCTTTTGTATGGGTATCCCGTCATCATCCACGGCATTGCTGATTTGTGTGATTATAGTAACGATTTCACGCGCATTTTGCGGCAGCAAGGATGCTTTTTTATACAAAATTGCATCTTCCTTCAGGCTGTCATCACCGACCGAGTATGCCACAACATTATAAGACGCATCGTTTACAAAGGTTGTTATTGTTGTAACCTTGTAATCCCTTTCCGGTCCGTTCGCTGAAGAAGGAACGGCAAATATGACTGCCGATGTTTTCGGGAAAATCAATCCGCCAAAGGTGGTTACATTGCTTTTGAACTTCAAACTGCCGGAGGCTCTGCGCATTAACGAAAAGGAATCCTCTTTTTCTCCTTGAATGTGCGTGTCAATCCGTCTTATTTGCCCTTCATCGTTTAACTGATATCGTATGATGTGCTCGGCTTCAATTGCAGATTGGGCAGCGCTTGCGCTTTTATAAACCGCCGCATCCACAACAATAGGATAGGCTGACTTAAAATACTCAATCTTGTCATCTTGTGTAAGTATTTTAAATTCAAGATTTTTTGCAGGGGGCTTTTCCGGCTGCATTTTTATCAAATATCCAAACTTCCATTCATCGGTGGTCTGTACCTGCATAGCCGCTATTTTACCGTACTGGTCAAGGTAGGCAACTATCTGAGAGCCTACTTCGGGTATGCGTGTTTTTTTAGTCTCCGAACCTTCCTTCAAATATTCTGCCAGCTCCTCAACCAAGTCTTGAGAAAGCTTAAATTCTTCCATTTCAAGCGTTAGGGTATCTTGACTTCTGCCGGTAACAAGCCCTTTAACCGCATCTGCTGATACAATAATTTCCACATAATTTCCATCATTGGAAATAGCAACTGAAAGAACATCCCATTCCTCTAAGTCAGCAATAGTAAATCTATTGCCGTTTTTATCTACTATCCGCACATTGCTCCTGATATATGGGTCAATGCTCAAAGCGTCTTTTCCGTATTTGTCAAAAATAAGATTTTCTGTTTTGCTGACATTATGCACAATATAAGTTGCGTAGGATTTTATTTTGACAATATCAAACTTCCCGCTTTTACCCGACCTTAGCAACTCAACTTCACCGTTTTTAGGAATAAAAAGCGACTCGTTTAAAATTTTAAAATCCTCGTCCGTTACGGCTATGCCATTATAAATAATAGCGGCGGTTCCATCAACAACGGCTTTTCCGCTTCCCGCCAACGAGCTGCTGTACATATAGGTGTAATTTGTAAAATCAGCAATAAACTCATCACTTAAAATCCTTAAATATTCCGTCTTTCCGCTTTCTTTTACATAAATCAAGTAAGCATCATCATTATCGCTTAGCTTATAATAAGCCTTAACATCTTTGCCCAGCAGCGCTTCTTCGTTTAGCACAACATCCTTTGTTTTAATCCTAAAGCCGTCAATTTCTATGGTATTCTCTCCAACCCCTGCCCTTGCGCGAAGGCTGGTGATGCTGTTGGCGGAAACAATGCCTTCTTTCTTGAAAATTTGCAAATATTCACTTAGCGCTGTGATGTTTTTTTCCACCTGATATTCGGCAATCGGTCCAAAAGACACACGCTTCATAAGCGGTATGTGAGCTGCATTGTATAATATCCCCCCCCATTCGCCTTTTGTAAGCTTTCCGTTATTTGTAATTTTTACATTACCGTTGAGCCTGTTGTCCGCCGCCAGTTTTAAATACCATGCATCGCTGCTTGCTGTGTTTACAGCTCTATTGTATCCCAGAGCCGCAAAAACCATCCTTGCGGCATCCGCATATGATACCGTACTGTTCGGATTAAACAGATAATTGCTGTCAAGGTCTACAAGACCCAATTCTATGGCGGCCTTTAACATGCCGGCATAAGGATGTCCTTCCGGCAAACCTTTTAATTCTCCGTTATATCCAAAAGACTCCGAATTCTGTCCAATCATTTTCATTATTGTGTAAACCGCTTCACTTTTTGTAATCATCTCGTTTGAATCATATGTTTGTGTATCTATAATGCCCATTGCCTTTAAAAATACAATGTTTTCATCATAATTTCCTTGCGTTGCGTCTGCCAAAACGCTTGGCATACAAAACAAACATATTGAAAGGCATAATACAATTGACATAATCGATTTTATTTTCACTCTATCACCCCCTATTTAACTGCTTCATAAATTACTTTTGCCGCTTGTGCCCTTGTCAGGTCGGAGCGAGGCGCAAATAAAGTTTCTGATATTCCATTGATAATACCTTGGCTGTGCAGACTTTCAACCGCCTCTTTCGCGTAGTCTGCAATATCTTCCGCATCTTCAAAGACAAGTTCAACCTCAGCGGGGGCGAATTTCCCTGACTTTTTCATTGCCCTATAAATAATAACGCTCATATCCTGTCGGCTGATTTTCTCTCCCAATCCGAAATTTGAAGCATCAATGCCGTTAATTAACTCCGCATCAATTGCGGATTGAATATATGTGCTGCTCCAATGTTCCGGCGGCACATCAGAAAAGGCGCTTTTTATGTACTCATTATGCAATCCCAAAGCCAAAACAATCATTTTGACAAATTCCTCTCGAGTTACCGAGTCGTTGGGGGCAAATGTGCCTTCAACTTTTCCCGAAATGACATTTTGTTCTTTAAGGTAAGCGATGGCTTCCAAAGCCCACGGAACATCTTCGATATCTTTAAAAGCAGGCGTATACGACCCTTCCGGCGTAACAACAGGTGTTTCCGGCACAATGGTTGAAGTAATGGTTTGCTTACCGCCACCCCCGCTGCCGCCACCACTACCATTGCTACCACCACCTTTTGGCGGATTTTCAATGTTATACTGCGCATTTGTTTCGTCGTTAAAGGCTTTTATAAAATTATCAATACTGGGATAAAGTGTGCCGCTTATCTTGACTGCGGCATCGCCCCCACGAGTTAAACCTTTATATTTGGAATATTCAATCCCATTTAGCATATTCAGATTCTTTTCCACAATCATTGAAAGCGCTTGCGGAAAGCATTTATCAACTGCATATAAAAAGGTTGTTTCGGCAAACTTCACCTTTAGTTCTTCCAATGAAGCAATGTTGCCGTCTTTATGTGCGGCATACACCAGTTTTCTCGCATCTTCGTTTAAAAGCTCATTAAATGTGTATGAAACTCCCGGGGCATCTTTTAGGTAGCCAAGCACTTCTTCATGTTCCTTCATTAAGGTTTCGGGATTTGCAGCTTCGTTTATCCCTGCCAAAACAATATATGCCTCAAACAAGCTTTCAAACCTGACGATATCCCCAAATGTAAACTCCTGTTTTGTTTTTTCTTCAAAAAGTTTTTTATAAACCAAATCGCGCTTTGTTACCATGGTATAAACCTTTTGGTTCAGCCCTAAAATAGCGGCCGCATTTTTCTGCTCAAAAAGGATTTTTATATCCTCCCACTTTAAAGCCTCGTTAATATTGCCCAACATGCTTTCAATATCATGAACATTCACACAGTCCAAAACGGTGGTGGCGAAAACATTAGGCTCTGCCGTTGCCGTTTTAAATATATACCTACCGGTCACGCCATCGTTTAACCCAAACTCAAAACGATAGCTGCCATCTGCCTGTGCAACCGCATCATCGGTATAAAATATAACTTCCGATGCGTTTTGGGGATTTATGCTACCCCTAACCTCCCCGGGTTTAAGCGGATGCTGCACTTGCAGCATAACCAATCTGTGCCTGCCCGACGGAATATTACCTGTTACAGTAATCTTATCAATCCGAAAATCGTATTCTGCATGGATAGTCATTTGCTTTGAGGCATAGACATTAGCTGCAGAAAGCAAAACACATATACAAAACATAATACATAATACTTTTCTTGCCATTTGCTTTCCCCCTATTTTCACTCATCTTTGTTCCTCGACTTTTGGTTTTGATGAATTTTTCGATATTGCCCGGGTGTTGTGAACTCAAACTTTTTAAATGCCCGAATAAAAACTGCTGTGCTGAAGAAACCTACCTTATCTCCAATGTCGCCAATGGATAAATTCGTTTGTTCCAACATCTGTTTTGAATGTTCAATACGGCACTTTGCGATATATTCGGCAATTCCTTCACCGGTTTGTTCTTTGAAATTAGATGAAAGATAACTCAGCGATAGCCCGAATTCTGCAGAAATCATCCCTACTGTAAGACCAGGGTTGGTGCTGTGCTTCTCAACATAGCGTTTAATATTGTTGCAGCGAACCACCTCTGTTTGCAGCTGATTTTTCTTTATTATAGCGGATAGCTGCCTGATATAATCATACATATGCTCAAGTATATCCTCAAGTTTTGAGAAATCCATCCATTGCATTAGCTTTTCACTAAAGGCGGCGCTATCTAAAAGGTGCTCTTTGTCAATATCAATCGTCACCTTAAGCAAAGTGTTAGCAAGCTCCAGTAACAACATCCTCATCATATGGATATTAATATTTTTCTCCCGCCGATTTCGGTCAATGATGTCTTTCACAAACACGATTGTCTCCTCGGCAGAGCCACAAGAAAGAAGGTTAATGAGTTTATTGTTATCTTGTGTTCGATAAGAATATGCTTGAGTGTGGCTCATCAACTGGTCATAGTCTAACAAGCTATCCTCGTCCAGCAGCAGCCGATACGACATCGCTTCTAACGCTTGACTGTACAGTTTGGGTATCATTCGGGGGTCATCAGCCGTTTGACTAAGCGCAGCGGTGAAAAGCAGGTCGAAATTGGATAGGAGAAACGATAACAATGTGTTTAATTGCTTTTTAATATATGAAGTGTTATGCAATTCAGAAAGCGCCAAAACCAAACACGCATAATAGTCGTCTATACGAAAAAAATTCAACTGAAATGCATCGCTCATTAACTCTAAAAAGACATTTGAAATCGCAATCTGCACCAATTTTTCGTCTTCCTCGCTCGCATCTTCCTTTTGAGTGAATACCCCAAACTCTTGAATGCTGAACAAAACGATACACATAGACACAGCGTCAATCGCAATCTTGTGCTTGCCGAAACTTTCAAAAATTACTTCTTTGTCATCCAAAAACCGCCCGCCTGCAAGGCGGCTCAAAAAAACTTCTTTTGCGGTGTTTTGCTGAATTGCAGTTAATCTGTCCCTTTGCTTTTTATCTTTTAACAGGTTTTCTACCGCATGTTCTATTGTTTCAAAAGCCCCTTTGCCTGTACTTCTTACATTATTTTTCAACTTGCCGGCAAGGGTGTGGATAGGTCTGTAATTCCTTTTTACAAACCACAGCGAAAGTGCAACCCCAATCAAAAGGCATAGAATATAGCTTATCTGGAACAGCAGACCAATCGTGTTCATCTGTTTTGTGTAATCTGCAGTTTTTACCATATATACATACTTGCACGGAAGCACCTTAGACGCAACATAGCTTGCCGAATATTTTTCTCCGTTGTATTCAATGTGTACAAACCCACTATCCCCTTCCAATGTGTGGAGAAGCGCAGGAGTACTGTTTCCCCGAAACATTTCATAGCCTGATTCATCTACAATCATCATGCGATTGCTGCCTGCCAAACCTACCTGTGACAACGCCTCATGCAAAACGCTTTCATTCAGTTCTATCATAAGCAGCAGCGGCGGCTCTTGATTAAGGATGGAATAGGCATACACAAAGAAAGTTTTTTGCTCTCCTTTTGAGGTTACAATTGACTTGTACTCTTTATGCAGTACGGAAAACGCATCGGACAGCCAAGCTTCCTTTGTGGAATAGTATGGTTCAAATAAAAGGCTGTAAGCAATCTCCTTAGTGTACATGGCATTGCTTACAATGCAAATGTTCTCATGGTTAAAGATTAGCACTATATTTTCTGCAATCGGCACGCTGGATTCTTGCAGTGCAATATCCCTTATGGCTGTTTTAATCCAATCACTTTTGTTTTCCGTTTCCTTAGGCATATTAATCAAGCTTCTTACTGCATAAGATTCAAGCAAGTTATAAGCGCTCGCCTCTATCTGTCGAAAATAACTATCATACACAACAGACATTTGGGATGTCAGATTAGATGTGCTGCGCTGCATCTCAGCATTTGTAATCTGTATAATTGCGGTATGCCCTATCATATTTACTCCAATCGACACTAATACGATGGCAAGATAACTGCCAATCCAAAATTTCAGCATCTTATTGTTTCTGATATCCCGCAATATATTCATATCTTTTCTCTCACATCCCTGTTTTTAATCTTCCATTAACCAACTACCTTTTATTATACCTGTCAAACGCAGCCTGACGAAGTTCTACAAAGCGCAGTGCATCTAACTCATGAAGTTTCTTTACAAATTTGTCATACTCGCTTATCGGAGTCGTTCCCTTGATGAATTTTAAGGTCATCTCTTCTATATAGGTAGTTATTGTCGATTGAATTACAGAAATTTCCTCCGCCTCATCTATGCTCGGCACTACGGAACGCGGCACAATAATATCCTTCGCATTGTCTGAGTATTTCGTCCATATGAGAAGAGCATCACGCTGCTGAGGGAGCTGATAATATTGCATTAGATAATCTTCATGTTGACTGAAGCCCGGGAACGGAGCATTTGCTCTGAAATGTTTTGCCATTGCCTCTGCAATGCTCAAGCCGGCAGGGTTATTTAATATTTCGTCAGTATATACCGGTTTGTTATCCACCATTTGGAAAGTAAATCCCTCTACGCCAAAGTTTTTAAGGATATCTCCTTCCGGCGAGTAAAGGTAATCCAGCCAAGCTACTGTTTCTTGAGGGTGTTTATTTGCGGTTGTAACAACAACTTGGGGCTCTTGTGAATCATTTTGATACTCCATAAATCGGGGTTCCCCGCCTGCAACGGGAAGGGGGTATTGCGCTGCCGTGAGGTTGTAGTTCGGGTCTTTTTCTGACATGGCAGACATATACCTACCGATGGTTGCTCCAATAAAGCCATAAGTCACCCCCGAGGTTCCGTTGGTCATTTTGGCATCTACCGCCGAACTGTTGTTGGTATCGTACTGGTTATCCAAAAGACCTTCCTTGTACCACTTATTCATAAGCATGATAAAGTCTTTATAGCCCGGCTCCAATTGCGCAAGCTTCACTTTGCCGTTGTCTACATACACGCCAAGACCGATATCGTAGAAGTTGTTAAAATGCCCCGCTATATTTATCATGCTAAAAATGCTGTTAGTGGCGGTAAAGGGATACTGCGCACCCTTTTGCCGTTGGAAAGCGCGCAAGGTCGTTTCCCATTCCTCCAGCGTGTTAGGCGAGGGCAAACCAAGGTCGTCAAGCCAATCCTGCCTAATCAATAAGCCGCCAAATGTTCTGTAATTTCCGCGGACTAATGTAGGAAAACCATAATATGTACCGGAATCGGTTTTGCTTTGCTTATCGTAACTTGTGTCTGCTTTCATCGCCTTATAGAAATTAGGCGCTTTCTTTTCAATAATATCATTGAGCTTTATAATGACATTATCGTTAATTGCTTTGTCCGGACCACCCGGATAGCTTGCAATCCAGTTGTATTCTATCAAATCGGTCAACTCTCTGGATGCAATCATTAAGTTAAACTGTTCCTTTGCCTGCCCCGAGGGGGGATGCACAAATTTAATTTTGATACCTGTTTGCTTCTCCATTTGCTTATACATAGTCATTTCATCCATGGATTGAGCAAATGCCGCCATCGCCGCAGGCATATTACACCAATAGGTTAGCTCAATCCTGCCGGATTGTTCTTGTCCGGTAGGATTGCCGCAGCCCGCAAGGCTGCCTACAATTAATGCACCGGCAATAAAAGCCTTTAAAAACCTTGTCACAAATAACCTCTCCTAAATATATATTTTTTATCCCTTTACAGCGCCTATCATCATACCTTTAACAAAATACTTTTGCACAAACGGGTATACACACAAAATAGGCAATGTTGCAACAATAATGGTGGCGTATTTAATCCCCTCCCCAATGTTGTAAGCATCTGTTCCCGCTCCTTCCGACATCATACCTTGAACATCGTTTAGCAGAAGAATTTCTCTTAAAATCAATTGAAGGGGATACTTGCTTCTATCTCGAATATATATAATCGCGCTAAACCATGAGTTCCAATGTCCGACTCCATAAAAAATCACCATGACAGCCATTATAGGCAACGACAATGGGATGAAAATTTTAAACAGAATAACAAACTCGTTTGCGCCGTTGATTTTTGCCGATTCTTCCAAACTTATGGGAATCTGCATAAAATTTGTGCGCATGATAATCAAGTTATAGGTGCTGATTAACCCCGGCAACATCAATGCCCATAATGTATTTCCAAGCCTTAAGTATTTATAAACCACAAGATATGTAGGAATTAATCCCCCGCTAAAATACATGGTAAAGATAATCATATAAGTCAGCAAACGCCTAACGGCAAGGTCCTTTCGCGTAAGCACAAAGGCCCCCAACGCCGTCATCATCACATTTAAGGTAGTTCCTATCACCACAACAATTATGGTGGTACTGTACCCCGACAAAATATTGGGATTGTTCAGCACCATCTTATACGACGCCAGGGTAAACCCTTTCGGTGTCAACATCAGCCCTTTATCTCCAATCAAAAAATTGCTGTTAGATAAAGAACTCATTATAACATAATAAAATGGATAAAGCATTATTAATGCAATAAGAACCATCAATGTTATATTAAAAAAATCAAATACCTTTTCACCGGTCATTCGCTTAATAATCATAAATCAATCTCCCTTTTGCCTTTAAAACAAGCTGGTTTCAGTAAGCCTGTTAGAAACTTTGTTTGCCGTAATTAATAAAAACAGATTAACTACCGACTGAAAAATCCCTACCGCTGCGGAATAACTATATTGAAACGACTCAGAAAGCCCCCGCCGATAGACATATGATGAAATCACATCGGCAGTTTCATAAGTCCCCGGGTTATAAAGCAAAATAATCTTTTCAAAGCCTACACTCATTATTTGACCCATGCGCAAAATCAGAAGAATTATAATCGTTGGCACGATTTCAGGTATCGTAATATGTATTACCTGCCTCCAACGACCGGCTCCGTCAATTACCGCCGCCTCATAAAGCTGCGCGTCCACCCCCGAAAGCGCCGCCATATATATGATGCTGTTCCAACCAATCCCCTGCCAAATGTTTGTGCCTACAAAAACGCTTCTAAAATATTTTGCATCACCTAAATAATTTACTTTTTCGCCGCCAAGAACAACCAAAAATTTTGTAACCAATCCATCTGCGCTGAAAAAATCAGCAATCATTCCGCAAATCACCACTACCGAAATAAAATGGGGTAAATACGCAATTGTTTGTATTGAACGCTTAAACCATAGGCTTTTAATTTCGTTTAGCAATAGGGCAAGAATAATAGGAGCGGGAAAGCCGAACAACAAATCATAAAAGCTGATTAAAACGGTATTCCTAATCAAGCGGCCAAAATACATATCAGCAAGAAATGATTTAAAATGCTTTAGACCCACCCACGGACTTTCAAAGATACCTCTGCCTATATCAAACTCCTTAAATGCTATAACGACACCAAACATCGGTCCATAGCAAAAAATAATATAATAAAGCGCAACAGGTATTATCATTAGATACACATATCTGTTTTTATGCAACTCTCTTTTGATTCTATATCCTAAACTTGTGTGAGTGTTTTGCGGCGGCGCCGCCATAATTCGTTTCATGTAATGCATTCTCCTTGAATGATCTTAATGCCATAATTATATAGCACTATTATGATAGGAGTCAATTCCCTACTTTATTGATTGATTTACTTTTTTTTCGATTTTTATAAAAAACCTTAGTTTTAAAGGGCACTAAAGAAGCTTGGCGAAATTTTTAACTCCGGCAATCTCGCTTTTTTATTATCAGAGGTTAAACATAAATTATAAGATGAACTTAATAAAGATGTTGGTGTTATACATGCTCCGCTAAATGTTGATTCTATGATAAATCCAGGGAAGATGATTGATATATGTAGGTAGAGACCTTAAAAGCATTAGGAAGATGTGTGATGAAATAGAAATAATAATAACTCATTTAAATAACTTGCTTGCCGAAAGTAGGGATATCTTTAATAACCTGTTTGCGGTAATCATGAATAGTGCTTGTTATGACACCGCAACAAGGGCAGTTATGAGGCTTTCTGTAAAATGGTTATAGAGCATATTGATTTTGAAATTGGGTTTTAGTCAATTCCATTTTACAGGATTTTTCAATATGCTCTACCTTTTTTAAAAAAATATTTTTGTAGCGTTCTATCCATACCCCAACATTTATTGGCTGCTGCTGATGTGTTGTGGGCTTAACTGAGCCCCATTTGCCGCACACTCTTGATTTATCATAAGCAGATGCGGTAATTTTTTATCCAATTGCAAACATCTTTGATAGTGTGAATTTCCGCTGCAGGCGGCATAATACCCGCCGGGCTTATCACTATACCCCTATGATGCGGCAATTCATTTAGGTGTTTTTCAATTTGTTTAATAATTGTTTTTGCGTCCTCAAGCCAAAGTACTGCATTAGTTCCGCCTATTAAACATTTGTCACTACACGCAATTCTTCCGTCCAGCAAGGTGGTATTTCCAAGCGGAGGGGAAGTAAAAGCTTCGAAAGCATCTGCTTTTACATTGGACAAAATAGGCAATAGCGCCTTCAAATGGCCGCACATATGCAACATAACAATACAATCTGCAGTTTTAAAAATATCGCAATACGCATTAATATGCTTGTAGCAAAAGGTTTCATACTGTGAAGGTGAGATTAAGGTCGTAGATGTATTTTCTATGAAACAAAACATATCCGCTGACGAGTATTCGGCAGCCAGCTCGGTTTTTTTTAAAAGTACCTTGTGCATTGCCTCAAACAATTCATCAATCTCGTCTGGAAAATCAGCAAGCAAAAAATGAGCATTTTCAATTCCCGCCAACCATTCCACAAAATACATAAGGGGGGATTCGCCTATATTCATGATTGTTATTCCTTTAGCCCCAACTTCACGAAATACATCCATGCCGCTTTGCAATGCATCTTCATTTAAAATAATTTCACAATCATTATACCAATCGATCATCAGCTTAATATCTTCAACAGTTGATACAGGCATCTTTATGGGATGCCATGACATGGAAAAAGCATCATATCCATATGTTGCCTCGGTTTTGCCCAATGGCGTTGCATAAACATCCCTTCTAAAATTGCCTTTTCTTTCGCTATTAAATAATGTTTTATGCCTTTTCTCTTTAAAGCAAGGGTTTAGTGTTATGTAACCATCGCTGCCTACATACTCAAAAAAGTCAAAAACATCCTTAAAGCTTTTGTTTTTAGTAAGATGCAACTGGCTTGGCTTAGGCCAAAACGGCAATCGATCCACATCTTTAAGTTTTAATGCAGCAAGCCACCGTTCTTTTGAAGTCATTTGTTCACAAACCATATTCTCAATCTCTCCTTTTGATATTTCGATATTCGGTCGGCAATATTTTATTATATTTTTTAAATACACGTCTAAAGGTCACATCATTTGTATATCCCGCAAGGGTTGCTATTTGGGCGATGTCGTAATCGCTGGTTTCAAGCAGGGTCATTGAGAGCCTGATGCGTTTTCTGTTTATATACTCCAGATAAGAAACGCCCATTTCATCCTTAATTTGTTTACTCACCTTCCACACCGACATAGAAAATTGTTCAGCAATTCTTTGTAAAGAGATATTGTAATCGGTATAGTTTTCATCAATGTACTTTACCAACTTGCTCCCTTTTCGATATTTACCATCGTTTTTTATTTTTTTGATATGCAAACATATATTTTTAACAATCAGGATAATTTGATGTGCAATTTCATGAATGTCGTTTTGCTGTAAAATTTCAAAGAAGTTACCTGAAACAAAATTGATATCAAATTCCGCATCCACTTTAGCGATGTCCAAAAGAATATTCATAAGCAAATTTTTAGCCGCAAAAATCGAGATATTGGTTTCAAATAAATTTAATCGCAAAATCTCATCAATCTCGTTTATCACTTTTTTTTCATCGCCGGAAATCAAATAATTAAACAGTTTCTTTGATTGCTCATGTGAATAAGTGTAATGCGGTTTCCGATCAGACACCTCTTCATATTTGATAACTTGCCCCTTCCCAAACAATAATTTATAATCTACCGCTGTTTGCGCCTCGGAAAAGGCGCGTGATGCTCCCGCAGGCGTGTCATGGATATTACTAACTCCCGCAACGATATTTCCATCCAAATTCTCTGATAGTAATCTTAAACAATCAGGAAAAACGCTTCTATCCCTAAGCACACATAAAAGGATATATCGATTTTGTATTAAAACATCAAATATTTCGGTACAGCAGGGGTACAATATCTTTTTAAATTGCAAGTGCGCTCCATAATCCACAGCAATACAAGCAACACCCGTTCCGGTTAAGTTAATTCCGATGGTTTTAAAAAACTGACCGTTTGTTTCGGTATAAGGGAAATCACCGGTGAGTAATTTGGTTATATATGATTGCTGAATAATCGTTCTTTGGGATTTTAACTCCTTTTCAATTCGGCTCTCCTTTTCGATGATTTCGGAAATAGCTCCTTCCAGCCAAAAAAATTCATTGACTTTAACATTGTTTGCGCCCAACAGGTTTAATAATTTTGCAAACGGCGTATAGCTTGATGAAGCAAGCCTTCGCGAGAATAAAACACCAAAAACAAGGAGAAGCATTACTATCAAAATAATATTAATTCGTATATTGTTAAGCTCCCTGTTATTAATATTTTCTGGAATTAGGTTTATGTAGGTCCAGCCGGTAAAACGCGACACCTTTTTATATACGGCATATTTTTTATGATTAATTATAATCTTTTCAAGACTATTTTCTCTCAAATCATATAGCCCCGACATGGTGATATCCGGAGCGTTATTCATACCGTCCTTTAATAGAATATGACCTTCACCATCTATGATAAACGCTGTTCCGCCATTTATGACCGCTAAATTGTTCAGCTCTTTTTGCAGTTCTTCTTTATTCATAAAAAAAGCTATTGTGATTTTAGGATTATAAACTTCTTGGATGGGCAAAAACTGAAGATAAAGAAAACCGTTTTTTAACATACCGTATGATTTTACATCTACCGCAGTGAAGGTATTGTTGTTTGACATATCAGTAAAAAAATGACGCTGGACCGAAGGAGCCATAGTGTTTATGTTAAATGAATGTTCTGAAAAATTTTGAAAAGACACATGGCACTCGGTGGAAATAACCATGTCAAGTTTATGGAAGTATATAAATATATCATTGATAGCACGGTTTATCGCCTTAATGTTAGCAAGTTCGGATGTGTAAGTTAGCATATCAAAATAGCTTAGCTCCTTATCCGATGAGTAGCGAGACAACTTCTTAATCCAAGCTGTATCAGACATCTGCATAGACAGATTGATTAAATTTTGAATATGTTGATCGGTTGACTCATAGCAGTATTCCAAATTATGTTTTTTGCCCGAATTGACTGAGAACATAGTTGAGCTGGCAATAAAATAATAGCTCCCGCCTGTTGTTATGGCAAGAGTAATAACAAAGATAATTAAATACGATAAGAAAAATTTTGTTTGAACTGACTTCATTATCCTATGCTCCCCTAAAACTGCAAAATAGTCTGCAAACCATATTAATAGTAGCATAGCGATATCAATTAATCAAGAAAAAGAAACAATACACCGTTCTGCTTGATTTTATTAAATCCTTGCAAACAGTGTTTTACAAGGATTTCAACCAAAAATCGCCCTAAAAATGTTTGCTCCAAAAAAATGTTCGTTGAGCTTTGCGCTTAAATATTGTATCATTTTAAATATCATCTCTATATGAAAAATGTGGGAGGCTTAAAATTGGGTAACAAAAAAAATGTCATTTGGATTTTTGGGGACCAGCACAGGGGGCAAATGCTTAGATGTAATAGTGATTTTAACGCAGTTACACCCAATATTGATAACCTTGCGTTGACGGGAATCAACTTTAAAAATGCAGTATGCGGCACCCCTTTATGTTGTCCTTTCAGGGGTTCCCTTTTGACAGGATTATACACGCACAAATGTGTTCCGGGTCATGAATACAGGCTACCGGAAGGGCAATGCACCATAGCGAATGTTTTTCGCGAAAACGGTTATAAAACAGCCTATTTCGGCAAGTGGCATTTGGACGGTTTTAAAGAAAACAACGGGCGCGCCGCATTTCATATTGTACCGCCGGAGCGGCGCGGCGGTTTTGAGCATTGGGTAGGATACGAAAACAATAACAGTCAATACGATTGCTGGGTTCATGGAGGCGAAGGCGATGCTGCTTTCCATTACCAACTTGACGGTTATGAAACAGATAGGCTTACTGAGCTGTTGATTAATTATATAAAGGAAAGCACTGCTGCCGAAAATAATCCATTCTTCGCTGTTTTATCAGTTCAGCCCCCCCATAACCCATATGTTGCCCCGCCTGAATTTTCCGGTAAGTATAATCCTGACCGCATTAGGTTAAGACCTAATGTTCCAAACATACCAAAGTTCAGGGAAAAGGTTCGAAAACAGCTTGCAAATGTATATGCAATGGTTGAAAATTTGGATTGGAATGTGGGGCGCGTCAGGGACACACTCAAAAAAGCAGGGGTACTGGAGAATACACATATTCTATTTTTTAGTGACCACGGCGATATGCATGGCTCACACGGGCAGTTTCATAAAATGACCCCTTATGAAGAGGCGTTGAGAATTCCTTTTATCATCAGCGGCGCCGAAACTCATTATAACGGATGGCGCACAGGGGAAACAGACATTCCAATAAACCATGTAGACATAGCGCCAACGACATTAGGGCTTTGCGGTATTAAAAAACCGGAATGGATGGAAGGTACCGATTATTCCTATTGCCGCATGGCAGGCAATAAGCATGAGAATGAACCCGACTCCGCGTATATACAAAGCGTTCTGCCAACAGGACACGCACATAGCGTTAATAAACCTTGGCGTGGGTTGGTTACAAAAGATGACTGGAAATATGTGTGCCTTCCGGGAATGCCTTGGATGCTATATAATTTAAATGAAGACCCGTATGAACAGATAAATATGGCGTTTAATAGCGCCTATGAAGGTAAAAGGAAACAACTGAACGAAAGATTGAAAAAATGGGTCATCGATACCAATGACGACTTTTCAATACCTGAATAAACAAAAAATTCAAACAGAGAGGCAGAGTTGCAATGAAAAAAGTGATGTCTTTGGCATTAGCAGGCGTTTTATTCCTATTTGTCGGATGTACAAAAGAAACTGAAGTAGCTCAAAAATCTATACTGATGAATACACTTCCGGTAGAGTTAACAACCGATGTTGCTGCGCCCTATTCTCTTCCGTTGGAAAAAAATGAAGGTGCAACATTAAAAATAGCAGCCTTCGAAAATCTATACGGCGCCGCCAGTTATGCAGAAAATCTACCGGTTTGGCAGGAAATTGAGAGACGCACCGGTGTCAAAATCGAATGGGAAGTGATTCCGTCTTCACAATATGCCGTTGTCATGCGCACCCGCTTGGCAGCAAGCAGGGATATACCTGATATATTTTGTTTGCCCGATGATTCAATGGTTCCCCAACTTGCGAGTTCTGAGCTGTTATTGCCGCTTAACGGATACATCAATGAATACGGTCAGCATACCAAAAAGCTTTATGAGAAGTTCCCCGAAGCATATCTTTTGAATAGGGATCAAGATGGCGTTGTCTATACCTTGTCCGATGTTTATACAGAGGGAAATACTGTAAAGATGTATGCTGCCCTTATCAGAAAGGATTGGCTGGAAACCTTGGGGCTCTCAATTCCCGAAACACTTGAAGAATGGACGGAAACACTAACCGCGTTTAAAAATCAAGACCCAAACGGTAACGGCATGAAAGATGAAGTTCCACTGGCAGTAAGTACCATGATTTCGTTAGCTCCCTTTGCTTCTGCTTATGGTTTGCATTCGGCTTATTCAGGATTTTGGGGCGTGGATGCTTTAGGAAAGGTTCAATACGAAGTGCTAACCAATCGTTATAGAGATTATATTACATATTTAAACATGCTGTATCGTAATGGATTGCTAAAGTTTTTCCTTAATGACCAAAACGGCAGAAATCTGCTTGTACATCAAAATTCAGTCGGCTGCACAGGTGCAGAGATGAGCGGCATAAGCCAGAACTATATTAAAGGACTTATAAGTGCGGGTGTCAAGGCTCCGCAGGTTGTATCTATTTTGCCGCCCAAAACGCCAAGCGCTGATATTGTGTTTGAAGAAAGAACAAGCATTGCACGCAGAGTAGCGGTATATAAAAATACTGCCAACCCTGATATGGCATTTAAGTGGCTTGATTATGTATGGGGCTCCGAAGATGCGAATGTTCTTTTGAATTTTGGTATAGAGGGTGTAAGCTACAACATGGTAGACGGAAAACCCATTTTGTCCGATTGGACGCTAAATAACCCGAATGGGCTTGACCCAGCCAGTGCAGTAAGATCTCTGGGAGCCTTTCCCTCGTTTCTAAATGTTCAAAACGGAGAATTTTTAAAACAATGGTCTTCTGAGGGGGAAATTGAATTTGCAGCTAAGGCTGTCAGTAATATGGCAAAACCTTTCCCGCTGCAAGTTATATTGACCAACGAAGAAACTCAGATATTATCCGCTTACAATTCAGATATCAGTTCGTACTTTGAAGAAATGCAGATTAAATTTATTATGGGAACAGAGCCACTCTCAAAGTTTGATGAATTTGTTTCCACTTTAAAAGAGATGGGTGTTGAAGAATTGACAAAGGTTCGCCAAGCTCAGTATGACAGATATAAAAAATAATGTGCAACAAAAGAGGAGAGAAGTCATATTGAAGACATTAACCAATGCCACGGTAAGGTCTGGCGCCGCCAGGGACTTCATTAAAAAGCTAAACTCGCAAAAATTGCTAATTTTGATGATTTTGCCGGCTTGTGTTTACTTTTTTGTGTTTCACTACATCCCTATTTACGGAATCATAGTAGCTTTTAAAGACTTCAGTATTTCCAGCGGGATTTTAGGTAGCCGTTGGGTTGGGCTTAAATGGTTTTATGAGTTTTTTAATTCATATGTTTTTTGGAGGCTGCTTAGAAATACATTAATGCTGAATGTTTATAACTTGATGTTTGGGTTTCCCGTTCCGATTATATTTGCCCTTCTGCTGAATGAAATAAAAGGCAAACGTATCAAACGCACCATACAAACCATAAGTTATTTGCCGCATTTCATTTCTGTTGTTATTGTTGTGAGTATTATGAACCTACTTCTATCAACAACAGGAGGAGTTGTCAATAAGGCAGTTGCTGCTTTTGGAATTGAGCCGATAAACTTTATGTATGAAAAATCATGGTTTCGGTTTTTATATGTATTTTCCGCCATATGGCAAAACTTTGGCTGGAACTCCATAATTTACTTTGCGGCAATTGCTAATATAAATAAAGAACTGTATGAAGCGGCAACGATAGATGGGGCAAACCGTTGGAAACAAACACTATACATCACCATTCCCGGAATACTTCCCACCATCGGAATTATGCTTCTATTAAGATTGGGCAGTCTGATGAGTGTAGGATTTGAAAAGATTATACTGATGTACAACCCGTCCACTTATGAAGTAAGCGATGTGATTTCCACTTATGTTTACAGAAAAGGCCTGCTGGCATCAAATTTTAGTTTCGGCGCCGCTGTCGGATTTTTTAACTCGGTTATAAACTTTATCATACTTGTGGCGTCTAATTATATTTCAAACAAGCTAAGCGGAGATACAATCGGCTTATGGTAGGAGGTGAGGGTAATGGAGGAAACAAGAAAAAAGATAAAAGGTTTGCTTTTAGGAGCAATCATGTTTACTATCGTAGCTATGACGCTTTACCCGTTTATGTATGTTTTTAGCGTTTCGATAAGCTCGGCAAATGCAGTTTTAATGCAGAAGGTATGGCTGTACCCTAAAGGGTTTTCACTTGCATCATATAAGTACCTGCTCCATAGTGGGTCGTTATGGACAGCGTATGGTAATACAATATTTTATACGCTATGCGGAACATTAATAAGTGTCTGTTTAACACTTTTAACTGCATACCCGCTATCAAAAAACTACTTTATGTTTAAAAAGTTTTTTACTGTCTATATGGCGGTAACAATGTTCTTTTCGGGCGGTCTTATTCCTATGTTCATTTTGGTAAATAATTTAGGAATTTACAATACAAGATGGGCGTTGCTTTTACCGGGTGCAATAGGCGCATTCAATGTAATTATCGCTAAAACCTTTCTGTTAGGCATTTCGCCTGCACTGGAGGAATCGGCCAAAATTGACGGAGCAAATGATTTTAGAGTTTTTATTTCAATTGTACTGCCTGTATCATTACCTGTTATTGGGGTGTTAATTCTGTTTTATTCAGTAGGTTATTGGAATATGTATTTTAATGCGATTATATATATTTCATCGGCTAAGTTGCAACCGTTACAGGTGTTTTTGATGAGGTTGTTAATAGCAGGAAATCAGGAATTGTCGGCGGGTACGGATATATCCGGCGTGGAAAGAACAGGGATTGTTGAGCAAATGAAATATGCAGCGGTGATTATAACCACCTTGCCCATTATATTTGCATATCCATACGCGCAAAAATACTTTGTGCATGGTTTGGCGATAGGTGCACTTAAAGAATAATCGGAATAGGAGGATTTTTATGAGTATCAATTTTAGTGAAAACCAGTGGGACAAGATTAAAAGAGATTACACTCTTTGGTGGAAAAGGGAGTTAGAGCGCCCTTTAGTTCCGGTTGTTTTAAAAGGTTTGGACCCGGGTATTGCCAAACCGTCAACGCCGCTTCTATCACAAGCTACCTGCCATGATTTAAGTGTACCTGCAAAAGATATAATTGAACGTATTGACTACGAACTTTCTCAAAATCTGTATTTGGGGGATGCTTTTCCCTACTTTAATATGGATTGTTTCGGACCGGGTATAGCTGCAGCCTTTTTGGGTGCAGATTTAAATAACGCCACGGGCAATGTCTGGTTTCATCCTAAAGAAATAAAACCGCTAAACGAAATATATTTTGAATATAATCCTGACAATGTGTGGTTGATTAGAATTAAAGAAATTTGTTACGAAGGGATGAAACGATGGCAAGGTCAAGTGCAAATGGGTATGCCCGACCTAAGCGGAATGCTCGATATCCTGTCAGTTTTTGCTCAAGGAGATAAATTGCTTTTGGCGTTATATGACGAACCAGGGGAAGTGAAAAGGCTTGTATGGGAGATACAAAAGTTTTGGTTTCGTTTTTATGACGAAATAAATGAGGTTCTTCAACCGATAAATCCGGGATACAGCGACTGGTCACAGATTTATAGTCCCACGCCGTCTTATGTGTTGCAATGCGATTTCGCATATATGATAAGCGCAGAAATGTTTGAAGAATTCGCGTTGCCTGAAATAAAAAGCAGTTGCAAAAAACTGTCACATACATTATACCATTTGGACGGAATCGGAAACCTTCCGAACTTGGACAGCATACTTAAGATAAAGGAACTTGATGCGGTGCAATGGGTTCCCGGAGAGGGTCAACCACCGCAATCAAAATGGCCGGAAGTGTATCGTAAAATTGCCGCGGCGGGAAAAAACATACAAATCAGAGAGGGGTTTGACCTTTTAGAAGCGGTGTCAAACCAAATCGGCACATTAAAAGGGATACATCAAAAGCCCCTTTGGGGCACCGTTAACCAAAAAAACGACATGTTGGGCAGATTGGCGAAAATTGGGGTTATATAGCTTTGGATAAATTTTCAACTTTACAGTATGTATAAATTTATAAGGGGGGTCAAAATGAAAAAGTTATTTTTTATGAATGTTGTAACTGCATTGGCGTGTATGTTGTTTTGTCTTTCGGCGCATGCCTTTACCGTTGTGAGGGAGACTGATTTCAACAGCAATGGTGTTGGAGAAAAGGCAGTATATTTCGGTGCGGTCAGCGCCCCGGGCGCTGGCGATGCCGGCTCGGTTACCGAGAATGGGGCTTGTAATGTGAACTTGGGGGAATATTCAACTATCAGAGTCATTGATGGAAATGAAACGGGCATTCCGGGCAAAGCATTAAAATTCTCAACCTCGGGTGATACAGAGAACAGGGCGGTCTTAAGAACCTGTAACGCGTATACTTCCGCCGTTAATCTGGGGATGACCGAAAATGATTTAGTTGGTGTGATTTCTTATAAAATTAAGACAAACTTTGCCCAGCTTGACCCTGTAACACAAAATCAAAGAAATGGCACAGATGTGTTTCAGATGAATTTTAACAACGGAAACAATGGGGCTTTCGTAGGTCAAATCATGTTGCAATTCCGAAGGAATGGTGTTGTTTCTCCGCTAAATCAAACACCTGCACCGGCAGGATGTATATATACCCCCAATGAATGGAACTGGGTTATGGTTATTATACATCAAAAAACAGAGGGCAAATATCTTGACATATATATTAATGGCAAAATAATTTCAGCGAATAACCCCACCGCTACCGGCTTGTCGAATTTCCAAACGATGTTCGCTCTTAATAGTGCGCAGCAGGATACCGTATATATAGATGACTTTTTGGTGTACACCACCGCTGCATCGAATATTGAAGGTTTAAATGGAATTTTATTAGATGACAGTACTGTCAAGTCAGAAACTGAAATATTTCACGACACGCTGTTATCTGCTGTGGGAAATAATGCATTTGAATTTACTGTAAGAGACTTAACCGCTTCAAAAAGAAACCTGACTGCTCCCGACAAGGAAACATGCAGCGCTTTTATTGGGCAATATGACTTGGACGGCTCGCTTCTTGCTGTCAATTGCAATCCCAGCATGGTTCCTGATTATAAAATGTGTGTAAGTTTGCCTTTTGTAAAGAACCCTGATGCGGCTAAAGTCAGATTATTCGTATGGCGGGTAGGGCATACGGACGGTGACGAAAATATCTTTCCTTTGACCCCTGCCATGAATTTCGATATGTTGCGGGATAACAATTTTGATAATGATGACATTGGAGAGGCGGCAGTATATTTTGGCAAATATAGCGCACCGGGCGCTGGTGACGCGGGTTCAATATCCGGGGAAGGCAATGGAAAGAGTATTAAGGTTACAGATGGCTCCGAAGCAGATGTTTTAGGTAAGGTTCTAAAATTTTATAATCCGGGCGCCGATGCCCTTAATGTGGCAATATCAGCTTTACCCACAGGCGTAACAGCCGGAGATGGTAAGGTAATCGTGCTTTCATATAAAATTAAAACCGCCTTTGCTGATATAGTAGGACCTGCCGTAAATTACTTTCAAATGAACTTCAGAAATGGAGAAACAGGAGCTATAACGGGGGTTGGCGCTCCTATGCTCCGATTTCAAAGGAATGGCGTAATTACTGACGGCACAGGTAGTGCGCTAAACGCAGCGGTATATACACCCGGCGAGTGGACGCAGTTCATGGCAGTTATAAAGCCTCAAGTCGGCGGTACAAAAATGTTTGATGTGTATATAAACGGAATTAGGGTGGCATCGGATGCGGTTACCAATCAATCATTGGGTGGTTTTCAAGTATTGTTTGCTCTTAACACAACGAAAACCGATACTGTGTATTTAGATGACTTCTCCATTTACACTGCCCCTGCTTCAGCGTTTAAAACTAATTATTAGGAAGGAGCATGAATATGAAAAAGCTGTTTTTTACAGTTGTTTTAGTTTTATTGGGATGCGTTTTATTTTATCTTCCGACATATGCGTTTACCGTTATAAGAGAAACTGATTTTAATAACGACATCATCAATGAAAAGGCGATGTATTTTGGCAAACTCAGCGCTCCGGGTGCAGGCGACGCCGGCATGGCAACAGAGAACATTTATACAGACGGTTCGGGGGACTATACCACCGTTAGGGTTGTAGATGGAGCTGAAGCCGGTGTTTCCGGTAAGGTACTAAAACTATATTCTTCGGGCAATACAGCCGTAGACGATCCTTTATCGGCCGAAAATAACATTACCAGAACGCTCAACACCTATATATCTGCCGTTAATACAGGAGTAACGGCAGATAATGATATGGTCGTTGTAGTGTCATATAAAATTAAAACGGCATTTTGGACGCCTGACGACCCGGATGATGCTGCTAAAATGCTCACTAACCGAAATTCACGAGATGTTTTGCAAATGAATTTTAATAACGGCACTTCGGGACAGCTTACGGGAACAGACCAGATAGCCTTGCAATTTCGAAAAAATGGTGCAATCACAACGCTTGGCGCAACATATGCGGATACAGGCGCATCTTATACACCGGGCAAGTGGACATGGATTATGGCGATTATAAAGCCGCAAAACGACGGCAGCAAAACATACGATGCATATATAGACGGAAGAAAAATAGCATCTGATAAAGCTACTGCTTCCGGCTTAACTAATTTACAGGTAATGTTTGCCCTTAATAGCGCGCAAGAAGATGTGGTATATGTAGATGACTTTTTGGTTTATTCGACATGCGCATCGGAAATAAAAGGGTTAGACGGTATTTTAATTAGTGGAAGCACAGTTAAAACAGGCAATAAAACAGTTTTGGGTAGGCTGATTACATCATTAGGTGAAGAAAATACAGTTGAGTTTACCATAAGGGACTTAACCGTTCCAAAAAACAAAAACATTTGTAGTGTTTTTGTTGCTGAATATAATTCGGACGGCAGGATATTATGCAACTTTAATCACACGCCTGTTGCAGTTACCGATTATAAAAAAGATGTAAGCCTGCCGTTTACAAAAAATTTAGACACAGATAAAATCAAATTATTCACATGGCGCGGCGCTGATTGCTATCCGCTAATTCCGGCGCGGGTATACTCAACTGGCAGCGCCGAGGAATTCGAATTGGTCATAGAGAATAATTTTGATAATGACACAATCGGCGAAAGAGCGTTTTATTTTGGCAGGAGTGATGGCGGCGGCGGTTCAGTTTCGGCAGGTGACAACGAGCTCTTTCCACCGGAAAGCGATCTTAGAAGCATTCGGGTTGCCAATGGGCTTGAGGCGGGAGTATCCGGTAAAGTACTAAAATTTTATAACCCCGGGCTTGAAGGACTTAACGCCACAATCGCTGCAGTTGACACAGGCGTGACACCGAATGACGGCAATGTGATTGTTGTTTCATATAAAATTAAAACGGCTTATGCCGCCGGTGCGACAGGTCTTAATATTGACTTTTTTCAAATGAATTTTAACGACGGGAATCAAGGCAACCTTACAGGTCCCAATCAAATAGCGCTAAGATTTAGGAGGGACGGAACTATTACAACCCACGGTTCTGCCATTGCGGAATCCGGGGGAGTAGGGTACACCCCCGGCGAATGGATGCAGGTGATGACGGTTATAAGACCGCAAAGCAGCGCCACGCATAAATACGATGTATATATAAATTCCGTGAGGGTGGCATATGACAAAAACACCTATTCATCGTTAAATAATTTCCAGATAATGTTTGCGCTTAACAGCAATCAGACTGACACCGTATATATAGACGATTTTTCAATATATACTGCACCGGCATCTGCATTTTAACCAATTTGGCTTTGGAAACATAAGGAGAAATAATAATGAAAATAAATAGAACAGCTTTATTTCTTGCCATTTTCTTTTCATTAATGGTAATAATGCCCTTCCCGGCATCTGCATCAATTAATGTGATTATTGTCAATAATTTTGAAAACGATACAATCGGGGAGTTTGCCGAATTTTTCGGCTCCAATGGTGGCGTTGTCAACGAACGAAGAAACGCCGAAATACGGGTTGATTCCCTGCTAAATGGTGAGCAGGTATTAAAATTGCATTTCGAAAAGAATTCTAAAGAGTCGAATGTGTCTGCAATATCGATAGATATGACAGGGTTGTCAAAAATGACAGTAGTGAGTTTTGATATGATGCCTTGTTTCGATGAAAAGGCTGTATCAGACACATTCGTTTATTCTTTGCGCGATGCAGTCACCGGGCGTGCAAGCCGATTGGCGCTGTTAAAAAACGACAACTCTGTTGAGTCCGGGGGAGCAAGCATACCATCGGCTTTTAAAAGCGCCCAATGGAATAAGGTGGATATGATATTTGATTCAAAAAGCAAAACCTTTGATGTGTATTTTAATAAAAAGGCGTTAACAATAAACCAACCAATAGACAAGGAAATAGATTTACGAAAGGTTGGCATTATGTTCGGCGCCGACTTAAAAAACGCGGCTACAGCTTATCTGGATAATTTTATTGTGTATAAAACCGATTCTTTTGATGCAGAGCTTGCTTTTGATGAAATATTGGCATTGGCCAACACTTCGGTCAAGGCTTCTAATGTCACAAACCCAGATATGCTGGTATGGACCGAAAAAACGCCGGATGATGTCGTTGAACACTGGGCGGAGAAAACCATAATGAGGCTAATTGGAACAGGCGCTGTTGCGGGATACCATGACAACACCTTTCGACCGGATGCCCCAGTTACCGTTAATGAGTTTATAAAAATGCTCGTGGCAGGCATGAAACAAAGTGTAAATGGACCAAGAGACAGTTGGTCTGATGCTTACATCAATAAGGCAATTGAAATGAACATGGTAAAAGAAGGGGAGTTTTCGGATTATTATCAGGAGATTACCCGCGGCGAAATGACACGCATTGCGGTGCGGGCTTTATATGGTGAAAACATTGCCCCTGAAGGCTTACAAACCAAGCAGCAAATAAAGATAGCCGATTTTTTGTCTATCGATGAACAGTTTAAGCCATATATTGCCATTGCTACGAAGGATGGGATAGTTACCGGAGACCAAAACGGGAATTTCAATGCAGATAATAATGCAACTCGCGCCGAAGCAAGCATTATCATCGAACGCCTTTTAAATTTTGATTTTTTATCTAAGGCAAAACATACCATAAGTAACGGGATGATGACCATATCAATAAACATGGATAATGCGGAGTTGTATGTCGTTACCCCGAAAAGGGTATGGAAAAAAGCCCTTTTGGTCACAGGCTACGGCTATTCCCGTTTGGAAGTGACCGGACCGCTTAGCATGACGGGCACAGTTACAAGAGAAGGTGCAGACATACTAAAAATGGATATATCCCTTAAATCTGATGCGCAGGAATTTGATTACACACTTACGCCTGTTGCAACAGGCATTAATAATTATGTTCGCTTTCCGGGTCCGTATATAGGTGAAAATGGCGACACCCTTACTATTCCATACCGTGACGGAGTAGGAATACCGGTAGGTGATACATATATGTGGCATGATAAAATCAATACAAATTATTATGTGTTTTACGCCGGTCACAATATAAATCAACCATGGATGGGTCTAACCGATGGCGAAAGCTCTGTGCTTGAAATTGTTGAAACACCTTTTGATGCGGGGATACAAATTGCCAGAACTAATGGTGTTCTTACGGCGGAAGGTGTTTGGGAGCATTCAAGGGGTGATTTTACTTATGCCCGTAAGGTTAAACACATTTTCCAAAACGAAGGCGGCTATGTAGGAGTATGTCAAAAGTACCGTGAATACGCCGAAGAAACAGGGTTAATTGTAACATTAAAGGATAAGGCGGAGAAAAACTCCAATGTCGATATGATTGTTGGAGCTCCTGCGTTCTATTGGCAGGACAACAATCCCGAACCAAGCCGAGCTTTATCAATAGCGCAAACCCTTTTAGACAGCGGGTTGGAAAAATGCATTTTCTATGGCGGCAGCGCAAGATATAGCAAAATGTCTGCGGAAGAAATAGAGATTGTGAAAAAGATGGGATATGCAACATCGCGATATAGTATTTTCCAAGATTTTGTAGCGCCGGGGGATGAACATAAGCTTGCTGCAGGTATGAACCCCAATCATTTTCCGGTGATACTGGAAGACGGCATACTCCGTGCAAATGGTGAACGTGCAACGCTTTTTGCAGCGCCTATGGTTGGCGGAGGAAACTATTATCATTATTGCTTGTGCGAATCCTTGCAGCTAAAATATGCGAAAGGCGTTGTTACACCTGACCAAAATCAAAAGAATTACCCCGTTCGTTTTCTTGATGTTACTGCGGCACAGGCTTTGATGGAGTGTTACGACCCAAACCATCCCATGACAAGAACCGATAATAAGAATTATAGAGTTGAGCTTCTAAAGTGGCATCGAGATTTAGGTATTGCTATAGGTTCAGAGGGCGGTTGGTCTTGTTTTGTTCCGTATGTGGATTATTTTGAGGGGCTTCGTTCCACCGTGCCATTGAACACGGCAGAAACACCGGAAACTAATATATTCAATATGTATGAAGCGGGTGTGCTGGCAGATGCGGAAAAAGCAGAATTGCTTTCGGCATCCAAATATATCTTACCCCTTTGGCAACTGGTATTCGGAGATTGTGTTCAAACATTCCCAAGATGGAATTTCGGTACGGCAAAGTTTTTTGACAATGAATGGACAGAAACACAAGAACTGTTATGTGCCCTTATGGGTCAGCCTGCAATGGTTACGGTTCTGCCGGCTTTTTGGGACAGTAACGAAAATAATAAGAAAATGATTATTGACCATATGATAAGAGTATATAATTCAAACAAACCGGTGCAATATGCCCACATGATTGACCATAAGTTCCTAACACAGGATAAATTGGTGCATCAAACGGTATTTGACAACGGAATAATCATAATAGCGAATTTCGGCAGCACGCCTTATACTGCTGAAGATTTTTCAATTACAGTAAAAGCCAGAGGACATGAAATAATTGAAAAGGGGAATTAGTATGGACAAGCTGCCAATTTGTATATGCACAGTCTTTATATTATTATTTATATCATGCATTTTTACTCATGCGCAAGAGTATGAAATCTCAAATAATAAAATTAGTGTTTGCCTTGACACCGATACAAGCCTGATAAAAGTTACTACTGCAAACAGAGTATGGCATCAACGAAAACCTGCATCAATGAGTGCGTTTACATATAATAATGTACAAATATCCGGCAACTCCATAACGGGCAATATATCCCGTTCCAAGGACAAATATAGTTTTGTTATTACATTGGCTCCCGATGAAGGCGAATTCAGATTTTCACTTACCTTTGTTTCAACTACAAACCCAAACGGCAAATCCAACAATTGGGTTGGAATACCATACCCTTTCGTAGGGGAAAAACATCAGGATACTCTGGTGTTACCGTATAGAGAAGGTGTAGGAATTCCTGTGGAAGATTTATACCTATGGGATGGTAATGCGCCGTCAAACGGCAAAATATCAACTGATTATTACGCGTTATATGCGGGACACAATTTCAATCAGCCATGGTCGGGACTCACCGATAATAAAAACTCTATGCTGCAGATTGTCGAAACACCTTTTGATGCAGCTATCCAACTTCGTGAATTCGAAGGCTCTCTTTGCGCCACCAACATTTGGGAGCACTCGTGGGGTGACTTTACCTATACTCGGTCGTTAAGGTATGTTTTTCAAGAACAAGGCGGATATGTGGGAATGTGCGAGAGATACCGTGACATAGCTCAAGACGAAGGGCTTATTGTAACTCTGCAAGAAAAGGTGAAAGAAAATCCGGTTATCGATATGATAGTAGGTGCACCTGCGTTTTATTATCAAGACCTTAACACAAACCCAAGCCATGCCGTATCGGTTGCACAAACGCTTGTGGATGCAGGGGTGGAAAGATGTATTTTTTATGGTGGTAGTGCAAGGTTTAATAAAATGTCTGCCGCAGAAATTGAAACAATAAAAAATATGGGATATGCGGCATCAAGATATAGTATTTTCGAAGATTTTGTAGCATCCGGTGATGAAAATAAAATTGCAGGAGGTATGAATCCGAATCATTTTCCCGTTCCTGTTGAACATGCCAAGCTAAAGGCGGATGGTGAGCGTTTAAGACTGTTTTCCGTACCAACGGTGGACGGCGGAACTTATCTGACTTATAACCTGACCGAAGCATTGCAATTGGACTATGCAAAAACCTTGGTTCCGCCTGACCAAGACGAAAAAGGGTATGTTGCACGTTTTATTGATACAACGGCGGCGCAAGCCTTATACGAAGATTATGACCCAAACCACCCTATGACAAGAAGCGAGGCACAAACTTACAGAGCCGAACTTTTGCAATGGCATAGGGATTTGGGTATTGCAGTAGGATCGGAAGGCGGTTGGTCGTGTTTTGTCCCGTATGCCGATTATTTTGAAGGCGCCCGTTCGTTTCTCCCGCTGACCACATATGAAGGTAATGAGTCAGCCATATTTAATATGTATAAAGAGGGAGCGCTGCCTCAGTATGAAAAAGAGGAATTGCTAAAAGCTCCTGAATATATACTGCCAATATGGCAACTTGTCTTTGGTGATTGCGTTCAAACCCATACAAGATGGAATATGGGAACCGCCAAGTTTTTCGATAAAGAATGGTTAAAGACACATGAACTTTACTGCATTTTAATGGGTCAACCGGCGATGGTTGCCGTTTTATCCGCGTTTTGGCAATCGGATGAACTTGTGAGGGATACGATAACTGCACACATGGCGCGTATTTATACTGCAAATGAAAAAGTGCGCTATGCGCGCATGATTAATCATGAAATATTGACTGCCGATAAAAAGGTGCAGCGCGCCGATTTCGACAATAATATCAGTATAATAGTAACTTTTGGCGATAAAGATTATTATTCGGAAGAACTTGAACTAAATGTGCGCGGTTGGGGATACAGAATATTTGATTCTGCTAAAGCGCCCTTTGGGGAACAAAAGGAAACAACTGTTCCGTACGCAGCGGTCAATGTGCTTTTTGAAACTGATTTCAACAACGACGATATTGGTAAAAAAGCAATATATTTCGGCACGGTTAGCGCTCCGGGTGCCGGTGATGCCGGCTCGGCGGTCGAAAATGGAAATTGTATTACAGAATTGGGAGAATACTCAACTATTCGGGTAGCAGACGGAAGCGAGGCAAATGCGCCGGGGAAAGTTTTAAAGTTTGCAACCACAGGTGACATAACTAATAGAACAGCTATCAGAACCTGTAATGCTTATATAACGGCGATTGACTCGAATGTAACAGAAAACGGCTTGATTGGCGTAATTTCATATAAAATTAAGACAAACTTTGCCCAACTTGACCCTGTAACACAAAATCAGAGAAACGGTACAGATGTATTTCAGATGAATTTCAACAATGGAAACAACGGGGCTTTTACAGGTCAAATCATGCTGCAGTTTCGAAGGAACGGCGTGGTTTCCCCCCTAAATCAAACGCCTGCGCCATCAAGTTGCACATACACGCCAGGAGAATGGACCGGGGTTACAGTAGTGTTGCGGAAGGAAACAGCCGGCAAATTTTTTGATGTGTATATTAACGGCAAAATGATTTCAAAAAACAATCCAACTATTTCAGGATTGTCTAATTTTCAAATGATGTTCGCACTCAATAGCGCACAGGCGGATATTGTATATATAGACGATGTGCTGATATATAATTGTAAAACGGGAGATGCCCAAACCGAAGGCATGCTGATGGATGTTTCTGTTCATTCGTTTTCGGAGCCCGCCTTTTACCTTTATGATTTAGATAAAAAAAATGTCTTTGATGTTGTTATAAGAAACTTAGACAGGCAACCCAAAATCACGCCCTCCGATGTTTGCGCAGTTGTCGCTCAATACGATGAAAATGGCAATCTTATTAGCATCTCAAATACTACCATACAAAATCCAGACTATAAATCTGACACAAAAATAAAGTTCGGGCTTTCAACATTTACAAGTAAAGTAAAGTGCTTTATTTGGGATTTCGATTGTTTGCGGCCGCTTTGTAAAAATATCATTATTGAATAACGGAAAAGTAACGCTTGTACGCCTTATCCGGCTCACGGTAAGCGCGCAGATGCAAACTACAATATAATTTTGTGAGCCGGAAAGGCTAATGAATTTTGATATGAAAAAGTTAATTTCTTTATTAATGGCAATTTCAATTATCTTTAATTTTGTGTTTGCTGCTGCTGCGGATGAGACTATAATCTATGAAAATGATTTTAATAAGGATACAGCGGGCGGCTTTGCAAAATACTTCGGGGCAAATGGCGGCAACGCCAACGAAAGACAAGGCGCCACTTTCAGAGTTGCCAATCTGAACGGGAACGGAGTCTTGAAGATGTCCTTCATAGGCAATGCCTATGACGCAAGTTTCAACGCCATGCCTGCTGATTTAAGAGCCGACAACAATGAAGTTACGATTATCAGCTATAAACTATTACCTAATTTTACAGCGGAAGGCGCCGGAGACTTTTTAAATTGTAATTTCCGATATATGCCTACCAATAGGAGCACTTGGTTGCTACGCTTTAAAGGTGACGGCACAATTTGGAACATAAACGGCTCTCAGAAAATATCCGGTGCATACCATAACGGTCAGTGGAATTATATTGACTTGGTATTTAATACAAAAGAGAATACATACTTGGTTTATATAAATGGCGAATCGGTATTTACCAAGCAGACGCTTGCGTTAAATCCAACCCCTGATACCAACTATGAAAACAGCGGTCTTATGTTCGGCGGGGCACCGTCGGTTCCCGTTGATTTTTATATGGATGATTTTAGAGTGTATAAAACCAGTAAATTTGTGCCTACAAAGCCGGTATCAGATCCTCCGAAAGTTTCAGCAGAGGATTCGCAACCGCAATTTGCAAATGATTTTGAAAAAAGCATGGATTTTTATGGTGATCATGTGAAATTACTTGCAAACATGGGAGTGATTCCGGAATACGGCAACCCTGATGCCGTTATTACACGTGCCGAATTGGTGGGAATAGTCCTTAGCGCGTTGGGGATTGATATAGACGAATTAGGTTTAGCAAGCGGCAAATTTGCCGATGTACCTGCCTCTCACCCCCAAAGCGGCGCAATCAACATGGCGGCAAATCTTGGGTTAATAAGCGGCATAGACGAACAATTCTTTTACCCAGATGAAAACATTACATTGATACAATGTGTAAAAGTTTTATTATCTGCCTTGGGATATTCCATTGTTGCTGATACATTGGGGGAATATCCCACCGGATATTTGTTAGCGGCTTACCGATACGGCGTTTTTAAGGGTATAGATGTGAATGATATAACACAAGATGTAACCGTTCCGATTCTTTCAAAGATGTTTTATAATGTTTTAGAGCTTGACATGGTCGAAAGTACATATTTGGGAGAGGAAAGCTACAAAATAGTCAAGGATTCCTGTATATTAACAAAATTAAATATTATCAAATATACCGGACTTATCACGGCAAATGATTTCACAACCGTACCGTCTGTAAACGGGCAGCCGTCCCATGCAGCCCGGAAAGGTTATGTTCTTATTGGCAATAAGATGTTTGAAGATAAAAATGGTACATTTAAGAACTACCTTGGCGTTCCGACAACAGTATATTACAAAGATAATCAAGACTTGGAATATTATACGGCGCTATTTGCAAGCCCTGCCAACCCGGGGTTCACAAAACTTTTTTTAACAGCCGATATGATTAGAAATGTAGATATAACGGGTCAATCAATAAATTTAATCTATTCGAATATAAGTGAAACTAACCGAAACGAAGAAAAAGTCGCCTCTATTGCTTTATCAGCGGTAGAATTATATAATTATCGTTACTCCGGCACATTGGCATTTGACCTAAATTCAATTTTAACTTCTTTAAATGGCTCGATAATGATGTACGACAACGAAGGCGACGGCGTTTTTGATGTGGTGCATATAAGGGAGTATAACCCGTACATTGTTTCTCGGTCTTACGCAACCGATAATAAAATTTATGTAACTGATAAATCTATAAATGTATTAGATGTTGACCCGAATGGTAAAGACGCTATTATTATAACTAAATTGGGGGCTCCCGCGTCTATAGAAGATATACGGGAAAACGCTGTTATTGAACACTATGTGTCAAAGGATGGCAAGGTTATATTCATCAATATAGTAAGCGGCATCAGCTCTCAAAGTGTTTTGACTCCCCTTGTCATTAGCGGTGTAATCAGCGAAATCATTAGTGAAGATGGTTATTTAGCATGCATAATTGACGATATGCGATATGATATGACCAAAAAGTTTTTTCAAGATTACGGAAAAATGCTGCATGTAGGGGACAATGTACAATTAAACCTTGATTCCCAGGGTAGGATTGTCGGTTATTTACCTAAAAACAACGCCGCCGAAAATATAGGATATTTGATTGCTATCGGAGGTGCAAAAGATGTACTCAATCCCAAAGTTCAAGCAAAAATATTGTCCGGTCAAGACCATATCCTATATTATGATTTTGCAGACAAGGTACAGGTGATATATAACCTCAACAACGGCATAATGCATACCGAAACGGTAAGAAGAGCGGACATTCCGACACATAGCGCATTAACCAAGACAACAGGCGGAAAAATGCAAACTAACAGCCAAATCATTAAATTTTATACTAACGATGAAGGGAAAATCAATAAAATTCAAACGCCTAAGGTAGAAATGGATATGGAATGTGTGCCGGTTACCGACTTGCAAGATGATGGAACCCCAAAGTCACTTGATGGCACGGGCTATACGCAGAATGTTTACTATTTGCACCAAGAAAATATATCGCTACAAAAAGCGGGTATTGATTTAATTAATCCCAATGACCCAAATGGTTTATTGCCGGTAAATATTCTTGCTTCAAGCGAACGCAACGATAACGATTCGGATTTGCGGCTGCATTACAAAAATTATGATATAGGTCAATATACCACAGACCCGGATTTTTCGTTTATGAAAATAAGCGGAATGGTAACGGACAGTTATAATTCAGCAACATATCAAAGGGGCGTCATACGCAATGTTTTTAGAACATCCTTATCTTCCGGCGATACAAGCGATGCATTGCAAAACCTGCCCGGAAGAATCTCGCGTCCGGTGGTCAATGAAGAACAAGAGGAACACAGCATCGCCGTACTTGATGACAAATATTTTATTTCATCCGACACAAAGATTTTTGTTGTCCCCGGTGAATATGATGCTGTGGGCAATGTATATAATGCGTACAATAAGGCTGATGATGCCTATTACACAATCACAGTCAATAATTTGGTGGGCGGCAGTTATATTTTTGCGGCGGTGTACAACATTACTGAAAGAAACAAGGTCAGTTATATGACAATCATCGATAGTGACGATTTGCGCATGAGCTTGCAAAACACCGGTGCAGGGGGATTAAGAACAAGCGCTCCGTCAGCGGTCGTGGCAAAAGACCCGATACGCATATTTAAAGAGGACGGCGAATATCATAAAATTCCTGTATATTACGGCAAAAGGTTGATGGACCTCTATGCGCCTGTCGAGAATAACATTTCCGATGAAGGTCACATCCTGAGGTTTTTTGATGATAATGGAAAATTGATAGGACCGCAGGGATACTATTATGACACAACGAAAAAGCGTAGCGGCACATCGCTTTTATACACAGATTCTCCCACGGGGCTTTTTCAGGGAACCAGCGTAAATGACTTAAAGCCCGGAGATGTTTTCCAATACTCGTTGGATTCAAAGGGCAATGTGAACGCAATACGGGTTTTGTTCAAGCTTGATAAGTGCAAAGATTTTTACTATGAGGCTAATTTCGCCACACTTACCGATAAATTCGGAAATTCTACCATGGATATAAATAAAGCCAACAATATACAAAACCAATCGCTGGCATCATCGGGATATTCCAACAACGTTACGGCAAGGCAGATGATGTGGGGAGAGGTACTTGCGGCAGACAGCGCCAGTTCAGCTTACAACTATGTCATCGTGAAAACTGCCATGCCTACATGGGCATATTTTGACAGGGTGTTACTCGGTAACTTCCGCCAAATACTGTTATCGAATGAATCTTTTGATCCCGTGCCCAAACCGGTAGAACGCTTTATAAACCTGCATTCCAGTTGCAATGTATATATTTTAGAAGAAAATACAATACGCACAGCAAGCTTTCAAGATATTCAAAAAGGAGACCAGTTATTTACCTTTCAAACTAACAATACGGTTGCTTATGGTGTTTCATTGATTATAAGATAGGAGCTTGGAAACAAATAACACTTAGTAGGTCGACATAAAGAAGTTTGCATTTATAGGAGCAGGCATTTCGGGTTTACACGAAAACGGGCAACGAACATACTGACCTTTTCTGCATTTGAAAATACACATAATATGTACTATGGGCGTTGATACACAGCGGCTATGCGTGCCCCGGTTTGGGGTTTCCGTTTATTAAATTTATGCCATATTCGTCACAATCGGGTAGAGGCTAACTCTTAATGAGCTTTGCCCCGCTCACACCACCGTGCATACAATTAGGTACACGGCGGTTCAATTTATATTTAAATATGAATTTTTGAATAGAGGTCTGATGTTAAAATCAGCCCTCTTTTTCTAAGCCTTTCACCAATCTGTTCTTTTAATCAAGGTGTCGTGCGTTCGAATCGCACATTGCTCACCAAACTTGTTCAAAGGCGAACGCTGATAATTAAATATTGCCCGCACGGGAAGGTTGATGCGTGATGCGTTTATTTTCCTTAACAGTTACCGCAATTTCATTATCTCCCACTCATTCAAATGCCTTGACTTTCAGAAATATTTTGACTGGCGCGTTAGTTTAGTTTGAACTGGCTTGGGGATGTTCCAAAGTGTTTTTTAAACTGCCTGCTATAATAAAGTTCATCGCTAAAACCGGAGGATAATGCAACCTCTTTTATTTTCATGTCTGTGCTTATAAGCAAAACCTTCGAGCTTTCAAGCCTGTAATTATTTATGTATTTTATTGGCGTAACGCCTGTAATTTCTTTGAAAACTTTAACCAGTTGCGATTTTTTTAATTTGCTTATTTTGCATAACCCTTCCAGGGTATATTTTTCAAGTGGATTATTGTGTATTATGTGCAAAAGCTTTTGCACTCTTTTAACATTTGCCGGTGATGATTGGTTGTGCATTTCGTTTAAAATTTCATAAATTAAATTTTGGAGAGAAATGCTCATATTCCACTCGTGTAAAAATTTTGGATTTAAATAGCAGGTTTTTAAGCCTTCAAACAATTTTTGCAGCTTTATTGTGTTTTTCAAGGCGGACAAATAAGGCAGCGGCAAAAACCTGTTTGTTTCGCTGAAACTAAAATGAACTGCATAAAACGCCATGTATGGCTCGCTTTCAACCCATAAGCTGTGGTTGATGCCGGGTTTAAAATAAATCAGGTCATTTTGCTTTACGCTGATTGTTTTATCGTTAATTTTAACTTTGCCAACCCCCGATGTTATCAAAACGAGCTCTTGGTCCGATATCTTTCGTGTAGAAATTTTCCACCCTTTATAAGTTTGGCGATACAATGCAATATCCACAAACGGCATATAAAAATTATCCATAAAAATATATCCTCCTGCTTTATTAATAATAGAATATCATTAATTTGGGCAAGTATCAATAGATTTTAGTGGAATTTTATCCATGAAAGATTATATTGTGTATTTTTTTATGTGAAAAAGATGATAGAATTATAACAAGGAAAGGATGGCGTTGCAATTATGATTTGGAACAGGGAAGAATATATAGCGCATATGAATTTTGAATTTACAGGCAAGGAGATGTTTTGCGAGCTTTTTGGTCCGCTTATTGGTCTTGATAAAGAGTGGGCGGCGCAAGGGGCAAGCGAAAGTGAAATAAACCTGTCGGCTTTTGGACATGATAGTGTTTCGTATGTTGTAATCGGTCCTAAGTTAGGTGCAATTACCGATATAGTTCCTCGGGTAATTGAAGATACAAAGGAACATAAAATTTGCATGGACAGTTTAGGCAGGACAACAAAACTTTGCAAAAGCAGCGCAACGATAGCGCTGCCAATTGATTATCCGGTTAAAAACTTTGATGATTGGAGCAAGATTAAGCATTATTATGAGTTTTCAGAGGAACGAGTGGATTTAGAGCTGCTGAGGGAAGCAAAAAAAATGCAAGACAAAGGTGTGCTAATTAGGGGGGCTATGCTCGGCGGATTTGATGAACCGCGCCAGCTTATGGGAGAAGAAGAATTGTGCGTTGCATATTATGAGCAACCCGACCTTATTCACGATATTTTGTCTACATTGTCGGATACGGCAGTCAAAGCATATGAAAGGGTATTTGAGGTGTTAAGTGTTGACAGCCTATCGGTTCATGAAGATATGGCGGGAAAGTCAGGACCGTTAGCAGGCCCCCAACAAGTGCAAGAGTTTATATTGCCGTATTATAGAAGGGTATGGGATTTTGTTTCCGCAAACGGGTGCACAATTTTTTCGCAAGACAGCGATGGCAATATGAACTCGGTTATAGATGATTTTATACAAGCGGGAATGAATTGTACATACCCGTGTGAACCGGCAGCCGGGATGGACATAGTGCAGTTGCGGGAGAAGTATGGTAAAAAGCTTACATTTAAAGGCGGAATCGATAAACATGTTTTAAGAGGCACTAAAAACGAAATATTAAGGGAACTTGAATATAAGTTAGGGGGAATAACCCGCGGAGGCGGCACTATATTTGCGCTTGACCACAGAATCCCGAACGGAACTCCGATTGATAATTATAGATTTTATGTTAAAACCGCGCGTGAAATGTTGAACCTTCCGCCATCAACAAAAAGCGAGCATGTTAGGATGGCTTTTTAGCGGTTTTGAAAGAAGGTTGCCCTGCTTTGTTATGGCACAATATTTTGGCGGCAAATAAAAGCGACAATACCATGCATTTACAGCTTAAAAGCTTGGGTCTCCGCTAAACGGAAAAAGGCGAGTTTGAGCAAAGCATTTGCAATGCGCCTGTTTAGGGTGTATAATAAATATGGGTAATTTAAAGTGAGGGATGGGTGTGACCAAATGAAGAAGCTAATCTATGCTATCATTGCAGCGCTGTTGTGCGAAATTACTGTCCTTGCGGGGAGCATACCGGAAGATTTGCTAAGCTACGATGAGTCTTTGGTATTCTTCGGGGAAGTGACATCAAACAGCACAAACGAAGGCATTACCGTCATGCCAACACAAAAAATTAAAGGCGATGTGGAGATTGGCGAAAGTTTATCCTATGATGAATATTGTCCATTTGGCAACTTTCCTATGGAAAAGGGGAAAGCATATCTTTTCGGATACTATAATGAAAATAATCCATTATATGTTTTTAACATTTCAAGCACAGATGTAAAAACGCTCAAAATTTTGAACAAAACAGGTGGCGGTCAAGAGGAGCGTATGCAAGACTACTTAAACAACGGAGATTTTGAACAAAAGGAAGTTGAAAGGTTATCGAAGGCAAATGCTCAAATTCCCACTCCGTCAACCGCTCCGGCCACGCAAGGCTTACCAAAGAGCCGAAATTATTACTTATACGGTGTAGTCGGCATTTTTCTAATTTTATTTTATGTTTGGCTGTTTAACAAAAAGAAACAATAATGCTTGATTTGCTACTAATGCAGCTATTTTCCGATAGCTGCATTTTTTAATAAACCTCTTGACAAATTTGTTTTGCGAGTGTAATATAGATTTATATTAGGCAAATGTAAAATTAGGAGAGGGTTTGGATGATTAAAAAAATACCGGATAGCGAGCTTGAAATTATGATGATTATTTGGGGAGCAACTGAAAAAGTGACATCAGATTATATTATGGAACGGCTTGATAAAACTTGGGTTAAATCCACCGTACTTAATTTTTTAAGCCGCCTTGCAGAGCGTGGCTTTGTAAAATATCATAAAGAGGGTAGAATTAATGTCTATCAGCCTCTTGTGAAAAAAGAGGAATATTTGCAAAAGGAAAGCAAACGCTTTTTGAAAAAGATGCACCATAATTCCCTTACCAGCCTTGTTGCTTCCCTTTGCGACGGTAACAGCATTTCTAAGGAGGATTTAAAACAGCTTAAAAACTTTATTGAGGGGGCGAAATAAATGCTGAACAATATTTTTATGACTTCCCTTTTCAGGTCGGCGGTTATTAAAAATAGCGATATGGGTTATAGAAGAACCCATTCAATGACTATTTTAAAAGCCAAGAAAAGGGGAGTATTTGCTTTTGTGCTACTGATATGCGTTGTTTTGTCTGTCGGTTTGTTAGTTGCCTGCAACAGCAAAAGTATTGGTCTTATTGGAGGCAGCGATGGTCCTACTTCTGTTTTTGTGTCAATCGGTAAAGGAAAACAAGCGGGGAATTTGCCGGAAGATAAAATAAAACATGTGATTGAAGGCTTTGGTAATGCGTTAAAATCGGTATCCCTTACAGCGCCGAAGGATATTGCGGCGGAATCTATAAAAAAGCACTATTCACCGTATGTTACAAAAGAGCTTTTAGCGGAATGGATGGAAAACCCCGAGAAAGCCCCGGGGCGAACCGTCTCAAGCCCCTGGCCCGACAGAATTGAAATTACCGACATTGTGCCTGTAAGCAAAGCTGAATATACCGTTACAGGGGAAATCGTTGAGATAACAAGCGTTGAATTAAATCAAGGTGGAGCCGCTGCAAGGTATCCTATTTCGTTAAAGGTTGTAAAACATGATAATCAATGGCTTATATTTAGCATAAACTTGAAAGATGAGGGGACATTGAAATGAAAAAAACACTTATCTTTTTTATATTTATGGTATCCATGTTAACGGTTGCCATTGGCATCAGCGCCGCAAACGGAGACATTATAGGCAAAATATATTCAACAGATATTTTGGCTTATGTAAACGGTAAACCGATTGAATCATATAACATCGGCGGAAAAACGGTTATTATGGCGGAAAAGCTTTTTCAATCAGACTTTAATTTTAGCGGTTATTACGATGAAAGTGATAGGCTGCTGACGGTAGAACCTTTCTTTGCCATGCCTTATGGCGAGGATGAGCTTATTGAAAGGGGAACACCGGGCAAAATGATTGGCGATGTATATGAAACGGATATAAAGGTGCTTTTTAAAGGGCTTGAAACAAAGGGTTACAACATAGGCGGTGAAACCGCAATTTGCATTGAGGAGTTAGGCGAACTATTAAACAGCTCAAATGCAGATTACGGATTCTCGAATTATTACTGCAACTACCAATGGGATGCAGGCGAAAGAACAATAAAATTAAATACTTATATAAACAACATTCAAGAAATAATGGGGTTAAATTTTACTTTTGTTAAATACACCTTTTTAGACAATGTTATAACCCCCCGATATTCCTTAGGGGATGCTTTTAGTACATTTGAGCCGATTGGTGAAAGAACTTATAACTATTCAGAAATTTTTGACAAACACAAAATTAACCCGCTGTTTATTAATGTTAATGGCAAGCTGCACGAAATAGGCACAGGTCTTGCAATAAACGACTATACTTATTTTAACATTGCAGATATAGAAAAAGCAAAGGGGCTTATAAGAGGCATTAAGGAGCCTCCCATGTCTTATGATGATGCAATTGATTATTTGTACAACTTGCAGGGCTACACAGTTTCGGAAAAGCTGGAATCAAAACAATATACGCTAATATCGCTTTTAAGCGACGCAACAGGAGGCAAGCGCTATGCCGCTGTTAAAAAAAGCGGCGGATTTGTTTTTCTTCAGGATTACACAAACGACCCTGATCGAGCTACATCTATGGAATTTGAAGAAAACACCGCGATTATATCGGAGTATCCTTTTGCCGACTCGCACGGCAGACCTGCAACATTGCGCAGCCATTGCAATTTAGATGAAATCTTGTTTGAATAAAGGAGCGATTATATGAGAAACTGCATTAAACCGCCGACACTATCCGCAAGTTTTTCCAAAAATGGCAAAAGGGCGAAAAGAAGGTTTGAAAATATTTTTAATACCAAGGCTAAAAAAACGGGAATATATGCTTTTGTGCTGTTGATATTCATGGCAATAGCGGCAGGCGGCGTTTTAAAACACAGACAAAACTTTGGCGTCATTGAATACGGGACACTTGGTTTTTCTGTTTCAATACCTTCGTATTGGGAGGGTAAATATCATATGCAAAGCGAGGCGCAAGACAGCGTTTCGTTTTACCATGCAAAAATATTGCAAAAATACGGCGAAGGAACAGGGTGGCTCTTGACAATTCGCAGGCTTGAATTAAGTAATTCGAAAAAAGAGGCGCAAGACACGCCGCGGCCGGCTAAGTATTTAATGCAAAGCGGCGGATATACCTTTGTTATGGAAATCCCCTCCAATGCGCAATATCCCGTTTGGGAGGGCGGGGACGCAGATTTGGCAAACGAATATGCAAAGATGGCGGAAGGTATAGCCGTTATAGAAAACAGCATTAGGCCATTGCCCGAAAACCGCACCCGCGGCTTTAGTCCGGACTCAGAGCAGTTGTATAATTTAAAAAACACATACATCGGCGATGCCCAAAAGGTGCGCCGTATCGCAGAGCTATCGGGGTTTATGCTGATGCCGATACATTCAATTCAGCTTAAAACCGAAAGCGCGCCTTATGGCTTAATTGTTAAATTTATGGTGGATAACAGGGCGGTATACCGATTTTTTGATTATTCGGAGTTTACTAAGCGGGCGGCGATTATATTTGCCTTAATACCAAATGTTGATGAACTTCGATTTGCAGTATTTGACAAATACGCATCGGCGGACCAGCCTGATTCGGCTTTTGTGTGGTCGTACTATGACAGACAAAATTTGTCCCAGCGCCCGGGAGCCGAGTTTTTTATATCGGAGAACATTATAAATGCAACAAAAAATGAAAAAACTTTTTCGGAATATATAAATAAGGTTGCGAATATAGCCGGCAATAGCGCCGAAAGCCCTTATCTTTTAAAGGTTTATGAAATTATAGGTGAGGACTGCGAAATTATCGTAAACAGCGCCATGGGGCTAAATGCCGTTATAACAAAGGATGTTTTATCCGATAAAAGTGTAAATGAAATATTAAACAATGTAAATATATCGCTTGATGCCTTTATCGGCAAGGATATAAGATTTTCAACAACAGGCGTCAGAAACTTTAAAACCGGTGAGCGAACATCATATCTTCTTATATATGACGATGATTCTTTGGCGGCGTATGCCGATTTGCAATCTGAAAGTATGGACAGGGAGCTTATAACAACGCTCGTTCCGTACTCCTATAACGGCGGAACATTATAATTTCAAAAATATTAAAAAATCCCTTGACAAAACCTGCTACATGGCGTAGCGAAAAGGGGAGTAAATATGAATTATAAAATTTCAGAATCTGAATTTGAAGTGATGGGGGTAATTGGCAAAAACCGATTGGGTCACAATAAACGAGGTTCATAGTAGGCTAAACAAGGTTAAATCAAGGGCATACAGCACAATTAAAACTTTTATTGCGGCGTTTTATGGCGGAAAAGTATCGCTTAATGTTCCGACCGTACTGCAACAGGGGGAAATTCTTAAGAAACTCTTAACAATTTTATTATGCTTTTTGTAAGAAAAGTTTTTTATAATAAAGCCATAAAGGGCAAAAAACTTTTTTGGGGGGAAGTATTGAATAAGCAAACGATACTTGTGGTTGATGATGATAAGGGTTGAAGCATCGATAAATAAAGAAATGAAAGCGGAGCGCCTTAAAACGGAGCTTATTACAAATGTTTCCCACGATTTAAAAACACCCCTTACCGCCATTATAAATTATTCCGATTTGCTTGTAAAGCAGGATGAAGAAAATGAGTACGCAAAGATTATTCACCAAAAAAGTCAAAAACTAAAAACACTAACCGAGGATTTGTTTGAAGTGTCAAAGGCGCAAAGCGGGAATATTGCCGCAGATATGGAAAGCTTGAATATTCCGGAGCTAATAGACCAAACGCTTGCGGAATTTGACGAATACACCGTTGATTTTAGGCTAAGCCTTCAAAATGTTAATATTTTTGCTGACGGAAAGCTAATGAGCCGAGTGTTTGAAAATTTAATTGGCAACATTATAAAATATTCCTTGCCCAACACTCGCGCCTATATTGACGCTTTTGAAAAAGATGGCAAGGCCTATATCATGTTTAAAAATATAGCAAGCTATGAAATGAATTTTAAAAGCGATGAAATGACAGGGCGTTTTTCAAGGGGCGATACAGCCAGAACCACCGATGGGAGCGGGCTTGGGCTTGCCATTGCGCAAAGCTATATACAGGCTTGCGGAGGAAGTTTATCCATTGATACCGATGGAGATTTGTTTAAAGCAACAATTATATTTAGCGCAATTAACAACCAATAAAAAAGTCCTTTGCCTGCTAAGCAGGAGCATATTTTTTGCTCCTGCTTTATTTTGCAAAAAACCCTTGACAATCCGCTTCGACAAGTGTACAATGTAAATGAAATTCACCGTTTGTCGAAAAGGAGTTGATAATATGAATAGCAAAATTGCAAGGCTTCCTGATAGCGAACTTTGCATTATGCTTATCATTTGGGAGGCAGATGAGCCAGTTACTTCTGCATATATTTTAGAAAGGCTGAAGGGCAAAAAAAGTTGGGGGGCAACCACGGTGCTTAATTTTCTGTCTCGCTTAGCGGATAGAGGCTTTTTAAAGCTTGAAAAGCAAGGCAGAATAAATCATTACACCCCGATTGTGTGTGAAAAAGATTATATTGATATGGAAAGTAAGTCCTTTTTAGAAAGGCTGCATAATAACTCGGTAAAAAGCTTTATTGCCTCTCTTTATGACAGCAGGGGAATATCTAAAGAAGATTTAAAAGCGCTGAAAAAATTTATCAAGGAGGCGGAATAAATGCTGCGGCAAATATTTAGCATTTCCTTATCAATGTCGGCGGTTATAGGGCTGCTTATTATTGTTTCGCCGCTGCTAAATAAGCGATATACAGCTAAGTGGCGCTATTTTGTGTGGCTAATTCTTGCTATTAGATTGGTACTGCCTTTTAATATTACACTACCAAAAGCGCCGATAAACATCGCACCGCCAAGCCAAAGCGTTATATTTAAACAGCATGAAGAATTGCCTATGCCTGTTAGTTACATTGAGATGGGAAACAACTTGACCGCTTCGGCTGACAATACGCCTATTATAACAGTTGAAAGGCTGCTGGGCATTGTTTGGGGTTTTGGATTTATTATTTTTTTGCTGTATCGTTTCGCAGGATATTTTATATTTAGAAGAAAAATTAAGCATTGGTGCAAGGTTGCAGACAACGGCAAACCGCAAGTGCTTATATGCAAAAAGATTGCCGGCCCTATGCTAATTGGTTTTTTCAAACCCACAATTTTATTGCCGAATATAGAATACAGCAATGCGGATTTATCCGCTATTTTAGCCCATGAAACCGCTCATTATAAGCGCAAAGATTTGTGGTATAAGCTGCTTTTGATGTTTGCAAACGCTGTGCATTGGTTTAACCCGCTTGTGTATGCCATGGCGTATTTTGCAAATAAAGATATGGAATTATCCTGCGATGATGCTGTTGTTAAAAATAAAGATTTACAATTTAGAAAGGCGTACTCAAACACAATATTAAACGCTATGCAAAGTGTAACGGAAACGCCTTTGTCAACCTGTTTTAAAGGCGGAATAAATGCAATAAAACAAAGGCTTTCTAATATTTTGGATATGAAAACCAAGAAAAGCGGAGCGATAGCCTTTGCCGTTATTATCTTCATAACAGCTACGGCAAGTACGCTTGTTTCGTGTAACAATCTGGCAATCAGCAATTTAGACGAAGATACAGAGCCTTTTGATTATGAATATGAGGCTCACACCGATAACGATTCAACTTTTGACATAGCAGGCAGTTCCCTAACAATGGAAATGTCGACTGCTTTGACTGATAATGCGCCTGTAAGTTTGGAAAAGGCGGCATATGATGCGCCAACAATGTTGGAGATTAAATATAACCATTATCATGACGAGGAATATCAAGGAGTAACATACACTCATTTGATGGAGCGGGGCACAGCCAAAACTATAACAGCGGCGATAAGGTCGTTGGGGCAATCCCAATATAATGGAGGAAGTGTTGTTGATTTAAAGGATAAGTATTATATGTCACATTACGATTTTACCATAAAGGACAAAGAGGCGGAGGTTGTTGTTACACCCGATAAAAATGGGAATATAACTTTATTTTTTGATGGAATTGCAAACAGGCTGATAGATGTTAGCATACAGGAAAAGGACAACGGGGAAACAAGCTATCTAAATTGGTCAATGGAAGTGGCAAACAATAAGGCGTATTCTTTTTTAGGTTTTAGCAGGTCAAAGGAATATATCGTAACATTAGGAGCAAACAGCAAATATATGTGGGGGGAAAATACGGGTCAGTTTATAATTTATTAAAATATAAAGGGGATTATAATATGAAAAAAATATTTAGCTTAATTTTAGCCGTTTCAATGGCAATTAGCGTTTCAAGCGTGTTTGGAGAGGAAATTATATTTTCTGATGTTTCTGTCGGTTCGCCATACTATGAAAGCGTTGCCGACCTTTTTATATCAGATATTATACATGGGTATCCTGATGGAACATTTAAAGCGGATAAACAAATGACAAGGGCGGAGGCGGCAAAGGTAATCATGCTTACCGTGGGAGGCGGCAACCCCCAAGGTCTCTCCATTGCCAAGGGAGAAAGGACAACCGGATTTACGGATGTTGAAACAACCCATTGGGTTTATGATTATATCGGCGGGGCAACTGATTTGCAAATAGTGAGCGGCAACGGCGACGGAACATTTTTGCCTGATGAAAATGTAACATATGGCGAGGTTGTAAAAATGATTGTGTGCGCAATGGGCTACGAGGTTATGGCACAGTCGAGGGGAATGAGTTTCCCGGTAGGCTATGCGCAGGCGGCGGCAAACCTCGGAGTTACCGAAGGAATTTCCTTTGTGCTTGAAGATTTTGCAACACGAGGCAATGTTGCAAAGCTAATACATACAGCTCTTGACCTGCCGATTATGGAGCAGGTGGAAAGCGGCAGCTTTGTTGAATATATAATTATGGACGGTAAAAACGATGTCGAGCTTAGAACGCTTAGAATAATGCGACGATAAACGGTTTATTATAGGGCGTTTAAAGGGCAAAGACCAATCCTTAACGAACACCAACGCGACGGGTGCAAACTATTTTAAAAAGGCGATTCATGTAAAGAAAATTGTAGCCAACACACACCAAATGTGTTATAATGAGCGTAAGCGAATTTAGTCTTAATAAGCGTAAGCGACTTTAGTCTTAATAAGCGTAGCGAATTTAGTTTTAATAATAAAAAGGTTGGTTTTTATGGGTGGGTTGGCGGTTCTAAGATAGTAAAAGGAAAGGTGAGGCTATGTTACAGGTTGATTGTGAAAAGTTTTGGAAAGATGATGAAATTGCGCACAGGGATAACTGCTTTGCCCCGGAAGCTAAGCAGGTTGCTTTGGGTATCAGAATGAGTGATGAATGTGTTTTTGCAGAGCTTAATGTTCCGGGCGACCCATGGGGGATTACGCCGCGTGATGTTAGGATTGAACTTAACAAGCGTTACAACGACAAGGCTGAAAAAATTGTCGGGATGCGGCTGCTTCGGGAGGATTATCCTACCGATGATATGAAATTCCCGTCAACCAAAAGAATAGGCGAAGTGTTTGGGGGAACATATGAACTGGACAGTAAAGCAGGAGAATGGCTCCATGGAAGTGCGCAAACGCCGGAGGAACTTGAAAAATTGCTGGATTACATTGATAAGCTTGACTTATATGAGTTTATGTTGCCGGATAATTGGGAAACTGAAAAAAAGCGACTGTTTGAGGAATATGGGCTTCGCCCGCCGCTTATGCGTCATATAAGAGGACCTGTTACGCTTGCAATGTCTATTTATGGTATTGAAAACCTAATTTTTTTGGGGTATGACGCACCGGAGCTTTTTGAAAGGTTTAGCAACACAATAATGGATGTAATATTGAAAATGAGCGCCATTATGGATAAAGAGGCGGGGTATGATGAAAACAACCTTCCGTCAGGCTTTTCGTTTGCTGATGACAATTGCTGCTTGCTGACAGCGGATATGTATGAAAAGTTTGGATATCCTATTCTAAAGGCGGTTTTTGAAAAATACAGCCCGGGCGAAAATGATGTGCGATTTCAACATTCAGACTCGGACATGGCTCATCTTTTGCCCATTTTGGGAAGGCTTAATCTTACCGGCTGCAATTTTGGTCCTACATTGGGTGTTGAGGAAATAAGAGAGCATATGCCTAAAACAAGGATAAATGGGCAGTTAGCGCCGTTCACCTTTATGAATAATAATCAAGATGATATCATAGCCGAAGTAAAACGCGACTGCGAGGCAATAAAACGCACCGGCACGAAGGGTCTGAACATTATGACCGCCGGGTCGATAAACAACGGCAGTTCTTTAGAAAGTATGAGGGCTGTAATGTATGCCATACAAAAGTACGGACAATATTAATCGATAACTTTGGGAAAGAATAAATTTCATGCTTTAAATTGCAGGGGCGGATATTTGAATTTCGCTATCGCGCCTCTGCAACAATTATATTAAGCGCCGCTTTAATCTGTTTGTTCCAATCTTTTGAGAAGTTCGGGAAAGTTTCTGTCCTCATCTTCCAATTCATGCCTTATTTCAAACAATTCGCATTTTAGGCTTTTGATTGTCGTTTTATATTCGGGCTGGCTGTAAACATTTTTAAGCTCGAAAGGGTCTTTTTTTAAATCATATAATTCCCATCCCGCAGGGGTTGCTTCGGGCAATGCGCCATTTGCGTCCAACGGCAGACCGTAAAAAAATATTAATTTATAATCTCTTGTTCTAATTCCAAAATGGGCGGGGTTGTCATGATACGCCATGTGCATCCAATACCTGTAATAAAGAATGTCCTTCCAGTTATCAAGCTTTTCGCCTTTTAGCAATGCCCTAAAGCTGCACCCTTGCATTTCATCCGTTTTGGATAAATTCGCATAATCCAAAATAGTTGGGGCAAAGTCTGTGTTTGAAACAATGTTGTCGATTTCGGTTTTTGCTTTAATTTCTTTCGGATACCTTATAAGCATTGGCATTCTTAACGCTTCTTCGTAAATCCAGCGTTTATCAATATAATCATGCTCGCCCAAAAAAATTCCTTGGTCGGAGGTGTAAAAAACAATTGTATCATCCAAGACGCCTTCATTTTCTAAAACCCCCAGTAGTTCTCCCACGGAATCATCAATTCCTTTAACGGTTCGCAAATAGTCTTTTAAATATTTTTGATATGCAGCCCTTGTTCTTTCGTCGCTTGACAGACCTTCAACTTTTAGAGAGCCTGTCGGATAGTCCGGTCTGCTCATAGTTTCTACCGCATTTCTTGCGGAATTTTTTTCCGAGACAGTTGTGCCATAGCCGCGGGACGCCATGGAACGATGGCTTTTATCTTCCCACAAACTGTCCGGTTCGGGGATTAAAACATCGTCAAACATGTGCTCGTATCGAGGATGATATTCAAAATCATCATGCGGCGCTTTATGATGGCACATAAGTAAAAACGGCTTGTTTTTATCTCGGGTTTTTAAAAAATTAACAGACTTTTCCGTTATAATGTCGGTTACATATCCTTCGTGCCGTTTTCCGTATTCATTCTCATGTATGGAGCGTATATCATGCCAATCATGGTCTTTGTCAAGGAAATAAGGGTCGAAGTAGCGCCCTTGATTTGTCAATATATCATAATAATCAAAGTGTTTTGGTTCGCTGAATAAATGCCATTTCCCAACGATTGCAGTTTGATACCCGCTTTTGTGCAGCATTTTTACAAAGGTGTTTTTGCTGCTGTGCAATATATCGTGGTGTGTTTTTACACCATTCACATGGGAATGCTGTCCTGTCATTATGCTTGCACGGCTGGGCGTGCAAATTGCGTTTGTACAAAAACAGGCGTTTAACTTCGCCCCTTCGAGTGCAATTCTGTCAATGTTGGGGGTTTTAAAGACGGGCGCCAACCTTGACCCATAGGCGCTTATGGCATTGGCGCTGTGGTCATCCGACATAATAAACAAAATGTTAGGTCTTTTGTGATGCATTTATTAACCAACACCTTTTTATAATTATTTAACCTGCTACACAGTTTTTATTTTTACTAACTCAAATCAAGCCTCTGGCACTAATGTTTCTGATTGAAAATCGATGCTGCCCTTTTTGGGGAAGCCATTTTCTCTAACCCTTTTTCCAAGGTTTTTTAAAGCCTCCGCCTGTTTCGGATGAATTGAGCCATCCGCCATTGGACCTATATTCAAACATAGGTTACAGTTATTTTCCATTGCGTGCCCAAGCATATTATAAATATAATCGTCTGTCCTATGTTTTCCGAATGCGGAAAACGACCAACTGTCTTTTTGAATTGTTGCGCTTACCTCGCCGTGTTTTTGTCTGTTTTTTTCAAACGCATGCTTTGCCCTAACCCTTGCCGCCTCTCCGCCGTACATAAAAGCTTTATCCTCCAGCGAATGAAAATACTGCTCGGTGCTGCAAAAATCCTCCGTTCCGGTTGCCCCTTGCTTCCAAGAAATAAGAATATGCTCTTGCCTTTTTCTTAGCTTATTGTAAATATCTTCAATAGGTATCATTTCCGGACCCAAGGCATACCATGTTGCAATCAAATCAAGCCACATTCCGGCAACCGGACCATAGTTGTCCAGCAATTCAAACATACAATTTAATATATAATCTATGTACTTTGAAAAGTCCTCTTTATTTTTATATTTATATTGCGCGGGACGGTCGCTATAATGCGGTCGCGCCAAGTTATATTCTTCATGATTTACAAACCAAGGATTTCTCCAATTAAGCATAAAAGTGTAGTATGGAAAAAATGCCAACCCCTTTTTATTGCATTGTTCTATCATTTCACGAACCAAGTCTCGTTTGCAATAATTCATTGAATTAAAAGGCTCGGTTTTTGAATCCCACAAACAGAAACTGTCATGATGGCAAGTTACCATGGTTACATAGCTCATGTTTGCCTCAAGCGCCAAATCGGTGATATAGTCCGCATCAAAATTATGCGGGCTAAAATTATCTGCCAGGTTTTCGTATTTATCAATGGGTATTTTATCAAAATATTGCACCCATTCGTTTTTCCCCAAAGCGGTATAAAGACCGTAATGGATAAAAAGCCCCATTTTTGCGTTCTTAAACCACTTCATGTTTGCTGCCTTTGGGTCGTTTTCCCAAAGTTCTTTATAATCTTTTAAATAGTTTGGCATTCTTAGATTTTGCATTGAACCTTCCTCCTATAAGATATTTATTCAAATACAACCGCCACTTTGCCGCAATCCCCCTTTGACATTAACGCGTAAGCCTCGCCCGCTTTTTCCAAGGGGAATGTGTGAGTTATGAGCCTTTCGGGATGTATGCCCCAGCGCACTAAGCGTTCTACCAAATCTTCCATTTTCCAAAGGCTTGTCACCCACGACCCATAAATCGTTTTTTGCCCGTGAATAATGTCGGGGCTGGGGGTAAAGCTAACCGTTCCGCCCTCACCCACAAAAGCGATTTTACCGAACGCCCGCGTAGCCTTTATGGCAAGCTCCCGCCCTTTTGCATTGGCGCTTGCGTCAATTGCTTTTTCCACCCCTTTGCCGTTTGTTACAGCCAAAATGTCGTCCAATACATTTTCTCCCGGAGTAAACGCATAGTCTGCCAATTTTAAATCCTTTGCCAGTTTTATACGCTCTTTGTTAACCTCAACGCCGATAGTCGTTGGAGAGCCCATTGCTTTTGCCAGTTGCAGCGCTGCCAAACCGACGGGTCCGAGCCCCACCGCCAAAACTATGTCATTTCCGCTGACATCTATTTTTTCCAAAGCCTCATATACGGTGCCGAAACCGCATGCAACCTGAGCTCCGTCTAAATATGTAAGTTCGTCCGGCAGTTCAATTAAATCCCTTTCTTCCGCCAGCATAAAAGGCGCCATTCCGCCGTCTCTTTGCCAACCATATGCCGCCCTGTGAGGGCTGGAACACGAAATTGCATAGCCGCGTCTGCAATCATAGCACACCCCGCAGCCTGAAATATGATAAACAATGACCCTGTCGCCTTTTTTAAAGCGTTTTAGTCCATTGCCTTCTTCAACAATTATTCCGCAGGGTTCATGCCCTGCAATGGTGCCCGGCTGGTACCCCTCCGGGCCTTTGCCAACATGTTCGTTGTAAATGCATCTTATATCGCTGCCGCAAATCGTCGATGCCATTGTTTTAATTAAAACTTGACCATAACCGGGTTTTGGAACATCAAAGCTTGCAAGCTCAACTGTGCCGTTACCCGGCAAAATTGCACCCTTCATTGTTTTCATTGCATTTCCTCTCCTTTTATTTAATTACGTACTGTAAAGTTAAATGAAAATTGAGGACTCCAAACCTTTCTGGTACAATGTTTTTGCAGAAAAACACATACCTCCCAGAAAGGAAGAAGTCCTCATGCAAAAAATTGTATCAGTTTCTT
>JALOAJ010000058.1 GCA_023228885.1 Bacillota bacterium | reverse complement strand
ATCTATAATTAAAGACTTTTTAAACACCATTAAAATTTTAATTTAGTTTCCATTTTGAAATACAGTATCGTATCAAAAAATTCTTATTTTGCGTGCAAGTTTTTCTTATTTTGCGCGGCAAGCAATATCATATATGGTGCCAAAGAAGACGAGGATTGGACAGACCCTAAAGTGTGGAAAAAGGCAAACCCAAGTCTTGATATTACAGTCGGGATAGATAAAGTAAAAGCCGCTTGTGAATCGGCTAAACAAAACCCAGCGGAAGAGAATAGTTTTCGACAGCTAAGGCTAAACCAGTGGGTAAAACAAGCAGTACGCTGGATGCCGATGGCAAAATGGGATGCCTGTGATTTTCAGGTTGACCATGACAGTCTTGTCGGCCGTGAATGTTACGGCGGTCTTGACCTATCCTCCACCACCGACATAACAGCATTTGTATTAGTATTTCCGCCGATTGACGAAGATGATAAATATTATATCCTGCCATACTTTTGGATACCCGAAGAAAACATCGACCTGCGTGTGCGGCGTGACCATGTTAATTATGATTTATGGGAAAAGCAAGGATATATTAAAACAACAGAAGGCAATGTCGTGCATTATGGATTTATAGAGAGCTTTATTGAGGAACTTAACGAAAAATATAATATACGGGAAATTGCATTTGACCGCTGGGGCGCAGTGCAAATGAGCCAAAATCTTGAAGGTGCAGGTTTCACTGTAGTGCCTTTCGGACAAGGGTATAAGGACATGTCACCGCCTACCAAAGAACTTATTAAATTAACTCTTGAGCAAAAAATAGCGCATGGCGGTCACCCGGTCTTGCGGTGGATGATGGATAATATCTTCATTAGAACAGACCCTGCGGGTAATATAAAGCCTGATAAAGAAAAATCGACAGAAAAAATAGATGGTGCTGTTGCAACTATTATGGCACTGGACAGAGCTATACGAAATGAAGGTAACAGCGGAAGCGTCTACGATGAAAGAGGCCTTTTTATCATTTAGTCATAAAATATACCAATATGTCATAATATATATTGACAGATACATAATTGTTTGATATAATAAGGTTATTAATTAAAACAATTAGAAGGGGTGGTTAATATGGATTATGACAGAATTGTCCTTGAAATGCTTAATAGAATAGGAATTCTTGAAGAAAAAGTATCTGCTTTAGAAGAAAAACGGAATATGCCTGAAACGAACCAAACTGATTATTCTCAAGGAGTAAGCAAAAAATATCGTTTTCTTGCCGACTACTTACATGACAACAGTGAAGAAACAATAAAACTCCATTTTGATGAATTGGAACGCATTCTTGGCTTTAAACTCCCCAACTCAGCATATGCACACAGGGCTTTTTGGGCTAATACAACCACGCATTCGGTAGCTCTTAGTTGGCTTGCTGTTGGATACGAAACCGTTGAGGTGGATTTGAATAATAAGTTTATTGTATTCGAAAAGAAAAGGAGTTATTGATTATGGGGGAGCAATTTCTTAAAGAGCCAATTGAAACATACATTTTTAACAAATTGTCAAATATGAAAGAACCGTTTATCATAATCAGCACACACGAAATACAAAGTGCTGTAGGAGGTATCAATAGAATCCCCCAATGTTGCAATATTATGCGTAGATTTATAAGCGGTGATGATGAGATACTCCCCAATAATTATGTAAAAGACGGTAAAAACTTTTCTATAAAATATTTTAAACATAACCACTGAAAGGAAGGTGTCAAATCTATGTCACAATATGTTACTCAAACAAGTGATAAGAAAAAGAAAACTGCGTTTAAGTTATGTCTTTTTGGCGGATGGATGGGTTTACATCATTTCTATGTCGGAAATATAGGAAATGGATTTATATATTTTATGACCTTTGGACTTTGCCTTTTTGGAGTATTGGCTGACTTATACAGTATTTCCATGGGTACATTTAGAGATAATGTAGGTGTCCCTTTAAGAGAATAATAAAAAATTATAGTAAGCGTCTTGAATAAAGGCGCTTTTTCTTTACCTATTTTTAGCATGCGGGAGGTGGAATTTTGAAATGGTTTAATAAAAATAAGAAGATAGAAAACAGCGCACAGCAGCGATATGCCGACTTCGTAAAGGGTGAGGATATTGACGGAGGGCTTTCATTGTCGGGAATGTATGTATCAGAGGAAAACTCCATAACGGTAAGCGGTGTGTTCGCCTGTGTCCGTGTAATCGCAGAGGATATGGCAAGCCTGCCCCTGCCGCTATACAAGCGCCTTCCCCGCGGCAAGGAAAAAGCCTCCGACCACTCGCTGTACTATTTAATACACGACAGCCCAAATGATGAGATGACAGCCTTTGCCTTTAAAGAGGCGATGATGACAAACCTTCTTTTGTGGGGGAATGCATATGCGCAGATTATCCGTAATAAACGCGGTGAGATTGCAAGTTTGCATCCTATGCTTGCCTCACGGACTGCCGTTTCAAAAGACCAAAACAATGAGCGAATATATACTTACACCAATGATAAAGGCGAGATGTTTACTCTGAAAAAGGAACAGGTTTTTCATATCGGCGGTATTGGCTTTGACGGTGTGACAGGATTATCTCCCATCAGTGTGGCGCGGGAGGCTATTGGTCTTGCCAAGGCTACCGAGGTTTACGGCAACAAGTTTTTTGCCAACGGAGCAAGGCCCGGTGGAGTGCTTGAACATCCCGGCACCCTAAAGGACCCAAGCAAAGTGCGTGAGTCATGGGAAACGGTTTACAAAGGCGCAAGCAATGCGCATAAAATTGCCGTTTTGGAAGAGGGCATGAAGTATCATGAAATCGGCATGCCCCAAAAGGACGCACAGTTTTTAGAAACGCGGCAATTTCAATTAAACGAAATTTGCAGGATATTCAGAGTACCTCCCCATTTGATTGGGGATTTAACACGCTCAACCTTTAGCAATATTGAGCATCAGTCCATTGACTATGTGGTGCATACCCTAAGGCCGTGGCTTGTTCGTTGGGAGCAGGCCATTAATTTATGTCTTTTAAATGAGTATGAGCGGAAAGAATACTTTGCTAAATTCAATGTTGACGGACTTTTACGGGGTGATTTTACTGCACGGATGCGTGGTTACGCAATCGGCAGACAAAACGGATGGTATTCAGCCAACGACATCCGCGAACTTGAGGATTTGAACCCCATCCCTGACGACCAAGGCGGGGATTTGTATCTGGTAAACGGAAATATGTTAAGTGCGAATGATGCAATGTTGACACAAAACGGAGGTGATACGGATAATGCGTAAGTTTTGGAATTTTAGTAAAGCGGAAGACGGCGGATATACCCTTCGTCTGGACGGTGAGATTGCCGCGGAAAGCTGGTGGGGCGATGAGGTAACCCCTAAAATGTTTATGGGGGAACTTGAAAAATGTGATGGGGATATAACGGTTTGGATTAACTCTCCCGGCGGCGATGTGGTAGCAGGAAGTCAGATATATACAGCACTCAAGGAACACAAAGGGCAGGTTACCGTTAAGATTGACGATATTGCTGCCAGTGCGGCATCAGTAATTGCAATGGCGGGTGACTTTGTATATATGTCCCCAACAAGCATTTTAATGATACACGACCCCATGACAATTGCAATGGGTGATGAGGGCGCGATGGAGCAGGCAATCGCCATTTTAAAGGAGTGCAAGGAGAGCATAATCAACGCCTACTGTCTGAAAACGGGCATTTCACGAGCGAAAATATCTCGGTTGATGTCGGACGAAACATGGATGAATGCCAAAAAGGCAGTGGAGCTGGGCTTTGCGGATAAGGTTTTATACACAGAAGAGGAGCCTGAAACAGAGAGTGTTTTGGATTCATATATTTTCGGACGCAGAGTTGTATTCAACTCTCTGCTTGAAAAACTGCCGAAAGATAAACTGCCACCTGAGCCGCAGGAAACAGAGCCGGCAGTTCTTGACTCTTCGTACATTGATGAGATAGAAAACCTTAAAACAGAATTTGAAATTCTTTAAAAATTGGAGGGATTACTTATGAACAAAAAACTACTTGCCATGATGGGCAAAAGAAATGAATTAAAAGCAGAAGCGCAGAAGCTACTTGATGCTGCAGGTAAAGAGGATAGGCCGCTGACCGATGAGGAAAAAGAAACCCTGGCGGGACTGAAAGCCAAAATCGCAAACTGGGATGATACTATTTCAGAGATGGCGCAAATGCTTGAAGATTCTGCTCCCGTGGATATTCCCGTTACCGTAGCGGATAAACCGAATAATGCTGTCGGCAAATTCGCAAACTTCGGGGAGCAATTAAAAGCAGTATACAACGCTGCACAGCCAAACCGTCCCGTCCTTGATGACAGGCTCTTAAATGCCGCAAGCGGCGCAAGCGAGAGCGTGCCCTCGGACGGCGGGTTTTTGGTGCAGACGGATTTTGCAAGTGAACTGTTAAAGCACGCCTTTGATACGGGTGTTTTAGCGCCCAAGTGTAAAAAGATACCTGTTTCAACAGGTGCAAACGGTCTTAAAATTAATGCCCTGGACGATTCTTCCCGTGCCAACGGTGCAAGATGGGGCGGCATTCAGACCTATTGGGAGAACGAGGCGGATGAGCTGATTTCGTCAAAGCCGAAGTTTAGAACAATGGATTTATCCCTTAAAAAGCTGACAGGGCTCTGTTATGCCACCGATGAACTGTTACAGGACGCATCAGCGCTTCAAAGCGTGATTACACAGGGGTTTGCTGAGGAGTTTGGTTTTAAAATTGACGATGCAATACTTACAGGCAGCGGCGCAGGTCAGCCTCTTGGTATACTAAATTCAAACGCACTGGTAACCGTTACAAAGGAAACCGACCAAACGACAAAGATTAAGGTGGAAAACTTAATTAAAATGTGGTCAAGATGTTGGGGTCGTAGCAGAACCAATGCGGTGTGGTATATCAATCAGGAACTTGAGCCATATTTATACACGCTAACCGTGGGTGACACTCCCGTATATATCCCTGCAGGAGGCTTGTCCGAAAAACCCTACGGCACACTATTCGGCAGACCCGTTGTTCCTATTGAGCAGTGCTCCGCGGCAGGAAGTGTCGGCGATATTATCTTGGGCGATATGTCGCAATATCTGCTCATTGACAAAGGCGGCATTAATGCCACAAGCTCCATTCATGTGCGGTTTTTGTATGACGAAAGTGTGTTCAGATTCATCTACCGCGTGGACGGTCAGCCCATTTGGAACAAACCCATAACGCCCTACAAAGGTACAAACAGCACCCTTTCACCCTTTGTAACCTTAGGGGCAAGATAAGGAGGTAAAATTTTATGCGTATAGATACTTTAGGGAAAATAACACCCATCTCCGTGCCGGGTGTAATCTTCGGCGCGGCAATCACAGGAGCGTTTGTGGAACTTACAAACTATCAGCAAGTAACCTTTATCGTCGCAAGCGGTGAGGGCGATACGGGGGAAACCACTATCACGGTTGAGGGGAAGTTCGGCTCAAGCGGCACTGCGGCTGCAATCCCGTTTATGTATGCTGTTACGGGCGATGCAGGTTTTGAAGAAAAAACTGCGGCAGGCACAACCTTTACCATTGGCGGAGCGTCAGGCAAGAGCAAGTATGCGATAATAACTGTAACAGACACCATGCTCGCAAAGGCGGGTTATGACAGGGTATGCGTTAAAACAACAAAAGTGACATCGTCCACCGTACCTGGCGCCATTTATGCTGTGCAGACAAAGCCGAGGTATTTGGAATGATAACGCTTTTCGAGGCAAAAGAGTTTTTGCGGATAGACCACACCGAGGAGGATGGATATATTTCTATCCTCCTGCTTTTATCCAAAGAGATGTGCGAGAATTACCTACGGCACAGTTTACCGGAAATATTGCCGGAGAGCATAAAACAGGCAATGCTGATTGTTATTGCGCATTTTTATGAAAAGCGAGACGGCGAGCCTGTCCCCGATGTGGTGTTTCGGCTGCTTGATTTTTATCGTAAGGAGGCATTTTAATGGACTTCAGCAAATTAAGACACAGGGTTATCTTCTTAAAACCTACGGACAATATTCTAAATTCTATGGGTGAAACAGTTCCGCGCTACAAACCATTCAAACCCTATCTGCCTTTGCCCCTGCAGGCGGAAGGTGAAAAGATATATTTAAGTCGTGATGCGGACGGCAATGCCTCTCTTGTATATGCTGACGGCAAACCCTATGCTCATAAGCTTGCTCTAAAAGAATATTCCGTTGCCGCATTTGTATCCCCTGTCAAGAGCAGGGAAACGGGGGTTGATGTTATCTACAAAATATCCACACGGTTTTTCAGGAAGATAGACCCTGAGATGCGGATTTTGTATGACGGAAAAGAATTTGAAATTCTATCCGTTGTTGACATAGACGAGCGCCATGAGGAACTGCAAATTATAGTAGCAGAAGTGGATTTAAATACCCCGCAAAACTATACAAGCGGTGATGATTATGAGTAACGATGATGTGTTCGGATTTGATGAGCTGAAAAAAGCATTTGATAAGATACACTAATTCGTGGGCGTGGAAAAAATGCGGAAGATTTTTTGTGAAAAGTGTGGTATAATGTAATTAATTAAATTTGCGCAAACAGAAAACACTCTTTTACCCAAGGAGTGTTTTTTATTGCGAAAAAGGAGTGGTTTTAATGTTTAACTATGGCAAACTACCTACCAGGGAGGAAATTGAAGCAATGAAAAGGAAAAGGCAGCAGCAAGTTATTTTGCCGCTAAATGGGTGGGGGCAAGATTCTAAAACCTTTGCCCCTCAAAACAGCAATAGCATGAATGCAAATGTAAATAACTACAAGGAAGCAATTGACAACCCGGAAATTTATGATATAATGAACGCAAGTGAATTTCATCATAAATATCCTTACGCCAACAGCGGCAAATCCGAGATTTATGATATGATTAATCCAACCAATAAGGCAAATCGGACTACGCCCCACGACGACGATTTAACGGATTATGACATTAACTCCATTTCGCATCCATACTTGAGGGACATTTATTCAAGGCTGAAGGAAAAGTATTACAACGAAGATTATGCAGAAAATCGTTATAAAACAAAGGATTACTTAAACGGATTTTCGAAAAAAATTAAAGAAATAAATTCATTGCCGTATCAATGCCAAAAAGACAGATTAACCAAGGATACAATTGATTGGTACCATGCCGACGGTTATGTTTATTGGGATAAGGATTATACATACGCGCCTCGCGAGCAGGATATGCAAAAGGCAAAAGCTGATGCGGATGATTTAAGAGAAGCAATTAAACAGCAAAATGAGTATTTAAACAGTCTGCCTGAATGGGCTGTACCTATTGCCAAAAAGTTTTCGGTTGAATACGATGAAGGCTACAAGCAACTGCAACAAAATTCCGATGATTACAAAGCTTTGGATAAAATGGAAAGCGCAAAGATTTGGGGTGCGCAGTTTAAGGAAAAAATCAAAGAAATTGAAAAGATGACAGGGGAAAACGAAACGCACGGGAACCAATTGGCATGGCTTACCAATATGTATTACAACAGCGATGAGTCGGAGAAAGGGAAATATGCTAAGTGGGCAGATGAGCTTAGAGAAGAGCATGAGGAGGAATTAAGCTCTAAATCAGGTGACCCTGATATTGATAAGTTTCTTGAAATTGCTTTAAAAGAAGTGGGTACGAATGAAATCGGAAACAACAGTACAAAGTACGGTGATTGGTACTATAATAGAAAGGTGTCGGGAGAAGATTACCCCTGGTGTGCAACCTTTGTTTCATGGTGCGCTAATGAAGCTGGGTTACTCGGAAATAAAATAAAAGGGTACGAGGGGTGTACTGCCGGCATAAATAAGTATGGTGACAGGTTTCATTTAAAAAATAATTACACACCAAAGGCGGGTGATGTGGTTTTTTATGGTACAAACGGTGGAACTCATACCGGAATAGTGTTGGCATATGACAATGGCTACATCTATGCTGTAGAAGGCAACTATGGCAACCGCGTGGAAATCGTAAAAAGACCGGTATCAAGCAGTTATGTATATGGTTTTGGAAGTAATGGCGGAACAAAAAGCGGCAAGGTTCCGGAAAGATATACTACTGATTACAAAGGGATTGGAAGAACACAGTAATTAAAACAAAGTGCAAAATCATACTGTTAAGCATAGGGGGGTTGAGCCCCAGTGGTTTAAAAAGGCAAATTTTCCGCCATAATGCGTTAAAATGCTCGTGAATACATAAAGTATTCACTGCGCTTTTGCCTTTTCTAACTAAAAATTTGCTCTTTTTAAACTCTACGACTCTGTCAGCCGGAAAATTTTCGGTTTTTCGGTGCGTAAGTTCGCAGCAAGGCTGGCGCCTTGCAAGAAGGACAATCCGAAAGGGCGGAAATTTAACAATGACAGGGCACATGGAGTTCAACTCCCCTATGCTTAAGGATTGTCAGTCGAAAAAGTTCAAATAAAAATTCAAATAAAAGGTGGTTATTCTTGTGAAAATAAAAAATATATTGTGTATGTTTTTGTCAGCCCTGATAATACTTTGCTTTATTTCTTGTACTAAAGGTGATTTATCAACAAACTATGTGGAAGATGTTTTAAAACCATCTAATAATATACCGGACGAGATTGTATCAGAAGTAGAAAAAACAGCGTTTGCAACTCAATATATAGATGGGGTAACTTATAATGCATATTTAGGCGAAAAGACAAAGGAAGGAATCGTATATATTAATAATAAGTGCGGCTATTCGATTACCTTTCCCTTAGATTGGGAAGGTTGGTATGCGATTAATGAATTTGATGAAGGGTCTGTCGAGGTTAAATTTTTGGGCAAAAGTAAAACTGGCAGTATCTTGGACTTTGACTTTAGCCGTGGAGGATTATCATGGTTTTTTATTTTAACGGAACAAGCATTAAGAGAAGCTGATTATGATAGCATAAAACTAATAGGCACAATTAATGAATCAAATTATTATTATGCAACAGGCACAAGCTCTTATGTTGGAGCATTGCATTTCGCTTCAAGTAGGGACTATGGATATGATCTTGATGAAACAGAATTGGATTTAGCAGCCAAAGATTTAGATAAGTTAGGTCAAATGGGGTTGCAGGTAGATGACATTTTAAAAACATTTGCTCCACTTCCTGATTACGACAAAAAAAGGGATTTGAAGTAATCGATGCGCTAACGAAACAGGGATATTAGGCAGTACAATCTCTAATAAAAGGGCTTATGTTCCAGACATAATGGAAGATAATAATAAATAGTGTGGGGGAGTATATTTGAACAGAATATTATCTATCATTTTTATTGCTACATTGCTTTTATCTTTTTCGGGGTGCAATATGATTGAAAAGGATATATACGAAAAGCCCATTTATCCTAAGGCTGATATGTGTGAGGGAAAAAACATTTACAAGAATAAATCTCTCGGATTTCAATTAACCTTTCCGGATGAATGGTCAGGATGGTTTAAAATTGCTGAATCACCTGATGGAATTGTAGGCGTGAATTTTTATGGCAAAAGCAACGCGAGCACAACTATTTATGGGCAGGTCACGGCACCGGGCTTACCTTTATTTATGATAATGAACAAAAAACACATGATGGAAGAAAAGCAAGAAGGTATAATAGATAATATTATAAAAATGGGAGTTGCGAATAATGAGGAATATTACTTTGCGACCAGAACCGATGCAAGCATCGGTGTGTTGTTTGATATAATTAACACGGTAAGTAATATTGATAATACCCAACTTGAATTTGTAAAAGAAGATTATCATAAGATGAGGCAAATGAAAAATGAGATAAACACAGTATTGGAAAGCTTTAAAACAATAGAGTAGCATTGCTGTGTTTATTTGAAAGCTATTTTAAAATTCAAATAAAAGGTGGTTATTCTTGTGAAAATAAAAAATATATTGTGTATGTTTTTGTCAGCCTTGACAATGCTTTGCTTTATTTCTTGCACTGAAGCTGATTTATCAACAAGTCGTATGGAAGATATTTTGAAACCATCTAATAATATACCGGACGAA
>JALOAJ010000057.1 GCA_023228885.1 Bacillota bacterium | reverse complement strand
TATTTAATCAAGGAGCGCTAACGCTTTCCTCCTTGACAAAAGAAATATTAGCAATTTTGAGAAGTTACAGCATTCAAGGAGAAAGCTTTTCAGGGGTCTGTGTCACATATGTTTGACTTCTCTGCATAAGCCTTTCAAAAAAGGTTATAATAAAAGTTGAAACTTTATGTAAAGTATGATATAATTGTTTAAATAGGTAAAAATATTTATCTGTAAACTGTACTCTTATAAATTTTAAGATGCTAAAAGGCATAAACCCCTTCAGCGTAAGAAAGGCAGGTGCTTATACTATGGAAATAGGCGGAGATTTGTTAAAAATTAAAAACACTTTAGAAAAAAGTGTTGGTAAAAAGGTGCGGCTGACATCAAAAAAAGGCAGAAAAAAATCTATAATTCGTCAGGGCGTTATTGAAAACACCTTTCCGTGCATTTTTACCGTAAAGTTGGATGGCTCAAAAGGATGCGAAGCCGGCATATCACGGCGGGTATCATACAGCTACACCGATATACTCACAAAAGCAATCGAAATTGCACATTGCTGACATTAGCCTCCACCTGCATGTTAATGTTGTTATTAGGATGCTAATTTTCTGAGTTTTGATTTATCCGTTATTTTAATATCGGCTCTTGAAAGACGCACGATTCCTTCATTTTCAAATTTCTTTAGCATGCGTGAAACAACTTCTCTTGCACTTCCGATGTGATTTGCAATTTCTTCGTGTGTCATTTTAACATATGCCGTGCCATCAAGTGCGGACTGGTCTATTAAAAATACAGCAAGCCGCTTTTTGAAATCCATAAACAAAATTTGCTCAATCGACCACATAACATCAGAAAAGTGCGACACAATAGTCTTGTAAGAAAAGTTTTCAGCATAAATATTTTCCTTACAAAGAAGTTCAAATGCCCTTTTGCCGAGCAGATAAACCTTGCTATCCTGCTCGGCGGTTATGTAAACATCAAATGTAATTATATTTATTATGCAAGACGCCGATAAAATGCACACATCCCCTTCACCAAGCCGAAAAAGGGTAACTTCCTTCCCCTCCTCCGACATGATATATGTTCTAAGCCTGCCGCTTTTTACAAGTATTATTCCGTTGCAATCGTTTCCGCCTTGATGTATGCTTTCGCCTTTTTCATACGAAACGGTGGAAAGGTTTGCCAACACAAGGCTTTTCTGCGAAGGTGTGAGCTTATCCCAAAAGGTTAAATGTTTTTCAAAAAATCGTTCGTTTTGCATCGCAACCCCCTCAATTATTTTGTTGCTTTTTGTTTTCTTACATACTTAATTACCTCTGTGCCTGCCTTGGCGCCATCATAAACAGCCTTTGAAATTTGCAGCATGCCGGCGGTGCAATCCCCCGCGGCGTATAAGCCCGGCACATTGGTTGCCATGTTATCGTCAACAATTATTTTATTGCCATCAATTTGGGCGCCTACTTTTTTTGCAAGGTCTGTGCTGCCGGCAGCGCCTACCGCGATAAAAATGCCGCTAACATTTAGGGTTTCGCCATTTTCAAACTCTATTGACTCAACCAACCCTGCACCCTTCACTTCGGTTATCTTTTCTGTTATAACCTTTACACCGTCCGGCACATAGGCGGAAATATCCGCCCCATTTGTCGCAATCGTAACGGTGTTTACAATCGGCAAAAGTTCAGCCGCTTCATGAGCCGCATAACTGCCCTCGCCTATAACGCACACATCTTTTCCCCTGTAAAAGAAGCCATCGCACACCGCACAATAGCTTACACCCTTGCCTTCAAACTGTGCTAGACCTTTTATTTTGGGCGCATTGCGCGTAATGCCGGTTGCTATAATGGCGCTTAACGCCTCGTACTGCCCCTGCTGTGTCTTTATAATTATATTGCCGTTATATTGCATACCTATAACCTCATCGGTTATTACATCAACGCCTAAGCGCTTTGCCGAAACAATGCCATCATTTATAAGCTCTTCACCCGATACGGGCTGGGCGAAACCAAAATAATTTTCGATTTTATCCGCCTTGGCAAGCGAGCCGTTATCGCGCCCGATAACAAGAGTGCGAAGCCCCCCACGCCTTGCATAAAGCGCGGCGGATATGCCCGCAGGCCCGTTACCTATTATAATTACATCTATCAAGATTATCCCCTTCTTTCGCTTACAACGCTGTTATACACTAAATTATAGCACTAAATTTTGGCTTTTGCAAGCCTTAAACCCCGCTTTTTTAGTCGGGCACGCTGCTGTCGTGTATATCACCTGTTCGATAAAAGTCTTTGGTTTGAACATTTCTTACAACCGCCGATTTATTTTTTTTAAGCAGTTCCACAATATTGTAAACATCTATCCATATTTGATTTACTCCTTCTTTTTGGCTTTCGTCAAAAATGAGCTGCAACCCTAAATGCAAATGCGGAACATTAATGTTGTTTACGTTCTCTTTTCTGCTGTATCCCGTCATGCCTAAATATCCTATTACATCGCCCGCCATAACTATTTGACCTTCCGCCAGTTCTTTGTGAAAAGGATGGTCTTTCCTAAGGTGGGCATAATAGTAATACCTCCTTTTATCAAAGCTGCGAATTCCAACCCGCCACCCGCCGTATATATTCCAGCCCATTGCCTCTATTGTGCCTGATTCTATTGCAATTATCGGCGTTCCGACGCCGCCCATTAAATCGTTGCCAAGATGCTTGCGCCGGTATCCGAAGGAGCGCCCATTGCCGAAATCATCGCAATGTGAAAAACCATAGCCCTTTGCAACGGGCGAATAAACCTTTAAACCGTATTTATCCTCCCACGCCTTTTTGCCGTCTTGCTCTGTTAAAACTTTATGTTCTCCCACAAATTCCGCAAAAATTGCGGTATACGCCTCTAAATAATATGGATACAGTTTTTTGTCCTGCGCAATTTCCGCCATCGACTTCCCGCCTTCAAGCTGTTCGATTAGCCCGCCAAGGTCACTTTTTTTGTATGATTTAAAGTTTCCGCCATACTTTGCGGCAAGGTATGCCATAAGCTCAATCCAACTTAGCTTAACTTCAGCGCTTTGTGAGCGTATATCCGCCTCAAGCGCGCTTTCCATCACATTATACGGTATGCTCATATCAACCCATTTAATATATTTCTTTTCAACCTTTTCGCTTTCCGTTGTTGCTGTATGAACGGAATAATACCTGTCACTGCCTATTAAGGATAAAATTATAAGCACAGCGCTTATTAAAATTATTGCAGGCAAGAGTTTTTTTGGGTTTACTGCTATCATCATCTATTATCAGCTCCAATTCAATTACTTATTCTGCCCCCTTATTTTAACTTATGAAGCAAACAAAAGATTTAGTTGTATAGAAGCAAAAAAATATCGACATAAGATGGGTTGACTTTGGCATGGTTCTATTGTAAAATTAAAAATGGAGAGTTGTTTTAAAAGTTGTTAAAAAACCCTTCCAGCATTTATGGTATAAAATAAATTTATCTTGCACAATAAGCAGGAATGAGGCAGAAGTTGAAAAAATATAATATATTGGACTTGTTTGCCGGCGTCGGGGGGTTAAGTTACGGCTTTTCCAAGTTGCCGGAATTTAACATTGTTGCCGCAAACGAAATAAAAAAGGATATATCCATTGCCTATTCTTTAAATTATCCGGATGTAAAACTTTTAAACTGCGACATCAACGAGCTGACGAAGGAATATTTGGAAACTGCATTGGAGTCTAAAGAAATTGACCTTATTATCGGTGGTCCGCCTTGCCAATCGTATTCGACACTCGGTAAAAGACGATTAGACGAAAGGGCGAATTTATTTTTACAATATAAAAGGATGCTTGAAATTTTAAACCCGAAAGCATTTATATATGAGAATGTTGTCGGGCTTTTGAGCATGGACAAAGGCAGGCTGTTCAATAATGTTAAAACAGAGTTTGAAAGGCTTGGATATTCGCTTAAATACAAAGTGCTAAACGCTGTTGATTACGGCGTTCCGCAGCAGCGCGAGAGGGTTATACTTGTAGGGTTTAAGGAAACAAACCCCTTTGTATATCCACCCGAAACCCACGGCTGCGGTCCGTTGTTAAAGCCCTACATATCGCTAAAAGATGCTATTGGCGACCTGCCCGTTTTAAAAAGCGGGGAAAGCGCCGACAACTATACAAAAGAGCCGGATAACGAGTTTTTAAAATTTGTCAGAGATGCATCCGAGCTAACGGAGCATACTTCTCCGAAAAACGGTCAGCACCTGATAGAAATTATGAAAACTTTAAAAGACGGGCAAAGCAAAAACGACCTTCCCGAAAGCATCAGACCCAAAAGCGGGTACGGCAACACTTATGCCAAGCTATGGTGGGAAAAACCTTCAACAACTATTACGCGAAACTTTGCATGCCCATCCTCATCAAGGTGTATACACCCCAGGGATTCGCGCGCAATGTCTATAAGAGAAGGCGCCAGACTTCAAAGTTTTCCGGACAGTTATAAGTTTTACGGGAGCGATGGCATGAAACGGTTGGAAATAGGCAATGCAGTGCCGCCGCTATTATCCGTTGCAATAGCCAATCAAATGCTTGAAGCCTTTGCTTTTAGCGAATAAATGCTGACCTTATGGCAATAAGTCAACAATTTTGCTGTAATTATGATGAAACTGTAAGCTTCCTGGAGTTTTTTTACTTGGGCTGTGCCATTGAACAAAGCCGAATGGCAACTGGATAGTGCTGCCCCCATTCTTATTCCCATATTCCGCTGTTGGAGGAACTCTTTTTAATATATCGGGCAAATAGATTAATTTATCAAGCTCATTTTCACCAAGCATGTTTTTATACCATATGATTTGAGCATAATCCTTTTTATTTTTTGCCAGCCCCCTTGAAAAGCAAAAATCAAACAGATTGCTTATGTTGGCGTTAATCCAAGAAATTAAAATATTTGCAAGATTAAAATCGTAAGCCTTTAGCGTTTCAGCAACCAGCCTGTGCTTTTTTGTTTGCATGTCTATGCGCGAAGTGGCGCATTTGAAAATAACTTCGGGTATGTCGTGCGCAGAGCCGAAATACAGCGCGATTGCCCTTTTAACCGCCGACGGTATTGTTTGCAAGTACTGGCGTTCAAATCCCTGTATAAATCGGTCTATACCGATTAAAAAGACCTGACCTGACCTTTCTTTTTTTATGGAAACATTTAATCGTTCGCCATTTGACAAAAATAGGCTCATATCTGTTTTAGATTTTGTTTTTTTGCCCGAGAATATGCAATCTACATTTTTTTCCGCTAACCCGCCGTACTCAACATCAACAACGGCAACATCATTAATATGCGCGCATTTTAATATTCGATTTTGAAGCGCTTTATTTTTTTTTGTTAACTGTGCAATTAACGCCTCGTTTTCATGCCCGGAAAGCTTTGCATGCTGCCATCCTGTTGCACGATTTCTGCCTGACATGTAGCTGGCACCCCCAATTTAAAAATAATTAAAACCCCTTCAACAACATATATAAAAGGCCGTGTAAATAATCCTACATCTACACAGCCTTTATAGATTAAAAAAGTTTTTCCAAAAACAATTTATTATTTAAAAACACATTATGCGGTTTTTGCCTTTGATTTAAACTTTTGCCACGAAACCCAAAGCGGCCCTGCCAAACACACAGACGAGTAACAACCCGATACAATACCAAACATCATCGGCAGTGCGAATGACTTAATTGAATCGATATTGTAAATCAAAGCAAAAATATAAACTATTGTTATGCTGACAAAGGTTGTAATGCTTGTGTTTATTGAGCGCACCAGCGATTGGTTAATGCTTTTGTCCACAAGTTCGTCAACCGGCACCTTTACGCCAAGCAGCCTTCTGTTTTCACGAATACGGTCATAAATTACAATGGTATCGTTAATTGAATAACCGACTATTGTAAGTGCAGCCGCGATAAATGAATCGTTAATCGGCATTTTAAACACGATAAAGACGAAAAACACAATGGCAACATCGTGCAAAAGCGCAACCAACGCCATCACCCCTGCGGATGCACCGGATATTTTTCTAAACCTGTACCAAATAAAAATCATAATCAACAACGAGGCAAGCAAAACCGCGCGAATGCTGGTGATAAAAAACCTTCTACCTATAAAAGGCTTAACAACCGATGAGCCGGTCAAGGTAAGGTCAGAATTCGGAAACCTTTCTTTCAGCGCCTCGTCCAAAGCTATTTGCTCATCCTCCGAAAGACCTTCATTGTCTGCCAAATTTAAAACAATGCTCTTTGTTTCGACATTGTCAACATTGCTGGTTGTTTCTTGAATTTCAACGCCTCTGTTTAGCTTTTCGGTGACAATTGCGCTAACCTCCGAAAAATCTACATCTCCCGTATAGCTGTATTTAATAATAGCGCCGCCTTTAAATTGGATATCAAGTGAAACGCCGTTTATAAAAAACGCTATAACGCCGACTGCCAATGCAACGATTGAAATTATAAAATATCTCCATCTGTTATTATAAAATTTAATCATTTTGCTTCCCTCCTTGCTCCAAAAAGCACAGGCTTTCTAAGCCCTTTAAATTGGCTTAGCGAACTAACCATAAGCTTAGACGCGTTAATGCCGACTAAAAAGTTAAGAATTACGCCTGCAAACAGTGAATATCCAAACGAAATCATTGTGCCGGAGCCGAACTTCATTAAGATAACTGCCACAATTGCAACGGTAATGTTACCGTCAAGCACCGCTGTAAACGCCTTATGAAAGCCCGAATCTATCGCCGCTCCGACGGTTTTTCCCGCAACAACCTCTTCTTTAATTCGCTCGGCTGTAATTATGTTTGCATCAACCCCCATGCCGATAGTTAAAATAACAGCGGCAATACCGGGAAGGGTTAGCGTAAACTGCGGTATTGAAAGCGCCAGTATTTGCCCCACTACCACTAAGCTAAAGGCAAAGATTGAAACAAAACCGGGTAATCGATAAAAGAACAACATAAACAAGCATACAAGTATAAAAGCCAAAATCCCTGCCCTTAACATAACATCAAGGGCTGACTTTCCAAGCTTGGGGCTTATTGTGCTGTTGCTTTCCGATTTGAGCGAAAACGGAAGGGCGCCCGAGCTTATTTGGTTCGAAAGTTTTTTTGCCGTTTCTGCCGTAAACTGCCCCGTTATAACGGCACGCCCGCCGGCAATTGCCTCGTTTACCCTTGGCGAAGAAATTTCGTCCTCGTCCATAAAAATAGAGATATTCTTACCCATAAGGCTTCGTGTTGCCTGTTCAAACAGTTGCGCGCCCTCGTTGTTAAATTCAAGGGCTATATGATATGAACGCTGCTGTGGGTCATATTCGGGTTTACTGCTAACGACGGTATCCCCCTTTAGCAAAATTTCACCCTCCGGATTCCTAAATGACAGCATTGCTGTTTGACCAATTTCGGCTATCGCCTTTTGCGGGTCAAAATCAATCTCGGTCGATGCCCACGGGAAACGCACTATAATCAAACCGTTATCAACATCCACCGTAATTTCCCTGTCGGTAATGTTTTTAAGGTCTAACCTCGTTTCAATTATGGCACGCGCGGAATCAAGCTGCGCCTCAGTCGGTCTAATATCGGCATCCTTGGGCTCATATACCGCTTCAATGCCGCCCCTGATGTCAATCCCGTAGCGCATTTTGTCAGCGCCCTTTATTTCGTATGTTTTATTATTGCCGATTGAAAATTCAAATCCAAAAAAAGCTACATACCCAAGTAAAACAGCTATTGCAGCCAAAACAAAAAATGTTGCTTTATTGTTGCGCAATAACAACTCCTCCTCTTAAAATGTATTAATATTATCCCCGAAACAATTTTTATAAGTCATTTTTTACCGTCCTTTTTGTATATCACCTTTACAATTTTATCTGAAGTGGGCATAAAAAAACATGGCAAAACCCAACAGGGCTTTACGCTTTTTTCAATAAGCGTTTCCGCATGCCACAAACCGTTTCCCATATAATATTTGGCGCTGCCAACCTCTGATACATTTTCTTTAGGCAAGCAGATATAACAATCAGCGCCAAGACCGCGAATTGATGATGTGTCGTCTGTGCCCTGCGCCGCCGAAACGGTAACAGCAGTTGACGAAAATATTGATGACAAAAACACAACCATTATAAGCAACGCAAATATTCTGCTTGCTTGACGCATAAACTTGCTCCGTTCCGCCATAAAGCCATTTTAGGCATCGATAATGCCTGTACTCCACAGAGTATATAATAAATACATATATATGTCAAGAAATTTATTTGCTTGTTCTAACTTTTGATATTTATGTGTATAATATAACCAAAGTATAATGAAAGGTATGGTTTTTACCAATGAAACGCTTACTTTTAACTTATGTGGGTTGTATTATAGTTGCCCTTTCCTTGCCCGTTTTAATCGGCATGGGTCGTTTTTCCGACGATAGCTCAAATTATGTTGTTGACAGCAGCAGCATTTTACCCAAAAACATTGACATATTTTTTACCGAGGTCAAAGACACTAACACGATTGACTTTGAAGAATATTTAAAAGGCGTCGTGGTAGCCGAAATGCCGGCATCATTTGAAAAGGAGGCTCTAAAAGCGCAGGCGGTTGCGGCACGCACTTATGCGTACCATAAGCTTAAACAGTTTTCGGACAGCCCCTCGTCGGCACCTGCAGAACACCCAAACGCCGCCATTTGCACAAACCCCATGCATTGCACAGCATACTGCTCATATGATTTTCTTTTACAAAAGCATGGTTTGGAATGGATGAATAAAAATTACGAAAAAATTTCAAGCTGCGTTGACGAAACAGCGGGGGAAATCATGGTTTATGACGAACAGCCTATTTTGGCGGTATTTCATTCGGCAAGCGCCGGTGGGCATACGCAGGCAAGCGGCGATGTTTGGGAAAGGGATGTGCCGTATTTAAAAAGCGTCCAAACGGGCGGGGAGGAACAAAAGGCTGATTATATAACATCAGTTTGCATAAAGCATGAAGATTTTACAAAAAAAATAATTGAGGAATTTGACAATGCAAAGTTTCCCGATGATTTTTCAAAATGGATAGGCGCTGCTGCCAAAACGGACGGAAATTACATTAAATCGATTGAAGTTGGCGGTGTTTGCATAGACGGCGCTAAAATGCGCACCCTCTTTGACCTTAAATCAACATATTTTAACATGAGTATTGACGATAAAAATGTTATATTCGAAGTTGAAGGGTACGGTCACGGTGTGGGGCTTAGCCAATATGGGGCAAACTACATGGCAAAATGCGGCGCAGATTACAAAACTATACTTGAAAATTATTATGACGGGGCGGCGCTGAAAAAGTATTAATTGCTATAAATTAATTGGTACGGCACATAAAATAATCGATTTTTGTTGTCAGAATGCCCCTTTTGTGATATTATATTGTAAGGGGATTTAGAATAATAAGGAACAAAAGCCTGATGCTCTGATTGTTCAATACCCTGTTAGCAAATGAAAAGGGTGTGACATTATGGATTTTGAAAAAACGATGCAGCTTTTGAACGAAAAAAAATATAATATTTTAAGGGAAAAGCTTGGCGGATATCGAACGGCTGATATAGCGGAATTTATAAACGAGCTTGACGAAAAGCATTCATTGCTTTTTTTTCGCCTATTGCCCAAAGAAATGGCATCAGAGGTGTTTTCTTATCTTTCGGTTGAGCGGCAGGCAGAAATATCGGCGCTTATAAACGAAAAAGAGCTGGCAGACATTGTGGCTGACTTATATTTTGATGATAAGGTCGACTATTTGGAAGAAATGCCGGCATATGTTGTAAAAAAGATTTTACGCAACACCAGCGAGGTTGAGCGGCGGCTCATCAATCAATTTTTAGCATATCCCGAAAACTCTGCCGGCAGCATTATGACGATTGAATTTGTAGACATAAAGAAGGAACTCACAGTTAAAGAAGTGCTTAGCAGGATACGGGAAACAGCCCCCAACAAAGAGACGATTTACACTTGCTATGTAACGGATTCTGCACGACATTTGCTTGGCATTGTATCGCTTAAAACATTGGTTTTGGCAGATGTTAACGAAAAAATTGAAAACTTGATGCATGCCGACCCCATTTTTGTTTATACAAA
>JALOAJ010000056.1 GCA_023228885.1 Bacillota bacterium | reverse complement strand
CTATCATTTTGTTTGGCACTCTAATGTTTTTTGCTGTATACAGTTCCCTTCCTATTCCCCAATTTACACATGCACGTTTAAAGCTATCAGAGGCTTGCCCTTTTTCTTTTTCTGAATAACTTTCAGTGCCAACGTCAGATTTAGAAACCCATTGTTTTTTTTCGGAATCCCATAACGAAACTACGCAATGCAGGTTTACCCCAACCATTAGCGGCTCGCGCTGCCAATTCATTGCTCCAACCGTTTCATCAAGAATATCCATATCAACTCTTGCATCTTTATAAAGTAAAAGAGTAGTCATGTTTTTACCAATCTTACCTATCCTAACGTCTATTTCTTCCGCCTTTAATTCTCTAAACATTGAACTTCTCCATATCTTTAAAATAAGGCTCAAAACCTTCTTTGATGTTCAGCTCTCCACCCTTTTTTTCTGCCGCCCACGCCTTACCAATATCTAGTTCTTTAGGCATTGCGCCGTCACAGCTTATACCATAATAATCACAATAAGAGCATTGCCACGGACAAGACACATAGTAGTTAATTTTTGTTTTTAGTTCTTCTTTTTTGTAAATTGGTTTTAATATATTTGCTTGCGTTTCTTTGGCTTTAATGCACTTTCGCGCAAGGCTGATAACATACTCGTCATCACGCCCTATGCCAAATATTCTAAATCCGTTTTGTCCTTCTCGGTCAATGTAGACAACATGTCCTTCATAAAGATTTAATGCCATGAGATACGCCATAACCTGTGCAGCGTGGCTTTCCTTTGGCTCGTCAAGGTGTTGAAAGGCTGCGCCGCGAACTGTCTTATAATCAATAATAACTTCTTTGCCTTCAACTTCCGCTTTACAATCATACCGACCACTAAATACATGCCCATCTATGTTTAGTTCACACCTTTGCTCTGCTATTACATTTTTAAACAGTTCCGACTGTAAAAGAAATTCGTTTATAGTGTCATGTATTCTATTACCGTGTTCAAACATTAATAACTTTCCAACGCCCAAGTCTGCTTTTGGTGCATGTTGAAAATCAAGGTAAAGACACCTCATGCACCCGTCACATGCCTTACCAATGTCTGTGATATAAAACTTGTCGCGTATTTTTTCTTCTCTTGTTAATCCTTGTTTTAATGCAGTTGCAAAGCTATTGTTCATGCTTTATCTCCTTTGTTTATTGCCGTCTGTCCGGCTGTCAAGCGTCTTTTCTTCCGCTTTGTCATTCTCTACAAGGTTTTTAGTGGGGAATGCAGGGATTCCACCCGCACGGCTCGTAATTGTCCGTCTGCCTCTTATTCCCCATAAAGCCGCTAAACGGTGGAGGATTCCTGTTTAGCGGAATCGGTCTGCCGTTAATTCTCCTGTGTTTCCGTCCACGGCATTTTATGCTTAAAATATTTATTGGCTATTGCTAGTTGCTGTGCTTTATCTAGGCTTGCTATACGTCTGTACGCTTTTTGTATAGATTTTTTGTTATCTTCTGTTGTTTTGTAAAACGGACAGCTATCACAGACTTTTTTGTTTAACGCTTCACAGCCTTTAGGTTTATCTGCAAAACAATTCATCTTATTTTTTTCCTTTCGATAATCGCTAGAGCACCGCAAAACACAAAGAACATTGCGTATACTATAAGTAAGTACGTCACCTTAAAATTTCTCCTTGTGCCGCTAAATCTTCATCCAGTTCTTTTTTGTAATTCACTTCTGCCTTTTCTTCTGCCCTGTTGTATCTGCCACCCTTGATTAATAGACGTTGCTTTTGTATTTCTTCGTATGCGTCTTTTAACGCCCATTCTGCAGTGCAAAACCCTCCTTTTACGCTTTGCACTGCCCCCTTGAGATACCCTTCCATATAACTAAGGGCAAAACGTGATTCGTCCATTTCTTCTTTCTCCTTTTTCAAGAAATCCTCCACAGCAATTTTAGAGATTACATATACAAAACGTGTGCCTGTGTTTATTGCAAACCCATATTCTTTTAATGAGCCATTGCGTAAACCTATTCTTATGGTTTCATCGTCAACTTTAAAACGTTTTGCTGTCTCTCTGACTGTGAGCGTTTCCATCATTGCTCTACAAACTCCCCATTTATTAACTTATAAAAGATATCTGCTTTTAATTTTTTACCGTCTATTTGAGCAGACTTCACACATACTGGCACATATCGTGATTTTTCGTAATTGTATTTCCATTCAGCCAAAGTAATCCAACAGCCTGTTTTGCCTTTTGCTATTCCATCTATTCCAATAGCCGCACCTACCGAATCTTCGCCCGTCATTTCTAACTTTGATGAATCTCCCGAGGCGGCTAACTTTGAGTAATATCCCGAGGCGGCTAACTTTGAGTAATGTCCCGAGGCGGCTAACTGTGAGTTATCTCCCGAGGCGGCTAACTGTGAGTAATATCCCGAGGCGGCTAACTGTGAGTAATATCCCGAGGCGGCTAACTTTGAATTTCTTTCGCTACTAACAGCTTCGCCTTTTTTGCACCGTTCCCATAAAAACTGAAAACTCGCCTGTATAAAACCTTTTAAATCAAGCCTTGCGCCAATTTTAATTTTGTTTGTCGCAAACTTTGAATCTTCATCGTCACGCTTATGCACTTCACCGACAGCCTCAACCTCGGTAAACGCGCTGCCGCATAAATCATAGTAGTTCAAAACATCAAGCGGGTTTTCGCAAGCGTGATACCCTTTTTGACAGCACACAGGCAAACCTTCCATTTCGTATGTTTCACCCTCTTTATACTCTTGGTTTTGGCAGTACAATATCTCGTTTCCGTTTTCGTCCTTTTTAACCTTGTAGGCTTTATAGGCTGTCATGTGTCTACGCTCCTTTTTTAAATCTGTTTAGGCTTGTCCTAACAAAAGCAACTTGTCGCGTTACTTATTCCTCAAAAAAAATTTCCATTGGATTTTTTATATCCAGCAGCTTAATCATATTCTTTATATCATTTGAGCCAAACTCTTTTTTTTTGAGCCTGTACCACCATGTACGCTTTGACATTCCAAGCATTTGTGCAAATTGTTCTTGAGTGTAACCCTTTGCCACAATACGCCCCTTTATTTCATTGACTTTCATTGTCGAATCTCCTTGTCGCTTTTTAAGATACTTTGATTATATATGTTGAAAAGTATCTTGTCAAGTTATTTTTTGCTGAATGTGTTGCATTTTACGATACGTTAATGTAGAATAGGGCACGGAGGACGGAATTATGGATATTGGTACACGGTTAAAAAAGTTAAGAATAGAAAAAGATTATACGCTTGAGTATGTTGGAAAGATTGTTTTTCTGTTTTGTCGGTAGACGGCAAGCCTATGACAAAAGACCAGTTTAATTATAGGTACAAAAAGTTTATTAAAGCGTCCGGCGTTGAGTACAAAAGCGGTCACAAGTGCCGTCATTCGTTCGCAACATACTTGCTGAACAGTGGCGTAAATATTCATGTTGTGCGTGAATTGCTCGGTCACTCTGATATAGCCACAACGCAAATTTATACACACGTTAATACAGAGGATTTAAAGGACAATATTATAAAACTCAAATATTAGCCGTCACAATTGCCGTCAACAAGGGTTTTTGCCCGATATAAAAGGCTATACACCAGTTCCTAAGTCTGGCGCGTCTGCCAATTCCGCCACGCCCGCCCGATGTTTGCTATTCTATCATTTTGGCTCTATATAAGTCAATACCTAAAAAAACCGCTTTATATAGGGCTATTTCTTATATGTTGTATTATTAATGGCATTTTATGGGTACTGTTTGCGTGGGTTATGTACTGTCCGCATAGCAGTAAAATGGCAGTCAAAATGGCAGTCAAAAAAATAAAAGCCCCGAATATCGGGGCGTATAAATATGTATATACGGAGAATAAAAATACAGGTATAAATATTCAGTATGTCGGGATTTCCCTTATAATAGTTTTTGAGATTTCATAGCGTAAAGACGCGCCTCAATTAAACTTCTGACATACTGCTCTATGCTCTCTACATTATTAGTAAGCGTTTTGAATGTCTCTTGCGATATGTCATTAATGAAATTTTGAAAAGCAAGCTCCATAACTTCTTTTGCTTTTTCGCTTGTAAACTCGCCAGCGTCTTTTAATCCGTCAACCATTGTCTGCTGTAAATTCAAAACTGTTTTTTCCGCTATGCGCTCTGCCTCGTCTAGTGCGGAACGGATAGCTTCACTGTTAGACTTGCTACGCAACCACTGAATACCAGCTTTGACAAGCGGTATTATTGCGCCTGTAAACACTATGCCTATTCCGGCAATAACTACATCTGTCCAGTTAATCATTTTTATTATCCTTTCTTGTAAACGGGTACGCCCGCTTTTTTAGCATATTCGATTTCTTTTTTACAACCTTCTGAATCTCCATAACTCCAAACTTCATCACAAAGATACATAATCATTCCTTTGCAGAACATCATAATATCCTCTCTAGCATCGTCTGATGTTAAATAATCAAACAACAACAAAGGCGATATAAAGAGAATGTCTGTGTATTGGTCTTTCAGAACGTACAAGAGTTCTAAATTTTTTAGTTTGTTTTGTGCTGGGTTATCCGCATACGGATGACTTAAAAAAACACGCCTTTTGCGCGTCGGTGGTAGTTGTACCAGATTATCCCAATAGTCTTGTGCTTCTTCGTAACTCATAATCTAAGCCCTCTTAATACTGTTACTGCATCGTCAAGAAACAAAGGTATCATGCGGTGCTTGTCTGGATATAAAATAATTGTCGGTATTCCCGGTTTACCTTTATATCCGGCTAATTTTTGCCCGAACTCGTCCCATATTTTGTAGCTGCCTGTCCTGCACATAACTCTAAACTCGCCCATTAAATGACGTTCAATGTAATACGGGTTGTGCAAGTGTGCAGCCCCGGCTACATCGCAAGCACCTTGTATCTCCATAATGCGGCGCATAGAGTTTTCTACGTTCAACGATGATTCAAACTTGTATTTGTGTCGTAGTTTAAAATGGTATTTTTGTGTGCCAGCCTCAATTGTTAAATCTCCGCCGTGCCACAAATTAAAAGCGCCTGTTACGGCGCACATCGTAGATATAAAATCTTTGTTTGTAGTCTTGTAATCCCAATCGTCATGGCAACCTCGGATTAAAGCAATATTGTTTTCTGATACATCTTTTAATCGGTGCAGCACAGCCCTGTCCTGCATACCCGGTTGTATGACTTGTTCATACTGTGCGCCGATATGCCCGAAAGATTGATAATTGTCTTTGTAATCGCCCATGCCTACCCAATACAGCCCCTCGGTGTTGCCTATGGTGTCGGTGTCCTTGTCAAGTCGTTTATAATCTACCCCCGAAGCCCCAACGTGCCAATCGCCCCATAAAGCAATAGCAACTGGTTTATTTTCCGGCACTCTAAACGTTGCTTTAACCTGTTTAGTATCAAGTCTCTCCTGCTTTTCCTGTAACTCGTACATGGCTTGAATATACTCGTCTATGTCGGTGTCTTTAGGTTCTTTCTTGTCTATGTATTTTTGTTTTTGCTTGTCTTTATATTCCTGTGTGCATCTTATGTAGTCTCTTATTCTGTCTCGGTTTAGATGTGCGCCGGGGTACTCGCTTGTCAGTAAATCCACAATAACCTTCCAGCTTGTATTATCAAGCCATAATCTAAGCGCTTTATCTTGCCAAGTCATTCAATATCTCCTTTATCGTTTAGTAAAGAACGCGACAACAGCACCTATGATAGCCCCGATAATTCCTGACACAAACGATTCCCACCTTTTACCCGGTTTTAATTCAAGTGTTTTTATTCTCTCTCGGTGGTCTTTCGTTTGTTCACAAACATTATCTAGTTTTTCGTCTATTCTCTTGACCGAACCGTACATTTCGATTAATAGCTTATCGCGTTCTTTTGCTTCCATAGTCGCGCCCGTCCTTTAATTATATTTCCATCTTGATTTTTTCCCTCGCAAGTCCACATGTACTACGTTTGCGCCCTCGTCACCTACGCCGCCGTATACGTTTAACTTCTTAGCGTATTTCTGTAACAGCTTTAAATCTGCCTTGTTGTCACATGCAATATCAATAGCCACGCCCTCTAAATGCTGTGAGGATTTTGCGCCTTTGCGGTCAACGTTCCATTTTGCGCACCTGTAGCCTCCTGCTATACCGCCGCCTTTGGTTTTGCGTTTACGAGAAGGTATATAAGCGTCTATTTTGCCGCCCTTTTCTGCAGCGCGGATAATGCGTTCTGCCATAATCGCAACGCCGTAATATTTGCCGCGTCCGGCAGGATAACCGTCACAATATTTTTTGTTACACTGGCAAACCATGTCGGATTCTTTAAACCGTGAAACAATAGGTTTTTCGTTGAGTTTTTTAAGCGTGTTTTTGCCAGCGCACAGTTTAGGGTTTAACCCCATTGCGCCTATAAACTGCTGTACGCTCCACCGTGTTACGATAAAGCCCCATGTTATTAACCGTGTTTCCATGTGCAAAATAGCGTTCCATGTCTCGCGTCCGAGTTTGCCGTCAACGGCAATTCCCATTTGCTTCTGGAACTTCTTACATGCCGCTTTCGTCTTTTTTCCGAATATCGCGTCCTCTGCTCCACAAGAATAACCAAAGATGTTGAGTAGCTGCTGGAATCCTAAAACATCGTCATATGTGTTTTGCTCTGCTGTCATGTGTCCCCACGTTTCTTTTCCAACAATGCCGTCTACTTTCAGTCCGTATGTTTTTTGATACGCCTTTACAGCTTTTGCGGTGTCTTTTCCGTACTTGCCGTCAATACCTGATTTGCCAACCGAAAACCCGCCGTTTTCAAGTATAAACTGCACTTTTTCTACGTCAGCATCATACTTATAGGGCTTGCCTCTGTCTTTGAGGATTTTTCCGCTGTTCATTTTTTTATTCCTTTCTTATAAAAATCAGTTGCTATCTTTCTGTAGTCATCTTCTTTTTTGTGCCATGTATTTTGATATTTCCTCTGATACGCCTTTTATTTTCCTTTCTTAAATAGGTAATTGTCTTTTACCATATCTTTAATTTCTGTTTGTCCCCTTTTTAGCTTTTTGATTTTTTCTTCATCTGAAAGTTTAGATGATAAGATAATATCGTAATAATCAGCTAAAATATCGCCATACAAAACCATAAATTCTTGTTGTTCTTTTTCTGATAGCTCGTAAGTTTTACCGTTGCGATTAAACTTTTTTACCTTTGTTCCGCTAGGGTACAATTCATAATCGCCAAACTTATCAACCAAGTTTTTAAGCTCTTTTGTAAACCTTAACGGCAAATAAGTGCTTGAGCGTCCGGGGTTAAAGAATGTCAATATGCCAGTGTCTTGTTTTTTCTTTTGTCCGAATGTTCCAAGACTAGGCGGCAATGTTCCGCGCCACGGAGTATTAAGAATAACAGAATCTTCCCATCCTTTACGCTCTCTTTGCGTAGAATCGGCAGCAGATACAGCTTGTCTTAAAGGTGCTGGTATAAAGCCCGGTATCGCTTGTGTAAACGGCACAGACACAACATCTATGAACGTGCCATCTTCTTTTTGTCCTTCGTAAACCATGCTGTTAATGATATACATTGTAGGAAGGTCTAATATTTCATCAAAGAACGTATTGCTTACACTGGCCGCTATTTTGTCAGCCGTATACTGTTTATCTGTTGCTTTTGCCAGTTCATGCCCCATGCTCAAGTGCGGATTTATAGTTTCTAAAAAATCAAAAGATAGAAAATGGTCGCCCTCTTGTAGCGCAACGTCTTTACCTTCAATCAACCTTTCAATAGCCGATATGTTTATTTGTCTGCCTGTAAGTCCCGCATCTTTGAAAAAGTCTTTTTCGCGTTTGTTTTCATCAGGAGGACTTATTATTATGCCAAGTTGCGATAGTAAACTGCCTATCCATATCATAGTTGTACCTGTTATTGCTCTGCCAAAGGTTTGTGCAATATCACGCTGCTGTGTCCGTGTAAGGTTTTTTGTGCCTATGTATTTAAGAACCTTTAACGCTCCAAGCGGAGTATAGTCAATGGCGCGTTGGATAAGGTTGCCGGGAACTCTGGTATACTTAATCGTTAAATCGCCTAATCCCCAATCTCCTTTGTTTAAGCCCACTTTGTTTAAAAGTTTTTTTGCGGATTGTAAAAACCCTGCTATAAATCCATCATCCTGAAACGTGTTATAAAGAGCTTTTTGTTTTGCTATTGTTAAAGTTTCATTGTCGGCCATTTCAAAAAGTTCTTCTATTGTTTTGCCTTGAACATTCTTACCCATCAAAGCAAGCTGCCGCCTTATTTCGCTTATCTCTACTGCGCCTTTAGCGAATTGGTCTGGCGTTTTAAGCCCATACCCTAATAGCTTTTCTATTTTGTTTAATACCTTGTTGTTAAGCGCGGTAAATGTTTCAAGCGCAAACAATTCGTATTTACCCTGTGTATCATCTAAATGTATACCTGTCTGTATTTCAAAGTTTGCTCTGCGTGCGTAGTTTTTGCTTGCCTCAAAGTTTTGTTTTACATTGCGCGGATCTGGCATTGCTACGGTACGTTGCTTTGTTTTCAATGAAATAAGTATGTCGAATATAGCCGATGAATAATCAGACAACATTTCTTGATATTTAAACAACGTGTTAGATACTACGTTTCTAATTATTGTTCTCGGATTTATTAAATGCGAAAACGCCTGTATAGTAGAAATTTTACGCCCTAAAGAACGCGGTACTTTGTCTAATACCGTTAATACTAGGTTTTGATATACTGCGTCCTTTAATGTTGATATGTTATTTTGAGATACAAGGTACTCTAGCTCCGCATTAGTTGACTTGCCAAGATTTCTGTTGCGCTTTTTAGATATTTCTATAAACAAGTTGGCTAGTTCCGGCGCGTTCAGGTTGGAAAGTTTCACAACATTATCCATAACGTATTGAGCGTCTTGCTCTGACATAGAAAATTGTTTCCTTGTGGTTTTATTCATTTTTGCTATGCTTTGCTCAATACCTTTTATTGCTCCTTCGGGTGTCATCTTCGCCCATATAGCGGCAGATTGCACATGTTGCCCTGCTTTAGAAAACTTAACGGCTGTTTGCCGTATCATAGCAAGTGCTTCATCCGCTCTGCCTGTTTGTCTGTAACGCTCTATTATTTCTGAAATAATTGCCGCGTCTGCTGCTGTTTGCAATACTTCGCTTTCTTTTATGTATCTTTCAGCATATTCAAAGTTGTTATCTACAAACTTTTTGGCAACCCTTTTTTGCGTTTTATTATCTGTCACCCTGTAAAGAGATTCCATGCTTGCAAGTTTAGCTTTAAATTCCGCGTCAATGGGAGACTTGATATTTAGGCTTTCTTTTATTGTTTTAACAAGTTTGGTTTCTTTTACATTTTTACTTAAAATGCTTTCGTTCAAAGAATCAATATCCTGTATACGCTTTGCATTTTCAACAGACTTGTACCCTCTATCTTGCGCTGTCGCACTCTGTGCGCCGCGTACAGGCTGTTTTGTATCTTGGGTGGATATTTGTTCGTTTGTGGCTTTAACGTCTGTACGGGCTTGCTGTGGGCTTCTGTGTATATCTTTATGTGTTATTAAATCTTCGTCAAAGACAATGGCACCGTCGTTTGTTGTTATGGCGTAAATGTCGTTTGGTTCTAATACATATTCCCACAACCACGCAACAACAGCTTCGTTGTCGTATGCTTCTGCGCTGTTGATTATATCTTTTGGATTAAAACTATCTGCAATTTCTTGCGCTGATATATCTTTTAAATAATGTAAATCTAAGTCGTTTTCCCATGCGTCGCTATTTTTATAACTTTCCCACGCATCTATAATTTTAGGTTTTAAGTCTTCTGCTTTGATAGATTGTTTGCCGTCGTATAAAGCAATTCTATCACCAAACATACTGCCTCTATTGTAAAGATTTCCCTCTGCAAACATAGCATAACCTGACCTTGACATAACGCCACGTTTGCTGTCATAGTATCTGTTATATCCTTTTGTTTCGTACTGCTTTAAAATAGCTTCTTTCGTCTGTACTTCTGGCTTCGGTGCAGCTTCTGCTTGTAGTCCTTCTACTTCTGCTAGCACGTCTGGAATAGTACCTATGTCTATTTGTCCGTC
>JALOAJ010000055.1 GCA_023228885.1 Bacillota bacterium | reverse complement strand
ATTCACAGGCTGGAATGCCAATGCGGACGGCAGCGGCACAGCTTTTGACGAAACTACTTTGGTAACGGACAACATTACCGTTTATGCGCAGTACACCATTAACAGCTATAATGTAAAGTTTGTAGACTATGACGGAAACGAAATAAAATCCGAAAGCGTAGACCATGGCGGGGCGGCAACCGCGCCGTCAGACCCAACGCGCCCCGGCTACACATTTACAGGTTGGGATGAGGAATTTGACAATGTTACAAGCGATTTAGTTGTAACGGCGCAGTATTCAAAGAACAGCTATAATGTAAAGTTTGTAGACCATGACGGAAACGAAATAAAATCCGAAAGCGTAGAGCATGGCGGAGGTGCAACCGCGCCGGCAGACCCAACGCGCCCCGGCTACACATTTATAGGTTGGGATGAGGAATTTGACAATATTACAGGCGATTTGGTTGTTACGGCGCAATATTCAAAGAACAGCTATAATGTAAAGTTTGTAGACCATGACGGAACCGAAATAAAATCCGAAAGCGTAGAGCATGGCGGCGGTGCAACCGCGCCGTCAGACCCAACACGCCCCGGCTATACATTTACAGGTTGGGATGAGGAGTTTGACAATGTTACAGGCGACTTGGTTGTAACGGCGCAATACACCATTAACAGCTATAATGTAAAGTTTGTAGACCATGACGGAAACGAAATAAAATCCGAAAGCGTAGAGCATGGCGGAGGGGCAACCGCGCCGTCAGACCCAACGCGCCCCGGCTACACATTTACAGGTTGGGATGAGGAATTTGACAATGTTACAAGCGATTTGGTTGTAACGGCACAGTACACCATTAACAGCTATAATGTAAAGTTTGTAGACCATGATGGAAACGAATTAAAATCCGAAAGCGTAGAGCATGGCGGAGGTGCAACCGCGCCGTCAGACCCGACACGCCCCGGCTATACATTTACAGGTTGGGATGAGGAATTTGACAATGTTACAGGCGATTTGGTTGTAACGGCACAGTATTCAAAGAACAGTTACACCGTAACATATGACAAAAACGGCGGCGATACGGAAGCCGCGCCCGGCAATCAAACGGTGGACTATAACGACCCGGTGGGCACACTCCCCACATCGCCGACAAAGGACGGTTATACATTCACAGGCTGGAATGCCAATGCGGACGGCAGCGGCACAGCTTTTGACGAAACTACTTTGGTAACGGACAACATTACCGTTTATGCGCAGTACACCATTAACAGCTATAATGTAAAGTTTGTAGACTATGACGGAAACGAAATAAAATCCGAAAGCGTAGACCATGGCGGGGCGGCAACCGCGCCGTCAGACCCAACGCGCCCCGGCTACACATTTACAGGTTGGGATGAGGAATTTGACAATATTACAGGCGACTTGGTTGTAACGGCGCAGTACATCATTAACAGCTATAATGTAAAGTTTGTAGACCATGACGGAGCCGAAATAAAATCCGAAAGCGTAGAGCATGGCGGAGGTGCAACCGCGCCGGCAGACCCAACACGCCCCGGCTACACATTTATAGGTTGGGATGAGGAATTTGACAATATTACAGGCGATTTGGTTGTTACGGCGCAATATTCAAAGAACAGCTATAATGTAAAGTTTGTAGACCATGACGGAAACGAATTAAAATCCGAAAGCGTAGAGCATGGCGGAGCGGCAACTGCGCCGTCAGACCCAACACGCCCCGGCTACACATTTACAGGTTGGGATGAGGAATTTGACAATGTTACAGGCGATTTGGTTGTAACGGCACAATATAGCTTAAACAAATATATACTCCATGGAATAATAACCGACAAGAAAACATCTGAGGTGATTGGCGGAGCATTGGTGGAACTGATAAATCCACTCGACGGAACCGTTTTCGATAGTTTCACCACAGGTTCTGATGGCGCATATAACTTTGATGATGTGATAGCAGGGTCGTATGACATTCATGTTACACACAATAGTTATAGTGATAATGAAAGACAAATATCCTTTAGCTATGATGACGCAATAGACGGCAAAATTCGAGAAGACTTTGAACTTGCAAAATATATTATCTCGTTAATTGCAGACCCTGAGGTAATTATTGCAAACGGCAAGGATGAAACAACATTTACTGCAACTGTTACCGATGTTGATGGAAATCCAATCGAAGGCGTAGAGGTGGTTTTTGATGCCGAGAGCAGTTTGGGTGACTTTTATAATGGCAACACAGCAGTAACAGACTCAGAGGGTAAAGCCTCGGTTGAATACAAATCCGTGGCAGTAGGCGGTAACACAAGCGTAACATTCCCGGTAACTGCAACAGTTGCTGACCCGATAAGGGAAATTTATGACTCTGAGCAAATTATGCTTACTTTTGCTCCTGGGAGGGTTAAAGGTGTTATTAAAGACAGCTCAAACAAGCCAATAGCCGGTGCAAATGTTGTTATAAGACATTTTGACGAAGACGGCAATGTTGATTTTGAATTCATTATCGTTACAGGCGAAGATGGTGAATATGCAACAGCAATTCCTTTTGGCGGCGAATTATACGATGTTGAGGTTACAACAACAGTTGCGGTAAATGGCGCAAATGTTGAAAAAACATACTCTCAAAAAGTTCATGCAGGAGTAGTAAGCGGAGATGGAACAGAAGTTTTCGATTGCGAAAAAACAATTGCGGGGTTGATAGGCGCTTTAGGGACGGATGGTAGCAAACAAATCATAAATAACGAAGATGGCAAGCTTGGAATGAAGGTATTTGACAGCCAAGGAGTTGAGGTTAGCGGAGCAACAGCGCAAATCAATAGTGCGGGCATCTTTATGGTGACCGGTGTTGAAAAGGACACGGAATATTCACTTGCGCTTACCTACACATTTGAGGATGGAAGGGAAATTATTTCGGGCAGAATAAAAGCTTCGGTGGGTGTTGATGGCGAACTTAATCTCAATGAAATTCTTATTGACCCATATGGCACAATTACAGATGCGTCAAACGGTGATGTTATTAGCGGCGTAGATGTTAGATTGTATTATTATGATAATGATAAGCTTGTGGAATTACCCGCGATAATTGGCTTTGAGCCCAACGATAATGCAAATCCTCAAGACAGCAGCGTAGAAGGAAAGTATGCATATATGGTATATCCGTATACGGATTACTATATTGTTGCTACAAAATCAGGGTATGAAACATACACCAGCCCTAAAATATCAGTTTTCGAAGAAATTGTAAGGCACGACTTTCAAATGAAAAAGAAAACCACAACCACAAGCACAGACAACAGTAATAATAGGGGCGGCGGAAATACCATAAGGGTGTTTGTAAAAGAGGTTGACCTTGCAAATAAAATATCAACAGATAAAAACCGTATAAACTATCTTGACAGCTCAACCTTTACAATCAATTATGCAAATAAGCTTGGCTACACTACTGAAAATGTTTATTTGTCGGTTGCAATTCCCGACGGTTTGCAATTTGTTGAAGGCTCGAACGGCGCGGCGCTTGAAAACAACAAGGTGGTTTGGAGCTTAGGTTTATTGCAAGCAAATTATAAGGGAACTTTAAACTTGACATTACAAAATGTTAGAGAGCAAGACGGCGATGAAGTTGTAAAGCTAACTTCAAACATTTACAGCACAACAGAAACAAATGTGATTAATATTGAGGATGATGAATCGGGTCTTTCGCTACTTCTTTATTCCGATAAATATAACTTGTCGCATAAGCGGTACATAAAGGGGTATCCGGATAACACGGTACGACCTGAACAAAACATCACAAGGGCGGAAATAGCAGCTGTTTTTGCCAGAATATTAGAGTTGGAAGGTGAAGTTAAAAACACCTCGTTGTATAGTGATGTTGATGTTGAAATGTGGGCAGCCGAATATATTGAAACAGCAACGGCAAAAGGTTTATTTGTAGGAAGCGAAGATATGATTTTCAACCCGAACAATCCAATTACCAGAGCGGAGTTAGCCACGGTAATTACGAGATACTTTAGGGAAACTACAAGTAATAACATAGAGGAATCCGAATTGAATTTCAACGATATACAAAACCATTGGGCAAAGGGATATATACAAGAAATGCATCGTTATGGCATCATTAAAGGCTATTCTGATAATTCCTTTAAGCCTGATACGCCTATATCCAGGGCTGAAGCCATAACAATGATAAATAGGATGCTGTTTAGAGGACCTCTTACTAATGTGGAACCTTCATTCCCTGATTTGTCAAGAGAGCATTGGGCGTTTGGCGATATGGAAGAATCAATAAGGACGCACATCTCGAAACGAAATGAGGATGGCTCTGAATTGATGGTAGAATATATTGAGGAACCCCTTTGGTAAAAAAATATTTTAATTAGCTTCTTGGTTAAGCATGGGGGAATCGAACCATATGGTTCGATTCTCCCATGCTAAAGGATGTGCTATGGGTTACAATCCCGCTGCACATCCTTTATAATTAGATTTTGTTTTTATTTGGCAAAACCCGTTTAGTACGGCTCGGTTTTCCATCTTTGCATATATCCTTAGAAAACACTTGCAAAAAAAACAATTTTTATATATAATATATTAGGTATTTAAAAAAATGTCAAAGAGGTGGTAAGGTGAGTTTATTTACAATAGCGTATGCCGTGGGGGAAGGGGCAGAGGCTGCCGGAATTCCCACAGCGGGCATTATTCAGTCGCTCGGGCTTCCTGTTTTGCTTATCGGGGTGTTTTATTTTATGTTAATTCGTCCGCAGCGGAAACGTGAAAAGCAGGCGAAGGAAATGCTTGCAGCATTAAAGGTTGGCGATAAGGTTGCTTCAATTGGCGGAATTATCGGCACTATAAGCGCAATAAAGGATGATACCGTTACTGTTGAGGTTGGAGCGGACAAAACAAAAATTCAGCTTGAAAGAAATGCGATTAAAGGGCTTAGATAAGTGTTATTAAAGTCATAATTTTTCGTTTTCCGAATAATATATAGTGAATACTCATGCTTTAAGCGGCGGTGTATATTATGCTATATGTTCGGAGGGAATTTTATGTTTAAAAGTGATACCGAGCCCAAGCACAGCCTTACATTTGTTAAATTTATCAAGAATATATCTGTTTGCTACTTGCTGACGGTGGTTTTTTTAACCGTTTTGGCTGTTGTTGTGACATACATGCCTATTTCAGAGGGTGTTGTGCCCGTTGCGGTGCTCTTAATTACAATAGCAAGCATAGCTATGTCCGGTTTTTTGGTTGCAAAAAGCGCGCAAAGCAAAGGGTGGCTATGCGGGGCGGTAACAGGGGTTTTTTACATAACAACCCTTTGTTTGCTTGGCTCACTTGTGTTTGGGGAACTTCATTTGGGGGTTGGTTTTCTTTCAATGTTGTTAATTGGGGCTCTTTCCGGTGCGGTGGGTGGAATAATCGGAGTGAACATGAGAAAATAGTTGTTTTAATACGGGCTTTTATTTAAAGCCGTTCAAACAGTAAAACGGAGGTGTACAAATGAAATATATCAAAACATTATGCGGGGTTACACTCAAAAAAAGCGCGGCAACGGGTGGTTGCGGCGAATGTCAGACATCGTGTCAATCTGCTTGCAAGACATCTTGCACAGTGGCAAATCAAAAATGTGAAAATAAGCATGCTTAAAAAATCCTAATAAAAATGCGCTTACAAAAGCCCCCCTGCGTTTATAACGCAAGGGGGCTTTGGAAAAGGGAAAAATGTCAAAGAATTATACAAATAAGCCCGACACTTCCCTCGTTTATTATCCTTTGCAATGTTTCTTGCAACTTAGCCTGCGCATCTTCCGGCATTCTTCCCAACTTGTTGTGCAACCCTTCGTTCACAAGCTCGTTTAACGATTTTCCAAAAATATTGCTTTGCCAAATTCTAACCGGGTCATCATCAAATTCGTTTAACAAATAATGAATAAGCTCTTCAGATTGGCGCTCTGTGCCGACAATCGGGCTGATTTCCGTTTCGATATCCGCCCTTATCATATGAATGGAAGGCGCGCTTGCCCTTAGGCGTACGCCGTATCTACTGCCTTGTTTGACTATTTCGGGGTCTTCCAATGTCATTTCTTCCATGGTTGGGGAAACTATGCCGTAACCTTTTTCGCGGACGCTTTTTAAGGCGGGCGCAAACTTATCATATTCCTCTTTTATTGTGCTGATTTCAACCATAAGGCTCATTAATTGGTCGTCCGAATCAATTTGCAAACCGCTTGCCTCGCTGAGCACCTTATAAAACAAGCCGTCTTTGGCGCGAACATTGAGTGACAAGCTGCCCTCGCCAAGCCTTATTTCGTCAATTTCAACTTTGTTTACATAATCGCATTTTTCAATTTCGTTCATAACATTTTTGGCTTCTCGAAGCTTAGTAACATCTTTGACCGATTTTTTAACGATGTCCGAAATCGCTTTTTTAATGTAATGGTTGTCATCAAGCGATTTTAGCCATGAAGGGAGTGCAATGGTCATTTCGACAAGCGAAAATTCAAACAATGCGCGCTCTATAATTCCGTTTATATCCTCCAAGCTCATTTGGGCGCAGTTTATAGGCATTACCGGCACTTTATGCTTTAACTCAAGTTCTTCTTTTAATTTTAAAACCGAGTCGCTTCCCGGGTTGGCGGAATTTAGCAAGACGACAAACGGTTTGTTTATTTCTTTTAATTCGTCTATTACCCTGTTTTCCGCCTCTATGTATTCGTCGCGCCCTATCTCGGTTACCGACCCGTCGGTTGTCACTACAATACCTATTGTGGAATGGTCATTTATCACTTTTTGAGTGCCAATTTTAGCCGCCTGCTCGAACGGTATTTCATTTTCAAACCACGGGGTGTTTACCATTCGCGGACCGTCCTCCTCAATGTACCCCGTGGCGCCTTTAACAACATACCCAACGCAATCAATCATTCTGACATTAAAGTTTATATTATCGCCAATCTTGATTTCGACAGCCTCATTGGGCACAAACTTTGGCTCTGTTGTCATTATTGTGCGCCCGTGTGCGCTTTGCGGCAGTTCATCGATAGCCCGTTCTTTTTTAAATTCATTTTCGATGTTTGGAATTACAAGCATATCCATGAATTTTTTTATAAAGGTGCTTTTGCCCGTTCTTACCGGACCTACGACACCGATATAAATATCCCCTTCCGTTCGGTCTGCAATATCTTTATATATATTATTACTATCCAATCAAAACTCCTCCTTATATAATTTTTGGACAATACATTATATTTCAGAGGAAGTTCAATTATACCACAGTAGGACAAATTTAAAGCGGTATGGTTAAATGGTTTTAAAGTTATTGAGCCTAAGCGCATTGCTTACAACAGACACCGAGCTAAGCGACATTGCCGCCGCCGCAAACATGGGGTTTAACATCGGTCCGCCGAACAAATGCAACAAACCGGCAGCAATCGGTATTCCCAAAACATTATATCCCAACGCCCAAAATAGGTTTTGTTTAATATTTGTGATTGTTGCGCGGCTAAGCGCAATTGCAAACGAAACATCATTTAAATCGTTTTTCATCAACACTATATCGGCAGATTCCATTGCAACATCCGTGCCCGAGCCTATTGCAATGCCTATATCCGCTTGCGCCAGCGCCGGGGCATCGTTTATCCCGTCACCGACCATTGCAATAAAACTGCCGTCTGCTTGCATTTTTTTAACCTCATTTGCCTTCTCATCAGGCATTACTTCGGCAAACACCATATCAATGCCGACTTGTTTTGCAATGGCATCGGCAGTTTGTTTGTTATCTCCGGTAATCATCGCTGTTTTTAAGCCCATTTCATGAAGCTTTTTAATTGCTGCCGCGCTGCTTGGCTTAACGGTGTCGGAAATCGCAATTATCCCGGCAAGTTTATTGTCAACCGAAACAAACATTGCTGTTTTGCCTTCGTTTGCAAGCTTATCGCTTTTTTCTTCAAAATCCAATAAATCCACATTATGCTTGGACAAGAATTTTTTATTCCCTAAAATTACAGCTTTGCCTTGAACGGTAACGCTTATTCCCAACCCGGGAAAAGCTTGAAAGTCTTTAGTTTCGGCAAATGTTATTCCCAATTTATTTGCATGCTTTACAATGGCTTCGCCGAGCGGGTGCTCCGAACCTTTTTCGGCAGATGCAGCCATGGTAAGCAAGGCGTCATTATCAACCCCGTCAGCCGTTATAATATCTGTAACGCGCGGCTTGCCCTCTGTGATTGTGCCGGTTTTATCAAATACCGCAACTTGCAGTTTGTGCGTTATTTCCAAAGCCTCACCGTTTTTAAAGAGCACGCCGTTTTCCGCTCCTTTGCCTGTTCCCACTATGATTGCAGTTGGAGTGGCAAGCCCCAAAGCGCAAGGGCAGGCGATTACAAGCACCGTAATAAAAACTGAAAGAGCCGACACATCCGGGCTGTTTGCCAGTAGCCAAAAAAGCCCCGATAGCATGGCAATTATTAAAACCACAGGAACAAATTTGCCCGATACGACATCTGCCATTTTGGCAATGGGCGCCTTACTGCCCTGCGCTTCTTCAACAAGTGCGATAATTTGCGAAAGGGTGGTGTCTTTGCCCACTTTGGTTGCCTTAAATTTAATCAGCCCATTTTTATTTATACTTGCGCCGGTTACTTTGTCGCCTGCTTTTTTTTCAACCGGTATACTTTCGCCGGTGAGCATTGATTCGTCAACAGAGGTATACCCTTCGATAACTTCCCCATCAACAGGTATCTTTGAGCCCGGTTTTACAACAACCGTATCACCAACGATAACATCGTCAATCGATATTTCAATCTCTTTGCCGTCTCGGATAACAATTGCGGTTTTTGGAGATAACCCCATCAGTTTTTTGATTGCTTCGCCCGTTTTTCCTTTAGAATTTACCTCAAGCAATTTACCAAGCAGCACAAGCGTTATAATCATTGATGCCGATTCAAAATACAATAAATCAACATGTGAATTATCGCCGCCTATTATTTTGAACAGCGAAAAAATACTGTAAACATATGCTGCCGAAGTGCCTATGGCAATGAGCGAATCCATATTGGGGCTTCTTTTAATAAGGTTTGAAAACCCCGACGTATAAAATTTATAACCAACAATAATAACAGGCGTGCAAAGTATAAACTCCAACAGCGCATATCGCAAAGGAAAGACCGAATGGCTAAGAGCTTGCGGGAAGGGGATACTTTGGCTTATCATGGGCGCCATTGCAACATAAAAAAGAGGTATTGAAAAGATTGCGGAAATAATAAACTTCAGTCTAAGGGTTTTTATTTCTTTTTGTTTTTTTAGCGTTTCTTCTCCCCTGTCAACTTTAGCAAACGGTTGCGCGCCGTAGCCCGCTGCTTTTATCGCATTTATAATATCCGCTTCGCTGGCTACGCTTTCGTCATAGCTTACCGTTGCTTTTTCGGCGGCAAGGTTTACGCTTGCACTTTTAATGCCCTTTAGTTCGTTTAGTTGCTTTTCAACCCTTGACGAGCATGCAGCGCAAGACATACCGTCAATTTTAATAATTGTTTTTTCCATATTAGGGTTCATTCCTTTCTGTGTGTGAGGTAAATTCGCCCTCTTAGAAATAAAAGCTTCAAATGAAATTTTTTATGGGCTTAAATTTACTTTATTGCACACGCAACTTATTTTTTTATACTCATTTGCAATTAGCTTGTTGCAGATATTATACCACTTGTTTTTGAAAATGTCACTTATTTACTACAAATTTTAAAATAACCCATGCAACCCTAAAATTGGTTAAGAAAATCTTTTGTAATGGCTATTGCAATGCGATAAGAATATGATACAATATTAAACATAAAAAGACAATAAGGGGGACAACCTGTGAAAATAAAAACATTTTTAATAGCGGCGCTGATAATTGTAACCCAAATTTCTTTTCCTGCCTTTTCCTCGGAAAAACAACCCAAATCAATCATTGTATCTTATAAATCGGTTGAAAAAGGCGTAAAAGACGAGGTTTATAAACAAAGCGCTTCTTTCGGTAGAAAAATCAAATCCATAGGCAGCGATATTGAAGCGTTTGATTTTTCCAACGAGGCGGAAGCGGCGGATGCAATGCGAAGATTAAAGCGGGATAGCCGCGTGGCTTTTGTCGAATATGATTATCCCAAATATTTAATGGGAGTTGCCCCTAATGATACTATGTTTAGCGCCCAATGG
>JALOAJ010000054.1 GCA_023228885.1 Bacillota bacterium | reverse complement strand
GGGTGGGGGGGCAAAAATGTTCACGGTGGCAGGGCCTGTTATAGTTTTTGGCACAATTGCCTCGATTGTGGTGGGTTTTTTTTATTACCTTTTCGGATAATAAGCCCATTTTATATGGCATTATGTTTTGAAATAAGTATAATAATGATTGTCCTATAATATATTGTAGAGGGGAAGCTTAATGCACATTTGCGTTGGGCTTATAAAAATATAGCAGGTGGGGGTTTATACTATGGGACAATATCTGTTTGCTTATTCGGCGGGGGCGGTGCTTGCCGTAATCACGCTTGTTTTGCTTGCCAAACCGATAAAATGGTTTTTAAAGCTGATTATTAACTGCGCCCTGGGCTTTGTATGCTTGATAATATTTAATTTGCTTGGCGGGCTTTTTGGGCTGTATATCGGGATAAATATTGTAACCGCAATTACCGTCGGTCTGCTTGGCGTTCCGGGGCTTGCAATGATTTTATTGCTGAAGGTGATTGTTTAAAAAGCCCTTGGTTTACATAAATGTGCAAAAAAGCGGCCATGTTACAAATTATCCACAAAACAAACCCTTGTTTCGTGGTTATCCACAGAGTTTTCCACTTTATCCACAGCGGTATTATGTTTTCTTTTTAAAAGTTGGGGGAAGAATTAATTAGGGTATCATTAAAAAATTTTAATTTTTTAATGATACCCTAATCGGTATTTACCAATTTGTAATTAGCGTTAATGTTAAAAATCAACTTCTTCGCTTTCAACTTTGTTTAATATACTGCGTAGCTTTGTTGCGTGCCCCGCCTCATCTCGGGCAAAATCTTTAAACATATCAGACAATTCACCTTGCGGCATTCTTTTTGAATACATTTCAAAATCGCGGGTGAGCTCGGTTGAATTTTGCCACGCCCTCATTAGTCTATCCCTGATAACTGTATTATCTTCTCCAAAAGTGTTTGTTATGGTAGCCACCTCCGAAAATTAGTATAACCTTTAACTTCCTTTTCTATACTTGGATGGGCTGACACCTTTTTTTAGTTTAAATATCCTTGCAAAGGCAAATTCGTCATCGTAGCCTACCGAGCGCGCAATATCGCCTATCTTTAAATTGGTTTCGTTAAGCAGGCGGCATGCCTTATCCATTCTAAGCGCAATTAGGTATTCTTTAGGCGAAACGCCCGTTTGCTTTTTAAAAACTTTAAAAAAATAACTTCGGTTCAGACCGATTTTATCAGCTATGTCCGCCACGGTTATTTTGTTCATATAGTTGCCGGCTATATATTGCATTGCTTGGTTTGTGTAACGGCAGACCGCGTCTTTGACGCTTGGTTGCTCAGGCGCAACATTTTGCGCTAAGTGTGCAAAAAGACCGTATAAAATCGAAAGAAGTTTAATTTCCTTTGCGTTGCCGTTTTGACATTTTTTAAATTCTTCAAAAAATTTCCCGGCGCCGACATCGAAAAACACAGGCGCTTTTTCACTAAGCCCCGCCTTTTTTAACAGCTCCTTTGCTTTTGCACCGTTAAAGCCAATCCAGACATACTCCCAAGGGTTGTTGCGGTTGGCTTGGTAAAATGTGAGCTGATGCGGGCAAATTAAAAATCCATGCTCCGGCATTATGCTGCGTGCTGCTTCGCCCGTTTTAAAAATGCCCTCACCTGACACAACATAATGTATTATGTAGTAATCACGAACTGCCGGACCGAAATAATGCGAAGGCTCGCATTTTTCCCAACCGCATTGGAAAAGCTCGATGTCGGTATTATATTGATTGTTTATTATAATACTGTTAATTAAGGGCAACCCCCTTTTTATTTATATAAGCAACAAAAGTCCATCCAGTGCCAACATAATATCATGTAAATTTATTTTAACATATATTATAATTATAATCAATAACATCATTGGGGCGGAGTGCAAGTTTAATTAAATTTTGTGAGCCGGAAAGGTTAGTGATTGTATTTATGTTAAAAATAACATTTATGGGTGCGGGCAGCAGTGTTTTTGCAAAAAATGTTTTAGGGGATGTTATGCTTACGCCTGCAATTCAAAATTGCAATATTGCGCTGTATGACATTGACGAGGTTAGGCTTGAAGAATCATACAACATGCTGTGCATAATAAATAAAAATTGTAACGAGGGCAGGGCCAGTATAACAAAGTACACCGATAGAAAAGAGGCGCTACGGGGCGCAAGCTATATTGTCAACGCTATTCAGGTTGGCGGCTACGAGCCTTGCACCGTTACCGACTTTGAGATACCGAAAAAATACGGTTTACAGCAAACAATCGGCGACACATTGGGAATCGGCGGGATATTCCGTGCATTGCGCACCATTCCGGTGATGTTTGATTTTGCGCGAGACATTGAAGAAGTGTGCCCCAACGCGTGGTTGCTTAATTACACAAACCCTATGGCGATGATAACGGGGGCAATGCAGCGATATACAAATGTTAAAATGGTAGGTCTGTGCCATAGCGTTCAGGTGTGCAGCAAAAGCTTGCTCAAAACGGTGGGGCTTGAAGCGGACGGAGTTACCGATAAAATAGCCGGAATTAATCACATGGCATGGCTGCTTGAAATACGCGATAAAGACGGCAACGACTTATACCCGCAAATTAAAAGGCTTGCCGCGGAAAAAACAGAAAAGCATGATAATATGGTGCGCATTGAAATTATGAAGCATTTCGGCTATTATGTAACCGAATCAAGCGAGCATTTGGCGGAATATTTGCCGTATTGGATAAAAAATACGCATCCGGAGCTTATTGACAAATTCAACATTCCTATTGACGAATATTTGCGGCGCTGTGTAAACCAAATAAAAAAATGGGAAACTCAGCGTGATGAATTGACTAAAAACCATGAGTTGACGCACAAGCGTACACATGAGTACGGTTCGTATATAATAGAGGCGATGGAAACAAACAAGCCTATAAAAATAGGCGGTAATGTGCAAAATACCGGGCTTATTCCAAACCTTCCGTCCGAGGCGTGTGTTGAAGTGCCCTGCCTTGTTGATTCAAGCGGGGTAACCCCCTGTTATATCGGCAACTTGCCCGAGCAGCTTGCCGCACTCAACAGAACCAATATAAACACGCAGTTGCTCACAATAGAAGCTGCCGTTACTCGCAAAAAAGAAAGCATATATCATGCCGCCATGCTTGACCCTCACACCGGTTCAGAGCTAACAATAGACGAAATAAAAGCGTTATGCGATGAACTGATTGAGGCGCATGTAGATTGGCTGCCTAAATACGCCTAATCAATAAAAATTCGCCCTTGCTAAAAGGCAGGGGCGAATTTATTTTTTATGCCTCATTATATTGGCAAGATATTCGGCGTTTGTTAAGCCGTTTTCTTTTGCACGCTTTAGCAGCATATTATACTTTGTTTGCGCCGCTTTAATTTTGTATGAATAGTGGTCGATAAGCTCATCGCAATCGGCAAAGTTATAGTTTTGAACGGCGGAATCCAGCTCGGCCTTTATCTCGGCTATGTCGCTTATCATTTCTTTTGCAAGATTTTCTCTTTCTACTACAAATGTTTGGCTGTTAATTTGTTCTGTTACAGTTTCACCCAACACACATATCACCTCTACAATAATTATAGTCAGATAATATGGAAGTTATACCCAACGGGAAATTATTGTGAGGTGAATATTCGCATTTTGCCGAGTAAAGGCAAAATAAGCCGCAAAAGGGTTGCCGTTGCGATGCCCGCTACCGTTCCCGCAACAATTAAAAAAGGCGTGTAGGTCCATAAAAATAAGCCCTTATAAATGATGCAAATACCTACAACTTGACCGATATTGTGAAAGATTGCGCCGGATATGCTCAAAATCATGTAAGAAATTTTTGTTTTAAATATAAAAAGAAGCAATATCATCACCGAAAGGGATAAAACGCCGCCAAGCAAGCTTAGCACGCCGGCAACAGCTCCTTTTATTGCAAATACGAAGAAGGCTTTTAACAACGCAATGGAAAAGGCGCTGCTTTTTTTGATAAAAAAAAGCGAAAACATAACCGCTATATTTGACAAGCCAAGCTTCACCCCGGGAAACATTGGGTATATCGGGGGCAGGGTGTGTTCTGCCGCAGACAAAATGACGGCAACGGCAAAAAGCAATGCGGTTACGGTGAGAATTTTTATTCTTTTTTTATTGTCCTGAAGTTGCATCCGGTTGCCTCCCATTTTTATTTGCAGAAACAATTTTTATAATAATTCCGTTAGGCAGGCATGCGGCGCTTTGCCCGGGTTTGCTAAGCCATCCGCTTTTTATGCAAATTTTATCGGGGCAGTCGGATTGTATAAACCGTATGCCGCCGCCTGAAATTTCAAAAACAACCTTTTCGTTTTGCGAAACCGAAAAGGTATGCGTGGTTTCGTTATTATCCAAGCGGACTTTATCCACAAGCTGTGAATAGTAATAAATTTCGGCGCAAACCGAACCGTTGTTTGCATAGCGATTGTAAAGAAAATAAAAAGCCATGCTGACTGATATCACCGCTATAATTATTAAAATATCGCCCTTTTTAAAAAACATTTATATGCTCCCGATTAGTTGGTATCTCATTTAATAATATCACACCTTAGTAATATGTCAATTCATTTTATTTGCAAGAAAAATAACTTTGAAAAAATAATTGCATTTTGCGCCAAGAGTATGGTATAATAAATACTATTACAATTGAAAAGCCAACATTTTTACCTATTGCGTTACTAAGGAAGGAAATGAGTTTTTATGGGAAAATACTACATCACAACACCTATTTATTATCCGAGCGGCAAATTGCATATCGGCAACGCATATACTACCGTTGCGGCGGATACCGTTGCGCGCTTTAAAAGGATTATGGGGGATGATGTCTTTTTCCTAACCGGCACAGACGAGCACGGGTTGAAAATTCAACAAAAAGCGCAAGAGGCGGGAAAACCGCCTAAACAGTATGTCGATGAAATTGTAGAAGGCATTGTTAAACTTTGGGATGTTTTAAATATTTCATACGATAAATTTATACGAACCACCGACCAGTATCATGTAGATGCGGTATCCGATATAATCGAACGGTTGCGGCAAAACGGCGATATATACAAAGACGAATACGAGGGCTGGTATTGCACGCCTTGTGAAACCTTTTGGACAAAAACACAGCTGGGCGAAAAAACCGTTTGCCCTGATTGCGGTCGGGCGGTTCAGCAAGCAAAAGAAGAAAGCTATTTCTTTAAAATGTCGAAATATCAAGATAGGTTGATTGAGCATATCGAAAGCAACCCCGAATTTATACAGCCTGCATCCCGCAGGAATGAAATGCTTTCGTTTATTAAATCGGGGCTTGAAGATTTGTGCATATCGCGCACTACATTTGATTGGGGTATTAAAGTACCGTTTGACAAAAAACATGTTGTTTATGTTTGGCTTGATGCGCTTACAAACTATATAACCGCTTTGGGTTATCCGGAAAATACCGAGCTTTTTAAAACTTATTGGCCTGCAAATGTGCATTTGGTGGGCAAAGATATTGTGCGTTTTCACACCGTTATTTGGCCGTCAATTTTAATGGCGCTTAACATTGAACTGCCAAAACAGGTTTTTGCGCACGGTTGGTTGCTTCTTGACGGCGGAAAGATGAGTAAAAGCCGAGGAAATGTTGTTGACCCAATTGTTTTAGCCGGAAAATACGGAGCGGATGCCGTTAGATATTATGTGTTGCGTGAGGTTGCTTTTGGCTCGGACGGTAATTTTTCCAACGAACTGATGATTAACAGAATTAACTCTGACCTTGCAAACGATTTGGGGAACTTGGTAAGCCGTACGGTTGCAATGGTTGAAAAATACTTTGCCTCGAATGTAGTCGGCGGAGGCGAGGACACCGAGGTTGACATTTCGCTAAAAGAGCTTGCGCTTGAGACGGGCGAAAAAAGCAGCGATGAGATAAACAAATTGATGCTCTCAAATGCGCTTGAATCCATTTGGAAGTTCGTATCGCGCACAAACAAATATATAGACGAAACAACCCCTTGGATACTTGCAAAGGACGATGCGCAAAAACCTCGGTTGCAGCAGGTGATGTATAATCTGTGTGAAAGCATACGCCTTATAAGCGCGTATATACAGCCGTTTATGCCGCATACCGCAGCCGAAATTCATAAACAAATCAACAACGACAGCGTTGACCGATGCTGGAGCAACAACGGCGAATTTACCGTTAAAAAAGGCAATGTGCTCTTTCCGCGGATTGATTTGGAAAAGGAGCTTTCAGAGCTTGAAAACATTACTGTTTGACACCCACGCTCATTATGAAGATAAACGGTTTGACAACGACCGTGACGATGTGCTAAAAAAGGTGGCGCAAGCGGGCATTGGCGGCATTGTTAATGTGGGCTCCGACATAAAAACCTCAAAGCAAAGCATTGCGCTTTCAAAAAGCCATGATTTTATATATGCGTCTGTCGGTGTGCATCCTCACTTTGCAGACGGTATGCAAGAGGATGATTTAGCTGTTTTGGAGCAACTTTCAAAGGATGGCAAAGTGGTTGCAATAGGCGAGATAGGGCTTGACTATTATTACGACAACAGTCGGCGCGAGGCCCAAAAATATTGGTTTGCAAAGCAGCTTACGCTTGCGGAAAAGCTTGACTTACCAATTATAATACACACGCGAAATGCAACATTTGATACGTTGGAAATTTTAAAAAATAGCTCTGCAAAAGGCATTTTTCATTGCTTTTCGGGGAGCGCCGAAACTGCAAGGCAGGTAATTGATATGGGCTTTTATATATCCTTTGGCGGTCCGTTGACATATAAAAACGCGCGCCATTCGGTTGAAGCGGCGCGGATTACCCCGATTGAGCGAATACTAATCGAAACGGACTGCCCGTACCTACCGCCGGACGGTTACAGGGGCAAGCGAAATGACAGCTCACTTATGCCGATTATATGCCGAAAGCTTGCGGAAATAAAAGACATATCGTATGACGAGGCGGCGCAGCAAACTTATAATAACGCAAAGAAGGTGTACAGACTTGATAATTAGCTATGAATTAGAGGATTCTTTATATATTAATTTAACAAACAGATGTTCAAATGCCTGTAATTTTTGTTTGCGCACCGATAAAGATGCAAAAGAGGCGGACAAATGGGAAACAAGCGCTGATTTGGCAGGCACAAGCAAGCTGTGGCTTGAACGAGAGCCAACCGTTGATGAAATAATCAATGATTTAAAAAAGCGTAACTTAAAAAAGTATAAAGAAGTTGTTTTTTGCGGCTTTGGAGAGCCGTTTATGCGGTTTGACGAGTGCGTCAAGGTTGCAAAATGGCTAAAAACGCACGGCGTAAAAATCCGTGTAAACACAAACGGACAGGCGAATTTAATACATCAAAGGGATGTAACGCCTGAAATGGCAGGGCTTTTTGACATTGTTTCAATAAGCCTAAACAATAAAAACGCAAAAGAGTATAACGAAATCTGCCGCAGCAAATACGGCGAAAAAGCATATGACGCCCTTTTGGATTTTGGCAAAAGGTGTTCGGAGCAAGGCATTGAAACCATCTTTACGGTGGTGGATATCCTGCCGAAAGAGGACATTGCCATATGCGAACAAATTGCTAACTCCCACGGCGGTAAGCTGAGGGTTAGAAAATATATAAAAGGCGACAGCGCTTAAAAAGGGCTGTTCCAAATTTAAAGAAAAGGAAGTGAATGGGAAATGGCAAGAAGAATTAAGTTTTTTGACACAACATTGCGCGATGGCGAGCAAACACCGGGGGTGAACCTGAACCTACAAGAAAAGCTTGAAATTGCGTTGGCGCTTGAACGGCTGGGCATTGACTATATCGAGGCAGGCTTTGCAATTGCCTCGGAGGGTGATTTTGAGGCCATACGAGGCATAGCCGGGGCGCTTAAAACAACATCGGTTGTTTCGTTGTCACGGGCATTGGAAAAGGACATTGACAGGGCATGGGAGGCTATTAAAGATGCGGTGAGCCCGCGGATACATACCTTTCTTGCCACGAGCGACATTCACATGAAATACAAATTGAAAATGACCGAACAGCAGGTTTTGGAAAACTCTGCAAAAGCGGTGGCTCATGCAAAAAAATATGTAAATGATGTTCAATTTTCACCTGAGGACGCAACACGCACCCGTCCGGAATTTTTGTATAAGGTTTTGGAGGGCGTAATAAAAGCGGGCGCAACCTGCCTTAACATTCCCGACACCGTTGGCTATACAAATCCGGCGGAATATACAAACTTTATCAAGGGCATAATGGAAAATGTCCGCGGTATAGAAAATGTGGATATTTCGGTGCATTGCCATAACGATTTGGGTCTTGCGGTTGCAAATTCCGCCGCCGCCGCCGTTGTGGGCGCAAACCAAATTGAAGGCTGCATAAACGGTATAGGCGAGCGGGGCGGAAACGCTGCAATAGAGGAGCTTGTTATGCTGTTTAACACCCGAAAGGATTATTATAACTTTACGCATAACATAGATTCCACCAAAATAAACAGAACAAGCAAATTGGTAAGCTCAATGACGGGGATTTACGTTCAGCCGCATAAACCGATAGTGGGCGCAAACGCTTTTGCGCATGAGAGCGGAATACACCAGCACGGCGTTATGCAAGAACGCTCAACCTATGAGATTATGACGCCGGAATCGGTGGGGCTTTCGTCCAACACAATGGTATTGGGTAAGCTAAGCGGCAAACACGCCTTTGTTTCGCGGCTTGAGGAACTTGGCGTAAACCTTAAAACGAACGACGAAATTAATGCCGTATTCGGCAAATTTAAAGCGCTTGCCGACCGTAAAAAGGAAGTGCTGGACGAGGACATTCTTGCGCTTGTTGACTATACAAACGACAAAATAGCAAAGAAATACGAGCTTGTGTCCTTTCAAATTTCAAGCGGCAACAGGATAATAAACACCTCAACAATTCAGCTAAAGGTTGACGATGAGATAATAACCAAAGCTTCAACGGGTGACGGACCGATTAATGCGTCCTTTAAGGCAATATCCGAGATATGCGGGTACGATAACCTAAAGCTTGTCGATTATACCATAAGGGCGGTTACAGGCGGGCATGATGCGCTTGGTGAGGTAAACGTAAAGATTGAAAATGACGGAAAATCATATATCGGCAGAGGAATAAGCACCGATATTTTGGAATCGTCCATTCTTGCTTTTCTTAGCGCAGTAAACAGGATTGTATAGGGGAGAAGGATATGAAAAAAATAATAATTTTTGATAGCACACTTCGAGACGGCGCCCAAGGTGAGGGCATTTCGTTTTCGGTGGAAGATAAATTAGCGGTTGCCAAATACCTTGATGACTTGGGGGTTGACTATATCGAGGGCGGGAACCCCGCATCAAATCCGAAGGATTGCGAATTTTTTGAACGGGCCAAAACGCTTGAACTAAAACATTCAAAGTTAGTTGCCTTCACCAGCACCCATAAGGTGGGGGGCGACCCTGCAAAAGATGTTTCGCTGACGGCTGTTTTAGATGCGCAAACAGATTGTGTGAGTGTTTTCGGAAAATCGTGGGACATTCACGTTACCGACATACTAAACGCAACGCTTGAACAAAACCTTGAAATTATCAAAAGCACGGTAGGCTACTTGGTTAAAAACAAAAAAAAGGTATTTTATGATGCAGAGCACTTTTTTGACGGATATAAAGCAAACCCCGAATACGCTTTACAAACCTTGGAGGTTGCAAAAGATGCAGGAGCAAGCGCACTTGTGCTTTGCGACACAAACGGCGCAAGCTTTCCTTTTGAAGTTGAAGCCGCTGTCGATAAGGTTATGGAGCTTTTCGGCGATTTGGAAATTGGCGTGCACACGCATAACGACATAGGAATGGCGGTTGCAAGCGCGGTGGGCGCGGTGCGCCGAGGCGCCACCCATGTTCAGGGCACTTTTGGCGGGTTCGGCGAGCGTTGCGGAAATATGGATCTTTGCACCTTAATTCCTAATTTGCAGTTAAAGCTTGGCTATGACTGTATACCAAAGGAGAACATGGAGCTTTTAACCAACACTGCGCTATCGATAGCGGAGGCGGCAAACATAGGGCTTGACCCACGCACGCCGTATGTGGGCGCATCGGCGTTTGCACATAAAGGCGGAATGCACTCGGATGCCGTTATAAAGCAATCTTCATCGTATGAGCATATCCCGCCCGAGGCTGTCGGCAATTCAAGGCGGGTGCTGATGAGTGAGGTTGCGGGGCGTTCGGCAATCATGCTTGCGTTGAAAGCGGTTGACCCAACTGTTGAACGAAACAGCGAGCAAACCAAAAAGGTGCTAAGCAGGCTTAAAAAGTTAGAGCATGACGGCTATGAGTTTGAGGGGGCGGAGGGTTCTCTTGAAATTTTAATA
>JALOAJ010000016.1 GCA_023228885.1 Bacillota bacterium | reverse complement strand
CATATAACCATTTTTTTGAACCCCCCGAATAAAAGCTTTTGCCATTTTAATTACATGCTCCGGTTTTTCTCCGAATGTTCTGGTCCCCATCATGGAATTTAAGGGGTTGATAGACAAATCAACAATCGGCGCAAGCGTCCAATGCACACCGAATTCTCGACCTTCAATTGCTATCGCCTCACCCATCTTTTCAACCAAACCCTCGTCGTTTGCAGCGCCGCACGCCATTTGCCACGGGAAAAGCACCCCACCGTTTGGCGGGTGTATGCGGCAGCCTGCCCCGTTAACCAAATCTGCACATGCAATAACAGGAATTTCGCAAATATCTTCAATAGTATTTTTCTTTTCCCTATATTCATCACCGGTCATATGACCATAAAAAACGCACCCAAGCGGCAAATTATCAAACCTTCTTTTAATATCTTCTGTTTTTGTTTCGGTAACATTCCAACAAAGAACTTGAGCGATTTTTTGCTCCAATGTCATTTTTGAAAGAATGTTATCAATGTTGTTTTTTTTGTTCAATTTCATGTCTCCCATTCCAATATTTGGGGCATACCAAGTGTGTTTATTGCTGTTTGGCATGCCCCAAATTCATATATTGATAAAATTATTTACTATAAGTCCCTGTCCGCAAGCGCCCCCTCGATGACATCTGCAACCGCATCACCCAAAAGCTTCGAACCCACAGGCTTAAAGTGTACATTTGCAGGCTGTTGGATTGTGTTTAACTCCGGAAGCGCCAACGCATACAAATCATTGATTTCCACCCCATTGGCTTGCATAACCTCTATTGCCGCATCGTTGTAAATGATTGCATCCTCCGGCAGCCTGCACGGTAAGACGCCGCTTGGGAAGGGTGTGGTAGTGGCAAAAATCAGCTTTGCGCCCGTTGCCTTCATTATGTTAACTAATTCCTGTAAATTTTCCTTGTAGGTTTCTATTGGCGTAAAGGGCGGCACTGAAGGGTCGTTGGATTCTGTTCCCATCTCGGGTGTCACTCTTTTAAGGTCATGCAACCCCCAATTAAAATGAATTACATCCCACTGCTTGCTCCCAAGCCAATTTGCGATGAGTTCAAGGCTCTTTCCCGTATCTACGCAATTTGTCGCCACAGTACTATCAGACGCCGAATAGGGACGGTGTACATATGCCTTGCCCTCCAACGCATCAACGGTATAAAAATGATAGCCTATTGAAATGGAATCACCCAATAACAAAATGTGGGGCAATGCGGCAGTTTCCTGAACGCGATAACTTCTCAGCCCCGATTGCTCCTCGTCCGACCCCGGTTCTACATTACCGGGTACAAATAATTTTTTTTCACAATAAGGTCTTAGAAACTGATTCCACACAAAAAACTGGGCGGTGGCAGCTTGCGCACTTGTTGTCAGCGACACACTCGCATTAACGACCCCATCTTTCGCAGAAATTATTTTTTCTACCATGCCAACCTTTTGCAAATTGCCAAATTCATCTTTTACCACAACAAAAAGCAATAATGGCTTGTCATTTTGCATGTCATAGTTGCGAACAGATATTTTTCCCGTTACATCGCAATCCGCCGAAATAACGCTTTGCGAAATGCCATTCTTGGTAACATACAAATCAGGCTCGCCGATAAGCATAACCGGTTCATAGTCAACAAAATTAACGGTGTATTCGGAAGCGGAAAAATCATTTTTTACAGTGATTTTAACTTCATCCGTAACGCTTGTGTCATAAGAAACGGTTGATGTTGGGTCAGCCGGAACACCTGTGATGTTTGGTACGGAACCATCTGAATTTTTATATGCTGTTACATTAGTTTGGTTTGGCTCGAAACCAAACAATGAATACCCGCCTACCTTTATATCTTTTAATGCGGCAAGCGAATAAATTTTAAAATCCTTCACTTGCATATCATACGGCTCGGTAACTGCAACCGTTCTATGTATTATAACGGTACCGCCTTCGGGAACACCATCGTTGATGCTAAGCGTTCTTTCGATTTCGCCTTGTGATATATATGCGGTAACATTGGAGCCTTTTGCCACCAGCCTAATCGTCTGTTCCTCGGTAATGTCTATCCCGTCGATTGGAACAACTCCTGTGCCGACCTCTGAGCCTGTTGGATAAAGCAAACGGGCTTTATATTGATTATTTACATAATAAAACTGCAATTGGACGGTTCTGCCCACCGTTGTAAAGTTGTCTTGATTACCCTTAATTCTAATAGTTGCAAAAGGGCTTTCAGCAGAGATTGAGGAAGGATTTGCTTTAAACTTTAATTCGTACACCGCATCCCCGTAAACATGGCTTGTTGGCTCTGTTCGGTTAGTGTTAAGACGCATTCCGTTTGGAACGGAGTTTCCTTTTAATTTCATCCAACCGTCTTGAAATTCATATACACCATCACTAACGCCATACACCCAATCGGTGGTGTTTTTCATGCTTAAATCATCGGAAAAGAAAAATAAATTGCCCGTATTTTGATAAATTTTTAAGTCCTTCACCTGCATATTAAGCGCGCCCGGAACAGCAACGGTTGTGCCTATTATTACAGAGCCGCTATCGGTATAAACATTTTCAAGGCTAAATGATTTTGTTACACTTCCTTGCATTATATGTGCGTATACATTTGTTCCGTCTACTACGAATCTTATCGTCTGCTCTTGGGTTAAATCTATCCCCTCCACCGTTTGAACACCTGTGTTTGACGAAGTGGGACCGCCGCACAATAATTGCGCCCTGTATTCATTGTCAACATAAAAAAACTGAAGTTGAACAGTTTTCCCCACCACATTAAAATTATCTTGGTCTGTTTTTATGCGAATATTTCCAAACGAAGCCTGAGTAGCGGATGAAGGCGGGTTTGCTTTAAACTTTATTTCATATACTCCATCACCGTATATATGGCGGGGCGGTACAGCTTTGAAATTCTCCTCCCTGTCGGTTTTCAACCTAAGCCCATTCTGACCAATGCCCGTTCCATTCAACTTTAACCAACCGTCTTGCTGAAATTCGTGATTGATGCCATTTTGGGCATACACCCAATTTGTTTCGTCTTTTTCGCTCATGCTGTCGGTATAAACTAAGCTAAGGGGCGTTTGCGCGCCCGCCATGATGGGTAGGGCTGCCATAATCCCAACAATTAAAATTGTGCAAACCGTAACTGCATAAAGTCTCTTTTTCATTTCTTTCCTCCTTTAAATTTACTTATTATTTTATAATGAGCACATCATTTAAGTTGTTCCAAGTTTTTCTCGCAAAAATGGTATCGCCTACTTGCAAATCCATTCCCGCCGCCTTGTTTATCTTGCCGTCTTCGTATATATAGTATTCGGTATCGCCCATAATGAAAGGCATGTTATACTGGGGGTTGTCCCCCGCGCCTTGGGTGTTTAATATAATTGCATCGTCAATAATATCAACCACTTTTCCATAGCCAATTGACAAATGAAATATGCCGTTGATTATATTTACAATCCCGCTGTCGCTGGAATTTCTTGACCTGCCTTGCTGTCGGAAATCACCGGGGGAGCCCATTTTAAATAAAACTCTTATGCTGTTAACATTTCTGTTTTTATCGGTTGAATATTGAATTACATCGCCGGGTGTTAAGTTTTTAAAGTTAACGCCTAAGTGCCAGTGTTTATCACTACTCTCAACGGTATCATAAACGGTTGAAATTGTAGTGGGATTACCTTTTTGATAACCCGAAACCTTATATATTTCTTCGCCTGCCTCATTCATTGCAACGGCAGTTTTTTCAACGATAAAAGAAGGTAAGTTCGTATCTACACTAATGCCATCGCTTTCGTTTTCCACGACCATAGCGCCAATTCTAAACGCTTTATCAATACTATAAAGCGAAACATTATCTAAATACATATCGTTTGCCAAGTCTGCAACATTTTGTATTTGGTAGTGCTCATGCATGCTTTTATTGTTGGGTATTACAAATATCTTTGTTGCGGGCTCTATTCGATATTTTATTGCCAAAATGCCCTGGTACACCCTTCTAAAATTGGGGTTTTCGCTAAACATGCTAAAATAATCTTTTGTAAACTCGTAATTTATGTTTGTTTCCTGTGAGGTATTGTCAAAGCTTAAATAAATGCGATTTATTTCATTTTCGTTGTTAACCTCAAACAATATCAGTTGACCTATTGCATTGGCTGACTTAATCAAGGCAATCGTTTCATCGGCATTTTTTAATGTACCATCAATATTGTTGATGTCAAAACAGGTTATCTTTTTAGAGCTCTTTAAATGGAGCACCTCACCGCTTTCCGCAAAAATTTGAAAGTTTGCACTCTTTTCCATGCCCTTTTCCTTCAAAACCGCATCAATTAAATACCCGAATGTTTTACCCGTTATCATATTTATATCCGTTGCCGCCAATTTGCCAAGGAAGTCAAAATAAAAATAACCTTTTTCACCCACTTTAATGTTGCTTTTTGAAAGGTCTTGCCAAAAGCCGAATTCATATTCATATCTATTTCCGTTTATATATAGCGCATCATCGGTTATTTCTTCTATCGCCCCGTTAATTCTGTTGCGGCTTACAATAATATTTGCATAAAGACCATCCTTTGATGCGCCAACAGATACAACATCCCATTCCTTCAGGTTGACAAGCGGCGCCTTGCGCCCATTTAAAACAACATTAAAATTTGCTTGACTGCCTGTGGAGCTAAGTTGTAAATATTGCTGACCATTATATGTTTTATCGAACTTGAAGAACAATCTTTCGTTCAATGCATCGACACGATTTAAAACATATGTTATGTACGAGTTAATTAACACCACATCGTACAAACCGTCCAAATTAGTGTCAATCAATGTCATTTCTCCTGATTTGACGTTAAAATCTTCATCCCAAAGCAATTGTACGCCGCAATATTTACCGTTGAAAATAATGCTGGCATTGTTTGCCAACCTTGCTTCTTTTGGTCTTGCGTCCATTGAATCATCGTCTTGGAACACTATACGGCTTTTTGTGGTGCTCGATTCAATATTATCCGCCCCGAGTTTTAGCACATCGTTTTTTGAATCGTCGGGTGCAACATATCTTAAGATGGAGATATCCGATGCATCATCCTCTTTTATGTAAAACTGAACATTATATCCCAATAATGAGTTTGCAAGCGTGTTGCCAACCTTGTACACAACATTATCAATTGCAACTTCGTCATCCCTCAAAGCGCTTTCGCCCGTTAACGTTGTGATGGAATTTGCATTAACCTGCCCTCGTTTTTTCTTTAAGCCGAGGTTTTGCGTTAATACATTTTGCCCCGGTATTGTTTCATATCTGGTTTCGCCGCCAAACTTGGTTTGCTGCATAATATCAACTTGCAGCGAATTGCATACAAGCGCAACTGCTTCTTCCCTTGTAATAGGCGTTCCAATGCTGCCGCTAATCTCTCTTGTTATTTTCTTTTGGGTTGCTATGTTTATATAGCCTTGCGGATATGGGGCGGCATCGTCCAAGAAATTATCATAGCCCAAAAGGATAACAATCATTTTTAAAAATTCTTCAAATTTTACCGGCTCATCCGGCATGAATTCTTCGTCATTATATCCGTTTACAATGCCGGCATTATAGCAAAGCGCAATTTCCTCCGCCGCCCAATAATCGGTTGGCACATCATAAAAGGTGTCATCTGGGAAACTATAAGCATCAAACTTTTCAAAGCCTAAAAGGGTTGAAAAGATTGCAGCGGCCTCCGCCCGAGTTAACAAATCCTCGGGGCTAAAATTCTCTGCTTCTTGCACCCATTCCAAAAGATTTAAGGAATATAGCGTTTCTATTTCCCGCTTATAACTTGAGTTATTAATATCCTGATACGGCGTTATATTAATCCCTTCGCTTGTTTTGCCCGAGTCCTTTCCGTATATCCTAAAGTTTTTAATTTGGGTGTTATGACCGACCGCCCCCGGATGAATATAAACAGAACCGCTTAGCTGGGGCGTGCCGACTGTATCGATAAATTCAAACTTTTGTTCTATTTCTCCTTGAATCACATAAACAGTTACCGCCTTTTCCATGGTTACCACTCTAAGGGTATGCTCTTTTCTAATGTCAACGCCTTCTATTTTTTGTTCGCTTGCAGCAGCCGAAGACATCTTTTGTATATAAAGCTTATAGCCGTCTTTTCTGTTAAAAAGCCTTACTTGATGTGTGCCCGGGCCTGTGTCATCACTATCTTTTGCGGTACGAAATCTAAAGGACAAAATAAAATCATCAAATTCGGCAACCGGGTCGGCCTTTATGTCCAGCTCGAAGGTGCAATCGTCATACACATGCTCGCCGGTTTCCCTATTTGCGTTAAGCCTGATTCCCGATGTGGAAAAGTTGCCTTCAAATTTCATCCATTCATCAACATAAGATACAACCCCATGATAAGTCCAATCAGCTTTGTTGGTGCTGCCCAAATCGTCAAAAAACAATAATTCTATATTATTTGAATCGCTTGCGCTAACAACAAAACCTCTATGTGGCGCACCCATACTTATTGTTGTGCATATTAAAAATATTGTTATTTTTTTTATGATGCTTTTCAATATATTATCCCCCCTGCAAAACATTTTTTAAAACTTATCATAAAATATCAAGCAATCTTTTTATTATTACCGCCGCTTGCGCTCGGGTTGTGTTCGATTTCGGCATAAACATATCATTTGTAACGCCTTTAACCAAACCAAGGGTTTCTGCATCCGACACAAATTCCTCTGCCCATTCGCTTATGTCAGATTTATCTTCAAATGTCATATTATAAGCGTCGGTTTGTTTCGCATCGATTTTACCGCCTGCATTTCTAAAAGCGCCAACAATAATTTTAGTTACTTCTTCTCTTGTAACGGCATCATTCGGTCTGAACGCTCCGCCGCTTCCCGACACTAAATTTAAATCAAACGCGGTTTGCACTTCTTGCGCATACCATGACCCAATTGCCACATCGGTGAAGCTGTTTTTATATTCGCTTAAGCCAACACCCAAAGCCCTTATTGTTATCGCCAAAAATTCAGCGCGGGTGATGTTGGATTCCGGCTTGAAATTATCCTTATCAACGCCCGTCACTATGTGTTTTGTGGCTAAAAATTCTATTTCACTTTTAGCCCAATGAGAAGTTATATCCGCAAATATCTTTACTTCATCCAAAGGCGCTGTTGGGGTTGTCGGTATTTCAGGCTCGGCATAAACCGGTTTTGTAATATAAGCGCCGCCGCCCCCGCCTCCGGAGGATGATTTCCCGGTTTCGGTCACTCTAACCGCTTTACTCTTGACAGTCACACCTTCAAAGGGGCTAACATTTGTTACCGGCGTTATTTCAAACATAATATAATAATTTTCGTCGTATTTATCAATTTTATAATATTTTCCTTCCGCCAAAAAACTAAACTGCCCTGTTGCGCCGGAGGCTCTATACCACTTGCAAACAGACTTGGTTTCCGGATATCCGTTAGGGTGATAATAATCATATTTTGCCGATATTGTTTCACCGACTTTTGCAGTTCCGACAATAGTTAAGTTTTCTATATATGGAATTGACGGTCCGTAAACAACGTCGCTTTCATACGCATCACCGTGCAGTAAGTACCCATGCACATTAACAATAGGGGTTATTGTAACCTTTAGGGATTTTCCTATATCTTCCGATGTTAAAACATAACTATTTTCCTTCGCGGATAAAATATCTTTATAGACCTCGCTACCCTTATCAGCCCTTGACCATGTGTAGATGTGGGGCACACTTTCAAATTTGCCGGAATAGACTAAATCATATGCCGCTTGCAATGTTTCGCCGATTCCGATTTTGCCCTCTATTTTTATGTTTTCAACTTTGGGTTTACCATATAATGTTTCAAAAAAAGTTAATGCCCCGCCTTGTAATTGTTCTAACGCTTCGTTTATTTCAGCTTCGGTTGCATCTTCATTTTCCGCAATCGACAACGCTTGCTGCAAAACAGTTTCCATAGCTTCAACCGCCGATAAATCTTCTGTTTCTGTTTTGTCTAAAATACCTTGCAATCGATTTATCTCCCAAAGCAACTCGTAAGATAACGGCGCATCCGAATAATTTACATTGTAAGCGACACTGCCTTGTTCTGTTGCAACATTAATAACGGTGGCGTTTTCATCAGAATCGTCATAACTAATGACAGCTTCCGAATCAAACGGTATTGGTTCTATATCCGGCTTTGAGCCGTCTAAATTTTTATAAGCATAAATATCGGTTATATATGGAACGAAATCAGGCGTCTGCCTATCATTAATCCTAATACCTTTTAATGCCGCAAGCGAATAAATCTTAAAATCCTTCACTTGCATTTCATACGGCTCGGTGACAGTAGCCGTTCTATGTATTATAATAGTTCCGCCTTCGGGAACACCATCATTAATGCTAAGAGTTCTTTCGATTTCACCCTGGGATATATAAGCGGTAACGTCAGAGCCTTTTGCCACCAGCCTAATCGTATGTTCCTCGGTGATGTCTATTCCTTCAAGAGGCACAACCCCTGTGCCCACCTCTGCGCCTCTTGGATAAAGCAAACGAGCTTTATATTGATTGTTCACATAATAAAATTGCAGTTGAACAGTTCTTCCCACCGTTGTAAAGTTGTCTTGATTTCCTTTAATTCTAATAGCTGCAAAAGGGTTCTCCGCCGAGATTGAAGTTGGGTTTGCCTTAAATTTCACCTCATATACCGCATCTCCGTACACATGTTGCGTTGGCTCCTCGCGGTTGGTGTTAAGGCGCATTCCGTTTGGAACGGCATTTTCTTTTAATTTCATCCAACCGTCTTGGTATACATAAGCGCTGTCGCTAATGCCATACACCCAATCAATAGTGTTTTTCATGCTTAAATCGTCTTCAAAAAGCATTATATCGCCGTTTGCGAAAACGGCTGTTTTTATTGTCGATATGCATGCTGCAATTATAAAGCAATTAACAACAAATAAAATAATCCTTTTCACATGCAACCCTCCCTAATATGCTTTATTCTAATTTACCGTCAAAATGCGAGCAATTTCGTCAATTAAATCTTGTTCTGCAGCAGTATCAAGCAAATCGTTATCGTCACTAATAACTATTAACCCTTGTGGATCCCAAAACACCTTTTTATCAAGCGATTCCACCAGCGCTCGAAGTGGTATCAATGTTCTTCCATTCACTGCTTTTGCCGGAACATCCAATTTAGAATCCTGACCGTTTACACTAATTACATCCTGCTCAAGCGTCATTTTTATTATTTTTTCGCCCAAAGTAACGGTAACTTCGTCGGTTGTTTCATCCCAGCCCACCTGCGCGCCAAAGCTTTCTGAAATAAATCTTACCGGAACAAGAGTTCTCCCATTTTCAATTATAGGTATAACATCAATGTTATCAGAGTCTATTTGTTTGGAATTTTTATAAACAAAAGTATAAGGGCTGCCTATATACAACACAACTGCGTCTTTAATTTTGTCCATTGCGCGTTGTGTGTACATTCCTATTTTTTCAAAAGGAATCGCATCGAAATCCGGCAGTTTTTTGTATATTTCCGAATCTTCTTTTAAAGCAAAGTTTTTAGACGATACATCAACAAACTTAGCTTCCTGAGCGGACATTTCTATGTTATCCTCAAACTTTCCCGTAGATAAAGCTTGCTCCGCCGCATCTATTGCAGGCGTTTCGATAAACACATTTCTTTCGACAGTATTATTCTTTGGAACTTTATAATCATCATTCAATATATTTACCAAAGACGGGTATCTTTTAGCCCATATTTCGTTTTGGTAAGGCACTCCGTCCAACCGTTCCATAAGGGTGACGAGATGATTGTCTATGGAATTCGGATTGTGCACCCTAAAAGAAAAGGAGGACTTTGAATCAATCACCACATTATTTTGCACGACATGATCTCTGCCGCCATGTGAAAACAGCGCCTTATAAACATTGTGAAATATATTGCCGTTTATATACGCTTCGGATGTTGAGTCATCGGTGTATATAGCGAAAACGCCAAGCGGCCCGATAACATTATTAATATCTCTAAAGTAATTGTTTTTAATAATGTTGCCCCTTGTGGTCCAATCACGACCTGTGTAAATGGCGCCCATATCATCGCTGTTTTTAACTGCGTCAAATATCTCGTTTCTTTCGATTATGTGGTCATTACCCGAAAATTGAATTATTAAATGGTCTGATTCGTGCAATCGGTTATTTATCGCTTTGTTCCCAACACCGCTCAGGCGTATGGCAGGAACATAAGTCTTTGATATTCTGTCTACCTTATATATATCATTGTTTTCCGCATAGTTTCCGGCAGGGGTTAAGGTGTTTCTGTCCCCGCCGCTAAGCCTAACGCCGCCGTTACCCATGCCATAAACTTCACTGCTTATAATACCATTTTGCTTGCCGGAAATATCTAGGGCGCAGCCTGCCATATTGCGTATAACGCATTGTGAAATAAGGTTATTAAAGCCTTCTTCTATATTTATTCCGTTGCCGCGTGAGCTTTCAAATGTAATTCCCCTTATTGTGATGTTTGAAGTATCATTTAAGCTAAACAAATAATCATCTATAAGCGATATATCCACAAAGGAATTTGTGTCGTCCGTCGGAGGGTAAAAATAAAGCATACAGTCGTCTTTATTTATGTACCATTCGCCCGGCACATCGATTTCTTCCAATAAATTATAAACATAGAACTTCCCCGTTCTATCCAGCGAAACGCCAAAAGCATGAGGCTGAACGCTTTTTATTTCCATTTTATTTGCATCAACATAATCTACCTCAACGCTTTGGTCCGACCAATCAAATGTCCAAAAACCATGCATCATTATATCTTTCGCCTGCCCCCAACGAGCAAGCCTTTTATCATTAACCTTGATTGTAAAACCTTGCGGAGGTCCATCCACCTCTAAGCTTTTACCTTGCACCATATATATCGTTCCCGGGTCAATAACCTCATCAATCGCTTGATAGCCTTCATTCGGCCATCTGGCTATTTTCATTTCCTCGTTGTTCAAAAAAAGCTCTACCGATTGCACACCGGTTTTATACTCGGTGCGCTGTTGAAGTACACTCATGCCATGACCGTAGAGCGGCATTTTATCAACTTTTGTAATGCCGATGTTTTTTAAATCGAACTGCAAAACCTTGTTTCTTGATTCTTTCGGCAGCCGAGCAATAATCCCCCCGTCGGTAACCGGTGTAAAATCCGCCAACTTTATTTTTTTGCCGCCTGAAACAGTAACATTTTCATTTGGAAATGCTCGATATACAATCGGCGCATTATCAGTTCCCGAATCTTGTTGCTCTAAAACAAATGTTTTGTCCCTTTCATATGAACCTTCCCTTAAATAAACAGTAGCGCCGCTTTGCGGAAGCCCACCCTCTTTTTTTAATTCGCGTATAGCGTCCCTTGCCCTTTCAAGCGTTGCAAATGGGGCAGCTATTGTTCCGTCAGCAAGGTCATTACCCTCTGTTGAGATATAAAACACCGCCCTATCAGACGATTGTGCAAAAATTGGCATGCTAAAACCAATTAAAACAACACTCATTGTTAGTATCGCCGTTAACACCGTTTTTACTTTTTTATTAAAAATCAAAGCGTTCAATTTAAAACATCCTTTCGTTTTTTGTTCCTTCGTAATGCAACATCCTAATTACTGCTTTTCCAAGCATTAATCTGCTCTTGCAATTCGTTTAGAATTTTGTCCCTTCCCGCCAGCTTTCTTTTTGCAGTAACAATTTCCGATATTGATTTAGGGTCGTCCAAACCGCTATCAATTATTTTACCAAATTCTCCGCCAATCCCTATAATCTGAGCTATTTCGGATTCAACATTTGTGGAGTTGAAGGAAAAGCTTATTAAAGGATCCACATAAGCGTTATCGTTCATTTCCTTCGTTTCTTTCCATAAGTTGTCGTCTTGACCTTCCAATAAGTAGGCATTTAGTTGATTGCCAAATTGCCACGCATTGAAACCATATGAGTCGGGCAATTTAGCTATTTTATTTTCCGCTTTTTTAACATAGTCTTGCCCTTCAATGCCGTGCACCATATAATTTAAAAGCTCTTTATCCACATTCATAAGCTCAATCAATTCCATTGCTTTTGTCGGGTTTTTAGAAGTGTTGCTGATGGCAGTCAGTGCAGCCAACACCGAGCTTCTTGTAATAACAGCGTCGGTAAGCGCTTTCATAACAACCTCAAGACCGTGTACAATTTTAAAATCTTCTTCGCCGCCGGGTTTTTGCTTTGCATAACCGCTAAATACCGTTCCCGTTTTTATAAGAACATTCAAATTTTGCGCTGTTGCAACATCAGCAGGGAAAAAGTCTTTCAAATACCACTCCCTCATGAGCTCAACATTTTTTTTGCTTTCCAAAACTCTGGGTTTGTCAGAACTTGTGTCATACACCTCCCAAGTTTCGGTGTCAACAATAAAACCGCTGCCGCCGTCATCAAGAGCCTGCATTGGAAAATCCCTGCTCAAAATCCACGGTACTCCCGATAAAATGGGTGAAACGGTCGGCTCTTTTTCTTTAATGAATTCATAAATGGCTGTAAGGTCGCTTATTTTATTAACAGTTGATAAATCTATATTATACTTATCAACAAGCTTTTTATTAAACCACATGCCTTGCTGAGCATATAAAACCTGATAATTCGGCACGGCATATATTTTACTGCCTACTTTTGCCGCCCCCCAAATTTCATCTGAAAAGATTTCTTTAACACGGGGGAATTTATCCAACAAATCATCAATAGGAATGTATGCGCCTTTTTTTACATTTGGAACATAGCTGTTTGCCCAGTCTGATGTGAAGCAAAGGTCAAATTCTTCAGAGCTCGCCATAATCATCTGCATTTTTTGATTATAATCGCCCGGCTGCACAAATTTAAAGTCTACAACTGCCCCTATTTTGTCTGCGATTATTTCATTTGCTTTTTCGGTAACTAAATCAGAATTTTTTGGAGCAGCCCCTCTTAAATACCAAGCCAATTTTGTATAATTCGTGTCGGAACCTACTTCGCTCCCCTTGCCCGTTTTTTTTCCTTGTCGACCAAATGAACACCCTGCCGCCATTAGAACGATAAAACAAATAACTAAAGTTAAACTGATTATTTTCTTAACCTTTTTCACTTTCAAACCATCTCCTTAACATTATTTATGAATATTTTATCCTTTTACAGCTCCCACCGTCAACCCGGTTACAAAATATTTTTGAAAAAATGGAAAAACAAAAAGCATAGGCCCTATTGCAAGTATGCACATCGCCATTCTAAGCGATTCTGTGGGAAGGTTTTGAGCATCGTACAATCCTCCGGGTATGTTGTCCATTGTTCGGATTGCTTCTTGTATGTTGCGCAGCATTACCTGCAACAGATACTGCAAGGTGTATAATCTGGGCTCGTCTATATAAAGCAGTGCGGGAAACCATGAATTCCAATTAGCCAAAAGCTGTAACAGCCCTACCGTTGCCAAAGCAGGGGTTGAAAGGGGTAAGACAATTTTGTAATATGTAAGCCATTCGTTTGCGCCGTCTATTCTTGCAGATTCAATAATAGAGCCGGGAAGTTGTTGAAAAAAGGTTCTCATCAAAAAGACAAACCACACATTCCCGAGTAATGGAATTATTAATGCAGCATAAGTATTTTTTAAACGAAGAAAATTTGTCATCAAAATATAGACGGGAACAAGCCCTCCGTTAAACAACATGGTGAAGAACAAGTAAAATGTTATTGCGCTTTTATACTTAAAATCATATCTTGATATTGCATATGCGCACATCGAGCTCATAACCAAATAAATGAGCAGCCCAACCGAGGATAAAACGACATTAACTTTATATGCGTTTATCAATTGCTGGTGGTTTTTAAACACAAATCGATAAGCATTAAAATCAATGTTTTTGGGGATTAATCTATACCCCGACAAAACTATATCTGTTTCATTGGACAAAGATATAGAAATTATCGTAATAAGCGGTATAACAAAACCAATCGACAGCAATAAGAAAAAAATATGTATTAAAATTTTATAAACCGAAACCTTTTTCTTTACATTCATTTATTTGCCTCTATTCTTAAAATTCTTTTAAATAAATCAGAATAATGCGTTTTCCGGGCTTACCCTTTTAACAAACGCATTGGTGGTAATAACTAAAACTAACCCAACCAACGATTTAAACAACCCCACAGCGCTTGAAACGCCAATATTGCCCTCCTCCCTCAAAGTTCGAAAAATATAAGTTTCGATAACATCGGTTGTCTTATAAAGCATAGGAGAATTCATGGGCAGTTGATAAAATAGCCCAAAATCCGCATTAAATATTTGACCTATTGCAAGTATTGTCAATATAGTTATAAGCGGCTTTAAAAAGGGCAATGTAATTTTGGTTGTTATATGCCATTTGTTTGCTCCTTCAATGGATGCCGCTTCAAAATACTCATGGTCTATGCCTATCAGACTTGCATAATATATCAACGCCGACATTCCTACCGACTTCCAAATATGGGCAATTGGGAAAATAAAAATCCATGGATTGGGCTGGTTATACCAATCTACCGGCTTTAAATGAATTGACTTTAACAGCATATTAAGCAGCCCCGACCTTGAATTCAAAAAGGCATATGCCATAAATGAAATAACCACCCATGAAAGCAAATGCGGAAAAAACATTATGGTTTGATACATTTTTAACATTTTTCTATTAGATATTTCATACAGCAACAACGCTATGCCAACGGCTATCACTACGCCGATAATTATAAAAACAAAATTATAAGCAAGGGTGTTTCTTGCCGTTCGCCATGCGTCTTGCGATTGGAAAAAAAACTTAAAGTTATCAAAACCTATCCATTCGCTACCCCAAAACCCTTTGTCGTAGCGAAATCTTTTAAACGAAAGAAAAATTCCCGCCATTGGGATGTAATTAAAAACAAATATATATATAACCATTGGCAAAGTCATCAGAAAAAGGGGGCCGTTCTTTTGAAAGCCGTTCAATTTGCCCTTTTGCATATTTTTTAAAACCCCGCTATCATTTAATGTTGTCCGACTAAATGGTTTCATAATTTTATCCCCTATCCGCCATAGCAATTTGCCCCACGGGCATTGGATATTGCTAATACTTTACCTTGATTATAACAACGGGTTATATCAAAGTATAGTGTTAAAAATGGTTATTAGTATAAATGGATGGTTCAAATTTTAAGCTTAAGTTTAAAAATGGACACTATTGCAAATTTTGGCACCGTTACTGCGGTTTCGTCAGTTGCTTTTTGACATGGCATGTGTTATAATCATGCTAAAATGTGCAGTTTATAAGGATGCGAGAAATGGTAACTAAAACCTTTTTTTCAAAAAACATTAATTCATATTTTTTTCATGTATTCTATCGCTTGATAGCTCTTAGTGTTTGCATTATAATTGTATTATCTTCATTACTATATGGCATTTTCAAAAGCTCAAGCATCAAAAGAATCAACAAATCAAACGAGCAGTTTATCTCTCAAATCAGTTATAGCCTTAAAAACATTAACAGCTATTCAACCACATATGCAGCGTCTTTAATGAACAACAATCATGCGCAACTGCTGATGTATAACGAAAATGCACCTACAACAGAGGTGCTGAGCAGCATTTCTTCTTTAAACAATACGCAACAAAGTTTACCCTTTGTTCATTCAATATATCTTTATAATGGCAGGCTCGACAGGTATTATTGCATAAGCTCGCATTCGATTATAAGGGATAATTCCTTTTTTGATACGGATATTCCGGGTATGCTATTTGAAGAAAAACACAATTTCGGCATTAACCCTATACCGAGAAAAATGCCCGCTTCAGATTATGAGCCAACTAAGTTGATTAATGTTTATTCTTATATAATAAAAGAGAATTTCCCTGATAGCGATAACCTGAAAAACGCCCTTGTTGTCAACATAAATGCAGACTATATATTTAATACTGTTGTTTCTTTACCGCTAAATGTTTTGCTGTTATCCAACAACAAGCACCAATGCGCCATAATTAACAGCGAAGGCATAACAATTGGCGGTTCGGAACATTTTGAGTTTGCACAAAATGTTTCTGATATAAAATATGTAGAAAAAATAATGCAGTCTGGTTTACCCTCGGGGCATTTCATACATAAAGACGGAAAAAGCAAATCGATGGTTACATACGCCAAATTAGATTTTCCGCAATGGACAGTTATCAGCGCCACACCATACAACTTTATAACGGACTATTCAAAAGAGATAAGGATATTAGTCTTTTTAATAAGCATAGTAATTCTAATTACCAGCTTTATTACATCTATGTTTTTATCAAAAGGAATTTATCAGCCGGTCAACCTGCTAAAACACAAGGTGGAAAACATTGCCGAAGAAATTTGGGATATTCAAAATGCCGATAGCGCAAATGAGCTAAGTTATATATCAAATAAATTTGAATTGGTGACCACCAAAATTAAAAAACTGGAAAAATTCAAAGACCAAAACATTGATTTTATAAAAAGAGATTTTATAAAAGCCCTATTGGTTGAAAATTATTACAACAATGCAAATTCTGACGGCAGTAACTACAACTTAAACCTAAAGCAAGACCAACCAATGTACATTTTCATGTTAAAAATAGATAATTATGCAGAGTTTTGCAATAACTACAATGATGTTGATAGGTTGATGCTTAAATACGGCTTGCTTAACATAACAAATGAAATAACCGCCGCCCAGTTTGTTTGCGAATGTATTGATATGGAAAACGACCAAATCGTGGTGATTTTAAATACAAGCGTTGAAAATGACGAAAAGTTTGTCTTAACCTCGCTGCAACACATTATAAAACAAATTCAAGATGCAATGATAAAATATTTCGAAATATCCCTTTCGGCTTTTATAAGCAACAGGTGCAACGAACTTAAAGATTTGCCGTATGAATATAACTTTGTATCAGAGCTGTCGAATTACAGAATAATACATGGGCACAAATGTATTCTTACTTATAAAGATATAAACAACGACACAATACAAAATCTTGACGCCGCTATCAATAAAATCGACCGCTTTTTTGACCTGCTTAAAACGGGTAAGCTAAACGAAATAGAAAGCCATTGCAATGAAATAATAAAATCCCTGCACAAATATGACTACACAAACATCATTTTTATATTAAACTATTTCTCATCGGCCTTATTTATCGCTTTGAACTTTTTGGAAAGCAGCAGCATGGTTGTGTTCGAAATAAACTTTCTTGATTTTAATACGCGTATAAATTCCTACGAAACTTTAGATGATATCTCAAACGACTTCCTTGAACTGTTAAGGCATATAGTAAGCACAATTAATGAAAATAAAAACAAAAAGACTGAAATAACAATCCGAAAAATCACGACCTTTATTAATGAAAACTACAAAGACAGCAATTTATCATTGGTAATGCTTTCAGACATATTCCGAATTTCTCCGGGGCACTTGGCAAAAATATTTAGAATATATACAACTCAATCGGTGGCAGATTATATAAAAGATGTAAGGTTATCAAAAGCAAAAGAACTTTTAGAAACAACAAATTTAACGATAAACGAAATATTAGACCAAATATCGTGGGAGAATAAAAAATACTTTTTTAGTGTTTTTAAAAAAAGCTTTGGAACTACCCCTTCCACATATCGCAGAAAAAAAGTAATATTTTCTGAAGATGTTGACGGTGCAGCAAAAAAGGATGATTTACAGCTTTGATATCATTAAGCTTAAAATGCTGCCTTTATTGGCTTATGGATGTGCCGTAAGGTATGTTGAATTGATTTTTTACGCCAATTCAAACTTTTTTTCTTAGCTTTCCAACGAAAAACACCAAAGTAGGCAGGATTATTAAAAATATAACATTTACATAAATATAAATTTGGCTTGAGAAACATTCAAGTTCAAAAATATCTCTTGCCAAGTAAAAAGATAAGAAAAACAGAAATATACAATAAATACCCGTTAAAGAGCATGTGTCAGACAACCTGAACAACGATTTAAACATTTCTAAAAGCATTGAAATAAAGAGCGAAATTAAAAGCAAATCCGAAAATATCCATATAGTAACAACAATAGATTCTATTCTTTCTATTGTATCAAACAAACTTATTTGTTTAACTGCAACGAAAAAGGGAATAGGCATTGTTTCGATAATTTTCGGTCCGAGCATGCCTATGCACATTGCAATTAAAGGAACCGTAACGGAAGTAAGAAATAGCACGGATTTTAACCCGTATTTTTTTATGTCTTTCTTACTGTGAATCATTCCGCTGAAAAGAAAAATAAAGGGCAGATATCCCCACATGCCGACAATTCCAATTCCCGCCTTTGAAATTGGGATAACATCAAGCCGGCTGACCGGCAAAAAGTTTTTAACTTGTATTTTGAAAATCGAAAAGACAAAACACCCAACGAAAACCAAAACAAAAATCGGCAGCATCAGCTCATTCATACGCACTAATGCCACAATGCTTTTTCTGACCATAATTGCAACGCTTATAAGCATAATTACCGTAAATAAATAATTGTTTATATATGGCATAACGGTTGTTAGCAGTCGCTCGGCATAATACCTAACATAAAAGGTGGTCAGCACCGTTAGCCATATAATATATAACGATAAAAGAATTTTTCCGATAACAACCCCGCAAATATCGTTCATTACTTCGCTAAAAGGCGTGTCTTGGTATTTATCCACTATTGCATAAACAACATACAAAAACAAAAATATGATTAAAAAAGAAAATGCGGGTGAAACCCATGCGGCTTGCTTGGCTTTCGTTGCAGTAAAGTTTGGTATAAACCGCACAGAGGGTGACATGATAACTGTAAGGGACAAAAGAATTGCTTGGTGGGTTGAGATTTTACCCTTCATGTATTGCAATTTTCATTACCACCTTTCACTGATTGTTACGCTCCAATAAATCAAGGGCGTAACGGGATATGCTTTTGCTAAGCGGTTTTGAGATATAAAAAGCGCCCAGTGTAAAGCTGATAATCGCCAAGCATATATATATAACGATTTCCTTTTTCAACTTTTTTTTGCGCATCTGTGCAATTTCAAAAATTGAAAGAGCGACTATAATAATTCCAAGCGTTATCATAAAAAACTTGCTCCTTATTTTTTAGCAGAAGCCCCAACCGGTCTGTCAATAAGGTAAGACCGATTTATGTTTGACTCTACGATAATTTCGACATCCAAATTCGGATACAATTCGTCCCATTGGTCTTTTATTTTTTCCCATTTTACAGGCTCACTTTTAAACAGGGCATCCCTAAAATGAAAAATATCAACATTGTTTTGCTTTGTAAGCTCCACTACCCTTTCCGTTTCTTCTTGGACTTGTAGTGATTGTTGCCTTATTAAAGATATAAGCTCGTCGTCCTTAAAAACATCCGTTTTACCTTGTGTTTCCGCAATATTACTGCTAAAACGAATGTTAACTTTTATGCTTGGCACTCCATCTTTGATTTTTGCTTTAATTTTTGTTTTGTTGTCGGTAACCTCCAGCGAAACTATATTGCCCTCAGAATCCTCTGCAAGCATTGTAGCGGAATGCAGACTGTCGGAAATCCAATTTACAGCCCTCGCGTCTTTGCCGTTTAAATAACCTATTAGCTCGAACTTCTTAAATACGGCGAAGGAATCCATGTAAAGCAACAAATCTTTGGCATCGCAGCTGTCTTGCTCTTGCAATGATTTGTTTTCCGCCATTCTTACCGCAGGTAAAATTGTTGCGGCGTAATCGCAATTTAAACAATTAATAAACTCGGAAAGCTCAATTTTTTTATTATAAGAAAGCTCGCCTTCGTTTTTAAATAAGTTAGCAAGTTCGTCTATTATTTGCGGCGATGACGCTTGGGTATCTTTTATCAACTGATTGGCGGTGTTCTCTTTAACTATGACAACGCTTGTATCAAGCCTTGTTTCATGGTTGCGCACAAAAAAATCCAAATATTTCATTATATCGTCCCTGGCGGCATCCTCGCCTATAATTATATATTCATTTTGACCCCAATGAATATCTTTATATGAATATGCGGTAAGCAATGTACTTGCATCGAAAACAGTTTTTCCCGTTGATTGCATAAGAGTTTGTTCCGATGATTTTTCCTTACTTTCAGAATCCTTGCCCGACCCGCCGGATTCCGCCCTTTTCGGCGATATGGTGAGCACAACGTTGCCGTCTTTTGTTTTATCAACTGCAGCAACGCCGGGAAAGACCAAATCAACAAGTTCATTTCTGCGAGTAATTTCTTCACAGCCTAAAAGACTTAATGCAGTTGCCCAAAAAACAAAAAACCAAATTGTCTTTTTAAACATTTTTCCCCCTACCTTTGCCGCCTTTTATCCTTTGGTCTTAACATAAACGGTCGAAATATTACAGATGACGGGGGAGAAACAATAATAGAATCCCGCAGCCCCTTCCCATCGGTCGATGAAAAAGGAGCAAAATAAGGAATGCCGTATGTCTCCATTAACGCCAAATAAAACAAGAGGTATATTATCCCGTATGTTAAGCCTATAAGCCCTAAAATACTGCTAAAAACAACCAAAATCGGTCTGCAAATTCGCACAACATATGATAAATCCTGGTTTGGCAACGTAAAGCCTGCAATTGCCGTGATAGCTATAACAACCACCACTGCCGGCGAAATGAATTTTGCATTTACCGCCGCATCGCCAACCACCAACGCCCCTACTATCGAAACTGTCTGCCCGATGGACTTTGGAAGGCGCAATCCGCTTTCAAGCAACACCTCAAACGATGCAAGTAAAAACAGCACCTCTGCAAAGGTGGGAAATGGCACTCCCTTTTTCGACTCCGCTATCGACAGGGCAAGCTCGGTTGGAATCATCTCTTGGTGGAATGTCACAATTGCCACATAAAAGGCAGGCAAGAGCAACGCCAATACTAATGATATATACCTTAAAATGCGTGTAAAGGATGCGATAATAAAGTTTTGTGAATAATCATCCGAAGCCCTTAAAAAATCTGACAACACGCTGGGAATAATGTATGCAACCGGAATTCCGTCTATTAACAAGCCCACCCTGCCTTCAAGTAAATGCCGCGAAAGCTTATCGGGGCGTTCGGTAGCAAGTACCTGCGGGAACATATTATATTTATTATCTATAATGTATTCTTCAATAAAACTTAGCCCTGTCGCCCCATCTATGTCAATTTTATCAAGCCTGCTTTTAAGTTCCCTTACCAAGCTATCGTTAGCGATTGTTTTAATGTAGACTATCCCGAGCGATGTCAGCGTGCGCCTGCCAACCGTTGTTTGTTCGATAACAAGGTCGGATGTTTTTAACCTACGCCTAATTATTGCAGTATTCACCCTTATATTTTCAACAAACGCCTCTTTAGGACCTTTTATTATGTTTTCTTCTGAGGGTTCGGTTATCGCCCGCTGCTCAAAGCCTTTTACTTCAAATGTTACCGCAATATTTTCTTCGTCAAATATTAGGGCGCAGCTTCCGGTAAGAATATCAAAAAGCGCATCTCGTATGCTTTTTCTGGTGTCCATTGCAGGGGCATAAACAATTCCCCCTTCTATACGGTCGATAATCTCTTTTTCGCTGCGCACATCGCACAGCTTATCGTTATCCATAAGAGGCTTTATTATATTATCGGCAATTGTTTTGCTATGAACCATCCCGTCAACATACACAAGAGATATTGGAAAGCTTTTCTTTCCGCAAACATTTATCTCCCTAAATATAACATCGGAGTTTATTGACAGAACCGACTTTATATTGCGCGATGATAACGGCATTTTATCTAAGTCTATGTCTTGGCTGAATAAATCCTCAGACATTTTACCAACCTTTCTGCTTTTAATAACAAATCAGGTTTATTAAATTTGCAACAATAATCGTTTTTTAGTATTTGCATTTTTTTATGGATGTATGCGTAATTATTGGAATAAAGCAGAAGTCTTTTTCATAAGTTTTCTATACAGGGGGTTATAATTATGATAATATATGTTGTTCGAGAGGGTGATTCCTTATATAAAATAGCGCAAGCTTACGGGGTTTCATATCAAATGATTGCAGATGACAATGAGCTTGCAAGCCCCGATTCTTTGGCGGTTGGTCAAACGCTTGTAATTATGACGGACACAATACCGCACATTGTGATGCCGGGGCAATCGCTTTATTCAATATCAAGAGGTTACAGAGTGCCGCTAAATGATGTGATAGCCGCTAATCCGGAAATTACAAACCCGGCGCAGTTATCGGTGGGGCAGTTGGTCAAAATACCCGTTTCACAGCCAAAGCTCGGCACGATAGAAGTCAACGGCTATGCGTTCCCGAATATCAATGCCGAAGTGCTGCAAAAAACATTGCCATACCTCACCTATCTTAGCATTTTCAGTTACGAGGTGAGGGCTGACGGTTCATTGTCCGCACCGGTTGATGAGCCGCTTATACAGGCGGCGCGTCAGGCAAATGTTGCACCGATGATGGTAATTACCAACATAGACGAGGAAGGCAGCTTCAGCAGCGAGCTTGTGCATGTGATACTGACAAATACAGCGGTGCAAGACACCCTTTTGGACAATATAGTTGAAATACTGCAAAGCAAAAACTATTTCGGGCTGGATATTGATTTTGAATACATATACCCTGACGACCGCCAAAACTACAACAACTTTTTAATAAAAGTTGTCGACAGGCTGCGCCCGCTTGGCTACACAATTACAACAGCGCTTGCGCCAAAAACAAGCGGCACGCAACAAGGGCTTTTATATGAGGCGCACGACTATCCGTTCCACGGCGCAATTGTTGACCATGTTATATTGATGACTTACGAGTGGGGATACACCTTTGGTCCGCCAATGGCAGTAGCGCCCCTCAACCAGGTAAGGAGGGTGCTAAACTATGCGGTGTCTGTTATACCAAGCGAAAAAATACTTATGGGAATGCCAAATTACGGGTACGACTGGAGAGTGCCGTATGTAAGCGGAACCGCCGCAGAAACAATATCAAATGTGGGGGCAACCCAGCTTGCAGTGCAGGAAGGCGCTCAGATACAATTTGACGTTGAGGCGCAATCGCCCTTCTTTAATTATGTTGACCAACAGCAGCAACGCCATGTTGTTTGGTTTGAGGATGCACGAAATGTCGCCGCAAGCCTTAGGCTTGTGTCGGAATACGACCTTGCGGGGGTAAGTTATTGGACGATAAACAGGTTTTTCCCTCAAAATTGGTTGGTGCTCAGTTCCATGTATGATGTAAAAAAATTGCTGTAATAAACGCCCGCAGGCGCATAAAGTTGGAATTTATGTACTAAAAAAGCCACAAGGCAGTTATGCCATGCGGCTTTTAAAGGTGTGTTAAATTATTATGGCTGTCTGCCGATGTATGCCAAAATACCGCCGTCAACATATAAAATGTGCCCGTTTACGAAATCCGAGGCGGAAGATGCCAAAAAGACTGCCGGACCTGCCAAGTCCTCCGGCGTTCCCCACCTTGCGGCAGGGGTTTTTGCAATAATAAAGCTGTCAAACGGGTGTGGCGAGCCGTCTGCCTGTTTTTCACGAAGGGGGGCCGTTTGCGGCGTAGCTATATAGCCCGGACCTATTCCGTTGCATTGGATATTGTGTTCGCCGTATTCCGACGCTATATTTTTTGTGAGCATTTTCAGCCCGCCCTTTGCAGCGGCATATGCCGACACCGTTTCACGCCCAAGTTCGCTCATCATTGAGCAGATATTGATAATTTTTCCGCTGCCCTTTTTAATCATAGAAGGTATAACCGATTTAGCGCAGATAAACGGACCCGTAAGGTCAACATCTATAACCTGCTGCCATTCCTCCGCTGACATTTCGCACATCGGTATTCGCTTAATAATGCCTGCATTATTAACCAGTATATCAATGACTCCTACTTCCTGCTCTATCTTTTTAACTGTTTCACTAACTGCCTTTTCGTCCGTCACATCGCAAACATAACCGGTCGCCTCGATGCCGGTTTCTTTATATGATGCTAAGCCTTTATCAATTAGTTCTTGGTTTATATCGTTAAAAACGATTTTTGCGCCCGCGCCTGCCAAAGCGCTTGCCATAGCAAACCCGATACCATACGAAGCGCCGGTAACAAACGCAACTTTTCCTTTTAAGTTAAACATAATTTTCCCCCTATAATAATTCGTTTGTTGCAACTGCGTCCATATCGGTAAATTCTTGGTTCTCGCCGCACATTGCCCAAATAAACGAATATGCTTTTGTTCCAACGCCGCTGTGAATAGACCAACTGGGGCTGATAACTGCTTCTTCGTTATGCATAACAATGTGGCGTGTTTCCTGCGGCTCGCCCATCATATGGAAAACAGCCATGTCATCATCCATATCAAGATACAAATAAACTTCCATTCTTCTGTCATGGGTGTGGGTTGGCATTGTGTTCCATACAGAACCCTTTTTCAACTCCGTAAGCCCCATTGCAAGCTGACAGCTTTGCATAACCTCAGGGTGAATGTACTGGTTTATAACCCTGTTGTTTGCATCGTCATCACAGCCGCTTGGAACTTTTTTAGCTTTTGAAATGTCGATTTTAACGGTTGGATATTCCTTATGCGCCGGGCATGAAGAAATATAAAACTTCGCCGGGCTTTCGGGGTTTTCACTTTTGAAAGAAATTTCTTTATTACCCATGCCGATATATATCCCATCGCGAGGGTTCATGGGATATTCGGCGCCGTCTATTGTGATAACGCCTTTGCCGCCAATGTTTATGCAGCCCATTTCACGCCGTTGGAGGAAATAGTCTGCCGCAAGCTCCTTGCCCGCCTCCAATTTCAATGTTTGGAAAACAGGCATTAAGCCGCCTGTGATAATTCTGTCAATATGGCTGTAAACCATTCTGATATTGTCTTTTGTGAAAAGACCGGAGATGTGAAATTCCTCTCTTAATCGTTCGGTTGTGTAATGTCTAACGTCTTTTGGGTTTGATGCGCTTCTAACTTCCATTTTACTCAAATCCTCCTTTTTATAATTACCGTACACCTCTATTTGCGACAGCGCCGCAAAAGATAGGGGAACCACGGCTTGCTTAAAATTCGTTAACGTAACTGTTTTTGTTGTCTTTTTTTCTTTTAAAACCACCTCTTGCCCTTTGCCGGTTTCGACAAAACTTGCCGATTGCGTGGAATTATCTGAAAATTTAATGTCTAAGCTTTTCCAATAGGTGTCGTGGGGAAAATCAGCCCGCAAAAAGAATACAAACTTTTCAATTTCAACTTCTCTGCCAAAATCAATGGTGTATATCAAGTCCTCTCTTGCTCCTCCAGCCCATGATTGGTATGGAAAGTTGCCATGACCGTCATTGTCTGTCATGCCGTCTATTGCATTACGCTCCTCAAAGCTTGCATGCCCACGGGTAACGAAATTTGCCTTTGCATGCGGATATACCCCCCTTGCGTCCGGAAAATCAAGAGAATTTAACGCTATGTTTCTGTGTGCGTAAACTTCATTGTCGTCAATTTCCCTTACCGTAATCGTTTGCGGTTTTCCGGCGAACGAATCCGGATTGTATGACTTTCCGACCTTTTCAAATGGTATCTTAAAATTAAAGGTCTTATTCGGAATATACAAAATACTTTCCGCTAAGGTATCATCAAGCTTAATTTTAATAAAATTGCAATCAGAAAGCTTTATTGCCACCCTATCGCCCGGTTTAAACCCGCGTTCAAAGTTAAATTCTATATTGTAGCCCCTTTGTTTTGCCAAAACTTCGCCGTCCTTGTCAAGTACGGAAAAATCAATCATTTTTTTACCCCTCCTCTCCCTTGATATTATCATACCATAAAAAATATGCAATTTCTTTGCATTTTTTGATGTGTTTGTTGCAAATCCCACCAACTTGTGATATGATAAATACACCAAACAAAGCAAGGGGGGGGTATTTGTGAAGGTATCGTTTGACAGCTGCGGCAAAGCAATTAAACATACAAACGAAACAAAAACTTACGGGGTGTTTTATTCAAACAAAAGCGAAGCGGACCCAAGCATTCACCTGCACGAATGTTGCGAGGCCTTTTTATGCTTATCGGGCGGAAAAACCTTTTTGATAGATGATAGGGTTTATGAGGTGTCGGATGGGGATTTATTTTTTATAAATCAGTTTGAAACGCATAAAATCACCTTTGAAAATGACAAGGTTTTTTCCAGATATGTTTTTAAAGTGCACCCGGCTTATCTATTTTCATGTTCAACGGATGAAACGGATTTATCCGAATGCTTCTATAAGCGCGGTGACGGCATATCCAATAAGGTTTCCCTTTCCGCAAAAGAGGTTGCGGCTTTAAAAAAACTGTTTCTTGGGCTTACAAAGCAAAATCAATATGCAGATGATATAATTAAAAATGCCGATTCGGTTAAAATTTTGGCATATATAAACTACTTGTTTGCAAAAAACAGCAACGCCAAAGGGACATATTATGTTAATAACAATGTCGTTCAAAAAACCATTGCCTACATAAATAATAATTATAGCGACGAGCTGTCGTTAAAAACCCTTGCGCAAAACGCTTTTATATCGGAAAATCAACTTTGCCGTTTATTTAAAAAGGAATTGGGTATAACAATTTCAAAGTACATTGCTTCCAAAAGAATTACACAAGCAAAGCGATTGCTAAGGGCTGGCGAAACTGTTTCAACGGCGGCGGCAAAATGCGGATATGGGGATTACACAAGTTTTATTCGGGCGTTTAAAAAAGTTGTGGGTGTATCGCCCGGCAAGTATTAGCAAAAATCAAAAAAAGGGCGAAAAGTGTTAAAAAATGCTTGCACCGTCATTTTTTATGTGATATAATAGTTTGGCTGTAAAATAATTTACACGTCTATAATCTTCTTATGTTATGTGCAGCCATGCATATAATAAAGTGGACGGTAGAAAAATAAGGAGGAAAAATATTTAATGTCAATCATTTCTATGAAGCAACTATTGGAAGCAGGTGTTCATTTCGGTCACCAAACACGCAGATGGAACCCCAAAATGGCGGAGTACATCTTTACCGAAAGAAACGGTATTTACATCATTGATTTGCAAAAGACGGCAAAAAAAATCGAAGAGGCATATGCCTTTATTCGTGAGCTGTCGGAGACAGGTCAAAGCGTTTTGTTCGTAGGTACAAAAAAACAAGCTCAAGAGGCAATTGCGGAAGAAGCAAAAAGGTCTGAAATGTTTTATGTTAACAACAGGTGGCTGGGCGGAATGCTCACCAACTTTAAAACAATAAGAAAAAGCATCGACAGGCTTTACCAGCTTGAAAAGATGGAAAGTGACGGAACTTTTGACCTGTTGCCTAAAAAAGAGGTTTTAAAGCTTAGAAAAGAAATGGACCGTCTTTTAAAAAATTTTGGCGGCATAAAAGAAATGAAAAAAATGCCGGGCGCTGTTTTTGTGGTTGACCCGCGTAAAGAAAGAATTGCTATTGCAGAGGCTAAAAACCTTAAAATTCCTGTGGTTGCAATTGTTGACACTAACTGTGACCCTGAAGAGGTTGACTATGTTATACCGGGGAACGACGATGCAATTCGTGCGGTGAAGCTGATAGTCGAAACTATGGCAAATGCTGTTATGGAAGGAAAGCAAGGGGTATCATTCTCGGAAGATGACGATGAACCGAATTCCGGCGCCGAACAGGTTAAGGAAGAAACGGCAAAGCCTAAAGCTAATGTTGAAGGGGCCGTCGCAGAAAAATAAAACTAAGTTAAAAGGAGTTTATTGATATATGATTACAGCAGGGGATGTAAAAAAATTAAGGGAAATGACCGGCTGCGGAATGATGGATTGCAAAAAGGCGCTTACCGAAGCGGGCGGCGACACCGAGAAGGCAGTTGCGTTGCTACGGGAAAAAGGGCTTGCAACCGCCGCTAAAAAGGCGGGCAGAATCGCATCCGAAGGCATTGTAAATGTTGTGGTAAAGGATAATGTAGGCGTTATAGCAGAGGTAAATGCCGAAACGGATTTTGTAGCGAAAAACGACGAGTTCCGACAGCTTGTCGATGATGTTATCGAACAGGTTATCGTTAACAATTCCGCAAGCGTTGACGCGCTATTGGAAGAAAAATATCTTGGCGACGATTCCGTAACAATTAGGGAATTAATAACCGAAAAAATTGCTAAAATCGGTGAAAACATGAATGTCCGTCGCTTTGCCAGAAAGCAAGGCGTGGTTGAGGGCTATGTGCATGGCGAAGGGCGCATAGGCGTTTTAATTCAATTTGAAACTGATGATAAAATTGCCAATACACCTGAATTTAAGGAGTTTGCAAAAGACATGGCAATGCAGGTTGCGGCGGCATCACCGCAATTTGTGAATATTGAAAATGTTGATTCCGATATCATTGAAAAAGAAAAAGAAATTCTAACCGCCCAAGCATTAAACGAGGGCAAGCCGGAAAAAATCGTCGGCAAAATGGTAGAGGGCAGAATATCTAAGTTTTTCAAAGAAATTTGCCTGTACGAGCAGGAATTTATAAAGGATTCGGATAAATCCGTCAAAGCGGTTATCAAAGAAAAGGAACAGCAGCTTGGCGCAGGTATAAAAATTGTTGACTTTGTGCGCTACCAAAAAGGCGAAGGGCTTGAAAAGCGTGACGAAAATTTTGCAGATGAAGTTGCAAGCATGATTAAATAAAAAACCGAATTTAAAAACCGGTTATACAAAGGCAATTGCTTTTGTATAGCCGGTTTTTTTAATTGTAAACAGTTAATCGCTATGCAACCGTATTTGGCTGAACGGTTGAAACAAGTTTGGCAAGCTGCTCTATCTCACTATCGGTATAAGGCTTTTTTGCCACCCTTTTAGTGTCAACCGGAAGATATTTTTCCGGTTTCTTATATTTCTTCAAAACAAACTTTGGAAGAATCGGCAATTCGTTTGCCATAGTCATCAGATCATCCTTTTTAAGCTGAGGAATTACCGTGGTTCTAACCTCAAGCTGCGCATTTGCGTTTAACAAAAGGTTTATTGTTTTTAATACCTCATTTGCACTTGCGTTGTTGCCGCATATTTCCTTGTACCTTGAGGCGGGGGCTTTGTAATCGACCGCGTAATAGTCGCACAGTTTTTCGTTTAACGCCTGTTCAACCACCAACGGCGACGAACCGTTTGTATCAAGCTTTATTTTGTAGCCTAAGTTTTTTATTTTCTTTAAATAAGGCAATAGTTCGGCTTGAAGGGTAGGCTCACCCCCCGTTATAACAACGCCGTCTATCAAGCCAACCCTTTTTTCAAGAAAACTATCTACCATACGCGGGTCAACAATAACATAACTGCCATCAATCAACGAACGATTGTGACAATAAAAACAATTATAATTGCAGCCCGGCACAAATAAAACACAAGATATCAACCCCGGGTAATCAATCAAAGAGCTTTTAATCATTCCCGCAATTTTCACCCAGAACCAACCCTTTCCGCAAAAGACTTGTTTTATTATGCGCTTTAGATGCCTACAATTTGTTCCTCTTTAAGCAAATACTTTTTCCGTTCGCTGTATTCCTCTTTTTTGCCCTTATTATAATTTTGAACAGGCCGCAGATAACCCACCACACGGCTCCACACCTCGGCATTTTCTCCGCAATCAGGGCAGGTAAAGTGTTCACCCGAAATGTAACCATGGTTTCGGCACACCGAAAAAGTAGGCGTCAGCGATATATACGGCAGCTTATATTTGCCGAACGCCTTTTTAATAAGCCTTTTTGCCGCATCGGTATCCTTTATTTCTTCGCCTAAATACAGATGCAAAACCGTTCCTCCTGTGTAAAGCGACTGCAATTCGTCTTGCAAATCAAGCGTTTCAAAAATATCTTCGGTAAACCCGACAGGAAGTTGCGTTGAGTTGGTATAATACGGCTCTTTACCGCCTGCCGTTATAATTTCAGGGTATTTCGCCTTATCAAGCTTGGCAAGTGAATAACATGTGCCCTCCGCCGGAGTTGCCTCTAAGTTGTAATAATGACCCGTTTCGTTTTGAACATCTTTTATAACATCCCTCATATACTCAAGCGTTCGCGTTGCAAAGGCCTGCCCTTCATCTGTTGTAATATCAAAGCCTTCGCCCAAAAGGTTCTGGCACGCCTCGTTCATGCCGATAAGACCTATCGTGTTAAAATGATTATACCAGTAATAGCCCGCTTTTTGCTTAACATCTCGTAAAAAGTTGGCGGAGTAAGGGTAAAGCCCTAATTCCGTTTGGGTTTCAATAATTTTTCTTTTAATTTCAAGGCTGTTTTTTGCTATATTCATTTGCTGCCAAAGCCGTGTTTTAAATTCAGATTCGCTTTTTGAAATGTGAGCAAGGCGCGGCAAATTTATTGTTACAACCCCAATAGACCCGGTTAATGGGTTAGAGCCAAACAACCCGCCTCCCCTTTTCCTAAGCTCTGATGTGTCAAGGCGAAGCCTGCAACACATCGACAGGGCATCCTCCGGCGACAGGTCGGAATTTATATAGTTTGAAAAGTATGGAACACCGTACTTGCAGGTTATTTCCATAAACTTTTCAACAACGGGGCTTTCCCAATTAAAGTCCTTAGTAACATTTATAGTGGGAATGGGAAAAGTGAACACTCGACCTTTGGAATCGCCTTCCATCATGACATCACAAAAAGCAGTGTTTATTAAATCCATTTCCTTTTGAAAATCCCCGTAAACCTCCGGCATTATCTCCCCGCCGAAAACTACATTTTCATTTTTTAGCGTTGAGGGAACCACAATGTCAAATGTTAAGTTGGAAAAGGGGCATTGAAAGCCAACCCGGGTAGGAACGTTTAAGTTGAAAATAAACTCCTGCAACGCCTGCTTTACAGTTTTATAATCTAAATTATCATAACGCACGAACGGTGCGCAATAAGTGTCAAAAGACGACCACGCTTGAGCGCCCGCGCTTTCACCTTGCGTTGTAAAGGTTGAGTTTACTATTTGCCCCAAAAACGACCTCAAATGACGAGGGGGTTTGGATTCAACCTTTCCGGAAACGCCGCCGAATCCGTTTGCCAGTATCTGCCTAAGGTCCCAACCCGCACAATACGGACCGAAAAACCCTAAGTCATGAATGTGAATATCGCCCGACAGATGGGCGCTCCTTATTTCTTCGGGGTATATTTCATGCAGCCAATAATTTTTTGTAAAAATTTCTCGAACATAGTTATTAAGCCCGTTTATAGACTTTTGGGTGTTTGCATTTTCGTTTATCTTCCAATCCCTATCATTTAGGTATTCGGTAAACATATTGATTGTTGCCCCTATAAGAGCATTCGATTCCCGTGCAGAACGCCTTTTTTCCCGATATAGTATAAATGCTTTTGCAGTTTTTGCATGACCATTTTTAATTAATACCTTTTCTACAATATCTTGTATCGCTTCAACTTCCACAATACCGTCAGGGTACAAACGGTTTGCGGTCTCCACAACCTGCTCCGCCAAATTTTCCGCTGTTGTAAAGTCATTCCCGCTGACCGCCGTTGCCGCCTTAAAAATTGCAAGAACAATTTTCTCCTTTTTGAACGGCACCTGCGACCTATCCCTTTTAATTATTGTTTTAATCATTTGCAAAAACTCCCCCTCTTTGTAGTTGTGTACTATATATAGTGTGTTTGGTTTTAAAAAAGCACTATATATATTATAATCACGATAATATCATTTGTCAAGATAATTTTTGCTAAAACATATAATAATATTTGACGAATGGCGGTATTGACATTTTTACGCCATTTTTATATAATGTGGATATTGCTTTAATATACCTTCATGCATCAATATTAATGCATAAGCGCTGATTGATTATTTAATCAGCGTTTATACTAACATTAAAAGGCATAATCAGGAGTTGATAAGGTGAAAAACTTGGAAACAAAGTATAACCCGAAAGCGGTTGAAGATAGGATTTACCAAAGCTGGATTGATGGCGGATATTTCCATGCCAACGCAAAAAGTAAAAAAAAGCCGTTTACCATTGCGATACCTCCGCCTAATGTGACAGGGCAGCTTCATATGGGTCATGCGCTCGACGAAACGCTTCAGGATATAATTATCCGGTTTTATCGCATGAAAGGCTTTGAGGCGCTATGGCTCCCGGGTACGGACCATGCGGGCATTGCAACCCAAATTAAAGTTGAAGAAATGCTGCGCAATGACGAAGGGATATCACGGCATGATTTAGGTCGGGAAGCTTTTTTAGAGCGTGTTTGGAGTTGGAAAGAAAAGTACGGCGGCACTATTATAAACCAGCTCAAAAAGCTTGGTTCTTCTTGTGATTGGGAGCGAGAGCGGTTCACTATGGATGACGGCTACTCAAAAGCGGTTCGTGAAGTGTTTGTGAATTTATACGAACAAGGCTTGATTTATCAGGGCAACAGAATAATAAACTGGTGTCCAAGCTGTGCTACCGCGCTTTCCGATGCAGAGGTTGAATATACCGAACAGGCGGGGCATTTTTGGCACATAAAATATCCCGTCAAAAACAGCGATGAATTTGTTATAATCGCCACAACCCGTCCGGAAACGCTTTTGGGTGACAGCGCCGTTGCCGTTCACCCCGATGATAAGCGTTATGCGCACCTTGTCGGTAAAAAGCTTATACTGCCTTTGTTAAACAGGGAGATTCCTGTCGTTGCCGACGAATATGTTGACATGGCGTTTGGAACAGGTGCGGTCAAAATAACCCCCGCTCACGACCCAAACGATTTTGAAGTGGGGATGCGTCATAATTTAGAACAGATTAAGGTTTTCAACGATGATGCAACAGTTAACGAGCGCGGCGGAAAATATAACGGTTTGGATAGGTTTAAAGCAAGGGCTGCAATAATAAAGGATTTGGATGATTTAAAACTGCTTGCCAAAACGGACGAGCTTTCTCATAATGTAGGGCAATGTTACCGATGCTCATCAACCGTAGAGCCGATTATTTCAAAGCAATGGTTTGTAAAAATGAAACCGCTTGCCGAGCCTGCCCTTGAGGTTGTAAAAAATGGCTCTATTAATTTCGTTCCGGAGCGGTTTTCCAAAATATATATCAACTGGATGGAAAATGTGCATGATTGGTGCATTTCGCGCCAGCTTTGGTGGGGGCATAGAATTCCCGCCTTTTATTGCGGCGATTGCGGTGAAATTACCGTCAGTAAAACGGACATACATTCCTGCCCAAAATGCGGCGGTAAGGTAGTTCAAGACGAGGATGTTTTAGACACTTGGTTTTCGTCCGCATTATGGCCTTTTGCCACCCTCGGTTGGCCCGAGCAAACGGATGATTTGGCATACTTCTATCCAACAAGCGTGCTTGTTACGGGGTATGATATAATATTTTTCTGGGTTGCAAGAATGATTTTTTCCGCAATCAGCCACACGCAAAAGATACCCTTTGACACGGTGTTTATACATGGTATTGTGCGCGATGATAAGGGCAGAAAAATGAGCAAGTCGCTGGGCAATGGCATAGACCCGCTTGAGGTGATTGATAAATATGGTGCGGATGCGCTGCGCTTCACGCTGGCAACGGGCAATTCACCCGGCAATGATATGCGTTTTTACACCGAGCGTGTTGAGGCAAGCAGAAATTTTGCAAATAAGATTTGGAATGCCTCACGGTTTGTGCTTATGAATATTGACGAAAATGCGCTTTGCGCCGTGCCGCAAAAGCTTGAACTTGAAGATAAATGGATTATAAGCAGGCTCAACGATGTCGCTCGTGAAGTGACGGAAAACCTTGAACGGTTCGAGCTTGGCATTGCGGCGGAAAAGCTTTATGAATTTATATGGGATGAGTTTTGCGATTGGTATATAGAAATTGTAAAACCGCGGTTGGGCGGCGAAAAAAACCCGCAGAATGTTTTGGTATATACCTTATCAAACATACTTTCTTTGCTGCATCCCTTTATGCCCTTTATAACGGAAGAAATCTATTCATACTTGCCGCAAAGCAAAGGCAGTATAATGGTGCGCCAATGGTTTAGCTACGACGAACACACATTGCATAAAACCGAGGCGGAGCAGTTTGAGCTGATTAAAGGTGCTGTAAAAGCAATAAGGAATGTGCGTGCGCAAATGAATGTGCCGCCGTCTAAAAAAACAAGATTGGTTATAGTTACAAAAGAAAAAGACGCCTTTTTAAACGGCGGCGCGATTTTTCAAAAATTAGCCGGCGCCAGCGATGTTTCGATAACAGACGACCCTTCGCTTATACCGGAAAATAGCGTTTCGGTAATAGCCCCAAGTGCGCAGATGTATATGCCGCAGGCTGATTTGATTGATAAAGAGAAAGAAATTGTCCGTCTAAAAGCGGAGGAAAAAAGGTTGATGGGCGAAATAAATCGTGTGCAAGGCAAGCTGTCCAATGCCGGTTTTATGAACAAAGCGCCTGCCGAAGTAATTGCAGAAGAAAGGAAAAAAGGCGAAAAATATCGTGATATGCTCGATAAAGTAATTGCCGGTTTGGAAAATTTAAAATGAAATATGATGAGGCAATAAATTTTATACAAAACAGGCTGCGATTTGGAACAAAGCTTGGTCTTGAAGCAACGGCGGAACTTTTGCGCCGGTTGGGCGACCCGCATAAAAAACTTAAGTTTATTCATGTTGCCGGCACAAACGGCAAAGGCTCGACCTCTGCTTTTATTGCAAATATTCTGATGGCAAACGGGTTTCGCACCGGAATGTACATTTCACCCTATATACATTCTTTCACCGAAAGGATACAAGTTAACGGCAACCAAATTTCTAAAGATGACTTGGCAAAACATACCGAAAAAGTGATGAATGTTATAGACGAAACCTTGCGCCCCACCGAATTTGAAGTTGTAACCGCTATCGGGTTTTTGCACTTTTTACATCAAAAGTGCGATTATGTTGTGCTTGAGGTGGGTCTTGGCGGAAGGTTTGACGCAACCAATGTTATACCTGCGCCGGAGGCTTGCGTTATAACAAGCCTTAGCATTGACCATACCGAATTGTTAGGCGACACGATAGAAAAGATAGCATTTGAAAAGAGCGGCATAATAAAAGCGGGAACCAAGGCGGCTGTTTACCCTGATAACCCCCCGCAAGCAATTGCGGTAATTAAAAATGTTGCAAAAAATAATAATGTTCCCGTTACGGTGGCGGACAAAAGCGCTATAAAAATTTTGCACACGGGCATAGATAAAAATGTTTTTATGTACAAAAATAAGCAATACAAAATATCAATGCTGGGTAAACATCAAATATACAATGCGGTTACCGCCATAGAGGCGGTCGGTCTTATCGGCGTAACGGAAAAAATTGAAGAAGGGCTTAGAAATACAAATTTCGGCGGCAGGTTTGAAATTGTAAAAAACAACCCAACGGTTATAATCGACGGTGCACATAATTATTCGGGGGTTATTTCGTTGCAAGCCGCGCTGACAACATATTTCCCCAACAAAAGAATAATAATAGTAATGGGAATGTTAAAGGATAAAGAATATGAAAAATGCGTTGCCGTTATATCAAAGGTTGCGCATACATTTATTGCAACAGAGCCTGAAAACCCCCGTGCACTGCCGGCGCAGGAGCTTTTGGAAATTGCGCAAAAGCAAACGCAAAATGTGGTGGTAGAAAAAAACAGGCAAAAAGCAGTTGATTTGGCAAACAGCCTTGCAAAAAAAGATGATGTTATTTGTATCTGCGGTTCGCTTTATTTAATAGGCGGGTTAAACTATTAATTTTTTGTTAATATTATTCAAACCAAAATATGATAGAATAAAAAGAAAAAGGAGGATTATGGATGAGCAAGAAGTTTTTAAAATGCGCGGTTTATATACTTATCGGGGTGCTTGCCTTGGCGTCCTTTATTGTTTTTGCAGAGGATGACGCTCCTTTTGTACAGCGGTTCGGTTTGCAGCCGAAAATCCAATTTTCTGACGATGAAATCGCTGAGATGAGGGCTGCACATGTTGCAAAAATGAGTGAAATTCTTGACAATAAGGTTTTATCGGGCGAGATAACAAAAGAAGATGCGGATGCTTTCATTGAGCGCTGCAAACAGGCGGAAACATTTAAGAAGGGCGCTGCAAGGCGATTTAACGAAGAAAGTTTGTCCAAAATGAAGGAAAAAAGACAGAACATGTTTGACGCTCGATTTAAAAATCAAGAACAGCCGGGAAAAAGGAGTTTTAAAAATTCACGCCCTGCGGCAGGCAGGTTCGGCAGAGGCGGGAACTTTAAATAAATGCCTGTAAATTAAAAACATTAGGGGGGATATGATGGCAGAAAGCACAATTAAAACTTATGCCGATAGAGCAATTAAAAACAGTAGCATTGATTTTGAGCTTTATAATAAATATGAGGTTAAAAGAGGGCTTAGGGACATTACCGGCAAAGGGGTGCTGGCGGGGCTTACCAACATTTCGGAGGTTTTCGCGTATACCATTTCCGACAACGAGCTGGTTCCATGTGATGGAGAACTCTTTTATCGAGGTCTGAACATCAACGAAATAGTAAATGGTTTTGTTGGCGAAAACAGGTTCGGCTTTGAAGAGGTCTGCTATTTATTGATTATGGGTCAATTGCCTACCAAAAGCGAGTACCGTGAGTTTAGGAAAGTAATTGCGGAAAATTCCACCCTTCCCAATGGATTTATACGCGACACTATACTAAATGCTCCAAGCAGTGACTTGATGAACGCTCTTGCCAAAAGCGTTCTTACATTATATTCATACGATAACAGGGCAAATGATGTTTCAATCGAAAATGTTGTTCGCCAATCACTTGAGCTTATTTCTCGTTTTCCATTGTTGTCGGTGTATGGGTATCAGGCATTTTTGCATTATCATAAAAATAAAAGCCTTTTTATTCATTCGCCCAAGCCGGAGCTTTCAATTGCCGAAAATATTTTGCACATGCTGCGTCCGGACAGTCAATTCACCCAAACAGAGGCGCAAATTCTTGATTTGGCGCTTGTTTTACATGCTGACCATGGCGGCGGAAACAACTCTACATTTACAACTCATGTTGTCACCTCGTCGGGCACCGACACTTACTCCTCCATTGTTGCATCCCTTTGCTCGCTAAAAGGGCCAAAGCATGGCGGCGCCAATATAAAGGTGGCGCGGATGTTTGATGATATTAAAGACAATATATCCGATTGGCAAGACGAAGAAGAAATATACTCATACCTTGAAAACATTTTAAATAAAAAAGCCTTTGATAAAACAGGGCTTATTTACGGGGTTGGGCATGCGGTTTACTCGCTTTCCGACCCGAGGGCGGTTATATTTAAGGATTATGTTAAAAAATTAGCTGTTGAAAAAAACTGTCAGGATGAATTTGACCTTTATTTGAAAATCGAAAAGCTGGCCCCGGCTGCAATAAGTAAGTCGCGCAAAATGTACAAAGGCGTCAGCGCCAATGTGGACTTTTATTCGGGGTTTGTTTATAAAATGCTTAATTTACCGGAAGAAATTTACACTCCATTGTTTGCTGTGGCAAGAATTGCCGGATGGTGCGCCCACAGAATCGAGGAGCTTGTCAGCGCAGGAAAAATAATTCGCCCGGCATATAAAGCGGTTGCCGAAAGAAAGCAGTATATAAAAATGGATGACAGATAAAATTTAATGCTTTATGGGTAGTCATAATTCAATAATATTGTGTGAAGGGCAGGATGCGTATTTTAAATTTTTTTAAAAGAAGTAAAAACACATCCGTTAAAACGGCGGCAATTATTGTTGCGGCAGGCAGCAGCTCAAGAATGAACCATGAAAACAAGCTGTTTATAGACATATTGGGCAAACCTGCCTTGGCTTATACCCTTGAAGCCTTCCAAGACGCCGCGCTCATAGATGAAATAATAATTGTTTCAAAGCAACAGGATATTCTTGTTGTTTCCGACATAATAAAGGCTTTTAATATAACAAAAGCAACTGCTGTAATACCGGGCGGTGAAACTCGGACACAATCAGTAAGGGCGGGGCTTGATTCGGAGCTCTTGTGCGATTATGTTGCAATTCACGATGGCGCGCGCCCATGTATATTGGCGGAACATATTGATAAAACGGTGTCTGCCGCCATAACTTTCGGCGCCGCAGCCCTTGGTTGCAAGGTTTTTGACACATTAAAGAGGGTAAATGACGATTTGCAGATAAAAGGCACAATAAACCGGGATGGTGTGTGGCAAATTCAAACGCCCCAAGTTTTTAAAAGCGATATAATAAAAGATGCTTATGCATATGCATTGGAAAATGGAATTGAAGCAACCGATGATTGCGGGCTTGTCGAAAATACGGGGGTAAATATTGCAGCGGTTGAAGGTTCGCGGGCAAACATTAAAATAACCCATCATGATGATGTGCCGCTTGCAGCAGCAATAATAGCGCAACAAAGGGGTAGTGACTTTTCATAGCTGCTTTGATAAAATAAAATTGATTTTTAATAAGGGGTTTTGCGCATGCGGGTAGGAATAGGTTATGATGTGCATAAGTTTACCAATGGGCGCGCTTTAATTTTGGGCGGCATTGAGATTCCGCACAAAGTGGGGCTTGAAGGGCATTCTGATGCGGATGTGCTTTCCCATGCGATTATAGATTCCCTTTTAGGCGCTGCAGCTTTGGGAGATATAGGCATGCATTTTCCCGACACAAGCGGAGACTATAAAAATATATCAAGTTTAATATTGCTTGAAAAGACCGTTGACCTAATTAAAAAGGAAGGCTATAATGTTGCAAATATTGATTGCGTTGTTACGGCGCAGTCGCCTAAGTTAGCGCCCTTTATCGACCAAATCAGAAAAAGGCTTGCAGACACGATGGGCATTGGATTTGGCGATATCTCGGTTAAAGCAACATCTACCGAAGGGCTGGGTTTTGAAGGAAGGCAAGAGGGGATTTCCGCTTATGCAGCATGCCTTTTGGAAAGGAGTGATAAATGATGTATCAAGACAGTAATTATTCATCACAATATCAGCTTGAAACGCAAACAGCGCTCAATGCTTATTTAGCAAAAGTTTTCGGCACAATGTTTTTGGGGCTTTTGATAACAGCGGTTACGGCATTGTACTTTGCCGCAAGCAACCTTATATATACATTGGGCAACGGAGTTTTAATTATTTTGTTCGCCGAGCTTGCGCTTGTCATCGCAATTTCAGCCGGAGTAAATAAGCTTAGTTATGGGGCTTCGTTCGGTCTGTTTTTGTTGTATTCGTTTTTAAACGGGATTACCCTTTCATTTATTTTCCTCGTTTATGATATAGGCTCAATAAGCACAGCATTTATTGTAACGGCTGCAACATTCGGCGTAATGTCGATTTACGGCGCCGTTACCAAAACTGATTTGACAAGTTTCGGCAGCCTTGCAAGAATGCTTTTAATAGGCGGGTTGATTGTTATGCTTGTGAATATATTTATGAAAAGCAGCACTATCGACTATTTTGTTTCCGCAGTGCTTTTATTTGTGTTTGTCGGGCTTGTGGCATATGATACGCAAAAGCTAAAAAGCATATTCTATATAACGCAAAACGATGTAAGCCTGCAACGAAAAATCGGCGTCACGGGAGCCCTTTCGCTGTATCTGGATTTTGTCAATATATTTCTGCGAATACTCAGAATTTTCGGCAGAAGTAGAAAATAATTTTTAAAAAAGGGTCTTTAGCAAAACGCTAAAGACCCTAAAGCCTTGACACCTAACACTATTTTAATAGTTAGATTGTTTTGCGCATTTTAAAATAAACCCTAAGGGGATTTTATTTGCTGTTTGCAAAACATTCGCTGCAAAGAACGGGCCGGTCGTTTCTTGGCTTAAAAGGAACGACAGCTTCTCCTCCGCAATTTGCGCAGACAGTTGTATGCATTTGTCTTGAGGCCTTTATGGCTTCCTTTCGTGTAACTCTGCAATCCGCGCACCGACTTGGCTCGTTTTGAAAGCCTTTTTCTGCATAAAACTCCTGTTCTCCGGCAGTAAAAATGAATTCGCCTCCGCAATCCTTGCAATTTAGTGTTTTGTCTTCGTACATTTCTTTCCCCTCACTTTTAAAAATTCTTTGCCACGACCGGATTTGCACCGGCTTCCCTGCTTAACTCAGAAACTCTACTCATATGAGCTACGTGGGCTATATTTAATATGTATTACCTACCTTACCAAGCTTTCTTTTTATCCGTTGTAACGCGTTATCAACCGATTTTACTTGTGTTTTAAGCCTTTCCGAAATATCATTGTATGAATACCCGTTTAAATACATTAACAAAACATTTTTTTCAAACTGGCTAAGCTCTGTTTTTATTTTTTTATTCACTGCCCCTATTTGCTCTTTAATTAACAGCGACATCTCCGGATTGTCGGCAGACTTTTCCGAAATGATTTCTATCACGGGCAAGTTGCAATTGTCGCAATCACTTGGTTGGCTAAGCGATATAAAAGTGTTTAGCGGCATATGCTTATTACGGGCTGCAGTTTTTATCGCTGTCATAACCTGCCGTGTTATGCAAAGCGATGCAAAAGAGCTAAATGAGCTTTGATGCGAGCCTTTAAAATCTCTAATCGCTTTAAATAAGCCAATCATGCCCTCTTGTATTATATCGTCATTATCCGCTCCTGCAAGAAAATATTTCCTTGCCATTGCGCGCACAAGGTTTTTATATCTTGAAATAATCTCATCAAGCGCGTATGTATTATGAGATACCGCCATATCAACAAGCTTTTCATCGCTCAAAGTTTCAAAGAAGCCATTTGCAGCGGAGCCCAACTCATTGTTTTGCAATTACCCCCCAACCTTTCAAAAGGCATTCTTTATGATGCACCACTTATTATAAGTTTTTTGTGAGTATTTGTCAAGAAAATATTTGCAAAATAATGTTTTTTGTGATATACTGCTAAAAGGGGTGGGATATTTTGGATAAATATTCATATTTAATAATTGTTTTTTGTTCATTTCTTCCTCTTATGATAGTTTTTGCACTTACTCCCTATATATCGCGTAAAGGCACCTGCTTTGGAATTTTGCTTATGGAAGATATGCAAAGGTCGTCCAGGATAAAGAAAATTAAGCGTGGGTACTCGGGTGCAGTAAGCTTGATAGGGATAATATTTATTTTCATATGCGTTTCTTTTTCAAGCAACAACTTTTTGGGGATTGCTTTAGTTTGCTACGGCGCCGCTTGCCTTATGTTGTATTTTATGTGCAACAACATTTTAAATAATATAATAATGGGACAGAACTTAGAGAATTTACAAAAAGAAATAAATGTTCATCACATACCCATAAAAGCAAAAAAGGCAGGTATTTCTTCATGGTGGCATCTTTTTAATCTGCCGCTCCTTATATTTATTTGGTACATCAGCCGCAACGCCATAAGCGGATACGGCATTGTTTTGCCGATTTTATCGATTATATCGGGGTTTGTCATGCTTTTTATACATTTAATAATTAAAACCGCAAGCCATTACGCAAATAAAAAAAGATTTGAAAAATCAATGACGCACAATATAAGATTCAGAAGGATATGGTCCGTTTTCGTTTTATTTACCGGCATTATTATACAAATCATGCTGATAATCATGCAGTTTGGCTTTTTAGGCGTAATAACCAACCGTATTTTAACAACTGCTCCCCCCTTTGTCATAACCCTTTTTGTAACGGTGGCATCTGTCTATATAGCAATTAAAAATAACAAGGATGCATGATATAAAAGCTTATAGTCCTTCGATAAAACAAAAGCAAGCCAAGGGCAAACCCAACTTTTTTTACAAAAACATAAACAAAACTTTTCCTCTTAGGCAGGGTCTGTGCCACAAATGTTTGACTTCTCTGCAAAAGGAAATTCAAAAAAACAGAAAATAACTTGACAGTGTTGTAAGTTTGTGTTATCCTATTCAAGTATTAAGTGGCATGAAGCTATAACAATGAAATTATCCAAATTTTATAAATGCGGGCGTGGCGGAACTGGCAGACGCGCTAGACTTAGGTTGCTTCCCCTCACTGATTGAATTAATCAATGAGTTTAATGAAATATAGAACAAAAATTAAATATTGTTATAAACAGGTGAAAGCCTGATTATATATGGCTTGCGGGCGTGGCGGAACTGGCAGACGCGCTAGACTTAGGATCTAGTGGGCAACCGTGGGGGTTCAAGTCCCTTCGCCCGCACCAATTTTGTCTGAAAAGTCAGTATTTATGCGATTCTTCAGACTTTTTATTTGTAGTTTTTTACTTAACATCTTTTTTACATCCTTTGGGTAAAATAAATTCTGATGTAAATTCTGACGCTATTTGCAGATATCTACAAAACAACTGTCAGGGTTTTCGTAATTTCTATTCCAAATTTTGCCCCCAACCGAAAGTTTTCAATGAAGGTTTCGATGATGGTAATACCACGTATTCCACTTTGAGTAATAAGCAAATCAATCAATAAATCTCCATAACATCCTTAGGCACATAGCTTAATATTTCCATTAGTTCATTTTCGGAATGCATACCGCCGACAACGGACTCAAACTCCTCGTCTTGTACAATTCCATTTTCATCGTATGTAATAAAATGTGTTGCAAATCTTGCTTTTAAATCTATGGATATATGAAGTCCATTCGTTGTTTCTTTAATGCAGATTTGCTCTACTAACATTCTAAGATGAGTGTCGTTAATGCCGTTGTCCTTTATTATCTCGTCAATCATATGAATATTCTGGCTAAATTCGGTCTTTCGCTTTTGTATAGTGTCATCTATATCCTTAATTTTCCCAACCCTGGAAAAACACTCATCTTTTTCCTCGCGTCTTTTTACAATCATGGCATTATAAATCTTACGGTTTTCCTTATCATTAATGCGTTCCATTAGGATTTTCTCTATTTCCTCATCAATATTTTTAATCCTGTACTCTAACTCTTGAATATGCTTTTCGACATTATTCTTCTGTGAAAGCCACTTCTTAATATCAGATTCAATGCAACGCCAGTTCCGCTCTGCCTGACTTTTAATCATCACTAACTCATCATAAATAAATTCATCAAGTGTTGCTTCATCAATTCTATGGGCGGTGCAATGTTCCTTCCCGTAACGATGATAGCCGTTGCAGTTGTACTCAATCCGCACAGGCTTATCCTTACGATACCTATTTTTTGATACAAAGCTGCATCCGCAATCATCACATTTTAAAAGACCGGTATACCGTTTGAAAGGCTTACCGGAAGAAGCTCTGACATTCCTTTTTACCTTGTCCTCTAAAAGAAATTGTGCCCGATTCCAAATTTCCTTTGAAATGATAGCAGGAACAGCATTTTCATGACGAAATCTTTCTTCTACCGGAACCGTTTTTCGAGTTTTATTAATTTTACTAAGCTCATATTTGTGATTAACAAGGGTTCCTGTATAGAATTCATTTTGCAAAATTCGTTTAACTGCATTGTTTTCCCAAAGGTATCGGAAAGTGATTTCAGGTTTGTTATTTCCTTGCCGTTTATTCAAAAGTTTATGCTGATAATATGCAGGGGTTTTCATGCCTTTTTCATTTAACATTTTTGAAATTGCTTTCAAACCATATCCGCCAACATACCAATTGAAAATCTGATGCACTATTTCAGCAGCTTCCTCTACGATTACAATTTCTCCGGTGTTTTTATCTTTAAAGTAGCCCATGGGCGGAATCATAACGATTCCTTCTTTCTGCTTTTGACGAAAGCCAGCTCGAACCTTTCGGCTGATATCTTTGGCATAAAAATCATTCAGAATTCCCTTAAAGCCAATAATCAAATCATCGTTTTCATTGGTGGTATCAATATTTTCGGTTACCGAAAGCACACGCACATTTTTACGGGCAAGGTAATCAATGAATACTGCAGTCTGAGTCCGGTGCCGACCAAGGCGGGATAGATCTTTGACAATGATTGCATCAATCTTACCTTCGTCCACCACATCATAAATTTTTTCAATGCCCTCCCTGTCAAAGTGCATACCGCTGACATTGTCATCAAAGGATTCACCGACAATCTCAAAACCTTTTTCTTCGGCGTAGTCCACAAGGATTTTTTTCTGGTTTGTCAGGGAGTTTAATTCTTCATCTTCGTCACGGGAGAGACGATAGTAAAGCCATGCTCTCATAAAAGTTCGCCTCCTTCAGCAACACACAATACCACAAGATTTCAAACAAATCCAGCATTATTTTAAGGTTTTTCAGAAACTTTTTCACTTGTGGCAGTTATATCTTTAGATAAATAATCATGGACTACAGCACTTAAAAATCTATTAAAATCATAGTCACTGCCAACATAGCAGTATTCAACGCTTGCAATCTTTATGGGTGTTTCTTTTCTCGCCATTCTATTCCTCCTCCAAATCATTAGGGTTTAAAATATCTTTAAGCTCAACAATACCTTTAGTTGATTTAACAAGCTGCACAGCTTTCCCTTTATAATATTCCGAATCCTCCCATGATAATTGAAGCGCATGTGCAAAAAACATATTCAATTGCGCAAGCTGTACCGCAATTTTAAAATCAATTCTTGCCAGCCTTGTTGCCAACTCCTGTATGGCTTTCGCTGTTTTAGAGTCATCGTTGTTATTAAAATATTCATCGTATTCCCGACCGATATTGCTGCGGACATAATGCTCAATTGCTTTTTGTACTAACTCATTTCGTGAGTAACAGCGGCAGTCCTGCATATGCCTATCCATAAGTTTAATGCATTCCGGTGGTAATGCAATTCCTGTTTTTACTTTGTTTGTGATGCTCATAAAATCCATCCTTTCCGTGCATAACATTGTTTTTGGTTCCATAAGATTCTCTGTAAAATCCGCATAGTTGCCATATCCGGTACCAAAATCGGCGCTGTTTGCGATTTACAGCACCTGTTTTGGTACCGCCCTCGCACGGCACTGCCGGGCGATGTAATCCGCAGCGTGGTGCCAATAGCACATCGCTGCTTTAACCTGCTTGTTTTTCACACTCGAAAATTGTGCCCTCCCTTAAAGGTGATAAATTCCTTACTATACGAAAACCATAGACAAATGTCTTGGTATTTAAATATCAATTAACGATTGGGGTGTTTACCTTTGGTTTTCGTCCAAGACCATGCTTAATTGCATTTAGCTTAGCAAGCTTTTTTTGCTCATCACTTACAGGCGCCCTTACAGAGACCAGATTTTTTGGAATAGAATAGGTAACTGAACCAATATTGTCCTTTTGAATTACTTGTATAAGTTTAGGATTTAACAGTGATAACCTTTTCAATTTATTTTTAAGCTTTGTGTTAAGAGTGTAGATCGTTGCATTAGAATCTGCTTCGGTAAAAGAAATAATAGTTTCCCTCTCAGCCTTACTCAGACGCATTTTTATCCTCCCTTCTTACTTAAATTTAAAATTTGATAGCGGTTCAATGTTTGTCTGCTTGTTTCGTGTTTTTTTTGAAACTGAGGAGTAAAATCAATCGCACTCTTACCTTTATAGCCGAAAAATAGCCTGTTTGAGCCACTTAAATATTCAAACAACAAAAAAACCAGCGTTTTATATAATGCAGGCACTTTCGAGTTAGGTGTTTCGTACAATAAAATCATCTTTCTAAATTGAAAATACATTTGTTGATTGCCCTCAAGCTTAATTTGTGATAATATTTTATATGTGCAATATATTATCTATGAATGCAGGAGAGGTAAAGATGGCGCTTTTATATTTTGAATCATGGTGTAAATATGACAGATACAAACTAAAACAGCATAAAGAAAAGGGCTTGTACCTTTGTTCCGTTGGTGATGAACGGCAGGAATACAACCCTTTTGAGCGCAGAGCTGAAATACTATTTGCTTTATTTAATCTTGGGATGTTAGTAAAGCAGGGAAAAGACATAGTGGAGAAAACTTTAGACTTCACAAGCCGTTTCGGCTTTTTAGGTTTTGGTCAGGCGGTCATTGAATTGGAATACGAGGATTGCAGCATTAAATTTCACCATGGCAATCCCTTTGGTGTGGATGTGATGCATTATACAGACTTTGCGGATTTAATCTTTCCGTTCGAAAAGAAATCTCACAGGATTATCAAGGGAAATGAATCCAAGGCAACAATTTTGTTTGCCATAAACTATGAAAAAAATAATCGAATACCATGTGCCATTTTTCACCCGGAATACTGCGAGCAGTCGGCTTGGACTATACACTATGCAGCGTATTTATACCAAACGCTTTTAAAGTTTTATGACGGAAATGCTTTTGAGCACAGGCTTTGGAATGTAAAGACATATATACGGGAAGATGGAAAACAAAAATGGCAATTTGACAGCTTAAAAAGTGCCGTGGATATCATGTTTTTAGAGCTGCTTCAATCAGAAGCACCAATAATCAAGCTTTGCAAACGATGCCGCAAGCCATATGTATCTCAATCAAAAAAGTCGCAATACTGTTCCGCTTCTTGCCGAAATGTTTACCATGTGAAAAGGTCAAGGCAGAAAAAGCGTAGCTGTAATTAAATAATGCTATATAATATTTTTCTTTGCTGTAAACTAATACTTATATATTAGTTTACTTATAGCCGTATCAATTCCAAACCCTCCCCCATACAGATATGGCATGACACTAAATCCCGGTCTATTCCAGCGTTTAAGCGTATTTTTCTTGCTGCCGCTTTATTATCTGATTATTTTTAGGGTTTAAAGATGTGGTAGAATAATTATTCAAAAGAATTATGAATATTTTTATGAAAGTATCATATAATATTATTGACAATACATCTAATTTGATGTATAATTATCGTGAGGTGCTAAAATGACAATACACGATTATTATACAGATGGTGGCAAAAACTTAATTAAAACTTTTTTAAGCGATTTGCCCGTTGCTGAAAGCACTTGTGGTTATGGTATAAGGCATAAAATAATCAAAGACGGCTTAAAGGCATTTGACGGATTAGATACCAGACAGTTATACGGTAAGCTGTGGGAAATCAAATTTGCTGATAACCGTATTATGTATGTTATATTCGACAAGGACAATGTCTATTTCCTTCATGCTTGTAAAAAACAAAAGGGTAAAGCTGAACAGTTTGAACTTAATAAAGCTATATCCAGAGCTAAAGAACAAAATTTATTGTAGGAGGTGTATATGATGCCATTCAAACCGATTGATATTGGGCAGGAACAAAGAGAATTCAAGGAATTGCTAAAAAACCCAGAAGCAAAAAAGGCATATGATGAGTTTGAGCGGGAGTACGCCTTTCGCCAAAAGTTGGCAGATGCCAGAAGGGCAAACAACATCACCCAACAAGAAATTCATAGTAAAACAGGTCTTCCGCAACAATCTATAAGTCGAATCGAAAAAGGCACGGCTCGAAAACAAAGTCCCACCCTTAGAACATTATTAAAATATGTTGATGCAATTGGCTGTGAATTGACGATAACACAAAAGTAGTGTATTAAAGCCCCCATTAGTGGGGCTTTTGTGCATTAAAACGATATTACCGTGATAAATTAATACAATAAATTTATAAAATACCCACTATTTCTAAATTTTTTTGCCCACGGCGAGGGCAAAAAATCTTACGGTACCCATATTGACAATGGCAAGAAAAGGATTTAATCGTGTGCATATAAAGTGCCTGTTGTCGACATTGTTGCTGAATTTAAAACGGATGGCAAAAACAATAGAGCACTCCATAAATCCTGACTTACCATTCTCACAGCCGCCCGCACCCCACAAAGCTTATCAAATAATCAAAATTATTAATTATTATGATAAGATGCACTTGTAAAGTAAGCCGAAGGAATTTAAATAGGTGGTGAAAGTAGTTTGGAAAAATCAAAAAAGTTATTTTTAACATTATAACAAACAGTTATGTTATGCTTTTTGTTTTCCTTATGTTAACTGCTCTATTATGGAACTTTATAGCATTATGTAGGCATTGTTTTGTTTTTGATTGTCTCAATATATATAACATATCTCATTACATCTAAAGCAACATCAAGGAAGACATTTTTTATGTTGTTTGCCGTGCTAACTATTATTATCATCGCAATTAATAGTCTGTTAATAAAAGAATTGCCAACGGCGAGAAATGCATTTGGAAAATCCTACATAATTAAAAACTCTAAAGATCTTAATTATTGTCTAAATAATAAGATTAAAAATGTAGTCATATCAATAAGTGGTACTCAATATAGCGGATTCGAAGAAACATCTAATATGATGATTAACGGAGTAGAAACATCATCTTTAACAGCATATTATTACTATATAATTTCTTTTGATAACACAAAAATCCTGGCGAAATATTCAAACCAATTGGATACATCAAAAAACTTTATTACAGGTTATTTATCAGAATTTGAATCAACTGACAAGCAAGTTTATAATGAGTTGGCTTTTGAATGTTTGAGAAACAATGAACAATAGTCAATAAAGTAGACACAAAAAGAACAAAAATCTATAAATTTTCATAAAAGTATTTCTCCTTTTCTATGGGTGTTAACCCATTATTAGCTGAATGAGGGCGTTTAGAGGGTGGAGAACTAAAACGCTTGTAATATGTACTTCTGTTGACCCTTAATACCCGACAAAGAGTTTTAAATATGATGCTGAAATCTTAGTGTGTGTACGGCATTTAGCCGTTGTTTGAGTGTGGCGTGAATATGGCAATCGCTTTTTTTAATATAATGTTTTCTTCTTCCAACATGGTATTGCGCTTTTGTAAATCTTTGATTTGTTTTGCAGTAAAAACAGTATCATCATCAACTTTAACCTCCGAATACTGCTTAATCCACTTAGAAAGCGCAGAAATGGATACACCATATTCTTTTGATAGTTCGGTTTGGGTTTTACCATTTTGATGAAGGGTGACAATGTTTTTCTTAAAATTTTCATCGTATTTCCGATAAGTTCGACTCATTTTAATACCTCCTTATTTGTGACTACTTTTAGTATACACTCTTATTAGTTTTGTGTCTACTTTTATAGTATAGCACCAATAAAACCTACATGGCAACAACAGCATCCCTGGCGTGCGTTGCATTTGTTACATCTATAATCAGTGGTATTCATTTTAATCACTTTTCCAAAATTGTAACGATAAATATAATACTCCATGATATTATACGTCAAATTTATCAAAATGGTGATTAAAGACGCAGCTAATCGAAATGCCATACAAATTGGTGTTTTCAAGGACTTGAATCCATAAGAGCAGTTTTTCGGTTATGGATCACAATTCAGGCAGCAAGGCATGCTCCGGCATTATTCTGAAACTGGAAAGCTGAATGGAGGAACGATATATCTTGTTTTGAACGGGAAAATTCGTATTAAGTCAAAACAAAACCGCGCGACGGTTATAAAGCTACGAAAAGCAGTTTGCTCGAAACATCTTACAGCGAATCAACCGGCTAACGAGATACAAACTGTTGGCGAACAGGAGCAGAAACTGTATTTTAATAAGCAAAGACCTGATTTAGTAGATAGCAAAAACCAGATATTTTATATACGACCGTAAAGAAAATATACTTTTCTCAAGTATCTTTCCGCAAAATCTGTAAATATTCATGATAAGCAAAGGTACGATTTTTAGCTGCTTTGTTTGTTTGAACAAGAATACCACATTTGATTAGTTTCTCCACGCTACCTGCAACAGCATTATAGGAAAGCTCAAGAGATGAAGCTGTTTTCTTGATATCAATAATAGGATTGGACTCCAAATAAGCAAATACCCTCCCTGCAGTTTTTGCACTTCTTCCCAATGTTTTTATAACAGCAGAATTTTTTTCGTGTAATGCGGTAAGGCTATCAATGGTTTCAACGGCATCTTGGGCAGATTTATAAATTGCTTGAAGGAAAAACCTCACCCATTGCTCATAATTGCCCTTGTTTCGCACTTCGGTCATACGATCATAATATTCTACTCTATTTTGTTTGAGAAAGTAAGAGATATAAAGAACCGGTGTAGTCAGCAGTCCCTTCTCCATTAAAAACAGCGTGATCAGTAACCGTCCAACACGACCGTTTCCATCTAAAAAAGGATGAATGGTTTCAAATTGATAATGAATCAATCCCGCACGGATGAGAATATCTGTTTCATCCTCCTCATTGATGTATCTTTCGAGGTCAGACATGGCTAATGTCATGTCCTCCGGAGCAGGCGGTATAAACTGAGCATTTTTAAGCGTACTTCCTTGTCCGTCAATCCAATTCTGTGAAATCCGAAATTCTCCGGGATTCTTTTCCTGTCCACGTGTTCCTTCCATCAATACAGCATGAATCTCTCTAATCAACCGACAGCAGAGTGGTAATTCCTTTCGCCTTTCCAAAACAAACTCTGTTGCCTTGATATAGTTGACGACATCGGCAACATCCCTATTGATATTTCTCTCAAGTAAAGGATCCAAAATATCGTCAAGGGTTGCCTGAGTGCCTTCAATTTGAGAGGACAACAATGCTTCCTTTCGGATGTACATAGAGACAAACAGCGAAATATTGGGAATGCGTGTGGCAATGTTCTCTAACACTGCAAGCTGCTTGTGAGCCTCAATCAAAAGATTGATAGTCTCTCCATCCAATTCAATGGGAGGAACAGGTGGTAGCGGAGAAGGTACAAAAGACTGACAACTCATCTCACCTGTTAAATTTGTTTTATAAAAACCGGATCTTTTCATGAATCACATCACTCCTATCTACTAAACTATTATTCCTTATGAAATATGACACCCCTATTATACCACTGACATTTCATATTAGCAATCGGAAGTGAAATATTGAACAAGAATTAATGTTCAAAGTTCACTCTGATATAAAAATTAATCGCTCTTCTGGTCATGCACTACACCTGTTTGATGCCTTGTTTTGTTCGCACTTAACATTATATCATATTGGAGTCTATTTTCCTTTTTATTTGTCACCCATCAATTGTATCATAACATGTCAGCGAAATCATGAATTGGTAACACCTGATAAAATCCCTCACGGAGTGAGGTAAGGTATCCATTAAAAATTTTCGCCATATTTATATTTTAGTTTTGTAAAATTATAACAGTGCTTACCCTTTAGCATATTTGTAATTTTTTTATATGCATGGTACACCTCATTGATATAATTTGATATCATTATGTATCAACAATATGCTTTTTATGCAGAATTGACAAGCAAATTGCTTGAATTACTATACCACATATCTTCAAGCTTTTAAGTTTCTTTTAGAAAACATGTCCTATCTTTTCTGTATTTACTCTCTTTATTTAATGAAGGGAGAAAAACAGAGCCCTAATTGAACTTTGACAACTAAATAATACATCACCAGGATTGGTACAGGCTTTTGGGATAGTATGCATATTGCGTGCCCCAAGAGAAATATGTGCATAGCACAGCCTGCAAATACGCGGTCTAAAATGAGCGTAGGACAGAGATCGGTGATGTATGCTTTTCGTTTCACAAAGTTTTACTGAAAGGCTTTGCTAACCAATTATTTTAAGCATTTAAAAACTCCCCTTATACCGACAATATTTTTCGTGTATAATAATAAACTAACACATTAACATTCTTCGATATCATCATTAGGGGGAGAGGTTAAGTTTACTAACGGAACATGGTATATAGTAAAAATAAATGTAGAGGAGTATGATGTAATATGGCATCAATCGTACAAAGAGGAAAATCATTTGCAGTTGTTTATTACCAAAGTGGAAGGCAAACATGGGAAACATATCATACAAAAGAGCAGGCTATGGCAAGAAAAAACGAGGTTGAGCATCAACAATTAACAGGGACTTTCGTTCCTCCACCGATTATTACTGTCACAGATTTAATGAACAGGTTTATTGAAACATATGGGAAGGTAAAGTGGGGATTTTCAACATACGAAGCCAATGTAGGGTTGATAAATAATTATATCCTGCCAAGCATTGGAGGATTATCATTAAAAAGTTGCACGAACAAAAAAATGACTAATTTCTTTAATAACCTCCGTGAGCAAAAGGCAGTCCGCCGGGTAGGACAAAAAGGGGAATCATCGTTAATTTCAGAGCGATGCATTTACGAGATTTATGGTTTGTTAAATATGGCATTTCAGTTAGCCGTCGAATGGGAAGACATAAAAAAGCATCCTATGACAAAGTCTATGAAACCGACATCCACCAGAGGTACAAGAGAGACATGGGACGCAAAGACAGCACAAAAGGCAATTTCCGTCTGTGAGAGCCTGCGGCTTTTAGTTTATATTCATCTGGCTCTTGGTTGTTCTATGCGAATTGGCGAAATTAGCGGATTGTTGTGGGATAAAGTTATTTTTGATGAAGAAAATAACTTTGAAGATGCTCAAATTAAAATTGATACACAATTATCTCGCATCAACCGTGAAGCGCACGAAACATTAAAACGAAAGCAAGGGCAAATCAAAATGGTTTTCCCAGAAGTTTATCAAGGCAAGAATTACAAGACACTTCTTGTTCTGAAAGAGCCAAAAACAAGAGCAAGTATTCGAACTGTTTATCTACCTCAAACAACCGCACAACTGCTATATCAGTGGAAAACACATCAGGAAGGTATTAAAAAAGCAATTGGTGACGAATTTCAAGATTATAACCTTGTGATGACCTTAGATAATGGACGACCAATCGAAAGTGGGATTATAGGACAGGAATTATATGAGTTGATAAAGAAAAATAATCTTCCTGATGTTGATTTCCACAGCTTGCGTCATACAAGTACCTCTGTAAAGCTGGTTATTACAGGCGGGGATATCAAAGGGGTGCAAGGCGATAACGGACATGGAACTGCACAAATGACCGTTGACACTTATGCGGAGATTTTTGACAACCGCAGAAAAGAAAATGCTAAGAAATTTGATAAAGCTTTCTTTTCTCCTCCAGCTTTGGAAGACGATTCCGCAAAGATTTTAGAAAGTCTTGTTGCTAAGATATTAAAGGTGCCCGGCATAAAGGATAAGTTGATACGGATATTGAAAAGTTAATTCCGTTAGCAGATGTTTTGCTGGACATTAGCAGAGAGTAAACTAAAATCAAATATTAGCAAATAAAAAACCAATGATTTTATTAGCAAAAAGACTCACCTCAAAAAGTATGAAAAAACCCGCAAAGCCTTGGGTTTAGGTTAATAAGGATGTAAAGTAAAAACAAATTTGTTTTTGCCTTGCATCCTTATTTTTTATGGTTTTGTATAAATTAAAAAATTGGCTCTTTGTCAATAGTTGGGGTCAAATCTGTAAAAGTGAAATTTATCTATTTATCAAGGTGGCTCTTATGCCACCTTCAGACTGTAGACTAACCCCTATTTGGAGAAGAAGCGCTCTCCAAACAGGGGTTAAGTTTTTAAACGAAATTAAAATTCACCTTTGAAAATCTAAAAAAACACAAAGCATTAGAAAAAATGGGAG
>JALOAJ010000005.1 GCA_023228885.1 Bacillota bacterium | reverse complement strand
AATTTTTTGCATGAGGACTTCTTCCTTTCTGGGAGGTATGTGTTTTGTTGCAGAAACATTGTACCAGAAAGGTTTGGAGTCCTCAATTTTCATTTAACTTTACAGTACGATTCTATTAAAGATGAGGTAATTTTATATGAACAATAGGGATATTATTCTGCTTTGAAAATACTGTAAAATGATTATTTCTTAAAAATTGCAACCACTTTCAAAAGTAGGTTGTTTTATATTATAATAAATGCAACAGTAGCTGCAAAGCCTTTCGGCTTTGCTTCCAATGCATTTATTGAAACGTTGTGAAGCAAGCCGACTTGCGGCTTGCACTTGTGTTATAATAACGGAACTGCTTGTTCTTTCAATTAAAATTAATTAGTCAATTTTGCTAACACTTTTCTAACATTTCTGCAAAAACTGTGCCGATAGCAACCATGTGCTTTACAAAGATTTTACAACTAAAAGTGCTGAAAAGCCCAATAACCACAAGGGTTTATGCTAATTTAAAACAAGGTTGCATAACCGCCTATAAACTTCCATAATTGTTGTTTTTTGTGAATGGGGTTCAAGAGGCCGGGAGTTCGAGTCTCCCCACTCAGACCACGGACATTGTCCGTTTATATCGCTCATAGTTTATTCTGTGAGCGAATTTTTTTGCGCGAAAATAAGAACTTATACCCCTTTTGGTTATTCAGACCACGGACATTGTCCGTTTATATCGCTCATAGTTTATTCTGTGAGCGAATTTTTTTGCGCGGACTAAACATTCTTTTTGCATTGTCTTTTGTAATTAAGACACGGACCCATAGCGCTGGCATGCAAGAGCAGAAAAACAGAAACGCTTCCACTTATTTGCAAAGCGTTTCTGTTTTTGTGTTTCCTTTACACAATTATTAATCTCATTTCAATCCAGAGGTATTTATCCGGCTAATTAAGGAGAAGGGTGTCGTTAATGTATATATACTACCTATTATGCAAAAATTCTTATAAAGAAACGAATAGCGCAAGGAACCCCTTACCTCATTAATTTTGCGGTAATTTCATTATATTAGACAGCGGGGTCATTGTATCAAGCGAATTCCACACAAACCCTTTTAAAGAACCGAGTGTTTGCCCATTGGGTATTGATAACAATCCACCAAATAATACAGTTTGCTCTGTTGCCAAAGCAGCCCTCATAAAAACTAAGTCAATTAAAACATTGTCTGCATTATAAGCGGCGATTATAAAATAATCATTATATTGCATCTCATTTTCTTTTTTTACTTCAATTTCAGCTAAGAAACTCCCTTGTGTAGGCATTTCTGATAATATGTTGCCGTTAGTATCCGTTATATTAAGTTGCAATACGGTATAATCGGCATTAGAAACAGAACGCTCGGTTACAGTCGCTATGCAGCTTGCAACATATCCTCCGTCTACTGTTGTTGCGGTAACAATTGCCTCGCCTGCGTTTATGCCAACTATGCCGCCATTGGTAACCGTTGCAACTGTGTTATCGCTTGAGTTCCAAACGACATCTTTATTAGTTGCTGTTTCGGGGGTTATTATAATATTCAACGCCTTGCTTTCACCCTCAGCAATAATAACTTCTGTTTGGTCTAATTCTATGTCCGCAACGCTTATTTCTTGCCATTGAAGGTAAGGATATCCATTATTCATTTCAGATGTTATTCCCCAGGTTGATTCAAAATCCCAGTTAGCATATGAATTTATTAGTTTCATACCAAGTGTAGTTTTTGGGATTCCTTTGCCGGTGTCAGAACAACCGCTGGTGTAAATATCATAATAACAGTCTGTTATTACACTTTCTGTTTCAACCTCACCTACGAGCCCCCCATTGTAAGTTGTAGCTTGTGAACCGGATTTAGAGCTTTCGACAGCGCCCTTTGAATAGCAAAATTTAATGCTTTTATTGGTATAAGCCACAAACCCTCCCGTATATGCAGTTGAAGTAGCAGTCGAGTTGTTGGAAATAGCATTTGAGGTTATATCTCCAAGTGAATAGCAGTCAATGATGTTTCCACCTCCATTATAACCTGCAAAACCCCCTGCATATGCAGTTGAATCAATTTTAGGGTTATAATTAGTAGTATTATTTGAAGTTGATACCGAATTAACACTACCGGTTGAAAAACATTTTTCAATGTTACCTTGCGACACATATCCAATAAGACCGCCTGAATAACCTTTTGAAGAATAGGTTGCTGTACCGCTCGTCCTTGAAAGAGTTATATTAACTGTAACGGTTCCTGCCGCATAACAATTATCTAAAACTCCAGAATTTAAATATCCTATCAGTCCGCCGGCGCTCCTGTTAAAAGCAGCACTACGGCTACCGGTGCAAGAGACATCCCCCACAAAACGGCAACCACTTATATTTCCGTTTGCATTATAACCGATTAATCCGCCAACATATGCATCTTTAATCGCGGAGGATTCGCATATAATATTTCCTTTGGCGTAACAATTAATTACATCTCCACTGTTATGCCCCACTAAGCCACCAAGATAGGTGCTTGCATTTACGCTTCCGTCAATTTTAATTTCTACACCAAGGTTTTTAATTGTCCCGTCACTTTTAGCAAATAACCCTCCATGCGTATAGCCGGATGTCATGCTAAGGTTTTTCACAGCAAAGCCATCCCCATCCAAACTTCCCGAAAACACTGCATCATAATAGCATAGGGGCACCCAATCGCCTGTTAATGTAATGTCATTTAGCAATTTAAAATGATAAGTTGGAATATCGCTAATAACTGCCAGTTGTTCTTGTGTGGCAATTAAAAACGGGTTGTCAATTGTGCCGTCACCGCCTTCAAAAATCCCGCTTGCATATGTATTAATTCCAAGGTTAACAAATAACATTGATGCAAATGCTACTATTAGTAGGAAACTAAGCAATTTTTTCATTATACACACTTTCCTTTCAATGGTAAACTTACTATAACTCGCCTATATTATACCCTTATAGTTATATTTTGTCAACACCATAAGTTTATTTAAAACAACAACTTTTGGTTATACAATATTAATAAAACAAGTAAGGTGTTGATTATGTGAATAGCATAGATTTTAAGCAAATGGGGCTTAGAATTAGAAATCAAAGGGAACTTTTAGGGTTGACTCGTGAGCAATTTGCCGAAAAGCTTGGTGTTACCAGCAAATTTTGCTCGGATATTGAACTTGGCATAAAAGGAATGTCTATTGCAACTCTTGTTAAAATGTCGGGTGTATTAAAGCTAACCACAGATTATATTCTTTTGGGCAGGGAAGATGAAAACCGCAGCTATAAAAATATTATAAATATGCTTAACTCCTGCAAGGAAGATAAATTAAAATATGCCGAAGACATTCTCAGAACCTTTATTATGGCATGCGATTAAAACAAAGGGCTGGCGGGATAACCCAACCAGCCCTTTATATTCTCTGACCTTGTAAAGACTTAGTTAAAGTTATTGCCTGATATGAATTTAGGCAGCAAGCGTTAACGGCATATATGTTGATTATTGCAAAGAAGATAAACCAAGCATTATAGGCAACCTTCATTGTCGTGGAAAAACTGCGGAAGATTTTATGGGAAAAGTGTGGTATAATGATAGTGGGTAAAAACCCACAAAAAATTAATATCGCTAAGCAAAAGCGCTCTTTTGCGAAAAAGGAGCGCTTTTTGCTGCGCAAAAACGAGGGGGAAAAAATATGTTCGAACAAGACAAAAGCAATGCAAATTATTTCTACCAACTGCCCGGGTATCAAAAAGCTTTTGCACACCTTTTAAAGCATGGCAAGCCTTTAGATTATAGCGACAAAGGACAAGATGCAGGTGTGGCGGGCGGCAATCATTTTTTACCGATAAACCCTAAAACAACAATTGACAGTTATGTAAATAATGGTATAATGAGCGTAAGCGAATTTCACCACAAACATCCCTGCGCCAACGGCGGCAAATCCGAGGTTTGTGGTATAATTAATAGTGAGGTAAGAAATAACATTTCCGAAATGGCAAAGAATCAAGTTGAAACAGACAAAGAGACATCCCTTTACCCTAAATGGGCAAAAAAACAGCTTACTAATTACAAAACTCAATATATGATGTCGGATTATTTAAACAAAGATATACACCCAACCCGGGAGATGGAATCAGCATCATATTGGGCGGACGAACTACGGAAAAAGATGAAAAAAATAAACGCCCTTGAAAATGACCGATTAAAAGAAGTTATTAATAGTTTATCTGATAAGTATTATGATGAAAATTATACAATTGAGCGTGAAAAGATATCTCAGTACGGTAAAGGCTTTTGGGAAAAGATTGATGAAATAAATTCTTTGCCGTATAAGCACCAAAAAGATGCTCTTATAAATAGTACCTTGAATTGGTATGACGCTGATAAATATGTGGATACAGATAACCTTATCCCGCCTGATGAAAAAACAAAAAAGTGGGCGCATGAAAGGGCGGAGGAGCTTAGGCAGGAAGTTAGAGAGCAGAAGAAATATTTTGAAAGCTTGCCGGAATGGGCAAGAGAAATTGCCCAAAGGTTTGCAGAAATGTACGATAATTCATACAAAGCAAGAGAGAACAACCCAATTTCCCGAAATTTTTATGATGGGCAAATGGGGGCTGCACGCGACAAAAGCGATCATTTTAAACATCAAATGCAAGAAATTGAGAAAATGACCTTGGAAAACCAAGAGCACGGCAAACAAATGGCATGGCTTGTTAATATGTATTACAACAGCGATGGCGAGCAGCAAGAAAAGTTTGACGAAATGATTGAAGAACTGAAAAAAGAGCACTTAGATTATATGGAAACATCTTATTTGCCGACCAATGAAGGACAGCTATATTACGATAATAGCAGACAAGAAAGCAGAGATTATCGCAGAATAAGTCTGCCTTCAAGGAGTAATGTTGTAAGAGCAAATACAACCGGCAACAGTACTGCCCCTGTTAAAATATTCAACCATCAAACACAAACCCTTGATGACATTGCGGATGTTGAATTTAAAGGCGAAGGTGCAGAGAGCGGATTGTATATTAATATGACGGACTTTCAAAGAATTGGGGGCAAAACTAACTGGTCCAGAATTGAGGACGGCAGTATATTTACATACGACTTTTGGAGCCCGACAGGAGGAAAAGGCGGAACTAATTATAAAATTGCGGCAATCTTTGACAATGATGGAGGCAAGGCAACATACAAAACTATTTTCAAAATAGATACGAAAGGACGCCTTCAAACCGCCGAACCCGCTGCAGCCAGGCATTTAAACAACGGCACATTTTATCTTGAAAACGGAAAAGTAAAAGGCAAGGTTGGTACTATTGCCCAACTGCTTGGCAAACTGGATGGACGCAATGTAATCATAGATGAACAAAATAATTTTGAAAATGAATTTGCTTATGAATGGACAGGGGAATATGTGACAGGGGAATTTAAAGCCAAAGTAGTTGATATTGCAAAAAAACTTAAAATAGAACCAGATATTCTAATGGGAATTATGGCTTTTGAATCTGGTGGCATAAATCCTAAGGCCGTAAATCCATTATCAAAAGCAACTGGATTGATTCAATTTATGCCGAGCACAGCTGAAAAAATGGGCACTTCAGTAGAAAAATTAAAAAGCATGTCAGCAGTTGAGCAGTTAGATTATGTCTATAAGTATTATCAACCATTTGCAGGAAAAGTGCATAATATACAAGATGCGTATTTAGTTACATTGCTGCCTTTAGCTATTGGCAAAGACGACAACTTCGTATTAGGTATAAAAGATAGCGATGAGGTCTTTTATTATGTGGGTGAAAATAGAATTACTTATGGTCTGTTTTACAAGCAGAATCAGGGGTTGGATATTAATAATGATGGAATAATTACAAAAAAGGAAGTAGGACAAAAGGTGATAAATAAAATAAATGAATATAAAAGAAAAACGAGGTGAGGGTATTGAAATTTCATAAAAAGACGGCTGATTTTATGCTTTTAGTCTTTTGTATCTGTGTGTTAACAACAGGTTGTTCGGATAACTTTCTAACTTTAAATGACGATAATGAGACGGCTTGTATTAGCAATGGCAATACATCTGAATCAGCCCTTACAAACCTGGGATGTTGGGTTGGTGTTTATAGCTTTGCAGAATTTGTGCCGCCGGATCAAAATATGTTTTATAGGTTCGCAATAAAAAAGGATGTGGATGCGGATTGCTTTTGTGCAATAATACATATTGATGGATTTCAAACTTTGACAAGGACAAAAGCAAAGGTTCTTGGGGATCAAAGGAAAATTGAACTTGTTTTTGACAGCTACCTGCCTGAAAATATATTTTACCCATATAAAGAAGGGGATGTTCTTTTAAGTTTGGAAAAATCAGGGGAAAAATTAATAACACATTGGGGCATGGTAAAATCAATTATTTGCGATAATCCCAAAACAGGAGAATACCTCCAAAAATTAAAAAACGGTCAAGAGGAAATACCCTCATGGGAATAACCTTTTTATTGTGTAAAACCCGGGTTAGACATTAATAAGGATGGAGTAATTACAAAGGGGTGAAATGAATTGAAAACCCGGAAAAAAAGCATATTTGGGTTGACAACTGTTATTCTGACCGTATCAATTTTGATGCTCGGATGCACACAAAACGAAAAAAGCAAAACGAAATATATAAGCTTGGATGATTGGGTGGGTTCTTATCAGTTTTATGAGTTTTGCCAACCAAACATTAGCATGATGTTTAATATCAATATTTTTCAGTTAAAGGATGATTACATTGCCTACCTGTCCATTGATGGATTTCAAGCTTCTACGAAAATAATAGCAAAGGTTGTAGGCAACCAAGAAAAAATATATTTGATTTATGAGCTACGCTTTACTAATAGCGATAAGGTGAGTTTTGAAAAAGGGGATATACTTCTTAGCTTCTCAAAGCAAAATGATGAGATGCTTACACACTGGGGGGTTGTTGAACCTGCGCTTATTGAAAACAAGGTGTCAGGGAAGGTTTATCTTGTTAAATACGGCTTAAATAATAATATTGGATGTAGTGAAGCGCTAAAACCAAAAGAATCGCTTGGGTTAGAGTTAGCCCATATCCCTAACTTGGGAGAAAAGGCAGACAGGTTTTATGTTGAGCAGATTGTTGGCAATTATGAGCGTTTGCTTATTCATGCCATTAATGATAACGACTTCTCTTTAATAAAAAACCTTTTTATCCCTGATAGTAACACATACAAATCGCAAGAGCAGTTTGTGGCTGAGCAATATAGCATGGGCATAAAGCATAATTTTTCAAGGATTTATTTGGAAGGAATTGAGCAGGTAGAAAACAAGAATACATATATAGTGCACGCGACTGTATATTTTGAAACAATTATTCCGGATAAGACGAGTACTTCAAAGGAAGTTAAGCGCATTTATACGGTTATTGATAACGGTGAAATAAGAAAAATAATAAATATTCAAACATTGAACTAATAGTTATTGTCAACATTTAAAGTACAACTGACGATTGCATATATTGTGCTAAGAAAGGGTGGTAGGCAGATGAAAAGCGGTAAACTTTGTAGAACACTATTTTTATGCATTGCAATTTGCAGCATAGTTATGCAAGGATGCAGCAGGGATAATTTTAAAAACTTTAATGCTAAATCACCGACCGAGCCGGAAGAAAGCTCGGCTTGGTCGGAAACAGAGGCAGACAATTACAACCAATATGTTCAAAAAACATGGATAGTTAAAAGCTTTTTTGAAGAAGGTTATGATTTCTCATCATTCACTTTTGATAAAATAGAAAATGGGGTTATTGAAGGCAAGTTCTCAACACGAATGATTTTTTTACCGGATTATTATTACTACTTAGAGGACGGCGCTCATCATTTGGGGGCGCTAACCGGCCAAATTGAAGATGGGAAAGCCGTATGTGAATTTAGTGATAAAAAAGGTGATAAGGGCCATATCATCATGGACTTTTTAGGCGCTGACGAAATCGAAGCAACTATTGTTTATGATGAAATGGCAGATATATATAAAGATAAACTTACAGAAGGTACCTTTTTATTTAGCCCTTTTAATATTAATGATATTCCCGGCTTTGAAAAACTTGAAGAACATTCTTTTGAGGTGGATTTAAATTCATGGGGAAGGGTGCAATTTACAACCGGAAAAATATTTGGCTGGCGCCGTGTTCCCCTTGTGGCTTACCTAACAAATGATGATGGAGATATTTTATATAGCTTCGAAGTGCATCTTACACATAACATAAACCTTGCAGCCATTTCAGTTCAAGATGTAAATAATGACGGTTTGAAAGATGTTATTACCATATACAGAGTAGCGGATGATGTTGTAACACAACCGGGGATGGTAATATTGCAAAAGGAAGATGGCTCATTTTATGAAAATCGTGAACTTAACCAGGAGCTTTATGATTTTGGCTGCAATAAAACAATATCGGATATTGTGCAGTTTCTTAAAAATAAACACAATATAGGGGAATAGGTCATATGGAGGTTATGCAATGTTAAGTAAGATTATATTTGGCACTTTATGCTTAATAACTTTAACGGGATGTTGGCTAACAGACACTAAAATCGAAAATGAAGAAAGTTTTAATTATTTATCATCGACAAAAGCGGAAAAACCGCTTGCTTCAAATGGAACGCAGAAAGCTAAAACCACCACAGAAGAAAAGGCAGAAAACGAAATATCAGGAAGCGAAGCTGTTAATCTTTGCTATGAAGTTCTTGGAGAAAAGGCGGTTGAAACAGGATTTGCACTTTCATACCAATATGTTGATTCTGTTGAAATTGAAAACAAGAAATATTATGTTATAAGTATGTATTGGCTTGTTGAAGATAGCCATCTGTCTTTTATCGGAAATGCAATGGTATCAAATAGCGGACACGAAATCTTTGATGGAATACTTGAACAAGATGGAAGCTACATTATAGCTGAAAAAATTTGGTCTAAATAAAATGATGATAAATAGTGGCTGCATATATTGTGCTAAGAAAGGTGATAGGCAGATGAAAAGCGGTAAACTTTGTATAGCACTATTTTTATGCCTTACCGCAAGGATGCAGCATGAATAGTTACACCTTGTATATGACGAATGTTGAGAATCACGGTGGCAATGTGTTCTTTAACTATGATAATATCAATAATTAATATAGGAGGGTTTACAGTGAAAAACAAGGCTAAGGGAGTATTACTATTTATTATTATAGCAGTTATAGCAGGATGCGCGGCAAACGATAACTTAGGGCTAAACAGTGATGATGTTACAGACCTTTTATCCGACAATTCGAGCCATCAAAGCGCGGAAGAAGATAACTTAATTGATATTGATGAACTAATAGAGGCTTTTAAAACAGCCTTGCATAATGATCTTTGGTATCATGGTAATAATTCCTCTTACAAAGGTTATCAAAACAAAAATACAAATATCGAGGTTTATGTAAACCCTTTGCATCCGCAGATTTTAACCATAATACCTGATATAAAGCTAAAGGGTGAGGATGTTTCTTTAAAGGTTTCTTTTGTGAGTACCTTTACTATTGAATAGTTGCTTTTTGCAGAAATAAGTATGTAAAATTGGGGCAAACGAACGAAAATAAAAAAAACGAGGTTCATGAAATGAAAACGCCTAAAAAATTAATTATATGCTTAATTTTAGTCTTTTGTATCTGTGCTATCATTGTAAGTTGTTTGAAACTTGGCAGTTATAAAAAGACCATAAATTGCGACATGTTAAAAGATGAAGATAATGTTTCTGGGACAACCACATCGAACTTGGATTCCTGGATTAACATTTATGGTTTTGAAGAATTTTGCCCACCAAATTTATTTATGTATTACAGCATTGACTTGAAAAAAGATTCCCATGGATATTATGCAATCATATATATAGATGGCTTTCAAACTTTAAAAAGGCTAAGGGCGAATGTTTTGGGTGATAAAAATAAAATTGAATTTGTTTTTGAAAAATATCTACCTGACAATATGTTTGAACTGTATAAGCCCGGAGACATTCTTCTTAGATTTGAAAAGGAAGAGGACAGGCTGATAACACATTGGAATAAACTCGAACCAATGATTCCAACCAATACGAAATCCGGCGCACACTTTTTTATAACAGAATCGACACATCTCAAAAGAGACGGAATATGGCATTCATATATGCTCAAAAAAGATGGATAGCTATACCACCTTTAACCGGATATTTATTCAACGCTTTACAAATGCCGGTGATTTAGAAGGAATTATTATAGTATTTAAACATAAAAATCAAGCGCAGGCGGGCGCTTTTCCGCTTGCGCTTGATTTGCTCGTTCTTATTTAAATTATATTATTTCTCTTTTTTAAAGCACATAAACCAGTCAAGGCAATATGTATCATCGTCTTGGCTTTCCATTCTTTCCTTGGCTGTTCCGCAAGAGCCCGCCGTCGGGATAATTACATCATCGCCCGGGCGCCAGTCGGCCGGCGTTGCAACGCCGTCTGCATCTGCCTTTTGAAGGGCAAGGATAATTCTTTTAATTTCATCAAAATTTCTGCCCATTGAAAGCGGATAGTAAAGAATTGTTCGTACAATGCCTTTTGGGTCGATTACGAAAACTGCTCTGACAGCCTGTGTATTTGATTGTTCGGGCTGAATCATGCCATATGCTTTTGCAACATCCATTTTAATGTCTTCTATGAGCGGGAACATAACCTCAACATTTTTCATTCCCTTCCACTCAATTTCTTGTATCTTTCTGAGCCATGCGATGTGTGCGTATAGCGAATCCACCGAAAGACCTACAAGCTCGGTGTTTAAAGCTTTAAATTCATCTGCCATTGTTGCAAATGTCATAAATTCGGTTGTGCAGACAGGGGTAAAATCAGCAGGGTGGGAAAATAAAATTACCCACTTGCCTTTATAGTCTGCTGGAAAGTTTATGTCACCCTGTGTTGTTACAGCTTTAAACTCCGGCGCCTTATCACCAATTAACGGCATTTTGTTTACATTTGTTTCTTCCATTGTTACATTCCTCCTTAATTATTTGTTTATTGATAATGTATAAAATGTACTGTTTTTATCCTACCACATATTATACATTTGTTCGGTAACAAAATCACAAAGGGGACAAAAATTGAAAAAGGCGCTTATAAATTAATATAAGCCGCCCCTTTGTTATTCTGAAGTAAAAGGTAACAAGGCTATATGCCTTGCCCGCTTAATGGCAACAGTCATCTTGCGCTGATGTTTTGCGCAATTCCCGCTGATTCGTCGCGGCACAATTTTACCTCTTTCGTTTAAAAACCTTTTAAGTTTTGATATATCTTTATAATCTATTAATTCAACCTTATCTACACAGAATTGGCAGCTCTTTCTGCGTGACCTTCTGCGCATTGGTCTATCACTGCGTTCCGCCATAAAAACAAAACCTCCTTATTAAATTTAAAACGGTAAATCGTCATCGGTGTCGACCGGTGTAAAGCCATCCCTTTCAAGCTGTGAATCGTCCGGGTCAGGGAAATTTTGTGAGGCGCCGGAAGACGGCGCTTTGTCGCCGCAAAAATTTATTTCATCGGCAACAACTTCGGTTGCATATCGACGCACACCGTTTGCATCATCCCATGTGCGGGTTTGCAAACTTCCGCATACATTCATCATGCGACCCTTTGAAAAATACTTGCTCACAAATTCAGCGGTGTTGCGCCATGCCACGATATTTATGAAGTCGGTTTTCCCTTGCTCTCCCGCTCTTGCAAAGCGCCTGTCAACCGCAAGCGAAAAAGAGCATACGGGAATGTTGTTAGTTGTGTATTTAAGCTCCGGGTCACGCGTCAACCTTCCCATTAAAATTACTTTGTTCAGCACAGCATATCACTCCCTGATATTATTCGTCTTTTTTAATGATAATAGAACGGATAACTCCATCTGTTATGCCATAGACACGGTCAAGCTCTTTTGGAAAATCAACGCCGGCAGTAAAATTCGCCAAAACATAAAAACCTTCGTTTTTATCGTTTATCGGATATGCAAGCCGTCTTTTTCCCCAAACATCGACACCTTCAAGCTCACCGTTTGCCGATATAAGCGCTTTAAACTTTTCTGTTATCTCGGCTGTTTCTTCTTCGGTTTTGTCTTTGTCGATAATGAAAATTGTTTCATACTTGTTTTTTACATCTGTCATTATTTTGATACCTCCTTTTGGACTTTGGCGCACACTATATCGTATGCGCAAGGATTATGATAAACGGCTATAAAGCCGCTAACCAACTGTTTTTTTATGCTGACGGCATATGCGCCGCCCTTTTAAAATGGTCACATTTAAAAAGCACGACCTAATTATATCCTATTCGGCATGTTATGTCAAATATTTTTTACCCAATCGTTTAAAAGGGATAAAAATATTTAAATTTTGTTATAATCCCAAATTATCCTTTACTTTATCCAAAAAGCTTTTACGCACGCCAAACTCTTGAATACCAAGCGTCTGTCCAAAGCTTTTTAATATTTCCTTTTGTTTATCGCTTAGAGTTTTGGGAACATCAACTATAACCTTAACAATTTGGTCGCCTTGACCGCCGCCGCCCAACCGTTGTATGCCCTTGCCTCGCAAGCGAAAGTTTGTATCGCTTTGGGTTCCTGCGGGCACTTTAAATTTCACGCTGCCATATAAGGTGGGGGTGTCGATTTCCGCCCCTAATGCCGCTTCTACAAAGGTTATCGGCATATCTATGTGCACATCGTATCCGTTTCTTTTAAACAATTTATGGCGCTTAACATTAATCTGCAAGCGCAAATCGCCTGCCGGACCACCTTTTCTGCCATGGTCGCCTTGATTTCGCAATGTAATTACCTGCCCATTGTCTATGCCTGCCGGGATTTTAACATTGATTTTTCGGCTAACCCTAACAAGCCCCCTACCGCTGCACGCTTCGCAAGGGTTTTCGGTTATTGTTCCCTCACCGCCGCAAGTAGAACAGGTGGTGGCGCTTTGAAACGAACCGAAGGGAGTGCGAGAAACGCTGCGCATTTGCCCTGTTCCGTTACAGGTGGGGCATGTTTTGGCGGATGTCCCCGCCTTTGCGCCGCTGCCGGAGCACTTTTGGCAATGCTCATATCGGCTTATGTTTATTGTTTTTTCCGCACCTTTTGCAGCCTCTTCAAATGTTATTGTAATGGAATCCTGTAAATCCCTGCCCCTTACGGGACCGCGCCGTGCCGTGTATGCAGACGAGGCGCCCCCGCCAAAAAAGCTGCCGAATATATCGCCCAAATCAACGCCAAAATCGCCAAAGCCGCCAAAACCGCCTGCGCCCCCCGCGCCAAAGTTTTCGTCAACCCCCGCATGACCGAACTGGTCATACTTTGCTTTTTTTTCATCGGAAGAAAGCACGGAGTAAGCTTCGTTAATTTCCTTAAACTTTTCCTCCGCGGATTTATCATCGGGGTTTTGGTCGGGATGATGCTTTTTTGCAAGCCTTCGATATGCTTTTTTTATTTCGTCCTTGTCGGCATTTTTGGAAACGCCCAAAACATCATAATAATCTCTTTTTTGTGCCACCTAACCATCATTAGCCTTTCCGGCTCACAGGATTGCGGTAAAATATGCCCGCCGAAAATTGCTGTTTAAACCGCAAAAGTATCGGCAGGCACCAAGGTTTTTGCTCGCCTTATTGTGAGCCGAATAAGGCGCAAGCTTTATTATTCTTCATCGTTTACGGTATAATCCGCATCAACTGTGCCGTCATCATTGGGCTGTGCGTGTGCATCCTCCGCCCCTTCTTGCTGTTGAGCGGTTTCGGCATAAAGCTTTTGTGCAAGCTCGTTAAATCTTGCTGAAAGCTCATCTGTTGCCGCCTTTATTTTTTCGTTATCGCCCGATTCAAGCGCCTTTTTGGCTTTTTCAATTTCCGCCAAAGCAGATGCCTTTTCTTCTTCTGAAATTTTGTCGCCTAAATCTTCAACAGTTTTCTCGCTTTGGTAAATTAAATGCTCTGCATTGTTTTTAGTTTCTGCCGCCTCTTTAAACTTTTTATCTTCTTCGGCAAACTTTTCCGCATCTTTTACGGCTTTTTCAATATCTTCATCAGATAAATTAGAGCTTGCAGTAATGGTAATCTTCTGCTCCTTGCCGGTGCCTTTATCTTTGGCGCTTACATTTACAATTCCGTTTGCATCAATATCAAAAGTCACTTCTATTTGCGGTACGCCCCTTCGTGCCGGCGGAATACCGGACAACTCAAAGCGACCCAACGATTTATTTTGCGATGCCATATCACGCTCACCTTGCAATATATTGATGCTTACGCTTGTTTGGCCATCTGCGGCAGTTGAATATGTCCTGCTGTTTTTAGTGGGAATCGTGGTGTTTCGCTCAATAAGCTTATTAAATATGCCGCCTTCCGTTTCAATACCAAGCGACAACGGTGTGACATCCAACAGCTGCAACCCTTTTACATCGCCGCCAAGCACCCCTGCTTGTATTGCAGCGCCCACCGCAACGCATTCGTCCGGGTTTATGCCTTTTGACGGCTCTTTATCCACCAATCGTCTGACTGCTTCTGCAACGGCGGGAATTCTTGTTGAACCGCCCACCAACAACACCTTATCCACTTCGCTTGGGCTCAGCCCTGCATCGGACAAAGCTGTTCGCACAGGCTGCATGGTTTTTTCAACCAAATCAGCTGTTATTTCGTTAAATTTTGCACGGCTTAGCGTTATATCTAAGTGCTTAGGACCTGACGCATCCGCTGTAATAAAGGGCAAGTTGATATTCGTTGTTGTAACTCCGGACAGGTCGATTTTAGCCTTTTCCGCAGCCTCAAGCAACCGTTGCAGTGAAATTTTGTCGTTTCTTAAGTCTATTCCGTTTTCTTTTTTAAATTCGTCCGCTATATAGTTCATAACCTTTTCGTCAAAATCATCCCCGCCAAGACGGTTGTTACCGCTCGTCGCCAAAACTTCAAACACCCCGTCGCCGATTTCCAAAATTGAAACATCAAATGTTCCGCCGCCAAGGTCATAAACCATTATTTTTTGTTCATCGTCTTTATCAAGCCCATATGCAAGAGCGGCGGCAGTCGGCTCGTTTATTATTCTAAGAACCTCAAGACCGGCTATTTTGCCTGCATCCTTTGTTGCTTGACGCTGGGCATCGCTAAAATATGCCGGAACGGTTATGACGGCTTGTGTTACCGTCTCGCCTAAGTAGCTTTCGGCATCTGCCTTAATTTTTTGCAGCACCATTGCGGAAATTTCCGGCGGTGAATATTTTTTACTGCCTATCGTTATCCGCCTGTCAGAGCCCATATCCCTCTTTATTGAACCCACCGTTCGTTCAGGGTTTGTAATTGCCTGTCTTTTTGCAATTTGCCCTACAAGCCGCTCGTTATCTTTGGTGAATGCAACAACGGATGATGTTGTTCTTGCGCCTTCCGCGTTAGGTATAACAACAGGCTCTCCGCCCTCCATTACTGCCACACATGAGTTTGTTGTTCCCAAATCAATCCCTATAATTTTTCCCATAATTAACACCTGTCCTTTCTTAAAGATGAAATATTAGTTTGCAACCTTCACAATCGAATGACGAATTATTTTGTCTTTGTATTTATACCCTGCGGCAAGCTCCTCCACAATTGTGTTCGAGCCGATTGATTCATCTTGAATGTGCATTACGGCATCATGCAACCGTGGGTCGAATTGTTCTCCGTCTGTTTTTATTCGTTCAACCCCGATACCCTTTAAAACTGTGTCAAGCTGTTTTTGGATAAGCCGGATACCCTCATTGCAGCCGTCCATTTCCGCCGCGCGGTCAATCGTATCAAGCACGGTAAGCACCGCCTTAATAACATCCGCCGTAGCATCGGCATATATTTCCGCCTTTTCTTTTTGAGTGCGTTTTTTGAAATTATCATATTCGGCGCAAATGCGAAGAAATTTATCGTTTAGCTGTAAAAGCTCATTTTCGTCGGATTGCTCCTGCCCCGCCATATTGCACTCTGTTTCGACCGGGGCATCATTTTCCGGATTGTTCTGTTCATGCTGTAACTTATCAGTTTCGCTCATTATGCTTCCTCCATATATTTTTGTGAAAGTAAATCAATTTGTTTAGTAAGAAATTCTATGTCAGAAACCGCTTTAGAGTAATTTATTCTGGTTGGTCCGATAAAACCTATTGTTCCCACAATTTCACCATCTAAATGATATGATGATAATATTATCGAGCACTCTTTTAACTCAATCGCCTTGTTTTCGTTGCCGATTATAATTTTAACGTTTTTGCCCTTACCGTAGGAAAATGCCTTTTGAAGGTTTGCTTTATCGGTTAAAAAGTTTAAAAGTTGCTTTGCCCTTGCAATGTCTTTATACTCGGGAAAGTCAAGCAAGTTTGTTAGCCCGCGGTGAAAAACATCGGCATTGTCGCTTGCCTCGATACTTTCGTAAATAAATTGCAATATTGGGCGCAAAATGTCGTTATTATCAGCCAGCTCGGCAGATACGCGCGATATTATGTCAATATTTATTTCACTACAAGAAATGCCGGTAAGATGATGGTTTAAAATGCTCGAAATTCGGGCGCAATCAAAAATGTCAACAGGAAATCCAATGCGCAATCGGGTATCCTTAACAACATTTCCATCGGTAACAATAACGGCAAGCAATTCGGATTCATTTACAGGCATTAGCTGAAAATGCTTAATAAACGCCTTTTTTTCCTCCGGAACAGTACCAATCAAGGTGTATTTTGTAATTTTTGAATACAAATCGGTAATTTCTTTAATCAGCACATCAAGCTCGGCAATTTTAAGCTCCATAAGGGTTTGCATGCGGCTAACCTCAGCAGCGGTTTGCTTATATCGTTTCATTAAACGGTCAACATACAGCCTGTAACCTTTATGAGAAGGAATACGCCCGGCAGATGTGTGAGGCTGCTCCAAAAGCCCTAAGTCCTCCAAGTCTGCCATCTCGTTTCGTATTGTTGCGGGGCTGACCGTTAGCTTGCTTTTTTTTGCAATGGTTCGTGAGCCGACAGGTTCTGCCGTTTCAATAAAGCTTTCAACAATTGCGCTAAGCACCTTCTTTTTCCGTTCTCCAAGCTCCATTTTCCTCACCTCGCCATGTCTTTTTGTTAGCACTCAACCTAATCGAGTGCTAACCTTTAATAATAAGATACCACTTTTTACATGGATTGTCAATAGTTTTTTAAAAAAATAAACCCTTTTGTGACTTTGTAACACAAAAGGTTTATTTAGAATTAAAGATGTTCATTGCCGCATCGATGCCTTCGGTTAAAATTGCCTTTATTGCATCGGGAATTTTTTTTGCCGTTTCAATAAGGGCGGCAACTTCATTTTTTGAAAACTTGCCAAGCACATAATCAACCGTTTCGTTGCTCGGTTTTCCTATTCCTATTTTAACCCTCGCAAAATCGTCTGATTTTAAATGGTATATAATATTTTCAACGCCGTTATGCCCTCCTGAGCTGCCCTTTGCGCGTATTCGCATTCTACCGGTATCAAGCGAAATATCATCAAAAATAACAATGATTTTTTGGGGCGGAATTTTGTAATACGATGCAATAGCCCCAACAGATTCGCCGCTTAGGTTCATAAATGTTTGCGGCTTTGCCAAAACCACCCTTTTGTCGCATATTAAGCCCTCCCCTATGAGCGATCTGAATTTTATTTTTGATACCTTAATATTATATGCCGACGCAACTACATCCAGCATTTCAAAACCCGCGTTATGCCGTGTGTCAAGGTACTTTTTACCGGGGTTGCCAAGCCCCACAATAAGGTATGGTTGTTCACGCTTAGGCGAAAAGCGTGCTAACGGATAAATCCTCATAAATCCTCTCTATCGCCTCTGCAAACACAGGGGCAACCGATAATACGGTTATTTTATCAGTTTTTTTGTCGGCCGGTATAACCACCGTATCAAGCAGTACAAGCTCATCAATCGGCGAATTTTGAATTCTCTCATACGCAGGACCGGACAGCACAGCATGCGTAGCGCAAGCAAACACCTGCTTTGCACCTCGCTCCTTCAACGCTTTTGCGCCTTGGCACAGCGTGCCGGCGGTGTCTATCATATCGTCAACCAAAATTATTTTTTTATCTTTAATGTCTCCGATAATGTTCATTACTTCCGCAACATTTGCCTTTGGTCGTCGCTTGTCTATAATGGCAAGCGGCACATTGAGCCTGTCCGCAAAATTTCTTGCGCGCGTTACGCTACCCAAATCAGGTGAAACCACAACTAAATCGTCTAAATCATTTATAAACTTTTTGGCGTAATAAGGCGTCAGTATCGGTACACCAAGAAGATGGTCAACCGGAATATTAAAAAAGCCCTGAATTTGCGATGCGTGCAAGTCCATCGTCAGCACCCTGTCCGCACCCGAAGCCACGATTAAATCCGCCACAAGCTTTGCCGAAATTGGGTCACGCGCCTTTGCTTTTCTGTCTTGACGAGCATAGCCATAGTACGGGATAACCGCCGTTATGCGCCCGGCGGATGCTCGTTTGAACGCATCGACCAGTATAAGCAGTTCCATTAAATGCTCGTTTACCGGGTTTGATGTGGGCTGAACAACAAAAACATCCGAGCCGCGCACCGTTTCATTGATATTAACGCCGATTTCACCGTCGCTGAAAGTTTGAACCTTCGAATTTCCAAGCGGAACTCCCACAATTTTCGCTATATTTTGTGCCAGTTTCGGATTGGCATTGCCGGAGAAAACCTTAATGTTTTTACCGCGAAATAACATTGATTTTAACCTACTTTCTTTTCCAGTCTGTTTTTGTAATCTGCCTGCTGCGTGCAATTGCAAAAGAGCCATCCGGCATATCCTGCGTAATTGTGGAACCGGCGGCAATAAATGTGTCATCTCCCACATTCAAAGGAGAAATTAAATTTGTGTTGCAGCCTATAAAGGCATTGTTTCCGATTTTAGTTCGGTGCTTTTTCTTTCCGTCATAATTCACAACAATTGTGCCGCACCCAAAATTAACCTTACTGCCCACATCGGCATCTCCGATGTATGTCAGGTGGGCGGCATGCGTTCCATCCTTGACAACAGAGTTTTTAACCTCGACAAAATCGCCTATTTTAACGTTATCGCCTATATCGCAACCCGGGCGGATGTATGAAAACGGGCCGATATTGGTGTTGGCGCCAACCCGGCTTGATACAACAACCGAATTGTTTACCGTGGTGCCGTTATCTATTGTTGCATTCACAAGCCGTGAATTAGGACCAATTATGCAATTGCTGCCAATCTTCGTGTTGCCCTCTATAATAGTATTGGGCATAACAATGGTATCATGTCCGATAACGGCATCCCCGCTTATATATGCGGTGTTTGATGAAATTAAAGTTACGCCCTTTTGCATAAAATGCTTGTTTATGCGCCTTTGCATAACCTCATTAGCCGTCAAAAGTTGTTCCCGGTCATTGATACCTAAAAGTTCGTTTATATCATTTATTTTATATTTTCCGATTTTTTGTTTGCCCTTTTCAAAGCCTTTGATTATACCCTCAAAACTGTGTTTTGCTTGCGGTTGATTTGAAGCTTCTCCAAGCGCCGAAATAAGCAACTTCGTTTTTATAAACCCAACCCCCGCATTGAGCGTTTCACACCCCCAACTGCCTTGTTCCGATGCGCAGCTTAAAATTGTTGCATCGTTTTTGCTTGAGGTGTGATATGTAAAAGCGGTCTTTAAAGTGCTATCCGTTATAAGCGGGAATTTATCGGTTGTAATTAAAATGTCGTCATATTGATAAAGCAATTCCTTTAACTGTAAAACGGCTTTGCATATATCTTCCTTTTTGTTTGCGTAAACAAATTTTACGCTATCGCAAATGTTTTCTTTTATATTTTCAAAATTTGAAACTATTACTTTTTCAGCCGCACCGTCCGCCGTGTTCAAAACCCAGTTTATAATGCTTTTAAAGCATATTTCATGAAGGGCAATCGGAACTTCCGAGTGCATTTTATTAGGTTCGTCTTCCGCTAAAATTAAGGCACAGTACATTGCACACCATCCTTCAACTATATTCTAACTTTATTCTATCATACCAAAATCAAAAAATCCATTAAATATTAAAAATGTTTTAATAAAACCCTATAATGTTTGCCTGCCGTAGTAAAACAAATACTGTTGCGCCAAACCGCACAGCTTGCCGAATTTTTGCCGCACAAACAAATCAATATCCTTTTCCGCTACAAAATACAGCTTATGCAAAACCTTTTTAATCCAAACGTCTTTGGGGAAAACATCATACTTTTGATACGCAAAAAGCAAAATGCAATCTGCAACCTTATCCCCCACACCTTTTATTTTTTTCAAAATTTCCCTGCCCTCATCGGCGGGCAAACTGTAAATATCGTCTAAGCAAACCTCTCCCGTTGCAACCTTTTTTGCGGCATCAATTATATATTTATCTCGATACCCGCAACGAATGGCGGACAGCGCGTCACCATCAACATTTGCAAGCGCCTCGGCAGACGGAAATGTGTGGTATTTCACCCCGTCTTTCATAATTTCATTACCGAAGGTTTGGCACAAAAGCTCTATTATCTTTTTTATTCGAGGAATGTTATTATTTGCGGAAATTATAAATGAAACAAGCGTTTCCCACGGTTGCTGCTTCAAAAGGCGTATCCCATACCCCGCCGATATTGCCTTTGCCATAACTTCGTCGCATTGCAGCCTTTTTTTCATTTCGCTATAATCTTTTTCTATGTCAAAATACTCTTTGGCAAGCTGTTCATTTTCACATTCTATTATAATGCTGCCGTCGCGATAATATGCGCCCATTAAAAAATCGCCCACAACCCCAATATATTTATCATCACAAAGCTTATTCCAGCGAAAGCATTGCCCGCATTCAAAAGTTTGCTGTAAATCAAAATCTTTGGCATTGGCAATAATCATTAAAATCCTCCATACTTTTGCATAATATAGGCGTTTGCCGCAAGTTCCGCACTATCGTCAAGCGGTTCTAACAATGCACTGCCAAAGCGCTGCTCAAGGGCGCATTTTAAAATATAATCACACAAATGCGGGTTTTTTGGCAGCAAAGGTCCATGCAGGTATGTGCCGATAACATTTTTATAAACTACCCCTTCCCCGCAGTCCTTGCCGTTGTTCCCATTGCCGCTTATTGTTTGACCGAGTGGTTTATTATCGCCTATATAGGTTTGACTGATATGGTTTTCAAAGCCAACAATAACCCTGTCTGACAAATACGATTTTATAACGGAGTCGCCCACAGCCCTTTTGCCGCCGCTCTCGGTAAACATATCAACCGCCGCAAGCCCTTCAATAAGGCTTTCCCCTGTTTTATAATAATGCCCCAGCAACTGATAACCGCCATCTATCGCCAAAACAGCGCCGCCGTTTTTTATATATTCTTTTAAATTGCTCTTTTGTTTTTGCAGTAAGCCGCACACGGTGTGCTGTCGGCTGCCCGAGCAAGCGCCGATGTATAAAATATCAATTTTCGAAAATTCTATCGTGTCGCCCGGCGAATATTGAACTGTTTCATATTTTATTTCGCGCCAACTCAACCTTTTTTCAAAGGTCGTTATGTTCCCTTTATCCCCGTATAAATTTAAAAGGTTTGGGTAAATGTGACCGATTGTAAGCTTCAATTTGTTTTTTCACCCTCTAAGGCTTTTAATATTTTTTGCGTTTGGAAAAGTGCGGTATAGTTTACCAAAACATACAGCACATCGCCGTTTGCCTTAAGCGTATCCCTCACGGCAGCCGAAATATCGGGCTTGCAATTCGTATTTTGATGTTGCGCATATTTTAAGCGCACCAAAACATCATTGCACCTTAAACCGCTTGCCGTTACTTCGCCTATCGATTTATCGCAAAGACACTCAAAATCAACATCCCATATCCACGAAACATCCCTTCCGTCTTGCGCATTGTCGTTTATTACAACCACAATATCTTTTTTTCGCTTATCTGCAATAATTGTTGCTATCGCCTGATTAAAGCCGGCAGGGTTTTTTGATAAATTAAGAACAACCTTTTTACCTATATAAAAGGATTCCATCCTTCCCGTCTGCGGCGTATGCCCGCTTAAAATTTCATTCAAGCCGTTAAGCGTCACACCGTAAAAGCTTGCGGCGGCATATGCTGCAACTATGTTATAAATGTTATACAAGCCCGGCAAATCCGAAACAATCTCTTTGCCATCTATTGTAAAGCGTGTTTTTTCGCCGCTTACAGAAACATCCGTTGCCAAAAATGCAGTCTTAGGGCGTGAAAACCCGCAATTTGTACAGCAATAATCGCCCAGACTGCTGTAATGATAAAAACCGTATGCAAGCTCGTTTTCACACAAAGGGCAAAAATGACCTTTTTTTTCGGCACATTCTTGGGCTTTTTCAGCGCCTTGAACGCCAAAATAAACGCAATTGCTTTTCCCATGCCCTATCGACGAAACAATTGGGTCATCGGCATTTAACACGAAGGTGCAACCCTTTGCCTTTTCCGCCGCCGCGGTCAAATGCGCTTTAATAACATCCATCCCTCCGCTTCTGTCAAGCTGGTCGGGAAACAAATTCGTTATAATAAAAATATTGGGGATAAAGTGGTCTAAAACCTTTGTAATCGAAATTTCATCTATCTCAATGCACGCATGGTCGGCATTTAGCCTCCCGCTCAACCGAGCGCTTTGGGCAAAAGCCGTTACCACCCCGTACAACATATTTGCGCCAACTTCATTGCATACAACCTTTTCGCCTCCAAAGCTAAGCATTGAACGCGCTAAATTATTGGTAGTTGTTTTTCCGTTGGTACCGCAAACAACAATAATGCCGCCCTTAATGTCATGGGCAAGCTCCTTTAAAAGGTTCGGATATATCATTAAAGCGAAATGTCCGGGCGTTGACGAACCTTTTTTGCCAAAAACCCGACCAATAAAAATTAATATTTTTGCAACAAGCACAGCGGTTATCTTTAACATATTACCTTAACTTTCCAATAGTTATTTTGTATATTTTTTGAATATGCGGTTATAATTACTAATAACCTCACAAAATACATTTATACTAATTTATATAAATTAGTATAAAACCCCCTTTTATTTGGCGGCAGTTTCTGCTGCCTCCTTTTTTTTGCCCCACCAAACCGGCATAAAAGTGTCTTTATATACATTTGAAAGAGGAATGTATATAATCATTGCAATGGTAAAATCAACTATATGATGCAGCGAAGTTCCGATTGAAATAATGTATGCAACCAAGTTCATCTCCTTGTCCTTCAAAATTGTTTGATCCCCTAATCTATATAAAGCATACACTATTAGAACCTCGCTGAGCGCGTGTATAACCATTGTAACCGCTCCGACAACGTATATATTAACCTTCTTTTTAACCATGTATGAGCCCGCTATCAGGAAAAAGATATGAACGGATGCCCGCGCCGCAACAACAGGGGTGTATGTAATTAAAAATCCCGCTGCCGAAACAATGGCGGCAAAAACGGCGGAAAACGGACTTATAAGCATGGCAAGTATTAACGGAACATGGGATGCAAAGGTTGCGCTAAAGGGCGGAATTGAAACTTTCAACAGCCCAAGCAGCGGTATTATAATAGCTATTGCCGATAAAAGTGATGTTATAACCAAGTTTTTTGTTTTAATTTTCACAAATGAACAATCCTTTCAATTTTAAAATTTATGCGATTACTCGTTAAAGCCCTACCGCTCAACCCAAAACCTTTGAAAGATAGTTTCGCAGTTTTTGTATTGTGCTCTCGCCTATGCAATGTTCCATTGCGCAAGCCTCTTGTTCCGCCGTCGACTCGTCAACTCCTAAAACATCGACAAGAAATTGCTTTATTAAATTATGCCTGCCCAACACCCTTTTTGCAATTTCGGTGCCTTTGTCCGTTAGAGTAACCCCGCCATACCGTTCTTGGTCGGCAAGCCCTTTTTCTTTTAGGCTTTTTATCGCCTGATTGACGCTCGGCTTTGATACACCGATGGCGTTTGCAACATCGGTTGTTCTGACCGATTCATTTTGTGTGCGTAAAAAATAAATCATTTCAAGGTAATCTTCTAACGAAGGAGACATTCTGTTCATTTCCGGGCTCCCTTCTTGCTACTTCAAAAGGACAGATTTGTTTCTGCCGCTGTTTTTTGCAATGTAAAGCGCTTTGTCCGCCCTTTTTATCAAACTTTGTAATGATGTAGAGCCTTTGTTGTAAATTGTTGCAATCCCAATGCTTATAGTAAGCCTAATTAAATCTTTTTTGACCTCAAATTCAATGTCTTCAATATGCCGGCGAATGCGTTCGGCAAAATTAAATGCTTCTTGCGCGTCCGCCTCGGGTAAAACCACTATAAATTCCTCCCCGCCGTACCTCCCCACCGAAGCGCTTTCTCCGATTGCCTTTTTAAGGCTTTGCGCCACCTTTCTAATTACCATATCACCGGAAAGATGCCCGTAATTATCGTTTATTTGCTTAAAAAAGTCTATATCAATCATCAATAGCGATAAGCTGCCTCCAACCTTTCGTAAGTTGCACATGGCATAGTCAATTTCTTCGTATAATTTGTTTCGATTGTATATATCACAAAGCATATCATAGGTTGCCATATAGTTCAACCTTTCAATCGCCATGTTTTGCTCGGTAATGTCTTGAAACAAAAACAGCTTACCGGCATGTTTCCCCTTTTCTACCAAGCTTGATACCCTAAATTCAAACACCTTGTTCTCGCCATTTTTATTGGTGGATATTTCAAACGAATCGTTTTGATTTTCGACAATCCTCTTTCCATCCTCAAATTCTAAAATGCTTCTGTCTTTATTTGCAAGTGTTATCCAATCAAAGGTTAAACCGGCGGATTTGTTAAAGCCGATTATCCTGTTTCGCTCATCAATAATCAATATACCTTCTTTTATTTGGTCGAAAATGTAGCTGGACACATAATCCTTTATTTCGAGGAAATCATATTTAAAAAGTATGATGAAAAAAGATGCCATCAAAAATAAAAAACTAAAGGGTATTATGTCAAGTCGATACGGAATTATATTTGAAAAGTATAACGGACCGGAAATTAACGGTGGAATAGGGCTCAAAAACAGCCAAAAATACTGTGTTTTTACGCTAAATCCATGGTTTTCCCAACACCTATAAAAAAAGTATGTTCCAACCGCAAGGCATAAATAGGCGTACACATAAAACACATAATACCATGGACCCCTTGCTATCTCAACCGTTGTATACCCCAAAAAGCTTTTAAGCTGCATGCCGGAATAGTACAGACCATGATAGTTGTTTGTGGCATTTAAAAATACCGTACATAGCGGTATGAAAAGAATGAGAACCGCAATGCCCGCCAAAATATTTTTATTATAGTTTAGCTTATATGAAAGCATGACAAAAAGCGCAGGCAAAAAAGAAATGCCCAAATATTCAACAGCTATAAATAATTTTGCCTGCTCCACATTTTTCGCCAAAAGCTCCAGCGCAAACCCGATATTATATGCAAATAAAGAAAAGCAAATTAAGGAAAACAAAACGACAAGCCCGTTTCGCTGTCTTATTATTGCATATAAAAACATATAAAAAAACACAATGCCAGAAGCGAAGAATAAAAGAGACAGCACCTTCATAATCACTCATCCCATCCAACAATCCGACAAACCAAATTATATTTTATTTTCACACATCGTCCACATTATATCAAAATTAAACCTTTTTGTAAATAGCAGTAAAAAGATTGTCGGGTTGCACAGCAAAAATTATTACATAATGTAAGCTTTTACGAAAAAAACATTGAAATTTTATATTAATTATGATATTATAAAATGCAATTATAACAAAATATAATACTGGGGCGGCGGCTTGCTTAGCCCCGAGTCGGTGAAACGGGGATAGGTTACATTATGAAGAAGGTAGCTGTTTTGGGTTATGGAACGGTTGGCTCCGGCGTTGTGGAGGTAATAAGCGCAAACTCATTTAAAAAAAAGGCGGGGGAAGGTCTTTGCGTGAAGGCCATTTTAGATATTCGTGATTTTGCAGACAGCCCCTTTTCCAACCTTTTTACAAAAGATTTTAATGTTATACTAAATGACTGCGAAATTGACATTGTGGTTGAAACAATAGGCGGAATAAGCCCTGCTTTTGAATTTACAAAAAGCGCTCTTGAATCAAAAAAAAGTGTGGTAACATCCAATAAAGAGCTTGTGGCGGCAAAGGGCGCCGAGCTTATTAAAACCGCTCGGGAAAATGGCGTAAGTTACCTGTTTGAGGCAAGCGTCGGCGGCGGGATACCGATTATAAGGCCGCTCAACAACTGCCTTGCAGCCAATGAAATTTACGAAATTACCGGCATTTTAAACGGAACCACCAACTATATTTTAACGCAAATGGCAAAAAGCGGTCAAAGCTTTAAAGAAGCGCTTGCAGCTGCACAAGAAAAAGGTTATGCCGAGCAAGACCCATCCGATGATATAGAAGGGGTTGACACTTGCAGGAAAATTGCCATTTTATCCGCCCTATCATACGGGAAACAATTAGAAAGCGATAAAATACCAACCAAAGGAATAACAAATATAACGCTAAAAGATATCTTGCTTGCAAAAAAAGCGGGCTACGCCATAAAGCTAATCGGAAAAAGCAAAAAAACCAAAGATGGGGTTTATGCCTTCGTTTCCCCGCTTTTACTGCCTGAGGAACACCCTCTTGCAGGGGTTGAAGATGTTTTCAACGCAATTGTTGTGCAAGCAAGCGCAACGGGCGATGTTATGTTTTACGGCAAGGGCGCAGGTAAAATGCCCACAGCCAGCGCGGTTGTTGCCGATTGTATCGACATAATAAAACACAATAATTCGGGAGGCCCGACATGGGAGGACGGCGGGGTTTTAACTGTTGTAAACCCTGATGATGTTAAATATTTTATACACATTCAACATCACAAAAATGAAGATATCAAAAATTTGGTTGATAAGCTTTTTAAAGGCGCAAAGTGGGTTGAAAAGAACGATGACGACATTGCATTCATTACGGATAAAGCAAACGAAAAGGATATTTTGAACGGTATAAATGAACTGAAAAAAGGGTTGGGAGATAGCGCCGCGCTAACTTCAATAAGGGTTGAAGGCTAATAGAAAGGAAAGGGATAAATGATAAGCGTAAAGGTGCCGGCAACAAGCGCAAATATCGGTCCCGGCTTTGACAGCATCGGCATTGCGCTAAATTTATATAATATAATTTCAGCACAAGAGACAGACGAGCCTTTGAAAATAGATATATTAGACGATACAAAAAGATTTTTGCCACACGATAAAAAGAATTTAGTTTACCGTGCCATTACCGCGGTTTTTAAAGAGGCGGGTCACACCGAAAGAGGGCTGCATATAATACAGCATAATGAAATCCCGGTAACAAGGGGTTTGGGCAGCAGTAGTGCAAGCATTGTTGGCGGCGTTATCGCAGCCAATGAAATTTGCAAAGCAAAAATGAGCAAAAACGATATGATTTCTTTTGCCTCGCAGCTTGAAGGTCACCCCGACAACGCAACCCCCGCAATGGTCGGCGGGTTTACCGCCGCCGTTATAAAGGATAATAAAACTTATTGGCAAAAAGCGGAAATCAGCCCGCAAAAAATTAAATTTGGGGTGTTTATTCCAAACTTTATACTTAAAACAAAAAAAGCAAGAAAGGTTTTACCCCCCGTTGTGCCGCACGCGGATGCGGTATTTAACGCTTCCCGCGCCGCGCTTTTAACGGCGGCGATGATTACGGAAAATTACGACAACCTTATACCGGCGCTTGACGACAGGCTTCACGAGCAATACAGAAAGCGCTTTATCGAAGGGGTCGATGAGATATTTGAGTTGTCTGCAAATTTGGGCGCATATGGTTCATATATAAGCGGCGCCGGACCTGCCGTGATTGCGGTTATAAGCGCCGATTATGAGCAAGCTTTCACAGCAGGAGCCGAGGACGCAATATCAAAAAAGTTTGCCAGATGGAAGTTTAGCATGCTGTGCGCAGACAATTGCGGCGCAAAAATTATAGAATAAGAGGTGTTGAGCATTTGGATATAGTTGTTCAAAAATTCGGCGGCAGTTCGGTTGCCGATGCAGAAAAATTAAAAAATGCAGCAAAGCGGATAGTTGACGCATATGACAGCGGCAAGTTTGTCGTAGTGGTTGTTTCTGCCCAGGGGGATACAACCGACGAGCTGCTTGAAAAAGCCAAGCAGGTAAACCCTGCCGCTTCAAAGCGTGAAATGGATATGCTGCTATCGACGGGAGAACAAATTTCTATGTCTCTCCTTGCAATGACGATAGAGGCAATGGGCTATCCGGTTGTTTCCCTTACCGGGTGGCAGGCAGGCATAAGCACCAACAGTAAATATAGTTGTTCACGAATTAAAAAGGTGGACACGGAGCGGATATTGAGGGAACTTGATTCAAAAAGAATTGTTATTGTGGCAGGTTTTCAAGGTATAAATAAATTTGATGATATAACAACGCTTGGACGGGGAGGCAGCGATACAACGGCGGTTGCGCTTGCCGCCGCGTTACATGCGCAGGTTTGTGAAATATATACTGATGTTGACGGCATATACACAGCCGACCCGCGAATTGTCGAAAACGCAAAAAAGTTAAAAAATATCTCGTATGACGAAATGCTTGAGCTTTCAAGTTTAGGGGCAAACGTGTTGCAAAATCGTTCGGTGGAAATGGCGTTAAAATACAATGTAAAGCTTGAAGTAAAGTCAAGCTTTGAAAAAATACCAGGTACCGTTATCAAGGAGGTTGAAAAAGTGGAAAAGATGATAGTAAGAGGGGTAACAAAAGACGATAACATTGTGCTCGTTTCGATTGTAAATATAGAAAATACACCGGGTAAAGCGTTTAAAATATTTTCTCTGCTTGCGCGCGAAAACATAAATATTGATGTTATACTGCAATCGGTCGGCAGGGGCGGTACTAAGGATATCACCTTTACCGTTGATTTTGACAATGCCGCAACGGCTGTAAGGGTATTAAAAGAAAACCTTTCTGCTTTAGGCGCTGATTCGGTTGAATACACAGAAAACGTATCAAAAGTTTCGGTTGTCGGGGCAGGCATGGCGAGTAACCCGGGGGTTGCCGCTCTTATGTTTGAAGCATTATCCGATGTTGGAATAAACATTAATATGATTTCAACATCTGAAATAAAAATTTCTGTATTGATTGACCAAAAGGATTCTAAAAATGCAGTTAGGGCAATCCACGACAAGTTTAATTTGGCATGAATGATAAAATCATAGGAAGAAACCCCGTTATAGAGGCTTTGCGCGCAGGCAGGCAAATTGATAAAATTTTAATTGCAAAAGGCACGGAAGGCAGCATTTCGGTGATAAAAACATTGGCGCATCAAAATAAAATAATAACCTTGGAGGTAGACCGCAAAAAGCTTGACACCATATCGCAATCTTCCTCACATCAAGGTGTAATTGCGCTTGCTGCAGTGCAAAACTATGCAAGCGTTGATGATATTTTAAAAGCGGCACACAAAAAAGCTCAGCCTCCGTTTGTTGTCATATTAGACGAAATAACCGACCCGCACAACATCGGTTCGATTATTAGAACGGCAAATGCCGCAGGTGCGCACGGCGTTATTATACCAAAGCGCAACAGCGCGGGGCTGAGTGCAACCGTTGCCAAAACATCCGCAGGCGCAATAGAATATACGCCGGTTGCAAGAGTATCAAACATTGCCCAAACGATTGAATATTTAAAAAGTAAAAATATTTGGATTTACGGCACACACCAAGATGCCGAAACAAGCTACGCCGATGCTGACCTAACAGGCGCAATCGGGCTTGTTATAGGCAGCGAAGGGCACGGCATTGGCTCGTTAATTTCGCAAAAATGCGACTTTTTGGTTTCAATATCCATGGCAGGCGAAATAAACTCGCTTGGCGCATCTGTTGCGGCAGGCATACTGATGTTTGAAGCAGTGCGGCAAAAAAGCAGGAAATTATAATTTCTACACAGCCAAATTATTAAATAACCATCCGATAACGCCAACAGCGCCGGACCCTAATATTACATATATGGGGTTTGGTTTAAATTTTTTCAACACAAAAAACCCAACGGCAAAAAGCGAAACAGACTGATAGTTTAAACCGCTCAAGTTAAAACCTGCGGCGCCCTCTCCCCACAGCGCAAGCAGTAATATAGTGGCGCCTGCCGAGCCAATCAGCGCCACAACCGCCGGGCGCAGCCCCGACATTATGCCTTCAACCACCGTTAAATCTTTATATTTATAATAAAAAAATGCCAGCGTCATTACAATAATACAAGCAGGTAAAACAAAACCGAGCGTTGAAACTACTGCCCCCGCGATGCCTGCTACATGTGTACCCACAAATGTTGCCGAGTTTATTGCAATCGGTCCGGGCGTCATTTCTGCAATTGTAATAAGGTCGGTAAACTCTGTCATTGTAAGCCAATTGTTTATTTGCACAATACGGCTTTGAATGAGAGGTATTGCAGCATAGCCCCCGCCCACGCTAAAAAGCCCGATTTGAAAAAAGTTCCAAAATAACATGATATGTATCATTCCTGCACCTCCCGCAACTTCTTCCTTTTACGATACATAGCGGCAAGCGCGCCTAATAAACCGCATGCAATAATTATTAAAACAACATTCACTTTAAAGAAGTACACCGCCGTAAATGCGGCAATCATAGTAATTGTGGAAAGCGTGTTTTTCTCTTTTATAATATTTGCACCCATTGAGGTGACAACTTCGGCAATTACAGCCGCAACGCCCGCTTGCATTCCTTTTAGCAAGGCGCCGATTATTTCGTTATCTCTAAATGCCGCGTAAAAAAACGATATTACCGATAATATTATAAACGGCGGCAACACCGTCCCTAAAATTGTAAGCGCCGCCCCAAGCGCGCCCGCAACCTTATATCCAATTAAAATAGAGGTATTTACCGCTATCGCACCGGGCGACGATTGGGCAATGGCAATCATGTCAAGCATTTCATTTTCGTCTATCCATTTTAAATCATCGACAAACCTTTTTCTCAGCAGGGGTACAATCACAAACCCTCCCCCAAAGGTGAAGGCGCTTATGTAAAAAGTTGACCAAAATAATTTACGATAAGTATTCTTCTCCACTTGCTCCTCCCATCATACATTCGCATATTTTTTAAAATAAATTAACATTAAACAGGTTTCAGGTAATATTTTACATTAAATTTGCAATAGTGTCAACCGCTTTATGCGCAAAGTTAAAATGTCTGTTAGTCGGCTGACCCTATTATGCGCACCTTTAACACGCCTTCAAGCGTTTCAAGCGTGTTCAAAGTCTCGTTATCCGGCATTTGCGCCGCTTCAAGAATTGTATATGCCAGTTGGTCCTTACTTCTGTTTAGCATATTTTCTATATTGATATTGTGCTCGCTAAACATTGCCGAAAACTTGTTTAACATTTTAGGAATGTTTCGATGGGCAATGCACAGCCTTATCGGCGCTTCCTTTTCCATTGTGCAATCAGGGAAATTGACCGAGTTGTTTATGTTGCCTTTCTCCAAAAACTCACGAAGCTCATTCACCGCCATAACAGCGCAGTTTTCTTCACTTTCCGGTGTGGACGCGCCAAGATGAGGGATAGGTATAATTGATTTTTTCTCAAGCAAACGCTCATTCGGAAAATCCGTTACATAGCAAGCAACTTTGCCGTTTTGGCAGGCATCTATAATATCCTTGTCATTCACCAGCTCGCCCCGTGAAAAGTTCAAAATTCGAACGCCGTCTTTCATTTCCGATATAATTGACGCGTTTATAGTTCCTTTTGTGCTGTCGTTTAGCGGAACATGAAGTGTTATATAATCGCTTTCCGCATAAATTTCTTTAATGCTTTCCGCTCTTTTAACCGCCCTTGACAAGCCCCATGCCGCATTAACCGAAATGTACGGGTCAAAACCCACAACTTCCATGCCAAGCGCTACGGCAGCGTTTGCAACCATTACGCCTATTGCGCCCAAGCCGATAACGCCAAGCGTTTTTCCAAGCACCTCCGGCCCTGCAAAAGATGACTTCCCTTTTTCTACGGCTTTTGCCACATTTTCAGCGCCGCCAAGCGTTTGCGCCCATGCAATGCCGCTGCTGATTTTTCGCGATGAAAGCAGCAGGGCGGCAACAACCAGCTCTTTAACAGCATTTGCATTCGCGCCCGGCGTGTTAAACACCACAATACCCTTTCCACTGCACTTGTCAATCGGTATGTTGTTCACCCCTGCGCCCGCACGGGCAACCGCTTTTAAGCTTTCGGGCAATTCCATATCATGCATGGAAAAGCTCCGAAGTATCATGGCATCGGGGTTTTGGACATTGTCCCCCCAAGTATAATTTGCCTTATCCAAATGTTTCATGCCGCTTTGTGAAATTTTATTAAGCGTCAATATATTAAACATATTACTATTCATACCTTTCTGCTGTTTAGCCGTTTTTTCTTTCAAAGTCTTTCATAAAATCAACCAATGCCGAAACGCCTTCTATCGGCATGGCATTATAAATGCTTGCGCGCATTCCGCCCACCGTTCTGTGTCCCTTTAAATTTTCAAAACCGGCGGCTGTTGCTTGCGCAATAAATTCAGCATTTAAAGCGTCGCTGTTTGCCACGAAAGGAATATTCATAACAGAACGGTCTTGCTTTTCAACGGTGCCGCTAAACATTTTGCTGCTGTCAAGGTAATCATACAAAAGTTTCGCCTTTTTTTCGTTAATTTGCTGCATGGCGGCAATTCCGCCCAAATCCTTCAGCCATTTTAGCACAAGCCCCACCATATAAATGGAGTATGTGGGCGGCGTGTTATAAAGCGAATCGTTTTTTGCATGAATATCATATTTAAACATTGTGGGGGTTATATCAAGGGCATTCCCAAGCAAGTCCTCCCTAACTATCACAATTGTTACGCCTGCAGGACCCATATTTTTTTGCGCGCCTGCATAAATAAGCCCAAACCTTGAAATATCCGCAACCTCTGATAAAATGCAAGACGACATATCAGACACCAACGGAACGTCCCCCGTTTCGGGAAGCTTTGTGTATCGTGTTCCATATATCGTGTTGTTTGATGTTATGTGAAAATATGCCGCATCCTTGTCGAATTTATCTGCCGAAAGTTTGGGAATGTAGTTAAAAACCTTATCGGCGCTTGAGGCAACTACATTAACTGTGCCGTATCGCGCCGCCTCCTCGGCGGCCTTTTTAGCCCATTGACCTGTGATGACATAATCCGCCTTACCCGATTTGCCGATTAAATTTAACGGAACCATTGAAAATTGGCTTGATGCGCCGCCTTGCAAAAACAATACTTTGTAATTTTCGGGTATGCCCAAAAGTTCACGCAGCAGCTTTTCCGCCCCGAAAATTATTGACTCATAGTCTTTTGAGCGATGGCTCATTTCCATAACGCTCATGCCGCTGTTATTATAGCAAAGCATTTCCTCCGCAGCCTTTTTCAAAACTGGCTCGGGCAGAACCGATGGACCTGCCGAAAAATTGTACACCCTTTTCATAAAAAACCCATAGCCTTTCCGCCCACAAAAATAATTAAATGCGCAAAAGCTTATCCGTGGGCAGATAAGGCGCATAACGGCTGCTGTTTGCGGCCTCCATAGGCAAACTTGTTTGTCTATGCTTTTAAGTATAATATATCTATAAAAGATATTATATCACTTTTCTTTTTTAACGGCAATATAAATTTCGTTTATTCCCACGAAAATTGTTAACAATGCAAATATTTTGCGCAAAATGACAGATGGAATAACGCTTGCAAGGTACGCCCCGACAGAGGCGGCAACAATACCAAACGCCGCAATCGGCAAGGCCGTTTTTAGCTCCAAATTTTTATTTTTGCAATGCACGGTAAGCGCAACGATGGCAGTGGGTATAAAATATAATAAATTTATGCCTTGAGCAACCTTTTGTTCTATTCCCAAAAAAAGAGTTAAGGCGGGAATAAGAATAACCCCGCCGCCTATTCCCATTCCGCTTATCATTCCCGAAAAAAGCCCTGCCGCAACAAGCAACATTAATTCCACAGCATTCTCACCCCCGCTACCATTAAAGATATTGCAAATATAATTCTTATTGTTTTACCCGAAAGCTTTTTGAGCATTTTGGCGCCGACAAAACCGCCCGCCATTCCGAATAATGCCACAATTAAAGTTGTTTTTCCTTCCGTCATCCAGTATTTTGAGTATAAAAAAGCAGATACTATTGTGGTGGGTAAAATAATTGAAATTGCGGTTGCATGCGCTTTTTGTTGGGGCAAATGCAAAAAATGTTCAAGGGCGGGAACAATTACCGTCCCTCCCCCGGCGCCCAATATTCCGTTAATAAGACCGCTTATAATGCCTATTACGGCATATAAAAAAGTTTTTTTCATACACTATATTCTGATTAAAATACACATTCTTATACTTTTTTAAAATAGTATTTGAATTTTGCTCGGTTTTATATTACAATGTATAAAGGAAACTTGTGTTTTAAAGTGAAGCTTTTTCCATATGGGCAGGATGATAAAATAAAAAATATGTGTCATGAGAAAGGATGATTATAAAGATGGGCGCAAAAATAGTAAACAGCAACGGTGTTATTGAAATATCCGCCGATGTTATCGCGCTGATTGCAGGTGACGCCGCAATGCGTTGCTACGGTGTTGTGGGCATGGCTGTGCGAAGCGCGGCGGACGGCATTGTCAGCCTTGTGCGCAGGGATAACGCCAGCAAAGGTATAAAAATCATTGTTGATGAGGGCGGGTTATCGATTGATATTCATGTTGTTGTGGAATACGGCGTAAATATTAAGGTTGCCTCTAACAGTATAATTGAAAGTGTCAAATACAATGTCGAACAATCAACGGGATTCATTGTAAAGCAAGTGAATGTGCATGTTGAAAGTGTGAGAGTCGACTAAAAGGAGGGCGTGCAAATTGCCAAGCCATATAAACGGCGTTTTGCTGAAAAACGCAATAATCAATGCATCAAATAATCTCAGTAATTATAAAACAATGGTTGACAATATGAATGTTTTTCCCGTTCCGGACGGGGACACAGGCACAAATATGTCTATGACCATTTCAGCCGCCGCGCATGAAACCATGGCTCAAAACGGCGCCGATATTTCTAAGGTGGCTGACGGTGTTGCTTATGCATCGCTCCGTGGGGCGCGAGGCAACAGCGGCGTTATTTTGTCACAACTTTTCCGAGGCTTTGCAAAAGGGCTTGCGGGTAAAGCGGAGGCAGACATCCCGGCGCTTGCTTTTGCGCTAAAAAGCGCAAGCGACACCGCCTATAAAGCCGTCATGAAACCAACCGAGGGCACAATGCTCACCGTTGCGCGAGAAACTGCGGAATTCGCCGTTCAATCCATAGACGAATTTGCCGATATTGTAGAATTTGCCGAGGCATTGCTAAACTCGGCACGGCAAACGCTTGATAAAACCCCCGAAATGTTGCCTGTGCTAAAAGAGGCGGGCGTTGTTGATGCCGGCGGCATGGGGCTTGTAATTATTATGGAAGGCTTTATAGCGGCGTTAAAGGGGCAGGAAATTGCCGTATCCGAAAAGGATAAAACAGTCGTTCAAACGCATTATAAGGCTGTTGATACGGAAAAAATTAAATTCATGTATTGCACCGAATTTATAATAACCAAAAAGTCGTTAAATTACAGCATTCAATCATTCCGTGCATCAATTGAACGAATGGGCGATAGTATGCTTGTTATTGAGGACGGCGACACCGTTAAGGTTCACATACACACAAATCGACCGGGGTTTGTGATTGAACAGGCGGTAAAAATCGGTGAACTCTCGGCAATAAAAATTGATAACATGAAGGAGCAGCATATCGAAACAATAGCAAAAGAGCCTGCTAAAAAATACGGCATAGTGGCTGTTGCGTCCGGCAAAGGGTTTGAACAAATTTTTGTCGATATAGGTGCGGACAGCATTGTAAAAGGCGGGCAAAGCATGAACCCCAGTACGGAGGATATAATCAACACAATAGAAAGCGTGAATGCCGAGACGGTGTTTGTGTTGCCGAACAACAAAAACATTGTTTTAGCGGCAGAGCAGGCAGCGCAAATAAGCGACAAAAATGTGGTTGTTATACCGTCAAAAACAATCCCCCAAGGCATAAGCGCAATTTTGATGTTTGAAGAAGACGCATCGGTTGAGGATAACACATCCCTGATGTTGCAAGCAATATCCTGCATAAAAACAGGGCAAATTACAAGCGCGGCGCGAAAATCGTCTGTAAACGGCATGAAAATTAAAGCGGGCGATATAATTGGCTTAGTTGAAGACGATATAACAACAATCGGCAAAAACCCAAATGAAGTTGCAATGCAAATTATAAAAAGCATTGCGGACGATGACAGCGTTGTTATTACTTTGTTTTTCGGCAACGATATAACGGCGGATGATGCAACCCTGCTTTCGGATAAAGTTAAAGAGTTGTATTCCGGCTGTGATGTAATCATGCATAATGGAGGGCAACCCCTCTATCACTACATTGTGTCGGCGGAGTAGGTATATGCTTTTAAATGAAATAAGCTGTATCAAAGGTATTGGCAGCAAGCGTGAAAGGTTGTTTTTAAAGCTTGGCATACGCACCGTTTACGATATGCTTTATTTTTTCCCGCGTGAATACCAAGACAGGCGAAGCGTTAAAAAAATTTCGGATGTAATAAGCGGAGAGTGCGCCTGCATAGAGGCTGCCGCTTGCACAAAATTAAATTCAAGGCGTGTGCGCCGCGGTCTGTCATATCAAAAGGTTACGGTAACGGACGACAGCGGAGTTGTTTTTATTACATGGTTCAATCAAAACTTTCTTATAAAAAGCTTTGACGAAAATGCAAAGTACATATACTACGGCAAAATTGACGAAAAAAACGGGCGGCTTGAAATGAACAGCCCGATAATGGTAAAAGACAAAAAAATTATGCCGATTTACCCGCTAACAGAGGGCATCACCCAAAACCTAATGGTGAAGATAATGCAAAGCTGCGTTGCTTACGCAAAATATGCAACGGAGATACTCCCCAACCGCCTGCGGGAAAAATATACGCTTTGCGGCATAAGCTATGCGCTTTTGAACATTCATTTTCCCAAAGATTTTGAAAGTTTTGAATTTGCGCGCAACCGCCTTGCATTTGAGGAGCTTTTTTTGTTACAGCTGGGGCTAAAAATAATGAAACAAAAACGCGCCTCAATTGCTGCAACACCGCTTCGCAATACGCAAAACATATCCTCCTTTTTAAAGGCATTGCCTTTTACCCTCACAAATGCGCAAAAGCGTACGGCAGATGAAATAATATCCGATATCGGCAAGCCGACAGCCGCAAATCGGCTTGTTCAAGGAGATGTGGGCAGCGGAAAAACAATAGTGGCGGCAATTGCAATGATGGTATCCGCAAACAGCGGCGCGCAATCGGCAATGATGGTTCCAACCGAGATACTTGCAAACCAACATTACAAGTCAATTACTGAATATTTTTACGGAACAGGCATTAAAATAGTCCTGTTGACGGGCAGTCTGAGCGCAAAGGAAAAACAGCTTGCATATGACGACATAAAAAGCGGCAAAGCGGATATTGTAATCGGAACTCATGCGCTTATTCAAAAAGGGGTTGAGTTTAAAAACCTTTGCCTTACAATTACAGATGAACAGCACAGGTTCGGCGTGATGCAGCGCGCCGACCTTACCCAAAAAGGCACAACGCCGCACCGTCTTATTATGACGGCAACACCGATACCCCGCACCCTTTCTTTTGTGCTGTACGGCGAGCTTGATATTTCTGTGATTGACGAGCTGCCGCCGGGGAGAAAGCAAATTGAAACATACCCTGTGGACGAAAGCAAACGCGAAAGGGTCAATGATTTTTTAACAAAACAACTAACTCAGGGGAGGCAGGTTTATATAGTGTGCCCGCTTATAGAAGAAAATGAAGAGCTTGAGTTAAAAGCGGCACAGCAATATGCACGGCAACTCCAAAACAAAGTCTTTCACAATTTTTCGGTTGGGCTTATTCACGGGCGGCTTAAAGCGGCAGAAAAAAATTACATTATGAACCGCTTTGCAAACGGTGAAATAAATGTGCTTGTAAGCACAACGGTAATTGAAGTTGGGCTGAATGTTCCGAATGCATCTGTAATGGTGATTGAAAATGCCGAACGGTTTGGGCTTTCACAGCTTCATCAGCTTAGAGGGCGTGTGGGCAGGGGAGAATGGAAATCATACTGTATTTTGTTTTACAGCGGAAGTTCAAAAACCGCAAGGCAGCGCCTTTCTGTTATGAAAGAAACAAACGATGGTTTTAAAATTGCCGAAAAGGATTTGGAAATTCGAGGTCCGGGCGAGTTTTTCGGCACGCAACAGCATGGCTTGCTTGAACTGAAAATTGCAAAGCTGTGTTCCGATATGAATTTGATTAACAAATCAGCCAAAGCGGCGGATGAAGTTTTAGCTGCCGACTTGCGCCTTTGCAATGCGGAAAATTCCGAAATAAGAAAAAAAATAACGCAAATGCTTGAAAGGATTGGCGAAACGATTTAAAAATAACAAACAACTTTTCAAAAATGGTTGACTTTGCTAAACTATGATGGTATTATCTTTTTAGTAAGGCTAAATGCCTGTTTAAAAATTAAAGTCTGCATTTTGGGGAAAGCAGGGTGAATAATTCCCTCACAGTCCCGCTGCCGTATAGTCGGAATGCCCGAAGTCAGACACATAACCAACCACTCTACGAGCGATAGAGCAGCGTTGAAAGCTATCTAAAAGATGGTTCTTATGCCTGCTTGCGCTAAAATTCAAGGAGGTTTTTTTATGTTTAAAAAGATGTTATTATCGGTGTTGGTATTGGCATTGTTGCTGGCGCCGGCGGCTTTCGCGCTATCCCCCGGCGAAGTTGCGGAAGAAATTTTAGGCTATTATAACGAAAACAATACGGATTTGGAATTTTGGGATATGGCGGCGCTTTTTTCTGCCGGAATTGATATTTCAAACGGCGATTTTCAATTTTACATAGAAGAACCGTCCGGGAATATGCCTACCGATTATGCAAAGTATATTTTTTACATGCTTATGCAAAGCGAGAGTTATGAGGATATAAACGATGAAAACGGCTTTATAGAACAACTTGCGGCAAAGCAATCCAACAACGGTGGCTTTTCCTTATCGGCAAATCAGCATATATGGGCAATGCTTGCGCTTGATGCCGTCGGCGCGCGCTATAACCGAGTTGCGGCGCTTTCATTTCTTGAAAGCTTCCAAAACAATGGCGGGGGCTTTAGCCTTGACCAAAATGACGGCTCTCCATACATTGATGTTACCGCCATGGCGCTTACGGCGCTTTCGCAATATGACAGCCAAATGACGGCAAAAGCTGTGGAATACATCAAAAACAAATGGCAAGACAGCGATGTAATTGACAACGCTAACACAATATCCGTTGTAATTTCAGGTCTTTGCGCCGTCGGCGAGAATATTTTAAGCAGTAAATGGCTAAAGGACGGCGAATCGCTGTTTGACTATTTATGCGAATTTATGCTTGATGACGGTTCTTTTGAATATATGGCAGATGATAACGAAACAAACCGTTTGGCAACAGCCCAAGCTTTAATTGCAATAAATGACATGATAAACGAAAACAGCGTATGGTGCAGGTTTGCAACCCTTAAAACGGCAACGGCAAGCTTGCGAATTGAAGGCATTGAAAGCGCCTTATTCAGCGGAGACGTTACCGTTATAAGCGCAAAGCCCACCGTGCTTGACGCAATAGTTGCCGTGCTCGAAAGCATCGATATAGACTATACAATAAAAGAATTTTACGGTTCGCACTACATCTCCTCAATAAACGATGAAACAGAAGGGCAATTCGGCGGTTATGAAGGCTGGCTGTACATTGTTGATGGAAATGAGCCAAGCGTCGGCATGGGGGATTTTGAACTTGAGAGCAACGAAGAAATATTGCTATATTACGGCGGATACGCGCCCGATACGCTAATTGCGGAATATTCAATATCGCCTTCTGTGTTGCGCGCTGAGAAGGACATAAAAATAACCCTTACCGCAAGTTATTTCGATTGGGCTGCTAACGCGGAAAAAACCGTGCCAATAGAAGGCGCTAAGGTAGTGGTTAACAAAAAAACATATTTAACCGATGAATCAGGCGTTGCAACGATTAACGACATAACCAAGGCGGGCAGCTATAAGGTAAACATTTCAAAAATGAACGATGCGGGCTACCCGGCGATTGTGCGCATTTTGGAATTTGAAATAGAAGTAGAGAAAGCGGAAGAAACAACCACATCCTCTAACAGGGTAAGCGGCGGAGGCACGCTTTATCTGCCCCCTGCACCGGTTGAAAACACGGATGAACAACCGGAAAACACACAAGACGATACCAAGCAAACGGAAGATGAAGAAAAGCCAACGCCGTACAGCGACAGCAACCAAATTTCCGATTGGGCAACATCATATATTGAAAAGGCGCAAAAACACAAGATTATGGTTGGCAATGACAACAATGAGTTTTTGCCGCAAGCGGAAATAACACGGGCGGAATTTACCGCCTTGCTCATACGGCTGTTAGACATGCCCCAAACGGAAGAAATTGCGCTTTTTGACGATATCAGCCCGGATGAATGGTATTTTGAATATGTGTCGACTGCAAAAACATACGGCATTATAAGCGGATACGATGACAACACATTCCGTCCGAACAGCGGCATTACGCGAGAGGAAGTGGCCGTTATAATAAGCAGGTCGTTTTCTATGGAAGAAAGCGAAATGGTGTTTGATGATTCTTCCGAAATTTCCGATTGGGCATCAAAGGCTGTATCAAGGGTGGCATCCGTTGGCATAATGCAAGGTAGCGGAGAGCGCTTTGAGCCTAAAAATAATGTAACGAGAGAAATGGCGGCAGTTATTGCAATTCGGCTTTTTGAAAGCAATTTTGAAAGGGTAATTCAAAAATGAAAAGGAGCTTTTTCGGTTTACTGATTTTACTTTTGTTATGCGGTTGCGGTGTAAAACAAGAGCAACCGGAAACGCTGACCATAGTAGACAACCCGGTTGTTTCCGAATCGGAGGTTTTACCGGAACAAGGTGATACCGAACCGCCCTTACAGCCGGAAAACGAAGTGAAGGAGCAGGCAGAAAAACCCGCTCCGCCGCCAATACAAAAAGATTTACCTGCCGAAGCCGAACGGTTACAGCGCGAAACACCGCCCATTGCGGAAGATACAGTAAAAATCTCAATAAAAGGTATTGGCGACAAGGCAGAAATTCTGCCGCAAACACAAACGCCGTTTGCAGAGGGAGATACGGTATTTGATGTGCTTTTTAAAATAACAAAAGAAAATTCAATTCAAGCGGAATTTGTAGGCAGTAAAAAAAGCATTTATATAAAGGGCATCGACAATTTATATGAATTTGACAACGGCGGGCAAAGCGGTTGGGTTTACAGCGTAAACGGCGAATTTCCCAAAAAAAGCTGCGGCGCTTACATTTTAAAAAAAGACGATATTATTGCAATTTTATACACAACATCACAAGGTGAGTTTGACTTATAGGTTTTTTAAAACAAATTGAGGGCGCAAGTTTTGCCGTATCAGGCAAAAGGCGCCCTTTACTTTTTATTTAATTTTAGTTTATTGACGGTTTTGCGCATTAGTGGTATAATTATGGCATTGTAAGCATATCGCTGTATTTTGAAGTTTAGCGTATAAAAAAAGGGGGGCGCCAATGAGCGAAAAGTTTTCTGTTAGGCTTGAAAAACTTATTACACACTTTGGTTTAGAACGAATAAACTGTACGGAGAACACCGATGATATATCAATCGTCAGTGTGGATGTGAACCGTCCGGGAATTCAGCTTTCGGGCTTTTATGATTGCTTTGACCCAACGAGAATACAACTTTTTGGAATGGTGGAACATGCGTATTTAGCAAGCCAACCGCCGGATGTTAGAGAAAAAAAGCTAAAAGAGCTGTTTTCAAATAAAATTCCCGTTGTTATTGTAACAAGAGGGCTTGAAATTTTTGACGAATTGGCAGCTGTTTCCAAGGAATTCGATGTTCCGGTGCTTAGAACATCATTTACCACTACCTCTTTTTTAAGCAGGCTTATCCCGTTTTTACACACCGAGCTTGCCCCTCGGATAACCCGCCACGGCGTTCTTGTCGAGGTGTATGGCGAAGGTGTGCTGTTGCTTGGCGAAAGCGGCGTGGGCAAAAGCGAGGCGGCAATCGAGCTTGTAAAACGCGGACACCGGCTTATTGCGGACGATGCCGTTGAAATTAAAAAGGTTTCGGCAATTACGCTTGTTGGCAGCTCACCCGAAATAATAAGACATTTTATCGAGATACGGGGCATAGGTATTATTGATGTTAAGCGCCTATTCGGTATGGGTGCGGTTAAAGACAGCGAAAAGATAGACCTTGTGTTGCACCTTGAAACATGGGTTGAAGGGAAGCACTATGACAGGCTTGGCCTTACCAACGAGGTGACCGACATTCTTGGGTTGCCGATACCTTCAATCGTGTTGCCCGTTAAGCCGGGGCGAAATTTGGCGGTTATAATAGAAATATCCGCAATGAACAACAGGCTTAAAAGAGCAGGCTACAATGCAGCGGAAGAACTTAATAAAAGGATTATGGCAAACATGGATATTAACTGGGAAGGTTAGATTGTTAAATGAAAGAAAGGAGAATTTTGCATCACAATATTAACAGATTTACATTGTCATACAGTTGCAAGCACACACGCATACAGCACGGTGGAAGAATATGCTCGGGCGGCGGCAGACAGGGGTTTACAAGCCATTGCCATAACGGACCATGCTCCCGCTTTGCCGGATGGAGCCCATCTTTACCACTTTCAAAATATGGTTGTGTTACCTCGTAAAATGAACGGCGTTATAATTTTAAGGGGCGTAGAGTGCAGTTTTTTAAACAGCGATGCCGATTTAGACCTTGATGATAAATTGCTTTCGTCTTTGGACATTGTTATAGCATCTCTTCACCGCCCTGTTTATTCGCCAAAAGATGAAAATGAGCATACCGAAGTTTTAGCTCGTGCTTGTGAAAACCCAAACATTGATATATTGGGGCATATCGGTCGAGAAAAGACCGAATTTGATATAGAACTTGTTGTTAAAAAGGCAAAAGCCAACGGCAAGCTGATTGAAATCAATTCAAGCTCTCTGACCGGCAAGCGGGCTGCAAAGCGTTGCCTTCAGGTTGCAAAAATGTGCAAGGAACATAGCGTTCCCATAGCGCTCACAAGCGACAGTCATATAAGCAGCAATGTGGGAAATGTTGATTTGTCCATTCAACTTTTGAAGAAGATTAATTTTGATGAGCGGCTTGTTGTAAACTCAACATTTGAAAATTTGAAAAGCTACTTTGGGGGGAGAAAGAATGTATTTAGGGGTTGATTTAGGGGGTACCAATATTGCGGTGGGGTTGGTGGACGATAATTTAAACATTATACAAAAAGACAGCGTTCCGACAAACGCTCACAGAAAAGACACAGAAATAGTGCAGGATATAGCTAAGCTGTGCGTTAAAGTTCTAAGCGATTCAAACACGCCTGTTTCATCTGTTAAATGGATAGGTGTAGGGATGCCCGGAACCCCTGACACTAAAGAAGGCAAATGCATATATACCAACAATATAAATATGCGCAACACTCCCATTCGCAAAATTATACAGCAGATTATCCCATTGCCAGTTTATGTTGAAAATGATGCAAATTGCGCGGCGCTTGGCGAGGCATATGCGGGCGCAACAAAAAATGCGGAACATTCGCTGATGATTACAATCGGAACGGGCATAGGCGGCGGAATTATTATTAATAAAAAAATATACAGCGGCTTTAACAATGCAGGCGGCGAGCTTGGGCACATGGTTATATCTTTCGACGGCATAAAATGCACATGCGGTCGAAACGGTTGCTGGGAAGCGTACGGCTCTGCAACTGCGCTTATAAATCAAACAAAACAAGCGGCGCTAAAAAACCCCGACAGCCTGATGTTTCAAATGGTAGATAAAAGCATAGACAGCATTGGCGGAAAAACTGCCTTTGACGGTATGCGTGCAGGTTGCCCCATAGCCGCTGCTGTTGTAGAACGCTATATTTTTTATTTTGCGACCGGGCTTATAAATATAATTAACATATTCCAGCCCGAAACACTTGTTATCGGCGGGGGAGTGTCAAAAGAAGGGGATTATCTGCTAAACCCGCTAAAAGAAATTATAAATAAAGAAGTGTATAGCCGCGATGTTGCGCAAACCCAAGTACGCACCGCAATGCTCGGAAATGATGCGGGCATTATAGGAGCAGCGGCGTTAGGCTTTTGATGTTTGTTTTCATTGCTTAAAAGAGGGATGTGTTCCGATTGAACAGCTCCGTTGTTGAAAAAAAGCTTAAAGAAATTTTGCCGATAAGCAACATCTTAGTAAATGAGCCGATGAAAAACCATACTTCTTTCAAAATCGGCGGTCCGGCAGATTTTATTGTGATGCCGCAAAACGAAGAACAAATTTCTAAAGTTGTAAAAGAACTTTCCGATATCCCGATTTTTGTTGTGGGAAACGGCTCAAACCTATTGGTAAGCGACAACGGAATTCGCGGAATTGTAATTAAAACAAACCCCAACATGAGCAAAATCAAGCAAATTGAAAACCAACTTGTTTGCCAAAGCGGCGCTCTTTTATCAAAAATAGCCACCTTTGCCCTGCGCTTTGGGCTGGGCGGTTTTGAATTTGCGGCAGGGATACCCGGCACGCTTGGCGGCGCTGTTGTTATGAATGCGGGCGCATACGGCGGCGAGATGAAGGATGTTGTTGTTTCCACCCGATATGTTGACAACTTGGGAGATATTCATGAAGTTACAAATCATGATTTTGGGTATCGCAGCAGTTTTTTTAGCAATACTAAAGCCATTGCCACGCAAAGCGCTCTTTTGCTTTATCAAAAGGATAAAGACAAAATACGCGCTAAGATGGCGGATTTATCCGCACGCCGCCGCCAAAAGCAGCCTCTTGAATATTGCAGTGCAGGCAGCACTTTCAAACGCCCTAAGGGGCATTTTGCCGGGAAGTTAATTGAAAATGCAGGGCTTAGCGGGTATAGAATAGGCGGTGCGACTGTGTCTGCAAAACATTGCGGCTTTATAATAAACGATGCTAACGCAACGTTTGACGATGTTATGCGCTTAATAGAGTATGTGCAATCAGAGGTTTACAAAAAGTTCGGCGTGCATCTTGATACAGAGGTGAAAATATGCGGTTTATAATTATAACAGGTATGTCGGGGGCGGGAAAGAGCCAGGCGGTCAATGCATTAGAGGACATTGGGTATTATTGCATCGATAACATGCCCCCCGCGTTTATTTCCAATTTTGCGGAAATTTGCTGTAACTCTTTTACGAAATTTAATAAAGTTGCAATCGTTTGCGATATTCGCGGCGGCGAAATGTTTGAACACCTTGACGAAAGCTTGTTGGAGCTGGGCAAAAAGGGCTATCAATATGATTTATTGTTTTTAGACGCGAATGATAGCACCCTTATAAAAAGATATAAGGAAACAAGGCGAAAACACCCGCTTTCAAACAGCGACAGGCTGCCCGAGGCTATTGCCAAGGAGCGTGAGGTTTTAAAGGGGCTTAAATCAAAAGCCACGCACATTATTGACACATCCCATTCCACCAGCAGACAGTTCAAGGATAGGCTGACAGAGCTTTTCGGCGACACAAGCGAAAACAAAAGCATTGTAATAAATATTCTTTCGTTCGGCTTTAAATACGGAATACCGATAGATTCCGATTTGATTTTCGATGTAAGATTCCTGCCCAATCCGTTTTATATTTCTGAGTTAAAAAACAAAAGCGGGCTTGACGCCGAAGTTTCGGATTATGTTATGAAGTTCCCGCAAAGCATTGAATTTCAAGAAAAGCTTTATGATATGGTTGACTTTTTAATTCCGCATTACATCGAAGAAGGTAAATCGCAAATAGTGATTTCAATCGGTTGCACGGGGGGCAAGCACCGCTCCGTTACCTTTACCCATCAGTTGACAGAGCATTTAAAAGATAAGGGGTGCAGGGTTTTTGAGGTGCACCGTGATTTAGGGCATTAGGCGATAAAAAAGGTTTTCCCTAACGAAAGGAAGATTGTTGATGATAGGCAGTTCACAGCCTAAAATTGTTGCCCTTGGCGGAGGGACGGGACTTTCTACAATGCTCCGCGGGTTAAAAAAACTTACACAAAACATTACAGCAATTGTTGCCGTTACAGATGACGGAGGCGGTTCCGGCATGTTGCGAAAAGACTTGGGAATGCTGCCGCCGGGCGATATACGAAGCTGCATACTTGCCCTTGCCGAAATTGAACCGTTAATGGCAAAACTTATGCAATACCGATTTGACGAGGGCTGCTTAAAAGGTCAATGCTTCGGAAATTTGTTTTTAGCCGCCATGCACGGTGTTTCCAACAGCTTTGATGAGGCTGTGCAAAGGGTTGGCGATGTTTTGCGCGTAACGGGAAGGGTGCTGCCTGTTACGGCAGACAACGCATATATTGAGGCGTATCTTGAAAACGGCGATATAATAAAAGGTGAAAGCAACATTACGCTATCGGATAAAAACGCGAAAATAAAAAGAATAAGCATAAAACCTGAAAATGTTAAGCCGCTTCCGGATGTTTTAAAAGCTATAAGAGAAGCGGATATCATCGTTATGGGGCCGGGGAGCTTATACACAAGCATAATACCGAATATAATTGTAAAGGGCGTGGCGGATGAAATTATGCGGGGAGGCGCCTTATTGGTTTATGTTTGCAACATCATGACGCAACCGGGCGAAACGGATGGGATGGACGCATACCGGCACGCCGCCGCAATATGCGAACACGCAGGCGGGCATATTATTGACTATTGCATCGTAAATAAACAGGCAATGCCGGATGAGCTGCTTGAACAATACATAAAAGACGGCGCAGAGCCGGTTCAAATAAATAAAAAGGATTTTACCAATATAAAACTTGTGGAAGGCAATTTTGTGCATATAAAAAACGGGCATTTGCGACATGATTATAACAAGCTTGCCGCCGCAGTTTTAAAGCTTTGCAAAACAAAATACCAACCACCGAGGGTGTGGAAGTACAAAACGCAACCTGCAAACACAACGGATAATTAATAAAATTTCGCCTGTTACCGCCCTATTTTGGTTCCCCTTCTGGGGTATAGCATCGGCGTGGGCATTTTCTTTTCAACCTCAACTATGCTATGTTTTATATCGGTGCCTTCAATTATATAATAGCTTGCTTGCAAAACTTCCGCCCCAAGCTTTTTGATAAGCCCTGCCGCTTGGGTAATTTCGCCATCTACATTACTGCCCTTCATGGCAACCATCTTTCCGCCCACCCTCACAAGGGGCAGGCAGTATTCCGCCAAAATGGACATCCTTGCAACAGCGCGGCTTACCGCAATGTCAAATTGTTCTCGATATTTAATGTCACCTCCCGCATCCTCCGCACGAATATGAATGCACTTGACATCGATATTTAGTTTGTTGCACAAGTGATTTAAAAAGGTTATTTTTTTACCGGTAGCTTCAAAAATTGTAAGCGAAATATCGGGGCGTGCAATTTTCAATGGAATGCCCGGAAAGCCGGCGCCGCTGCCAACATCGGCAACGGATGCATTTTTCGGTATATAGTTACTGCAATATAGGCTGTCTTTAAAATGTTTCGTCATAATTTCCGCAGGCTCGGTAATTGCGGTTAAATTAAATTTTTGGTTCCATTCAATGAGCAGGTCGGCATATAAATCGAATTTTTCGTTAATAAAAAATCACCCCTGCGATATTTTACCACAAGGGTGATTTTTTATCAACGGCTAAAAGATATAATCAAAGGGATTAACATATTCGCCGTCTTTTTTTACCTCAAAGTGCAGATGCGGCGGTTCGTTAATCTCACGCAATGCCGTTGTTCCGACACCGCCTATCACATCGCCCTTTTTAACCTCGTCATTTTCTTCAATCAACTGCCCTGTTTGCAAATTTGAATATACTGTTTCAAAACCGCCCTCATGCAAAATTTCAACGGTAAAGCCCATTAAATCATCTGCATATGCCTTGGTAACAATTCCGCTTGCCGCCGCTTTAACCGGGGTTCCCGCATCGGCGCGAATGTCGATTCCGGGGTGGATACGCCAATCGTGCATTGTTTTGCTGTAAATCAGCTCATCGGCGGAATATCCCATACCAAGCTCCCCTTGCAGCGGAAGCATTAGCCGCATGTCCTCCTCCCATTGCGTTTGAACGGACGCTACCGCCGTAGCAGGCAGTTGCGCATTAAGCGGCATTTCCGACTCAATTATGGAAGAAACTGCGGGCGGTTCCGCCTTTATCGCCACCGGCGGGTGAGCCGGCTCCGAAAGGGCAAACAATGCCGTTTCCTGCATCCGCTTACTTTTGAGGTTTGCCATATACCCCGATACACCGACTATTCCTATAACAAGTGTAAGGAGTATGTAAAACCCCCTGTTTGTAATTAGCTGAATTAGTTTATTTTTCAAAATCTAAACACCTCCTTTGGGTATTATTCCCATGGGAGGTGTTTTATATACACAAAAAAATTTTTTTATCGATTGCTTAGTTTGATGTATTCCCTTGTATCCGCAACGCTACGATATGCCGGGCGTAAAATGCGGTTGTTGGAAATAACCTCCTCAATTCTGTGTGCGCACCAACCCGCAATCCTTGCCATTGCAAAAATCGGCGTATATAACTCTTGCGGTATGCCAAGCAAGTTATAAACAAACCCGCTGTAAAAATCAACATTTGCAGGCAGGGGCTTGTTTTGTTTTTTTATTTCGGCAAATAACTTCGGGGTTATTTGTTCTATCAAGCTGTACAGTTCAAATTCCGCTGTACGCCCTTTTTGCTGTGCAAGCTTTTGCGCATGAGTTTTTAAAAGCTCTGTACGCGGGTCGGAAATGGTGTAAACCGCATGACCAAAGCCATAAATCAAGCCGGTTTTATCGCCCGCCTGCTTGTTTATTATTTTTGTAATATAAGCGGCTACCTCGTCTTTATCCGCCCAATCTTTAACATTGCTTTTTATTTCATCCATCATTGCCATAACGCGATTGTTTGCGCCGCCGTGCTTTGAGCCTTTTAGCGAGCCGATGGATGCCGAAATTGCCGAATATGTATCGGTTCCGGTTGATGATATAACATGTGTGGTAAAGGTGGAGTTGTTGCCCCCGCCATGCTCCGCATGGAGTATAAGGCATAAATCAAGTATTTCCGCCTCTTGCCGCGTGTAGCTTTTGTCTGCCCTAATAAGGCGCAAAAAGTTTTCCGCAATCGAAAGCTCCGGCTTGCTTGTATGCAAAAACAAGCTTTCGCCGTCATAATAGTGATTTTTAGTATGATAAGCATATGCAATTATTGCGGGGAAACAAGAAATAAGCTCAAAGGATTGGCGCAGCAAATTTTCAAGCGAAAGATTATCAGGGTCGTCATCATAAGAATAAAGCGCCAAAACACTTCGTGCAAGCTTGTTCATAATGTCCGGGCTGGGGGCTTTTAATATCATGTCCTCTACAAAATACTCCGGCAAATTCCTATATCCCGATAAGTATTTGGAAAACTGTTCAATCTTCTGCTCCGTTGGTAAAACGCCAAAAAGCAAAAGATAAATAACCTCTTCAAAGCCGAACCGTTTTTCCGCAATGCAGCCGTTTACAATGTCACGAACATTGATGCCCCGATAAAACAGTTCGCCCGGGATATCTATTTTTTTATCCCCTTCTTTTATATACGATTGAACATCGCCAATAACGGTAAGCCCAACTAAAACTCCCGTGCCGTCACTATTTCTTAAACCCCTTTTTACATTGTGTTTTTCATAGTTTTCAGGGTTGATTGATATATTTTTTTCAGCAAGCTCAAGCAGTTCCTTAACAAGACCGTTTTCGTTTGAAACATTTTGCGTTTTCATAGCACACCACCTCAATTATTGAACATTCATAAAAGCAATTTTACACTAAACATATTTAACTGTCAAGGTCTTCCGAATTTTTCGATATATCTTTTTATTCCGTTTAAAATCATTGTTTCGGCATCAAGCCGTCCGCTGACTTCTTCCACAAAAGTTTCTTTGTTTTCAAGATGCTTGTAAACCTCGAAAAAATGTTTTATTTCAAGAAACAAATGCTCGGGAAGCTCGGTAACATCGCTGTAAAAATTCAAAGTGGGGTCGCCAAACGGAATAGCTATAATTTTTTCGTCAACCTCATTGTTATCTATCATTTTCAAAACCCCAATCGGATAACATTCAACCGTTGTCATAATGTCAAGATGCTCTTGACACAACACCAAAACATCAAGCGGGTCGCCATCCTCCGATAATGTGCGCGGGATAAAACCGTAATTTGTCGGATAATGCGTAGATGTAAACAGCACACGGTCTAAAATTAACATTCCGCTTTCTTTATCCAACTCATACTTCTTTTTGCCGCCTTTGGGAATTTCTATAACGCTTATAAAGTTTTCTTTTGTAATTCTTTCGGGCTCAAAATCGTGCCACGGATTCATTCTATTTCACCCTTTCTTAGCTTACGATAAATGGGGCTGCATGCCGCCAACGCCTTTTATTTCCTTGATTTAAGTTTCGGTTTTAGGATAAGATATAATCAAGGGGGTGCACATTATAAAAAAACATTTTATTTTTCCCGCTGTTTTTATATCGCTTTTTTTCGCTTTAAATGTATCTGCCGCAACCTACACCGTTCAACGCGGCGATTCGCTGTGGAAAATTGCGGTTAAATATCAGGTGGGGCTTAGCGAAATAATTGCCTCAAATCCACAATTTAAAAACCCAAACTTAATTTACCCCAATGACAAAGTAACGATACCGGAAAAAAACCAACAGGTGCAAAACATTGAAGCAGAGGTAGTTCGGCTTGTAAACGTTCAGCGAAGCAATAACGGTTTAAAAGCGCTTACAAGCAATTGGGAGTTACAAAGGGTTGCGCAATATAAAGCGCGTGATTTGACCGACAGAAACTATTTTTCTCATAATTCTCCAACTTACGGTTCGCCCTTTGACATGATAAAAAGCTTTGGCATACATTACAGCTATGCCGGCGAAAATATTGCAAAAGGGCAGCGAACAGCGCAAGAAGTTATGAACGCATGGATGAACAGCCAAGGTCACCGTGCAAATATCTTAAATTCAAACTACACGCAAATAGGGGTTGGGTATGACTCACGCTCCAATTCATGGGTTCAAATGTTTATACGCCCATAAATACCGATTGTTTGGGTATCAATACTAATTCGCATTAAACGGCGAATTAGTATTATGCCTTTACAATTGGGTTTCGTGCTGCCGCCACCTCGTTCACTCGTGAAACATATGTCCTTTTAGGCGCATTGTGCATATCTTCCCCCGCCTTTGCGCGGTTATATAAATCTTTAAAAATCTCAATTGCATCATCAAGCCGCTTTTTCGATTCCGTTTCGGTTGGCTCAATCATAAGCGCCTCTGGAACAATCAGCGGAAAATACATCGTCGGCGGATGTATGCCTTCGTCTAAAAGTGCTTTTGCAAAAGACAGCGCATTTATGCCCGTTTCGCTTTTTAGCTTTTCAAGCGTTATAACAAACTCGTGCATGCAATATCCGTCACCAACCGTTTCAAACAGCCCGGATAACTTGCTCATAACATAATTTGCATTAAGCACCGCAATCTGCGATGCGCTAAGCAACCCGTCACAGCCTAAAGATGTAATATAGCACAGCGCTTTTACCGCAACAAGAAAATTGCCGTAAAAAGCTTTTACCCGCCCTATTGAGCATTCTCCCTCCGGCAGATATTTTGAAAGAAAGCTTTTGCACCCAACCGGTCCGCTGCCCGGACCTCCGCCGCCGTGAGGCGTTGAAAATGTTTTGTGCAAATTAACATGAACTATGTCAAAACCCATATCACCCGGTCGGGCAACCCCCATAATTGCGTTTTGGTTCGCACCGTCGCAATAAGTAAGCCCCCCTGCTTTATGAACAATATCGGTTATCTTTAGTATATTTTTATCAAACAGACCGAGGGTGTTGGGGTTTGTAAGCATAAGCCCTGCCGTATCCTCCCCCACCGCCTCTTTTAGTTTGTCAATATCCGTCATGCCGTCTTTTGCGCTTGGAATATTGACAATTTCAAAGCCTGTCATAACGGCGCTTGCGGGATTTGTGCCGTGCGCCGAATCAGGCACTATAATTTTATTTCGCTTTGCGTCATTTCGGTCGGCATGGTATGCTTTCATAAGCAAAAGCCCCAAAAATTCACCGTGCGCGCCTGCCGCCGGCTGCAATGTAACGCTGTCCATGCCAAGAATTTCACACAAATACTTGCTTAGCAAGTTTATCGCCTCGGCAGCGCCTGAAGTTGTGCTTTTCGGCTGTAACGGATGGATATCGGAAAAACCCTCAAGGGCTGCAACCTTTTCATTTATTTTGGGGTTGTATTTCATTGTGCATGAGCCAAGCGGGTAAAAACCATTATTTACGCCGTAGGTGTTGTCGGCAAGCTGAGTGTAATGACGGCAAAGCTCTCCCTCCGAAACGCCGGGCAGTTTAAGTTTTTTATCTCTGCAATATTTATTATCAAGCTTATAGCTTACCTCGCATTCGCCCAAATATTCATTTTCAGCCCCGTTATCCCGTTCAAAAATCGTTGTCACTTTCCGCACACCTCCCTAACAATTCCAACCGCCTCGTCAATTTCATCAATGCTGTTTTGCTCGGTAACGCACCATAAAACTTTCCCGTCAACAACAAGACCGCCCAATATTCCCGCATCATCCAAAGCGGAAAGCGCCGCCTCGGGTTTTGGGCATATCGTTAAAAATTCATTAAAAAATTCGTTTTTATACGCCAAGGATACACCCTTTATTTTGCACAGCTCCGCTGCCATATAATGCGCTTTTGCCGCGCAATGCGATGCCGCCCGCTCCAACCCGCGGCTGCCCATTGCGCTGAGATATACCCCCGCACGCAATGCGCACAACGCTTGATTGGAACAAATGTTGCTGGACGCCTTTTCACGGCGTATATGCTGCTCGCGCGCCTGCAATGTCAACACAAAAGCACGGTTGCCTCGGGTGTCTGTCGTTTGCCCTACAATGCGACCGGGCAGCTTGCGCGTTAATTCCGTTTTACACGCCATAAAGCCCAAATACGGGCCGCCGAACGAAAGGGGAATCCCCAGCGGCTGCGCATCACCTACGGCAATATCCGCACCGCATTCTCCGGGCGTTTTCAGCAATGCAAGCGAAATCGGGTTACAGCACACAATAACCTTTATCCCTTTGCCATGCGCGTTTTCGCATATCTTTTCAACATCTTCAATTACACCATAAAAATTCGGCTGGCTGATTATTATACACGACGCGTCGCTGTCGGAAAAATCAACATTTGTTTTACCGTCGGTGTGCGGCAAAATTTCATACGGTGTGTCCGAACCAAAGCAGTATGTCTTAACCGTTTCAATTATTTGAGGGTTTAACGCCGACGAAAGAAGCGCCTTATTTTTTCGCGGGGTTTTGCACATTGCAACCGCCTCCGCCGCCGCGGTAGCGCCATCGTAAACAGAGGCGTTGGATACATCCATATCGGTGAGCCTGCATATCATAGACTGATATTCAAAGATTGCCTGTAAAACGCCTTGGCTTATCTCAGGCTGATACGGAGTGTACGCCGTTACAAATTCCTCTTTTGAGCATATGCTGTCAACAACGGCAGGTATATAATGGCGATATGCCCCGCCGCCTCTAAAAATGCTGCGGTAAACCTTGTTTTTCGCCGCCATGGCGCTCATTTTTGCAAAAACCTTTTGCTCGGGCAAACCGTGCGGGATTGCAAGGGGGGCTTTAAGCGTCACCTTTTCCGGTATACCGCCGAAAAGCTCCTCAATTTCGCTTACGCCAACCGCATCCAGCATTTGCTTTTTTTCAGATTCGGTAATTGATATATAATTTGCCATAGCGCCCACCTTTAACCTTTAATTATTTCGTTATATTCTTCCTCTGTAAGAAATTCCGCCGTTTTGTTTATATTTTCAGCCTTTATAATCCATGTGTCGTACGGCGCTTCGTTTATCAGCTCCGGCGCAGCATCAAGCAGTTCATTTGATTCCGATACAACGCCGTCAACCGGGCTGAAAATTTCTGAAACCGCCTTTACGGACTCAATATCGGTGAAAGGCTGCCCCGTTGTAAGCGTTTCGCCTGCCTCGGGCAATCGGATATACACAACATCCCCCAGCTCGCTTTGCGCATAATCGGTAATTCCGATATAAGCGGTGTTATCGTCTGTAAACTTTACCCACTCGTGCGTTTTTGTAAATTTAATTGACATATCGGTAAAACTCCCTTCAAATAATTATATTATTTTTTATAAAACGGTAAATCGACAATTTCCGCCGCAAGCCGTTTTCCGCGAACCTCAACCGTTATATCCCCAGAAGCTTCGCCGTCAACAAGCGCCATTGCATATGCGCCTCCTAAAAATGGGCAATATGTTCCAGAGGTGACAATGCCTATCTTTTTATCATTTGAATATACATTGCAATTTTCCCGTGCTATTCCTTTATCGGTAATTTTAATGCCTACCCTGTTTAGACTGCTGTTTTTTTCAAGAATTGCCTTTTTACCAATAAAATCGTCCTTGTCAGCCTTTACAAAAAACCCCAACCCCGCTTCAAGCGGCGTAATATCGTCATTCATTTCGTGCCCATAAAGCGGCAACGCCGCCTCTAACCTGAGGGTGTCGCGCGCGCCTAAACCGCATGGTATCAAGCCGTGAGGTTCGCCTACAGTAAGCAGAGCGTTCCACACATCAACCGCCTTTTGCGCATCGCAATAAATTTCAAACCCATCTTCCCCTGTATAGCCTGTGCGTGAAATATTGCATTTTGCGCCGTAAATATCAGCATCCGCAACTACGGTAAACCGTTTTTGAGGTAAAGCTTTTGTAACCGTTTGCAATATTGTTTGCGCAAGCGGACCTTGCAGCGCAATCAAAGCCGTTTGGTCGCTGATATCGGTTAAAACAACATTGCCGAACAAGTTGTTTTGTATCCATTTATAATCCTTTTCTTTGTTTGAAGCGTTTACAACAATAACATACCGCATATTACCATAATTATACACAATGACATCGTCTATTATTCCGCCTTGCTCGTTGCACATTGGGCTGTACCGTGCAGCGCCTTGCTGCAGGTTGGAATAGTCGTTTGTAAGCAGACGATTTAAATTGCCGACGGCATCAGGACCTTCCAACAAAAATTCGCCCATATGCGAAATGTCAAACAGACCTGCCCTTTCCCTCACCGCCATGTGCTCGGCAATTATGCCGGAATATTGAATCGGCATAAGATACCCCGCAAAAGGAACAATTTTCCCCCCCGCTTGCACATGACAATTATACAGCGGTGTTTTGCTTTCCATGATACCCCTCCTAATAGCTAAAAAAGCTCTGCCAAATCCTCTTTGCGCAATATGGATATCCCTGCGTCGGTAAGATGCTTTATTGCGGCAAAGTTGTCCTTCACCCTCAAAATGACCATTGCATCCTGCTCTGAGCGGGTGGCAAAAGCATACATATACTCAATGCTTATGCCATTTTGATGCAAAACTGAAAGCGCCTTTGCCAAACCGCCCGGCGTGTGGGATATTGAAACGCCAATAACTTCGGTAACCTTTGCGGTAAGCCCGCTTTCCTTTACCGCCTTTTCCGCCTTGTCCGCATCCGATACTATAAGGCGCAAAATTCCGAAATCGGTGGTATCGGCAATAGACAGGGCAAGTATATTAACGCCCTTTTCGCCGAACAGCTTTGTTATTTCTGCCAATCTGCCCGATTTGTTCTCGATAAAAATTGAAATCTGTTTGATTAACATAATAAATACCTGCCTCCTTTATAGTTTTCTTTTATCTATAACCCTCACTGCCTTGCCTTCGCTTCGCTGTATTGTTTTAGACTCCACCAGCGTTACCTTTGCCGCAAGACCAAGCGTGCTTTCAATGCCCCTTCTGATTTTATTTTCCGTATCCTCCAGCCTTTTAACCTCGTCCGAAAGCATATCAACCGTTAGCTCCACCTGAATTTCAATGGTATCAAGCGTGCCCACCCTATCAATTATAATCATATAATGAGGTGAAGTTTCACCTATTTCAAGCAACACGCTTTCAATTTGCGACGGAAAAACATTTACGCCGCGGATAATCAGCATATCGTCAGTTCTTCCGCTTGGTTTTGCCATGCGTGCAACGGTGCGCCCGCAACCGCATTTTTCGTAGCTGAGGGAAGAAACATCTCTGGTTCTGTATCGAATAAGCGGAAAGCCCTCTTTTGTAAGGGTTGTAAACACCAGTTCTCCGTCGGTGTTTGCCGGCAGCCGTTCCCCTGTGTCGCTGTTAATTATTTCGGGGTAAAAATGGTCTTCCCAAATGTGCAGCCCGTTTTTATACTCGCAATCCATTGACACGCCCGGACCCATAATTTCGCTAAGCCCGTAAATGTCGTATGCCTTGATGTTCAGCCGCCGTTCTATTTCGCTTCGCATATTTTCCGTCCACGGCTCGGCTCCGAAAACGCCCGCCTTTAATTTCAGCTCGTCAAGCGAAATGCCCGACTCCTCAATCACCTCTGCCAAATACAGGGCATAAGACGGCGTACAGCAAAGCACCGTAACGCCAAAATCCTTCATTATATTTATTTGCCGTTGAGTGTTGCCGGATGATGTGGGAACGGTAGCGGCGCCGATTCTTTCCGCCCCGTAATGAGCGCCCAGCCCGCCTGTAAAAAGCCCATAGCCGTACGAAACTTGAATAACGGACGATTTATCCGCCCCGGTCATGGAAAAGCACCGTGCCATCAGCTCCGACCACAATGTAATATCCTTTTGCGTGTATCCCACAACCGTTTGCTTGCCTGTCGTTCCGCTTGATGCGTGCACACGCACTATCTCGTTCATCGGCGACGCAAAAAGCCCAAACGGGTATGTTTCGCGCAAGTCCTGCTTTGTGGTAAACGGCAACAAATCTATATCTTCAATTGATGTTATATCCTCCGGCAAAATGCCTTTTGCGTGCATTTTTTCCCGATAGTAAGGCACATTGGTGTAAACTCTTTTTACAAGGCTAACAAGCCTTTTGGATTGAATATCATGTATCCTGTCCCGTGACATACATTCGTTTTTTTGGTCCCAATACAGTCTCAAACACATCCGCCTCCTTTTTGGTCATTATACCCTGCTTCAAAAGCTTGCTGATTTACCTGCAAAAACCGCGGCGGCACCGTTTTTTCGATTGCCTTTTGCCAAATATCTTTTTGTATATTTGTTTTGCTTGCCAAAACCCCTATTAAAACAACATTGACCGCCTTTGCATTGCCCGCCTTTAATGCCGCGCTTAGCGCATCTATCGCAATTATTTTCGCCCCTGTTTTATTTAATTTTTCTATAATTTCCTCGGGGTAGCTTGCCGCACCGGTTATAACCGGCATGGGGGCAATCTTTTGGGTGTTTAAAATCATTGTGCCGTCTTTTTTCAAAAATTTTAAATACCTGTACGCCTCAAGCTGTTCAAACGCCAAAATAATATCCGCCTCGCCTTCGGAAATTACCGGTGAGAAAACCTTTTCTCCATATTTAACATATGTAACAACGCTGCCGCCGCGCTGTGACATCCCATGAACCTCCGACACCTTAACGTCAAACCCGCAGTCTATTGCGGCATTGCCCAGTATCCTGCTTGCCAGCAAAGTGCCTTGCCCGCCCACGCCGACAATCATTATATTTATTGTATCTGTCATTTTTACAATTTCATTCCTTTCGTTAAAGGGGTAATCGGCTCTATGGCATTGAATTTGCATACCTTCACGCAAAGGTTGCACCCAACGCATTGCGACGAATCAATAACCACCCTGCCGTCAACTGTTGATATTGCCGGGCATCCAAGCCGCAGGCACATTTTACAGTTCTTACAGTTATCGGTAATTTCCAATGCGCCCGAGAAAACAACACCCTTTAACAATGCGCACGGGCGTTTTGCAATAATGACGGACGGTCCGTCGGCTGCCGTCTGTTCCTTTACAACCTTTTCAAAACCGCTAAGGTCAAATGGGTCGGCAGCTACAATGTTTTCAATCCCGATAGCTTTGCAAAGCTTTTCCAAATCCACCGTTTTTGTCGGCTCGCCTTTTATTGTGTATCCCGTTGCAGGGTTATCTTGATGACCCGTCATTGCGGTTATTGAATTATCCAGTATAATCACGGTGCTGTTTCCTTTATTGTAAACCATATCGATTAACCCTGTTATTCCGCTGTGAAGAAAGGTTGAATCGCCGATAACCGCAACCGTTTTTTTGCGAAAATCATCCCCCCGTGCCTTTTCAATGCCGTGTGCCATACCAATGCTTGCGCCCATGCACACGCACATATCCATTGCCGAAAGAGGAGGCAATGCGCCCAATGTATAGCAGCCTATATCGCCGCTGACGGTAAGCCCCAATTTATTCAAAACGTAAAATGTCCCTCGATGGGGGCAACCCACACACATGACGGGCGGTCTGCCCGGGGCTTCCTCATCTATGTTATGGGTGTCGGCATTGATGCCAAACACCGCTTTTTTTATCATTCCTACATTATATTCACCCGTTTTGGGCAAAATTTGCTTGCCTATAACATCAACGCCGATTACCTTGCAATGGTTTTCTATTACCGGCTCTAATTCCTCTATAACATACAAAGTGTCAACGCTTTTGGCAAAGTCCTTTATAAGGTCTGTCGGCAACGGGTTTAACATTCCCAATTTTAAAAATGATGCTTCGGGGAACGCCTCCTTTGCATATTGATATGCAATCCCCGCCGAAATTACCCCAACTTTTTCGCTTTTGTGCTCTATGGTGTTAAGTTCGCATTCTTCGGCAAACCTTTTCATATCGCCAAGCCGCTTTTCAACAAATATATGGCGTTTTACAGCCATTGTCGGCATCATAACATTTTTTGCAATGTTTTTTTCGTAGTCGCCCAAGGGCTTTTCAACCCGCTCCCCTTGCTCGACAAGGCTTTGCGAATGGGATATTCGGGTGGATAACCGCACTAAAATGGGCGTATCGTATTTTTCGCTGAGCAAAAACGCCTGTTTGACATACTGCTTACATTCTTCGCTGTCCGCGGGCTCAAGCATCGGCACTTTTGCGGAAATCGCAACAAGACGGCTGTCTTGCTCGTTTTGGCTGCTGTGAATCCCCGGGTCATCCGCAACGCACACCACCAACCCGCCGCCAACGCCGGTATATGAAACGGAATAGAGAGGGTCGGCGGCAACGTTCAGCCCAACATGCTTCATGCATGACATCGACCTTGCGCCTGCGAAAGACGCGCCGATTGCAACCTCAAGCGCAACCTTTTCGTTTGGCGCCCATTCGGAATATATTTCATCATACTTGGCAATTTCTTGCGTTATTTCGGTGCTTGGTGTTCCCGGATAAGACGAAACCACCGTTACGCCCGCCTCGTATGCTCCCCTTGCAATTGCCGCATTTCCAAGCATTAACTTTTTCATATGCATTTTCCTTTCAACCAAATTGATAATTACCGTAAATCTATTACCCGTTTTGCCTTGCCCATTGAACGCTCAATCGTTTTAGGCTCGGCAAGGTGTATTTTAGCGTCCAGCCCAAGAACGGTATGCAGTTTATGCTTTATGGTTTTTTCAAGCTGTTCAAGCTTTGAAAAGGAATCCAACAAACTGCTGTCTTCCAGCTCCACCATAACCTTTAATGTATCCACAAAGCCGTTTCTGCCAACTTCAAGCTGATAATGCGGGCTGATATGCGGTATATCCAACAGCACGCTTTCCACCTGTGAGGGGAACACATTTACCCCTCTTATTATCAGCATATCGTCGCTTCGTCCTTGTATTTTCGCCATGCGCAGCAGCGTTCTTCCGCACTTGCATTGGTCGGGAATTAAATATGTTATGTCTTTTGTGCGATACCTAAGAAGTGGAATTCCCTGTTTTGAAATTGTTGTTATAACAAGCTCGCCTTTTTCGCCCCACGGCAAAACCTCGCCTGTTTTAGAATCTATTATTTCCGGGATAAAAAAATCCTCGTTTATATGCATTCCTGATTTATGCGTACATTCACCCGATACGCCGGGACCGATAAGCTCGCTCATTCCGTAATTTTCCGTTGCAATTATGCCCCAACGGTTTTCAAGCTGGCAGCGCATTTCCTCGGTGGAGCCTTCAGCGCCGAACAGCCCGATTCTAAGCTTTATATCGCTTTTTTTAATGCCCTGCTCTTGCAAGACCTCTGACATATACAGCGCGTATGACGGGGTGCTCACCAAAACGGTGCTGCCATAGTCTTGCATTATCATTGCTTGCTTTTCGGTGTTGCCGCTTGACATCGGTATTATCGCAGCACCGATTTTCTCAAGCCCGTAATGCAGACCGAAAGCGCCGGTAAATAAACCATAGCCAAACGCTATTTGCGCAATGTCGTTTTCGTTTGCTCCCGCCATTGCGGCAATTCGAGCAACGCATTCGCTCCACATTTCCAAATCACCACGCGTGTAGCCGACGGTGGTTGGTTTGCCTGTTGTGCCGCTTGACGCGTGAATTCTTACAATATCTTTCATCGGCGCGGCAAAAAGCCCAAACGGATAGTTATCGCGAAGGTCGTCCTTTACAGTAAAGGGAATCCTTTGCAAATCATCAAGGGTTTTTATGTTGTCGGGGCAAACGCCGGCATCATCTAACCGCTTACGATAAAACGGCACATTATCATACACCCTTTTTACCGTTTCAAAAAGCCGTGCCGTTTGAAGTGCTTGCATGTCCTTTCTTTGCATGGTTTCAATTTCTTTGTTCCACATTTATTTATTATGCCCCCCATTTATATCAAATGCCATATCGACATTTTTAGCAGGTATATTTTTGGTAAGCGCCGAAACAACAGGCACCGCCAATAGGGATGCGGCCATTGCCGCAACGCCCGATTGAGGCGACATGCTCATTGCAAATGCAAAGCTGCCGGACGAAACGGTATGTATAAACGTCATGACGCCGACCACCGCAACCCCGCTTACAAGCCCTGCCCATGCGCCTGCTTTTGTAACCTTTTTATAATACAGCCCCCAAATTAAAGGGCCTATAAAACAGCCCGCAACAACGCCCCACGAAAATGACATTAAATTAACGATAAACGTTATGTTTGCGGTTGCAAACAAAAAGGACAAGCCCACAAACACAACCGATAAAACCCTCATCACCGATATTTTATGCTTTTCTTTAAACTTCGGGTACACATACGGTATAAGGTCAACCGATATTGCGCTGCTTGATGTGAGCACAATGGAAGAAAGGGTTGACATTGAGGCGGAGAGTAAAAGCAGCATAATAACGGCAAGTATTATTGTGGTGTATATATTGCCGTCCATGCCAAGCGTTTTCACCAAAATCTGCGGCACAACCATATCGTATCCGCCTTTTGGCAAGCCGTTTTCCGCCGCAACAAAAATTCTTCCAAGAGCGCCGATGTAATACGCGCCCACCCCTATCAGCAATGCAAACGCGGTAGAAATAACCGCCCCCTGCGTTATGCTTTTTTCATCTTTGATTGAATAATATTTTGTAACCATTTGGGGTAGTCCCCATGTTCCCAAGCTTGTCAGCATAATGTTAAACGCCAAAAATTTAAAATTTGCGCCGCCAAAAAGGCTTGTCAGGTTATTGTTGCCCGCCGCCCTGCCAAGACTGCCGACCTTTTCCAAGCCGCTTGCAATCCCACCCACCGCCGGGTTTAGCACAATAAAAACAACCATCACAATAACGCCGATAATCATTATAATGCCTTGTAAAAAGTTGGTGTATGCGGTTGCCACATAGCCGCCGAACGCCACATATATTGCGGTGAGCGCCGCAACAATCGCAAGGGCAATGTTAATGTCCGCCGAAGGGAATATCGTAACAAAAAGCGAGCCTAAACCTTTATAAACAGCCGAGGAATATGGAACCAAAAATATAAATATTATAACTGCCGCATAAATTTTCATTGCAGCGCTGCCAAAGCGCGCTTCAAAAAATTCCGGCATTGTTTTGGAATTTAGCCGCTGCGTCATGCTCCATGTTCTTTTTGCAAGCAGCAACCATGCCGCAAGGCTGCCCAAAAGCGCGTTTCCTATGCCAATCCAAATGGCGGCAAAGCCTACATTCCAACCAATCTGCCCTGCATATCCGATAAATATCACCGCTGAAAAATATGCCGTGCCGTATGAAAATGCGCTAATCCACGCACCTATTTTGCGCCCGCCGAGCAAATAGCCTTCCACCGTGTCATTTTTTTTGTATGTTGCAATGCCGATAATTACCATGACCGCCGAAAAAAGTATAAGTGCGACAACCGTCACCTGCTGTAACTGAGCCATCTTTATTCGTTCCCCCTCATTTTGCTACAATGTTGACAAGCCGCTTGGGAATTACAATAACCTTGACGATTTTCTTGTCGCTTAAAAAGTCGTTTACCTTTTGGCAGGCAAGAGCTTTTTCCTTCACCGTTTCATCATTGTCGTCCGCGTTTATAATAACTTTGTCCCGCACCTTGCCGTTTATTTGAACAGCAATTTCAATTTCATCATCTAAAGTTTTTGCCGCATCGTAAATTGGCCACTTGCTTTGCGATGCAAACCCGCTAAAGCCGGCATTTTCCCATAGTTCCTCCGTAATATGAGGCGCGATGGGATTTAGCAACAGCAAAAAGGTTTTAAACTCACCCCTTGTGAGCGAACCGATACTCATAACCTTGTTGATAAAGCTCATAAGCGCCGCTATGGCGGTGTTAAACTTCATTCTGTCAATATCTTCGGTCACTTTTTTAATAGTTTTATGAACGGCGCTCATCAGTTCGTCCGAGTAGCCGCCGTCTGCCGTAACCATGCCGCTCAAGCCCCACACCCGCTCCAAAAACTTATGGCACCCTCGAACCCCCTGCATTGACCATGGCGTTGCTTGGTCAAAGGCGCCGATAAACATTTCGTATGTTCTGAAAGTGTCCGCACCGTATTCGCCAACAACTTCATCGGGGTTTATAACATTGTTGCGGGATTTGCTCATTTTTTCGCCGTTTTCGCCCAATATCATGCCATGGGACGTGCGCTTTTGATACGGCTCTTTTGTGGGAACAACCCCTATATCATATAAAAACTTATGCCAAAACCGCGAATAAAGCATATGCAATGTTGTATGCTCCATGCCGCCGTTGTACCAATCAACCGGCAGCCAATATTTAAGCTTGTCCATTCCCGCAAGAAAATCATCGTTGTTCGGGTCAATATACCGCAAAAAGTACCATGATGAACCTGCCCATTGAGGCATTGTATCCGTTTCACGCTTTGCCTTGCCCCCGCATTTGGGGCATACCGTATTAACCCAATCAACTTGCTTTGCAAGGGGGGATTCGCCGTCTTCGCCCGGCTCGAAATTATCCGTTTCGGGCAGTAAAAGCGGCAGTTCGCTTTCGGAAAGCGGCACATAACCGCATTTTTCGCAAAGCACAATCGGTATAGGCTCACCCCAATACCGTTGACGCGAAAACACCCAGTCACGAAGCTTATAATTTATTTTCCGCTCACCGATATTATTTTTTTCGATATGTTCCGTTATCTTTTTAATAGCGTCTTTAACCTGCATTCCCGTTATAAACCCTGAGTTCACCATTATTCCATCGTCAACATCTGTAAACGGCTGTTTTTGAACATCATCGCCGCCCGAAACCACCTCTATAATGGGAAGGTCGAATTTTTTGGCAAATTCCCAGTCACGCTCATCGTGCGCCGGAACCGCCATAATTGCCCCTGTGCCGTATGTCACAAGAACATAATCGGAAATCCAGATAGGTATTTGCACACCGTTCATCGGGTTTATTGCGGTTATGCCTTCAAGCGCAACCCCTGTTTTTTCTTTTGAAAGCTCTGTCCGCTCAAATTCGGATTTTTTAGCCGCCGCAAGCTTATACCGCTCTACCTCGGCGTAATTTTTGATTTTTTCTTTGTTTTTATTTATAAATTCATGCTCGGGCGAAAGCACCATGTATGTTGCGCCGAAAAGGGTGTCCGGTCGGGTGGTAAACACGGTGATTGTATCGCCTGTTTGCTCTACCTTAAAATTTACAACAGCGCCCTGTGAGCGCCCTATCCAATTTTTTTGCGAAACCTTCACCTTTTCGATATAGTCAAGCCCGTCCAAATCGTCAATCAGTCGGGCGGCATATTCGGTAATTTTAAGCATCCATTGGCTTTTTTCTTTTTGAATAACCTCGCTGCTGCACCGTTCGCAAACGCCGTTGACAACCTCCTCGTTTGCAAGCCCCACACGACATCCGGTGCAATAGTTAATCGGCATTGTGGCTTTATATGCAAGCCCCTTTTCAAACAGCTTTAAAAAAATCCATTGAGTCCATTTATAATACTTTGGGTCGGTAGTGTCAATTTCACGCGACCAATCAAAAGAAAACCCAAGCATTTTTAGTTGCCGTTTGAAATTTTTAATATTTTCGGCGGTAACAACAGCGGGGTGAATTTTATTGGCAATGGCATAATTTTCGGTAGGCAGCCCAAAGGCATCCCACCCCATGGGAAACAGCACATTAAACCCTTCCATACGCTTTTTCCTTGATATTATATCAAGGGCGGTGTACCCGCGCGGATGCCCCACATGCAAGCCGTGCCCCGAAGGGTACGGAAATTCTACCAAGCCGTAAAACTTTGGCTTTTTGGAGTTTTCCTCCGCCTTAAAGCTTTCGTTTTCATCCCAATGCTTTTGCCACTTTTTTTCTGTTTTTTTGAAATTATACCTCACTTTTACTCCTCCAGTAACAGCTTTGTGTCTAACTTTTCACCGTCAATCCACAAATGTTCAAGATTATAAAAATCACGGGTTTCGCCGTGGAAAATATGCAAAATAACATCCCGATAATCCAATAGCACCCATGTTGCGCCGCTATACCCTTCCTTATGATACGCCATGTCGCTCCCTCTGCCGCCTATTTGAAACTCCACCTCGTCCGCAAGCGATTTGACATGGGTTGAGGAACCGCCGCTGCATATAATAAAATAATCCGCAAGCTGGCTAACCTTTTGAATGTCGATTACCTCGATTTTTTGCGCCTTTTTATCGTCTAAAATTTTTATAATTTGTTTTGCAAGTTCAAGTGACATATATTCTCTCCTATCTCATTTTTTGTATCATATAATTTCTTGCATTCACCGTTTCGGGATGCAGCATTCTCTTTTTAAAAACCATTTTATTTATAGTATAATCAAGCCCGTCAAGTATTGCAAGGTCTAAATTTTCAAGCGCTTTTGCCCTTACCTCGTCAACGCATTCAAAAGTTCGGTTAGGCTCGATAAAATCGGCAACATAAATTATTTTCGTAAGCAGCGGCATATTTGCCTTGGCGGTTGTGTGATAATAAACCGCATCGTATATTTCATCATCCTTTATACCAAATATCCGCTTTGCATATTCTGCGCCCAAGCGCGCATGTATAAGCTTTTGCTCCGAGAGCATAACCTCGTCAAGCGCCAAACCAAAGTCGGCGCACATTCCTATCATCCTTTTATGGTCAACTTCCTTCACGCAATCGTGCACTAACCCGGCAAGCAATGCCTTTGTTTCATCTCCGCCGTAATGGCGGGCAAGCCGCGCGGCAGTTTCGCTTACCGCTACGCTGTGCTCAAACCTCTTTTTAGACAGTGTTTGTTCAAGCTGTCTTTTTATCTGTTCAAAGTCCATAACCAACAATTCCTTTGTATAATGTGTTTTGTTCTATATAATTCAAAACGCTGTCCGGCAACATGTATTTAATCGGCAAACCGTTTTTTACCCTGCGCCGTATTTCGGTTGATGATATTTCTATTATAGGAGCTTTTAAAATGTGAATTTTTGCGCCATATTCATTTGAAAGGGATGCGGCTATTTCATCAACCGCCACCATTTCGTCCGATATCCTGTTTACCGAAATAATTTCTACCATTTTTGCAAGCTGTGCAAAATTCCGCCAACTTGTAAGCTCGTAAAGCGAGTCGGTTCCGGTGATATAAAAAAGGTTTTTATCGGGATAACGCATTTTAAGCTCGGACACGGTATTTACCGTATATGAAACGGCAGTTTTTGAACATTCTATGTCGGAAACTTCAAAACGGTTGTTACATTGCGTTGCAAGCCGCGCCATATTAAAGCGGTGCTTTTTATCCAAAACATCACATTGCGGCTTATGAGGCGATATGCCGGTCGGCACAAACAAAACCTTTTCAAGGCGGAAAAAATGCATTGCATTTTGTGCGATAAAAAGATGTCCGTAGTGTATCGGGTCAAAAGTTCCGCCCAATATTCCGATACCGCCCATACCGTGTAGCCCCCCCTTACATAGCCTTTTTTAAAACACCAACAATGGTAAAATTACTTTAGCATATCGGGGCGTTTTTTTTGAGTTCGCAAAACCGATTGCTCATGCCGCCATTTTTCAATGTTGGCTTGATGCCCCGAAAGCAGCACCTCCGGCACTTTTCTGCCCATAAACACCGGCGGGCGCGTGTATTGCGGATATTCCAGCAAGCCGTTGTAATGAGATTCGTCAATAATGCTTTGTTTGCTTTTAAGCACCCCGGGCACAAGGCGGCAAACTGTGTCGCACAGCACAACGGCAGGAATTTCACCGCCTGTTAAAACATAGTCGCCGATTGAAATTTCACAATCCACAATTTCTTCGATAATTCGTTCGTCAACGCCCTCATAATGCCCGCATACTATTATTATATACTTTTTTTGCGACAGTTCTTTTGCCATATTTTGATTTAAAAGACTGCCCTGCGGCGACATATAAATTACAAAGGGTTTTTCGGCGCAATTTTTTGTTAAGCTTTTATATGCGTTATATATCGGCTCTGCCTGCATTACCATGCCCTGCCCGCCGCCGTAGGGATAATCGTCAACCCTTCTGTGCTTATCGTTGGTAAAATCACGAATATTTACGCAATTAACTTCCAAAATTTCGTTCTGCTGCGCCCGCCCGATAATGCTTTCCGCCAAAACTTGGCTTACCATATCGGGGAAAAGCGTGAGTATATCTATTTTCATTTATATTCTTTACACCTCGCTATCGGGGTGAATGTCCATTCGGCGCCCTGCAATATCAATCTTTTTAACAACTTGTGAAATTGCGGGGATAATATGCTCTGCGCCGTCGTTGCCCTGTATAATATAAATATCGTTGCTGCCGGTGGGGTAACAATCCTTGACCGAACCAATGCGTATATCATCTTTAAACACATTTATGCCGATAATATCGGCAACATAATATGTGTCCGGGGGCAACTCCCCCAGTTGACTTTTCTCAACAAACAAAACCTCATCTCGCAGCTTGTTTGCCTCGTCAATGGTGTCGATGCCTAAAAACTTTATTATAACAACATTCTTGTGCAGCCGGGCGTTTTCAATATTCAGCTCGCCTGCCGCCGTTGTAAGGGTTTTAAAGCTTAAAAAAACCACAGCGTCATCACACCAAGGCTGCACCTTAACTTCGCCCTTTAAGCCATGAGTGTTAACTATTTTGCCTATTTCAAGCCGCGCCATTCTCATTCCCCCAACAATAAACATAGGGGAGAGGGCGCATTGCACCCTCACCCCTTTTTAAATTTATAATAAATTGCGCAAAAACCGGCGCAATTCCTGCGCTTTGGCAAAACAAATTCGCCTGCGCTTACCCTCGCGGGGCGAGAGGATGCGTTCCGGTAAGCGCTCCGCGCCGGAACGCTCTTTTTAATCAATATCAACAATTACCCTTTTGTTTTCCCTTGCAGAGCCCGCACGGACAACAGCACGAATAGCTTTTGCTATCCTGCCTTGCTTGCCGATTACCTTCCCCATATCGCCCTGTGCAACATGCAAGTTTAAAACTATCGAAGCATCCGTTTCCGTTTGTGTAACCACAACATCTTCCGGGCTGCTCACAAGCGATTTTGCAACATATTCCAATAATTCCTTCATCAACATTCTACCTTTCCGTTAAACAGAGGCTTTAATAAAACCCAAAGCTAAGGCAAAACATATGAAAAACCATAGCTTCTCATATGTTTGCAACGCTTTGACATAAACCCCTTAAATACCGCTTTTTTTAAGCAGTTTTCGTACGATATCAGTTGGTTGTGCTCCGTTTTTAATCCACTTTTGAACCTTTTCGGCATCAATATTTATTTGAGCAGGTTCGGTAAGCGGGTTATAAGTCCCTATTTCTTCAATAAACCTGCCTTCGCGCGGGTATCTTGAATCAGCAACAACCACACGATAAAACGGCGCTTTTTTTGCGCCCATTCTTTTTAGCCTAATTTTTACAGCCATTCTATTTACACCTCCAATATAAAGTCGTTTGTTGTTTTGTCGGTTTTTGCCTTTTTATGCAAAGGGGAAACGCATTTTCCCCCTACCGCCCTTTTTATTGCCGCCAAACTGTTTAAAAAGAACTTTCATTTGCTCAAACTGTTTTAGCAGCGAATTTACATCCTGCACCTGCGTACCGCTACCTTTTGCTATGCGGCGCTTGCGGCTTGAATTTATCACCGAGGGATTTTCACGCTCTTTGTTTGTCATGCTTTTAATGATTGCGCCGATGCGAAGCATTTTTCGCTCGTCTATTTGCGCCCCTTGCAGCGCTTTTGAATTTATCCCCGGAATCATGCCCATTAAGTTTTCTATCGAACCCATTTTATCCATTTGTTCAAGTTGCTGTAAAAAATCATTTAAATCAAACTGCTGTTTTCTAAGCTTTTCTTCAAGCTTTTTTGCTTGTTTTAAATCGAAGGCTTCTTCCGCCTTTTCTATAAGCGAAAGCATATCGCCCATGCCAAGTATTCGGCTTACCATGCGTTCCGGGTGAAAAGCCGAAATATCATCAAGCTTTTCGCCGGTTCCGATAAACTTTATCGGTTTTTGCGTTACATGATGCACCGAAATTGCCGCCCCGCCTCGGGTGTCGCCGTCAAGCTTTGTTAAAATAACACCGTCAATCCCAAGCTGGTCATCAAAGCTTTTTGCAACGTTTACGGCATCTTGCCCCGTCATTGCATCAACAACCAAAAGCGTTTCAAAAACCCCCGCATTTTGCTTTATGCTTTGCAGCTCCGCCATTAACTCATTGTCAATGTGCAGCCGCCCCGCGGTATCAATTATAACAATGTCATTCCCGTTACCTTTCGCATGAGCTATTGCATTTTTGCTTATTTCAACGGGGTTTTTATTATTTTCTTCTTTATAAACGGCAAGACCTAATTTGCCGCCGACAACCTCTAACTGCAATTGCGCCGCCGGCCGATAAACATCCCCCGCAACCAACAGCGGGCGTTTGCCCTGTTTTTTTAAAAGCCCGCCCAGCTTTGCGGCTGTTGTCGTTTTCCCTGCACCCTGAAGCCCCGCCATCATAATAACGGTAGGCGGTTTGGAAGAAATTTTTATTTTTGATTCTTCCGAGCCCATCAACGCGGTAAGCTCTTCGTTTACGATTTTAATTATTTGCTGCCCCGGCGTCAGCGATTCCAACACCTCAGCGCCGACAGCCCTCAGCGACACTTTCGAAACAAACTCTTTAACAACCTTAAAGTTTACATCTGCCTCTAACAGCGCCAGCTTAATTTCACGCATACCTTGTTTTATATCCGCCTCGGTAATCTTACCTTTGCCCCGAAGCTTTTTAAAAGCATTTTGAAGCTTTTCGGATAAACTTTCAAAAGCCATATTAAAACCCCTACTCTTTTATAACGTCCAAATGCTTGCGCATTCTTGCAAGCCGCGAAGCAAGCCATGGCAATGACAACGCCTGCTCCTCCGTTTCCATTTCTTCAATCTCTTTTGATATTTTTTCCGCGGCAGTTTTAATCACTATGTACCGCTTCGCAATTCCTAAATTTTCTTCCGCATCTTTCATTATCATTTCGGCGCGTTTGATAGCGTCGCGCACCCCTTGGCGCGTTATAAGCAAATGTTCGCTGATTTCGGCAAGCGATAAGTCGTTGTTATAATACAAGTCAATAACATCTGCCTGTTTGTCGGTTAGCATATTATGATAAAAATCAAATAAAAGCGTCATATTCAAATCCTTAGCCATAATAACCCCCCATTTCGGCCGCATTTGGGATGTGCAGCACATTATAACCACCTGTAAAGCAAATTACCTTACACATTATAATATAACCATGCTATTCTGTCAAGGATAAGTTTTCACTTTCTTCGTTTTTTTCTTTCAGCACCGCAATGTTATCTTCCAATTTTTTAAGCGCCTTTCCGTAATTTTCCCAATCCCCTTGCTTTGAAAACTCTGTTACCTCCTCAAACCCGCTTACCACCTTTTCAATAACCTCGGTCAAAGTTTCTTCGTTTGTTGCAACAACGGTGGGGCGGTTTACGCCAAACAGCGCGCCGAGAGCATCGTTTAATGTGGGCTTTACGACAATTCGCTCGCCGTAAGCCGCAATAATCTTTTTAACCTCGGGCGGCTGTCCATTATCTTTATTTGGTATTATATAAACAGGCTCAACATATAAAACGCTATTTTTAATAGGCAGGGAAATAATATTACCCCGTATTACCGTTGCATCAAGCTGCTCAAGTTCTTTTAAAATTGCAGCATCGCCGTCAATCCTATTATCAAGTTGCTGCGGACCATAGACACTTCCGTTTTGCGGAATGTTTAGCGCCGTAAGCCTTCCAAAGCCCTCTCCCTCGCATGAGGCGGCAAGCCACGAAACAATGTTCGCCCTATTTACCAAAGTGTAAGGCTGCAAAAGCGCAAACTCCTGTTTGCCGCTATCCGGCATTTTTATAACGCAATAATACGGACCGGAGGTAATTTCCTTATCTTCTTTATATTTTTCTCTTGGATTTGCCCAAATATCCCGTTTTTCAAAAAAATCGGCAACATTATCAATATGATATTTTTTTAGCATCTCCGACTGAATTTTAAAAATTTCGGTTGGATAACGCAAATGCGGCGCCAACTCAGCCGGAAAAGGCATATCTTTAAAAAGGGTGGGATAAATCCTTCGATAACTGCGGGCAATAGGGTCGCCCTCATCGGTAATATAAAAATCGACATTGCCGTCGTAGGCGTCAACCACCGCTTTTACGGAATTGCGCATATAGTTCATTTCACCGCTGTATTGCGAATATGGAAACCACTCGGATGTTGTGTAACCGTCAACAACCCATTTGAGCCTTCCATTGTTTGTTATCAAAAGGTATATATCATTATCAAACGTTAAAAAAGGAGCCGCCTTTTGCACACGGGTCAAAATATTTCGGTTGGTTAGCAATTTGCTTTCTTTCGTTATTTGCCCCGATACGAGCAGCCGAAAATCGCTATGTTTTGCAGCAAAAAGCGCTCGGTTTAAAAAGTTCAACGGTATGCCGGCGCTTCCCTTATACAAATACCCGCCCGTTTGAATTTCATCATATTCTTTATCCTTTGCGCCCACAATAACATAGTCCTTTATGTGCTCGCCAAAGTAAATTCGCGGCTCGGAAATATCGGGCGCGCCGTCTAACGAGCGGGTTGGTATGTCACGAATGATAAAGTACGGCTGTCCTTGCTCCGTTACAGTGTTTACAGGGCTCATAACTATGCCGGTTGAATGGGTATACTTCATTTTTGTGTTAATATAGTTTTTTGCTTTCGGGTCTAATTTATCCGTTATCATCTCACGCGCCGATACTGCAACAACAGTTTTATTCCCATTAATATCATACGGCATTGTGTCGACATTGGTAAATTGGTAATAGCTGCGAACCGATTGCATTTGGTTTGCCGAATCTATCAGTTGGTTGTTGCTGATAAGCCGAATATTGTTGATTATGGCAGGGTTATCAATGATATCCTTACCCGTTAGGCTGTTTGAAATGTTATAATCATAAGACGAAATTTCATCCAACCGATATGCGGAGCGGGTAAAGTCAATGTTATTTTGAATATAGGCTGTTTCAACCGCAAGCTCATTTGGGTCAACAACCAAAATTTGCATAACCTGCCCCACTATCAACACAATAACCAACGACAGCGGGTATAAAAGCATTGAGGCAACCGCATGCATATACCTTGAATTCAATGCAAAAATCATCGTTAGCACAGCTATGACAATAAGCAAAATAGGGAGCAGCTGATAGTATTTTACCCATATGTTTACATCAACATAGCTCCCGCCCACAAAGTCTTTATTTGACGCAAATAAAACGCTTTCAAAACGGTATCGGCAGGACACCGCTTTTATAAGAAAAAATATAAGCACCGTTATAAACTGATGACACACCACAGATTTTGAGCGGAGCAATCTTTTCATATTATAAAAATCAAAGCGCCCATATAAAAAGACATATGAAAGCGCGGTGAGAACCATAAGGAAAACCCCGAATGTTAAAAGGGTTCTTATAACCGCAAGGTAAAAGGGGCGCTGAAACACATAGTACCCAACATCCTTGTGAAACAATGGGTCGCCTAAATTAAACCATTCGCTTGTTAAAAAGGGTAAAAAGGTATGCGCAACGATTTGGCGCGCATAAGCCGCAAAAAACACACCCAATACTGCGCTGATGATAACAATAGGCGAAACGCCCTTCAAATAAGAAAAAGACGAATCCATGGGCAAAAGGTTTTTTCGCACAACCAAAAAGTTTGAAAGTATGAATGTGAAGAACACCAAAAATGAAATTGCCATCACAACTGCGCTAACATCAAAGTTCCGCCAAAAAACCTCGGTAAAATTGCCTCCGATTTCCGCAAGCTCCGTGTAATCGGTATATATTCCGGTAAAAATAACAACAGCAATAATAAGCAATAAAAGCACGGCAAACACCGTGACTTTCCCCAAATGCGCCTTTCTCATTTTTACCGCCCCCCTTTAGTTTTCCAAATCATCATCAAAAAGCGCTTTTACAAATTCGGCTGCCGAAAAGGGCTGCAAATCATCCGCACCCTCACCCACACCTATAAAACGCACCGGTATGTTTTGTTCCTTTTTTATCGCAATAACAATTCCGCCTTTTGCCGTTCCGTCAAGCTTGGTAAGCACTATGCCGGTAACGCCTACGGCATCGGAAAAACTTTTAGCCTGTGAAACGGCGTTTTGCCCCGTTGTTGCATCCAAAACAAGCAAAACCTCTTTTTGCGCTTGCGGCAGTTCCCTATCAATTATTTTGTTCATTTTTGCAAGTTCATTCATCAAATTGCTTTTATTGTGCAGCCGTCCGGCAGTATCGCAAATCAGTATATCGGCATTTCTTGATTTCGCCGCACTTACCGCGTCAAAAACAACCGAGGCAGGGTCGCTCCCCTCTTTTTGCATGATAATATCAACTCCGGCGCGTTTTGCCCAAATTTCAAGCTGCTCGGCAGCGGCGGCGCGAAAGGTGTCGGCTGCCGCCAAAATCACCTTTTTGCCTTGTGCCTTGTAATAATGCGCCAATTTGCCTATGCTTGTCGTCTTTCCAACCCCATTAACGCCGGTAACCAAAATAACGGCAGGGGCGTTTATCATATATTCCTCATCTGCGCCCATTATGTCAACCATTATTTCGAAAAGCGCCTCTTTAAGAGGGCCGCTGTCGCGAATTTTATCTTCTCGAACCTTTTGGCGCAGCCGTTCTATTATTTCGCTTGATGTTTCAAACCCAACATCCGACATTATTAAAACTTCTTCCAGCTCCTCAAAAAGCGCTTCGTCTATCTTTGAAAAAATTTTTATAACATCGGCAGTTCGTGCCGAAAACTGCTGTCTTGTTTTGCTTAGCCCGCTTTTTAGTTTATTAAAAAAACCCATACTTCACACTCCCTATACATTATGCAAGCTTTATATCGTCAACATTAAGTGAGATTAGGCTTGTAACGCCCTGCTCTTGCATTGTAACGCCATAAAGCATATTTGCGGCTTCCATTGTGCCGCGGCGATGCGTTACAACTATGAATTGCGCATCCTTTGCAAAGCCTTTTAAAAAATCGGCAAACCGATACACATTAACCTCGTCAAGCGCCGCCTCTATCTCGTCAAAAATGCAAAACGGAGATGGGCGCACCTTCAATATTGCAAACAAAAGCGCGATTGACACAAATGCCTGCTCTCCGCCTGATAACTGCAACATGCTTTTGACCGCCTTTCCGGGCGGTTGAACATCGATATCAACACCGCTTGTGAGGACATCATCTTCTTGAGTTAAAATGAGCCGCGCCGTTCCGCCGCCAAAAAGCTCGGTAAACATTTCAGAAAACCTTTCGTTTATATCGCTAAATTTTGCCGAAAACCGCTCGCGCATTATTTTTTCAATGTCGAAAATTACTTTTTCAAGGTTTTTTGCCGCGCGGGTAAGGTCGTCCCGCTGGCTTGTCAAAAACTCAAACCGCTCTTTTATATTGGCGTATTCGCTGATTGCCTCAACATTTACATTGCCCAAATCCCTTATTTTCTCTTTTAACGAACCTATGCTTTTTTGCGCTTTGGCAATGCTGCCGATTTCTGTTTTATATTGAGCGGCAGAGGATACCGTAAGCTCATATTCATTCCACAGGTGGTTTATTATATTTTCAAGCTCGTCATTTGCCCTTGCGGTTTTGCTTTCCGCTCGGCTTTGCTCTTGCTGCAACGCAAGCTGTGTGTCTCTTTTTTCGCCAAGTGTTTTTTGCGTTATTTTAATTTCGCCCTCGGCAGACTTCCTCTTTTCAACAAGCTGCGCTATGCTTTGCTTTAGGTTTTTTGTTTCCTCTTGCAGTTCTTCCGTTTGCCGCGTTTTGAATTCAATATCTTCTTTTAAATCTTCGTTTTTATCGGTAATTTCTTCAAGACCCATGCGCTTTTGCTCTATTGAATGCTCTATTTCATTTTTTCGCATCTCCAATGTTTTAATGCGCTCGTTGCACAACTCAACATCTTTTTTTATATTGCTGTGCTCCATTTTTAAATCTATTATCCGTTTCGCCTTTTGCTCATGCAATGCCGCAAGCTCGTCAGCCTCTTGCTTTCGCTTTTCTGCCGCCTCTTTCAAGCCTTCTATTTGCGAAAAGAGATTCTCCGTTTGTTTGTGACAATCTGCAATTTCGCTTTCCGATGAAGAAATCTTTTGTATTAACCGCTCTTTTTCCGCAATCAATGTATCTTTAGCTTTTTGATTTGTTTGCAAAAATTCTTTGGAATGTTTAATTTCGGCAGACAATACGGCGCTTTGTCGCTCCGCCTGCCTTAGCCTTTCAAGCGCCAAGGCGGATTGGTTTTTCATTTCAGAAAGCTGTGACAAGCATTTTTCTTCCTGCTTTGCCGAATCGTCCGACTCTTTTTCAAGCTGGGCTACCCTTGTATTTAGCTGGGAACGCTCGTTTGCCAATGTTAAAAAGCCTGTGTTGGCGGTTCTGCTCCCCCCCGACATTGAGCCGCCCGGCGATAACAATTCGCCTTGAAGCGTTACTATACGAAATCTATAATTGTATTTTCGTGCCAATGCAATGGCGTTGTCTATGTTATCCGCAACCGCAACCCTTCCCAAAAGGCTTTCAACAACCTTTTTGAATTTGGGCTCGGCTTCCGCAATGCTTGACGCAATGCCGATAAAGCCCTTTTGCAAGTTAAGGTCCGGCTCTGAAAGAACGCCGCCTTTAACGGCGCTTATCGGCAAAAAAGTTGCACGCCCCGCTTTATGTCTTTTAAGGTATTCAATCGCGGCTTTTGCATCCTTTTCCGTTTCGGAAACGATATTTTGCGCCGCACCTCCAAGCGCTGTTTCAATTGCAACGGCAAATTTTTCGGGCGCTTTAACAAGCTGCGCCACCGTTGAAAATAAACCGCTTAGCTTTCCGTCTTGCTTTGCCTTCATAACGGTTTTCACGCTGTGGCTATACCGTTCAAATGATTTTTCCATATCTAAAAGCAGCTTATGCCGTGTTTTCGCCTGATGCAGTTGCATTTGAAGGTTTCGGCTTGACTGCGCAGCGTCTCGTGCCGCAAGCTCAAGCTTTTCAATTTCTTCGATACAGTTGTTGTGTTGTTCGCTGTATTCGCTTTGCTGTTTTAAAATCAGTTGATGCTCTTGTTCTGTTTGCTGTAATTTTTCCGCCGCGTTTTCAAACAACCCCAAATTGCCTTGCAGTTCCTTTTCAATATCAGCCGCACGGGAATTCATGCTTTGAATTAATGTTTCAAAATTGCTGATTCGTGATTTAAACGAAACTATTTCGCTCTCCTTTTGCATTATGTCTGAATTTATTTGCTGCACATCGCCGATTAGCTTTTCCTTATCGCTGTTTGTTTCGCCCGCATCGCTTTCCAAAGCTTGAATTTGCTTACCAAAATCGCTGTCTTTTTGAATGACGGCATCAACATTTTTGCCTTGCTCGGCAAGCAAGTCTTCAACCTCGTATAATTTTTCCGTAAGTTCGTCTAATTCTATGTTAATTTGCTTTACACTTTGCAAATTTTGTTCAACTCTGTTTTTCAAAACTGCAATGTCGCTTTGCAAATTTGCCAGCAATGTTGTATTTTCCTGTTCTTTTGCGCGACATTTTTCCATGTCCTCATCACTTTGCTGTATATTATCATACATGTCGGCAGTTCGCTTTTCGATTGCCTCGATTTGCGCCTTGACATCATCAAGCTGGCTCGATATGCCGTCAAAAATATCCTGCGCATCTTTAAGGGTTTTGTTGCAACGGTCAATATTTTGAAGTGACACATTTACCTCTAAATTTTTAAGCTGCTGTTGCAAGCTGATAAAAACCTCCGCTTTTTCCGATTGCAACCGCAACGGTTCAAGCCTTGCTTCTATTTCACCGACAATATCATTTACTCTCAATATATTTTCTTCGGTGTTGGCAAGCTTGCGCTGGGCTTCTTCTTTATGATAACGGTACTTTGTTATTCCCGCCGCTTCTTCAAACATTTGCCTTCTGTCTTCCGGTTTACTGTTAATAATTTCGGCAATTTTGCCTTGACCAATTATCGAATATCCGTCACGCCCCACACCGGTGTCCATAAAAAGCTCGTGTATATCTTTTAGCCGGCATGACGCTTTATTTATAAAATATTCGCTCTCGCCCGAGCGAAAAACCCGCCTTGTTATAGCCACCTCGTCATAATCTATCGGCAGCCTTTTGGACGAATTGTCAACCACAAGGGAAACCTCGGCAAAGCCCAGCGGCTTTCTTTTTTTTGTGCCGGAAAAAATTATATCTTGCATATTCCCGCCCCGCAACGACTTGGCGCTTTGCTCACCCATAACCCAACGAATGGCATCGGAAATATTGCTTTTGCCGCTGCCGTTAGGTCCGACAATAGCTGTTATTCCGTTTGTAAAATCCATGCTTGTTTTATCCACAAATGATTTAAAGCCCTGCATATGCAAACTTTTAAGATACATCAAACACACCTGTTCCTTACCAACTCGCCAAATCGTGGGTGGTACGGCCCGGCAACAAAATTATTTTTGGCATCGTCACCGTCAAGCAAAAGACCAACCCGTATAACATTGATGTTGTGCTCGTTAAAAATCGAAAGCAGCTTCGCACATGTTTCAACTGCCTGCGAAACTGTAAGCGGCATGTACTCGCCTTTTAAAAAGCTGTTGTGCATTTCGGTGTTTTTAAACACTAACGCAGGATAAATCCTAACAAAATCCGGTGCGAGGCAAGCTATCCGCTTCGCCGTATAAATATCTTTTTCTTCGTCATCGCCAATAAGCCCCACCATCATTTGCAACCCTAATTTAAAAGGATATTGCCTTATAAGCGACACCGCCTTTACCACATCTTCCGCAGTATGCCCTCTTTTGTTTTTACTTAAAACATCGTCCTTCATGCTTTGCACGCCAAGCTCAATCTCGGTAACGCCTTTTTGCATCAGGTTTTCGGCAATTGCATCATCAATGCAATCGGGGCGTGTTGACAGCCGCACGCCATGGATTTTGCCCAGCTTTTTATAATGCAACGCAACATCTAACAGCTCGTTTTGCTTTTCTTTGCCGATTGCGGTAAAACTGCCTCCATAAAAGGCAACCTCAACATTATGCTTTTCGCTGTCTATTGTTTTTAGATATTTTTCAATAATGCCGCGCGCTGCCTGCGCTGTCATCTCGGTATGCTGACCGGTAATGTGTTTTTGATTACAAAAGGAGCAACGGTGCGGACATCCGCTGTGCGGCACAAATATAGGAATTATTTTAAATTTTTTCATATCCCATTTTTTTAAGCGCCCTATGCGCAGCGTTTTGCTCTGCGTCTTTTTTACTTCTGCCGCTTGCCCGAGCAAGCATTTCGCCGTCGGATGAAACCTCAACGGTAAAAATTTTAGAATGCTCCGGCCCTTCCTCCTTCACATGATTGTATTTTAAACTGCTGTCTTTTTGTTGAATTTGCTCTTGTAAAACAGTTTTGTAATCTTTATATATCTCTTTGCCGCTTTTCACCTTTTCAATGCTTTCGCTTAAATTTTCAATGATAAACTTTTCGGCATGTTCTATCCCGCCGTCTAAATAAATTGCCCCGATTATCGCTTCAAACACATCGGCAAGGATTGAAGGGCGCTCCCTTCCGCCTGTTGCAGCCTCTCCCTTGCTAAGCAGCAGATGTTTGCCAAGCGACAATTTTTTTGCGCAATTCGCAAGGCTTTTTTCGCAAACAAGTGCAGCGCGCAGCTTTGATAAGCCGCCTTCCGGCAAGCTTTTAAAATTATTATAAATATATGAGCTGACAACAAACGAAAGCACGCTATCGCCCAAAAACTCAAGGCGCTCATAGCTTTTGCCCTCTTTTTTGTTCTCGTTGGAATATGAGCTATGAGTAAGCGCCGCCGTAAGCAATCTTTCGTCGGTAAAAACATAGCCTATTTTTTTCATAAGCCTTTGCAAAGTATACAACTCCCAATAATACGCAAAAAGCCCTAAAGGGCTTTTTCTTTTACAAAATTAACGGCATCTCCGACTGTTTTAATTTTCTCTGCGTCTTCATCGGATATTTCAATGTCGAATTCCTGCTCCATTGCCATTACAAGCTCAACAAGGTCTAAAGAATCAGCCCCCAAATCATCTGTCAATGATGAATCAGCGTTAATGTCGTCTTCGCTAACGCCAAGTTGCTCAGCAAGTATCTCTTTAATTTTTTCAAGTTCCATTTTATGCCTCCTAAAAATAATTATTAAAATTAAAAATTTACAAATTTAATATTATAATAAAAAGCCGTTTCCGTCAAGAGTTTTTTACTAAATTTGTTATGGCTTTAATCGCTTCTGCTTCGCAAAAGCTTTTTGCCTGTCGAATTGCGTTATAAAATGCCACCTCTTTTGACGAACCGTGCGCCTTTATTATCGCCGCATTTGCGCCTAAAACCGGCGCTCCGCCATGCTCGTTATAATCAAATTTCTTTTTAAATTCCGAAAGCCCGCCTTTTAATATAACGGCGCTGATTTTTGTTGCAATGTTTTTGGTGAGCATTTGTTTTAGGTTGGATGCAAAATAAAGCGCCGTGCCTTCGATTGATTTTAGCAAAATGTTTCCTACAAAACCATCCGCAACCAAAACATCGACTTTGCCGCTTAAAACATCCCTTCCTTCAATGTTTCCGGCAAAATTTATCGGCAGTTCGGATAATAATTCGTAGGCCTCCGCAGCTGCTTTATTGCCTTTACTGTGCTCGGTGCCGTTGTTTAAAAGCCCAACTGCGGGTTTTTCAACGCCAAACACCGCCGATGAATAAATGCTGCCCATGATGCCAAACTGCCCCAGCATTTCGGGTGTGCAATCGACATTTGCGCCGCCGTCGATTAAAATGACAGGTCTGCCGCCCGCCGGTATAATGGGCGCGAGGGCAACTCTGCGAATCCCTTTTATCCTTTTTACAATTAAGGTAGCGCCTGCTACAAGGGCGCCGGTGTTCCCGGCAGACACAAACGCATCTCCTTCTTGCGCCGCAACCATTGCCAACCCTTTTAGCATGGATGAATCCGGCTTGGCTCTAACAGCTTTTGCCGGCTCGTCGTCGTTTGTAATCATTTGCGATGTTTCCACAACCGCTATATTTTTATCGTCTGTTAAATACCTTTTTATTTGCTCTTTTTTGCCGGTAAGGATAATTTCAACTCCCAGTTTTTTTACTGCAAGCATACTTCCCTCTGCCGCCGCTTTCGGCGCATTGTCGCCGCCCATTGCATCAACAATAATTTTCACCGTATATCACGCCTCTTTTAATTTATCTCTGTTTGCTATTATATATTCAACCCCTGAATAAACTGTAATAATAACCGCGGCTGCCATAAAAATGTCGGACCAAAGAATTCCGCCGACAGAAAACTTATACACACCGTTATAAAGCATTACAACGATGGCGGTTATTTGCGTCACCGTCTTTAGCTTGCCTGATGTTGCGGCAGCAATGACGGTGCCCTTTGAAATTGCAACAATCCTAAGACTTGTTACAACAAACTCGCGCGAAATTATAATAAGCGCAAACCATGGGTTAAGCCGTTGAAGCCACACCAACCCTATCAACGCCGCCGTCACCAGCAATTTATCGGCAAGCGGGTCGATAATTTTTCCAAGGGTTGTTATTTGTTGATACTTTCTTGCGATATACCCGTCAACGCCATCCGTTATTGCGGCTATTAAAAAGATTGCGGCGCTTATGTACCACATATCGCGCAAAAGAAACACCATAAAAACCGGAACCAATAATATTCTGAGAAAAGTAATTTTATTTGCCGCCGTCATAAAAGCGCCTCCCCAAAAAGGTCGTATTCCTCCGCATCGGTAATTTTAACTTTAACAAACTGCCCCGGGGCTGTTTCTTGTGATGATGCATAAAAAACCATTCCGTCAATTTCCGGCGAATCCGCCTCACTTCTGCCGTAATATAGCTTAACGCAAGGGTCGTACCCTGTGCAAAGCACGGTAATTGTGCTGCCGATTTTGCTTTTTGAAACTTCTGCGGCAACCTGCTGTTGTATAAGCATAAGCTTTTCAAGACGCGCCGCCTTGGTTTTTTCGCTTATTTGCCCCTTCAATTTAGCGGCGGGGGTGCCCTCCTCTTGCGAATATGGAAATATGCCAAGCCGCTCAAACTTCATCCGCTTTATAAAGCTTGCCATTTGATTGCATTGCTCGTTCGTTTCACCCGGAAACCCGGTAATTAATGTTGTGCGAAGTGTGATGTTTGGGATTTTCGCCCTAACCTTTGAAATTATGTTTTCTATTTGCGCTTTTGTTGTTTTTCTGCCCATTTTCCGCAATATTTCGTCATTACAATGCTGAATCGGGATGTCAAGGTATTTGCAAATCTTGTCTTTTTTTGCAATGAGGTCAATAAGCGTATCGGTTATTCGTTCGGGATAACAATATAGAAGCCGAATCCACCTTATGCCATCAATCTCACACAATTTTTCAAGTAAAAGCTCTAACTGCGGCTCGCTGTATAAATCAACCCCATAGCTTGCGGTGTCTTGAGCAATCAAAATAAGCTCGGTCACGCCTTCGGCTGCAAACTGTTTTGCCTCGCTTACAAGCCGGTCAATCGGGCGGCTCAAAAACCCGCCCCTTATATACGGTATAATGCAATAGGTGCAATTATTATCGCATCCGTCGGCAATCTTTAAATAAGCGCTATACTCCGGCGCTTGCCGCAATCTTTCCGAAACGGGGTGACTGTATGGATTTTCGCAATAAACCTTTTTGCCGCCGCCGTTTGCGGCAAGCAAAATATCGTTTATGTGCCCCACTCCGACAACTTTGTCAACCTCCGGGATTTGTTCCGTTATTTCTTCTTTATAACGCTGGGCAAGGCAACCGGTAACAATAAGGTTTTTGCATTTTCCCTCTTGTTTTTGCTTTGCCGCCTCAAGTATCGCGTCAATGGATTCTTGCTTTGCATCATTTATAAAACAGCAGGTGTTTACTATTATAACATCTGCTTCGCTTTCCTCCGCCGTCAAGCTAAAACCGCCGTTTTTTAGCATTCCAAGCATATATTCGGCATCTACCAAGTTTTTTGAGCAGCCAAGCGTTAAAACCGCAACCTTAGTCAAAATATTCTACATCCCTTTCACGAAGAACGGTATTAATTTCATCAAAACGAAAACCTTTTCTTATAAGAAACCCCACAAACGAGTTGCGAGCTTTTTCGCTTGATATGTCAAGCTTTTGCAGCCTTTCTTCAACCAACAGCGACAATGTTTGCAGGTCATCCGTTTTACATGATAAAAATGCCGCCTCTATCGTTTCGCTGTCTATCCCTTTAAAAATCAAATCGCGCCTAATTCGAGCCTTTCCGTGCCGTTTCAGTTCAACCGCATCTATAATAAATCTTTCGGAATAATCAAAATCGTTTATATAACCCATTTCGGTGAAATATTCAACCGCCTTGTCGCATTCGTCAGCTCCAAAGCCCTTTTTTTCAAGCCGCTCTTTAAGCTCCGAGGCGGTAAGCCTTCTGCGGGCAAGAAATGAAAGCGCCATGCTTTGCGCCTTTTCAAATGCGTCGGCATTATTCATCCGAATCGGTCACTTCATCGGCATCATCAACATCATCAACATCATCGACATCATCAATGATATCATCTATGTCATCGCTGTCAATAAGCCCTTCCTTCGCCGCCTTTTCACGGATAAGCTTTTCTATTTCATCACATATTTCTTTGTTCTCTTTTAAAAATATTTTAGAGTTATCCCGCCCCTGTCCCAATCGAACATCGTTATAGCTAAACCACGAGCCGGACTTTTTCGCAATCTGCATTTTCACGCCAAGGTCTAAAATATCCCCTTCTTTTGAAATTCCCTGACCATACATTATATCGAATTCGGCAAGTTTAAACGGCGGTGCAACCTTGTTTTTCGCAACCTTAACGCGGGTTCTGCTGCCTACCATTTCGGTGCCGATTTTAAGCGTTTCAATTCTTCTTACATCAAGCCTGACGGAGGCGTAAAATTTAAGCGCCCTGCCGCCTGTTGTCGTTTCATTGCCGCCGTATGACGAACCTCCGATTTTATGCCTAAGTTGGTTGATAAACACGGCAACGGTTTTTGTTTTGTTGATTATTCCGCTTAATTTTCTAAGCGCCTGCGACATAAGACGTGCCTGCAAACCCATGTGAGCGTCACCCATAAGCCCGTCTATTTCAGCCTTCGGAACAAGTGCGGCAACGGAATCCACAACAATAACATCAATGGCGCCGCTTCTAACCAAATGCTCTGTAATTTCAAGAGCCTGCTCGCCGGTATCCGGCTGCGACACGATTAAATCATCTGTATTAACCCCAAGCGCGCGCGCGTATTTAGGGTCCAGCGCGTGTTCCGCATCGACAAATGCGGCAATCCCGCCTTCTTTTTGAACTTGCGCCACAATATGTAAAGCAACGGTGGTCTTTCCGGACGCCTCCGGACCGTATATTTCAACAATTCTGCCTTTTGGTATTCCACCTATGCCAAGCGCCAAATCCAACGACAGCGAGCCGGTTGAAATTGATTCGACATTCATTTGCGGCTGGTCACCCAACAGCATAACCGCGCCTTTGCCAAATTGTTTTTCTATTTGGGCAAAGGCTGTGTCAAGAGCCTTTTTCCTTTTTTCTTCCATTTAAACAAACCTCCGTAACATACTTTTTTATCTGAAAGTTAAAGTTGTTTTTAAAACATTCCATAATATACTATACTTTAATGCGCCTGATATGTCAATTATAATATTGCACAATGTATTCGCCCGCAATTTGTATTGCTTTTAAGGCAGCGGCATTTCGAATGTCGCTGCGCTCGCCCGAAAAGATAAAGCGTTGTGTTTTTGCGCCGAATTTACCGCAAACCCCGATATATACAAGCCCTACCGGCTTTGACGGGCTGCCGCCGGTCGGCCCTGCTATTCCGGTAACGGAAAGGGCAATGTCCGCATCGCTTTTTTCCGCGGCGCCTTCGCACATTTGAAGCGCCGTTTCGGCGCTTACCGCCCCATACTGCGAAAGCGTTTGCGGCGAAACGCCCAAAAGGCGTGTTTTCGCCTCGTTCGAATATGTGATAAACCCCATATCAAAGCAAGCGGACGCCCCGCTGTTGTCGGTCAATAGCTTTGCAACAAGCCCTCCGGTGCAACTTTCCGCAACCGATATTTTTAATTTGTTGTTTGTTAAAAGCCTTAATATGTCCATCTGTTCTCCCTTTTTAAAACAACTTCTTCAATGCCCTCAATGGCAGAGTCGATAAGCGGGTCAAAATCAAGCAATTCTTCGCTTTGCTTTATTCTGTCAAGCTTTGGTTTTGTGGTGGGGTGCTTTGGGGTAAAGACGGTACAGCAATCCTCATGCGGTAATATTGATGTTTCAAATGTGCCTATTTTTCGTGCAATTTGTGTTATTTCTTCTTTATCCATTCCGATAAGGGGACGAAAAACGGGGAACTGCGCCGCATCCTCCGTCACAACAAGCGCTTCAACCGTTTGCGATGCCACCTGACCGATGCTTTCCCCTGTTATAAGCGCCGATGCGCCGATTTTTGACGCAATTTTATTTGCAGTATACATCATTGCCCGCCGCATTAGTACAGTCATTTGCTCATCGGGGCATTTTTGCCTTATTTCAAGCAAAACATCGGTAAACGGCACCACAAAAACGACAAGCTTGCCGCAATAATCCGCAAGTTTTCTGCCGAGAGATAACACCTTTTCTTTTGCGCGCTCGCTTGTGTACGGATGGCTGAAAAAATGCACAGCATATAGCTGCACACCGCGTTTTGCTATCATATACCCCGCAACAGGGCTGTCAATCCCGCCCGAAAGCAGCAACAGAGCCTTTCCGCTCGAACCGGTCGGCATACCGCCCACACCGGCAATTTTTTCAACATAAAGATACGCCGCAAAGTCGCGAACCTCTACTTTTACCACAATGTCGGGGTTTATAACATCAACAGACAGATGCGGGTGTGCATTTAATATTTTTTCTCCGATTAGCGCACAAATTTCGGGCGATTTGGGCAAAAACTTTTTGTCCGCCCTTTTCGCCTCAACTTTAAAGGTTTTTCCAGCTTGGTTTGATATAAGCGCTATGGTCGTTCGGGCTATTGCGTCCATGTCTTTATCCGTGCTGTGAGCAACGGCGGCAGACACAACGCCAAACACTTTTGAGAGTCGAAGGGCAAGGGCGTCAACATCAACATCCTGTTTCGGCTCGGCATAGATTGCCGCCTGCGCCTTCCATATTTTTGCGACATCATCACCTGCCGCCATGCGTAAATTTTTAATAAGCCTTTCTTCAAAAATAGGGCGATTCAAACCTTTTAATATTATCTCACCGTATTTTATTAAAATTATTTTATTCATCAATATCTCCTTAACTGCGACTTCAACAATAATATCGTTTCGTTTATAATATCGGCGGCGGCGCTGACTTCCGCCACGGTGTTTGCAATTGAAATGCTAATGCGAACGCTGCTGTCAATCAACTCGCGCGGCAGACCCATAGCGGTCAGAACATGGCTGGGCTCGGGGCGGTTGACGGAACATGCCGACCCTGACGACACCATTACCCCCCTTTGGGCAAGCGCATGCAGCAGTATTTCGGAACGAATGCCCGGCGCCGATATATTAAGTATATACGGAGAGCCGTCTATACTGTTTATAACAACATTTTGCAGTTTTCGCCGCAGCGCGGAATTTAGCTTTTGTATATATTCCAAATCAAACTTTAAAGATGCCGCAACGCCAAACCCCGCTATGGCGGCGGTGTTTTCCGTCCCGCTCCGCAAGCCCCGCTCCTGCCCTCCGCCGTATAAAAGAGGTGTTATTCGCACCCCTTTTTTTATATACAATGCGCCGATGCCCTTTGGACCATGAATTTTATGACCCGACACAGTAATAAGGTCGGCGGCGGCTTTTGGAAAGTCAATTTTACAATAGCTTTGAACAGCGTCTACATGAAAAAGACATTTCGGATTTTTATTTTTTATGATTGCCCCTATCTTATCAATCGGTGCAATCGCCCCCGTTTCATTGTTGACATGGGATATGCTCACCAACGAGGTGTCATCGGTTATTTGTTTCTTTAGACTTTCAAGGTCAATTGCCCCTTTGCCGTCAATATCTATATATGAAATATTATTAAAATTTTTCAGCGCTTCCAAAACGGATTTATGCTCTGCCTTTGTTGTGATTATGCCGCCTTTAACGCGCATGGCGCTGTATGACCCAATAAGCGCAAGATTGTTGCCCTCCGTTCCGCCCGATGTAAAATATATCTCATCCGGCGTTGCCTTTAACGGCGTTGCAACGCACACCCTTGCTTTTTCAACAGCCCGCTCGGCATTAACTCCCATGGAATGAAGCGAAGAAGGGTTTCCGTAATTGTTTTCCATAATATCTCGCATTTCATTTATAACATCGGGATGCGCTTTTGTTGTGGCGCTGTTGTCAAGATAAATAATATCCAAAAATCTCATCCTTTTACGGGTTTTGAGCAAACGCAAATACCGCTTGCAATGTCTGTCAATATATCCATTATATTGTACTATAAATGTCTGTATAATGCAATAAAAAAATGGCAAGGCATGCAGGTGTAAAAGTTTGTGTTGATTTATACCGCAAAATGGTCTATAATAAATATGGTAAAATGTATTAAAAGTTTGTTTTTTAAAAGAAAGGGATTCCGTGGCTTATGAAAATTCGTATATGGAACGAAACGAGCAGCGCCGAAAAAAGCTTTGTACTGCGGCGTGCCGAACTTGATATAACGCAGTATGCCGAGCTTGCACAAAGCGTTTCGGAAGATGTTCGCGAACAAGGCGACAACGCGATGTGTAAATATACCGAAAAGTTTGACGGCGTTACGCTGAAAAAAGAAGATATAAAAATAACGCAAAAAGAAATAGACGAAGGATACTGTCGGCTTGACGATAAAACTAAAAACGCAATAGAATATGCCGCGGGAAACATCAAAAAATTTCACGCGCAGCAAATGCCTTCACAGATGTGGTTTACGCAAATTGATAACGGCCTGATGGCAGGCGAGAAAATAACCCCGATAGCGGATGTTTGCCTTTATGTTCCACGGGGCAAGGGCAGCTTTCCTTCTGTGCTTTTGATGCTTGGAATTCCCGCCGTTGTTGCGGGCGTGGAAAAGATATACATAACCACACCGCCAAATGAACAGGGCAACATTGACGATACGCTGTTAGCGGCGGCTAAAATAACCGGAATAACCGAGATATATAAAGTCGGCGGCATTCAAGCCGTTGCGGCGGCGGCATTCGGAACGGATACTATACCGAAGGCCCACAAAATAATCGGGCCGGGGAATGCGTATGTAACAGCGGCAAAGCGTGTTTTGTCAAGCTATATCGACACTTCATTGCCCGCCGGTCCCTCCGAGGCGATAATACTGTGTGATGAAAAGGCAGACCCTTTTAAAGCGGCGCTTGATTGGATGATTGAGGCGGAGCATGGACCGGACAGCGCATCGCTGCTTGTAACGCATTCAAAAAAGCTTGCTGAAAAGGTAGCCTCCATTGCGAAAAAGCAGCTTTTAAAGTTGCCGCAAAAAAGAAGGGAATTTATCGAAACCAATTTTGATACATACGGTGGCGTTATTATAACGGGCAGCCTTGATGAATCAATTGACTTTGTTAATGAATATGCTCCGGAGCATATGGAAATTATGACGGAAAACCCGTTTGACATACTCCCGAAAATTAAAAACGCAGGGGAAATTTTATTGGGCGAGCACACCCCGATTACGCTTTGCAATTTTTTGCTTGGCCCCAATGCAATTTTGCCGACCGGTGGGTTTGCCAAAACATATTCAAGCGTTTCGGTGTTTGACTTTTTAAAGCGTTCGTCAATAGGATACGCAACTAAAGAAGGGTTTGAGGCGGTTAGAGAAAAAGCCGGGATAATTGCCCGCGCGGAAGGTTTTTCCGCTCACGCCCTTGCCGTAGAGGAGAGATAATAAATGATTACTGTTACACGGCAATCAACCGAATCAAAAATAAAGGTGACGCTTCAAGCGCCGCCCGTCAAGGTAAATTACCGAAATGCGATTAATACGCCGATAATTTTTTTAAACCACATGATAGAGCATATAGTATGGCGCAGCGGTTTGAACATCGGTGTTGATGTTGAAACGGACAAATTCAATCTTTCGCATGTTATATGCGAAGACAGCGGCATGACGTTAGGCAAGGCGCTTTTGCAATATGTAAACGAAAACCAAAAGCAAGGCATAAGCGGGTATGGCGACGGCGTTGGGATTATAGACGAGGCGCGGGCAACGGCGGCAATAAGCTTTGAAGGGCGTTCAATGCTCGTGCTTGATAAAAATTGTGATATTCCCGCCCAAGCGGAGGATATGCACAGCGAGGATTTAACAACATTTTTAGACGGCATTGCGCAAGGCGGCAGCTGCACTATTCATATAAAGATTGAACGGGGCGAAAATGCGCACCATATTTGGGAGGCGGCATTTCGCGCATTTGGAATTGCATTGGGCAGGGCGCTTGCAAAAAACCCCGAAAGGGCTCAAATGACATCCGGTGTGGCAGGAGAAATAAAATATATAATGGAGTAGTTGCATGGCGAAAACGGCGAATTTTTTAAACGGATATAACACTGTTTTATTTGATATGGATGGCGTTATAACAAGCGAACAAAGGTATTGGGATGCGGCGGCGCTTGCAATTTATGAACACCTAAACAGCAATATAGATGTTGATTTTGCAATGGAAAATAAAGACGATATTCGCAAAGATATTTTTTGCAATGATAAGACGGTGCATTATTTAAAAAACATCGGCGTCAATTCAAATTGGGATGTTGCATATGTTATTTTATCCGCCGCGCTGATTATCGGCGCAAAAGACGGCTTTGAAGCGGTTTTTAAATACTTAAAAAATCTTAATTTAACAGCGCCTGCCCTTTATGACCATATAGGCAAAAAAAGCCCTCTTGGAAAACGGGGCGGCAAGGGGTATCACCGCTTGGTGCTTACCTTTCAAGAATGGTATTTAGGGGACGAAATGTTTTTGGAAAAGTGGCATGAAAAACCGCAGTTAAAAGGTAAAAAAGGGCTTTTAGACTGCGAACAACCGGTTATTCCCATTGACGATATAAAAAATGTTTTGAAAACACTTTTTGACCATGGCATTTCGCTTGGAATAGGCACCGGTCGGGTAGATTTTGAAACCAAACTCCCGCTTGGGCAATGGGATATTTCAAAATATTTTGACGAAAATAAAATTATAACATATACCGAAGTTTTAAAATCGGAAAAGGAAACGGGCATTTCACCCCTTGCCAAGCCGCATGAATACACATTTTTGAAGGGAATGCTCGGAAAAGACTTTGACGATAAAAAAATATTGGGTGGGTTTTATGATAAAACCGCAACGAAAAAAACGCTTGTTATCGGCGATGCGGGGGCGGATATTTTTTCGGCAAAGGCGGCGGGTATGGACTTTGCGGCTGTGCTTACCGGCATATCGGGGCGCAAAGCAAAAGATTATTTTTTAGCAAACGGCGCCGATTATATTTTAAACGATATAACCGGGCTTATTGAAGGGATTGAAACAAGCAATAGTGGAAAAGATAATTGTTGCAACGCCTTTGACAAAGGAGTGTGCCGCCAAGCTTAAGGCGGGCGACAGCGTGCTGATTAGCGGGGTTATTTATACCGCGCGCGATGCGGCGCATAAAAGAATGATTGACGAGGGCAAAATACCCTTTGATATAAAAAATGCCGTTGTGTATTACACCGGCCCCACCCCGGCAAAACCGGGGCATGTAATCGGCTCGTGCGGACCGACAACAAGCGGAAGGATGGATAAATACACCCCAAGCCTTATAAAACAAGGGATGACCGGAATGATTGGCAAGGGGGAACGAAATGACGAAGTTGTAAATGCGATGAAACAATATACCTCGGTATATTTTGGAGCAATAGGAGGTGCAGGAGCCCTTATCTCAAAATGCGTTAAATCATGCAAAATCATTGCATACGACGATTTGGGCGCTGAAGCGGTGCGAAAACTGACGGTAAAGGATTTTCCCGCCGTCGTTTTAATAGATTCAAAAGGCAATAAAATAACAGGAGGAGATTATCAATGAAGGTTACAAAGGATACAATTATTTTAGATGTGCTTAAAATGGACCCCAAAACGGCGGTTTTGTTTATGGAAATTGGGATGCATTGCGTTGGGTGTCCATCGGCAAGCGGTGAAACAATCGAGGAGGCATGCGCGGCTCATGCTGCCGACGCCGATATGCTTGTTAGAAAAATTAACGATTATTTAGACACAAAATAAAACGGGGCGTATAACAAATACGCCCGATTGTTAGGAGGATGCAGATTGTCTGCAACAGTACTTATAGGAGCGCAATGGGGTGACGAGGGCAAGGGAAAGGTTACCGATATACTTGCACAGCAGTCGCAGGTTGTGGTGCGTTCGCAAGGCGGAAACAACGCGGGGCATACGATAGAAGCAAACGGAAATGTGTATAAGCTGCACTTGCTGCCCTCCGGTATCTTAAACCCGCAAACCCTTTGTATTATAGGCAACGGTGTGGTTATTGACCCGAAGGCATTGCTTGTGGAAATAAACAAAATGAAGGATTCCGGTTTTTCGGTAAGTAATTTAAAAATAGATGCAAGGGCACATGTTATAATGCCTTACCATATACAAATAGACGAGCTGTCGGAGCTGCAACGCGGGGATAGTGAAATTGGAACCACGAAAAGGGGAATAGGTCCTTGCTATGCGGATAAATCGCAACGCTGCGGAATAAGAATGTGTGATTTGTTGGATGGCTCATTATTTGAAACAAAAGCAAGGGAAAATATAAGCTTAAAAAACAAAATGATAACGCATGTTTATGGGGGAAGCCCTATTGATGCAGATGCCGTAATAGCAGAGTACAAAAGCTTTGCAAAAGAGCTTGCATCCTATGTTGATGATACTACCGTTTTGCTGCACGAGGCGATAAAGGCACAAAAAAGGGTGCTTTTTGAAGGCGCGCAAGGAACGCTCTTGGATATTGACCTTGGTACATATCCCTATGTCACATCATCGCATCCCACATCGGGCGGAGCGTGTGTGGGAGCTGGGATAGGCCCAACATATATTGACAGTTGCATCGGCGTTGCAAAGGCATACACAACCCGGGTCGGAAAAGGACCTTTTCCAACCGAGCTGTTTGATAAAACAGGTGAGGATATACGCCAAAAGGGAAACGAGTTTGGAACAACAACCGGTCGTCCGAGGCGTTGCGGGTGGCTTGATGCCGTTATATTAAAATATTCCGTGCGCACCAGCGGGCTTACAAAGCTTACGGTAAACAAACTTGATACGCTGTCCGGAGTGGGCGACTTAAAAATTTGCACAGCGTATGAAAAGGACGGCAAAGTTATTACTGAATTCCCCGCCTCTTTATCCGAGCTTGAACAATGTGCCCCGATTTATGAGAGTATGGAAGGGTGGGACGAAGATATTACAGATGTAAAATCTTTTGCAGACCTGCCTGTCGCGGCGCAACGATATATAGAAAAAATAGAACAATTATGTTGTGTCCCCGTTTGGATGGTAGGTGTGGGACCGAAGCGGAATCAAAATATTATAAAATAAGTGAAGGTGGTACAGTGGCGACTAAAAAAAAGACTCCCAAAGAGGGATTGTTGTATAAAGGAAAACCCCTAATCCGACGGGGAAACCTGTTGTATTACGGTAATCCGGAAGACAAAGTTATAATTATGCTTGAAGTTTTATCGTCAACCAAAATTATTGACCTTGATGTGTCAACCCATGTTGTGGTAAAACTGCAAACCAATGATATTCCGGGCAAGGAAAAGGTGCTGAAAAAAGCAGAACGCGACGGGCTTTATTCGGCATTGGATGTTGGAGAATTCTGGCTTGAGGAAGCGCTGACCGAATAATAATTGTATTTGAAAAAGCAATCCCTTTTAAAAGGGGTTGCTTTTTGCATCTTTAGCAGTATGCACCAAATAATGGCTAACCGTTCCTTGCCCGCTGTTTAGCCTACCTGCTCCAAACCATGTCGGAGATTAAAAGTTCTTGCTCAAATTTGTTAATATCGGTGTTTCTTCCAATAACAACGCATTCAATGTTTGCCATGTGCGCAAAATCAATAATATGTTGCGCGGATATGGTGTAACTGATTACCGAATGATGAGCGCCCCCGGCAAGTATCCACGCCATTGCACCATCATGAAAGTTAGGATACGGTTTCCACATAACACTTGCCACCGGAAGCTTTGGCATGCTTTTGGGCACCCTTATCCCTTCAACCTCGGCAACAATAATTCTAAACCTATTTCCCAAATCGATAAGCGACACACACACAGCATCGCCGCTTTTGCCATCAAACAGCATGCGTGCAGGCGCTTCTTTCCCGCCTATTCCAAGGGGTTTAACATCAATTTTAACCTCGCCCTCTGCAATAGTAGGGCAAACTTCAAGCATTTGTGTACGCATGGGGTTCATCCTTGTATTTATCCAAAAAGCAAAGCGGTGTGCCGTCTTCTAAAACAGGCAACACCGTGCAAGCGGTAAAATCTATACCCAGCCCTGCCACATCATTAGGCGATACATTTGCTGTTTTCAAAACATCCAAAACAGTATATGAAAGAGCGTCAAGATAATCCTGCGGCTGTTGAAGCGCAAAATCCATATCAAGCGTTTTCCCGCAAGGAAGGCTTTCACTCATAACCCCGTGAGGGTAATCGAACACACTTGTCGCAACCTCATTGCCGTTTGATAAATCGACAAGAACCGCCCTGCCGGAAAGAGAACCAAAATCCATCCCTACTGCATACTTGCTCATAACCAATCCCCCTTTGCTAAACTGTAAACCATGTAATTTAGTTGTTGCATCGATTCAGGTCTTTCCCAAACTATACCAGCTCAATTATATCACAAATATCCCTTAATGCAACCAACAAATCATCATTTTATTCCTTATAGTTTTGATTATCAAATGAATAATTCACAACGACCTTAAAGCAAATTCAGCTGTTTAAGCTTATGCCTGTACAAACGGCGCTACATAATCAACGCTTTTATTTGCAGCTATGTAAATTAAACAGTTGAAAAATAGTTTGATTTATATTATAATAGCCCTAAGTTTTAAAAAGATATGCCAATCGAAAAACTTTCAGCTGTTGTTAAAAGTTTGTTGATGGCAAAAAACAAAGGAGGAATGGCATTATGTCAAAATATCAATGCGTTTGCGGCTACATTTACGACCCGGAGCTTGGCGACCCGGACAACGGGGTTGAACCCGGAACCGCTTTTGAAGATGTTCCTGACGATTGGACATGCCCGGTTTGCGGTCTTTCAAAAGACGCATTTACCGAAATCTAATTTTTTTACTGCCGATGCGCTCTTTTAACAGCCTATAAAGTTGTTAGAAGGGCGCATTTTGCATTCAAAACAAATTTGCCTTTGAAATAAAAAATCATACCTTCATTTATTAAAAATCTATTTTTGTGAAACACTTTAATTATAATCTCATATATTGTATTAAGAGGATGCTGACATATTTTTCAGCAAAAATAAAAGGATGATGGTATGCATGGATAACAGACAGTTACACTATTTTGCCGATGGGAACACCGCGAAGGGTCTTGTAAGCTTCAGAGATTCCAACATATGCGGGCTTGAAACGCTGTATCTTATTTCGGGCTCGCCGGGGACGGGAAAAACAACGCTAATTAAAAAAATATACAATTATTGCCTAAGCGTCGGTTTGTGTGTGGAAGCTATGCATAGTGTTACGGATAATAACTCCCTTGCAGGCATTATTATACCCGAAGCTAAGCTGGGGCTTATTGACAACTTCGTTAAAATAAAGCCAAACAATATAAATGATGTTATATATTTAAATCTTGACCTTTCTGTAAATCAATCAAAGGTTTGCCGTAAATTTGAATCAATCAATTTTTACGAGTGCAAAAAAAGGCTTTTTTTCAATCTGGCATATCGTGCATTTGAAGGCGCGCTGTCGGTGCACGATGATTGGGAAGCAATTTTTATTGACAGTATGTGTTATGACAAGGTAAATAAAGCGACAAACCAGCTGATAGATGAAATATTTTTTGATAAGAAAACGGCAAAAAGTTCTGCTGTTTTTCATCGTTTTTTGGGAGCGGCAACCCATGGCGGCGCGATAAATTATATCGAAAACCTTACAAAAGACAGCAGCGCCAGATATTTTATTAAAGGGCGTCCGGGAACGGGTAAGTCCACGATGCTTAGAAAAATAGCGCAAACTGCCCTGCAAAAAGGGTTTGATGTGGAATTTTATCATTGCGGGCTTGACCCGAATAGCATCGACATGATTATTTTGAGGGAGCTTGGATTGTCCTTTTTCGACAGCACGCCGCCGCACGAGCATTTTCCGCAAAAAGACTGTGATAAGGTGATTGATATTTACGCTTTGGCGGGGGCAGCCGGCACCGATGAGAAATATGCCGATGAAATTGCAGATATCGCCAATAAATATGAAGAACAAATAAAAAAAGGCGTGGCATATTTAGAGCAGGCAAAAAAAATGAATGATAAAGAAAAGGTCATCTTTTCAAATGCATCCACCTTTGAGCATTCCGAAAGAGCATATGAAAAAATAACAGCCGATATTTCAAAAAAACAATCAACATAAGGCGCAAGGGGCTTTACGCATAATGCGTCAGCCCCTACGATTGGTTTTAAACTATATCGGTATAATAATCCGATAAACCATACACACCGATAGTAAAGTTATAAAGCGCTTTTTCTTTTAAGTTGTAAACTTTTGATTTCTCATAGCCAAATTCCTCCATAAGCCTGTCCACATGATTTTTTTGCCTTCTGATATAGAACAGCTCAAGCGTTCTCCGCTCATAATCGCTTAAATTGCTCAGCCCCTTCTCAGTCAATTTAACAAGCCTTTTGATGATTGAATATGTGTTTTTCAATTTTTCACGCTCTACTATGTTATTTAGCATTACATCTTCAATTTGCGTCGTATCACCACGAACGGGAACTTTATTGGACGCTATCGGGCGGAGCGCGGTGTAGCTGTCAGTTAATATGCTAATTCTTTCATAAAGACTATCAAGTGACTTTTTTTGCTTTCCGTACCTTTCCAAATCTTCTGCTGCAACGCTTTTCCAATTCATATGTAACCCTTAACCTTTCCGGCTCACAAAGCATTAGCTTAGCCGTTATATTCTTCCACGCCATAGCATTTGAGCGCACATTCCTCACTGCAAAACAAGTTGTTCTCACTGTCGGTAAAAACTGTATAATCGTCCGTTAGAATTTGCATGCAATTTTCACATTTTCCGATTACCTGCGGTTCGATTCCCTCCGCATTGTGATATCTGCTATACGCCTGTAAGTAATTATCCATCCTACCACCCCCCCATCAACAAAATTCAACACTATACAAGGCGTTTCTCTTGCGCGCGCCCAAAGGATTGGCGCTTTTTGGCGTTTTTTGTCGAAACATTATACTTGACAAGCATTTGCGAACATTGTAAAATTAAATCGAAACAGATATTATTTTCTGTAATATGTTACCTGTTTTAAAATATTTAGCGGCCGCTATATCTGTATTATAATACCATTTAATGGAAATGTCAAGAATTTTAGTTCTACTTTTTAGAATTTTGTCAATTTTACACAAGCCCACATGTCGGTTATATGCGAATTTAACAAAGGCAATTGAATTCCGTAACTTAGAATTGTGAAGAAAGGATTGTGAACAATGTTTTATACCAATTTAAAGAGAATTTGCTTTGAAAAGGGCACAACAGTAACAGAAACCCTGTTAAACCTTGGATATAGTTCTTCAAAGGGTACGGCATGGAAAAACGGCTCAATTCCCAAAAGTAAAATTCTAAAAGAGCTTGCCTCTCATCTGTCGGTTCCGATATACTGCCTTTTCATGGACGAAACGGAGCAAAAAGACAGTATACGCTCGGTAGGATATAATTTATCTGATGATGATATAGAGTTGCTTGAGGAATATAAAAAGCTTTCGTTTGAAGGCAAAAACGCTGTACGAATGGTTATTCAAGCGGAAAGGGAAAAATCAAAATGCAAAAGTTATGGCATTGGAAAAACAGGAGCTGGTTAATAAAATTAAACAAGGAAACTCCACTATGCAGGATTGGAATCGGCTAAATTACATATCAAAGCTGCATAATCCGCATTATTAAAATGCAACGCCATGCACGGGTATTTTACAAACTTCGCCAAGCCTTCAAAAAAGATGTGAAACACTTGGAAACATTTAGCAATCGGTCGGGGGGCTTAAATCATAAAGCACATTTTTATTTTCTCTTATTGCCTTAATGTCGGAAAAAGTAAACACTCCGCCGATTTTTTCTTTTATCTCCTTTGGTTCAAGCCCTGCATTTAAAAAGTTTAAAACCTCGGGGATTTTTTTAACGCGGATTTGATTTCTTTGTCTAACTGCATTTTCGTCCTTATAAATAGACAAATCATTTGACCGTATCGCCTTTGCCAATTCCTTTTCGTTGTTAATTTTGTTTTTAAACCTTGTGGCAAAAAGACCGACTGTATCTAAGCTGTGCGCATCGCTGCCCGCAACCTTTATTAGACGCTTGTTTTTTAATAAAAAATCAAAACCTTTCAGCATGTACCCCTTAACGTTTGCGCTGGCAAATTCCAGACCTTCTATATCGCTTTCAATCACTTTTTCCGACACGGTATCTTTGTATCTGAAAGGGTGTGCAAGCACCATTATGCCGCCTTCTTGGTTAGCTACATTGCCAAGTTCTTTAACGCTCATCCCGCTGTAAAATAAATTGGGATTTGTTACACCGTACACAAGCACATGTTCATCCTCTTTTATTGACACTTCAATTGCGTTAAATATTTTTATTTGCGGGAATTTCCGCCTCAATGTTTCCATATCATCGTGATTGCGCATAAAATTATGCTCGGTTATTGCAACCCCGTCTAATCCCTTTTCAATTGCCGAAGTTAAAAGCCCCTCCGGGCTCATTGCAGAACAGGCGGAATATTCATTTGTGTGCGAATGTAAGTCTATAAGCATTTTTTCCTCCAATGTTTGAATTATAGCTTCAACGCTGTTTTTTTAACATTTTTGGTCTTATATTGCCGAATAAACCCTTTTCATATTCATTCATGCCTAAAAACCACATTGAACCGCAAAAGACGGCGGTATAAAGAAATCCAAATAAAAACAGCGAACTAAAGCTGTTTATTTTAAATAAAGTGACGATTGCCGTTCCAACCAAAGCGGCTAAAAAAACGGCAGGCAGCAATTTTGACACGGCGCACCAAAAATGTTTCATATTAAGCCCTATTTTTACATGGTAATACCAATTCATAGCTATGCCGTTTCCCATTATTAAAGCAAGCGCTGTGCCGGCAGCGGCGCCTGCTCCGCCATACCTTTTGGCAAGCGGAATGCTTATTAAAATATTTGCCGCCGCAATGAAAAAGTATGTCCACGAACGGAATTGATGCATGTTTTTCGCTTTTTGAATTTCAAATCCAATATTTTGTATGGCGGGAACCGTAACCGGAATTATAAGAAAAAGGGCTATTGCATACGAATCGGAATAGCTCTCCCCCGCCCACATGCGTATAAACGGCTTGCCGAAAAATATAAGCCCGGTGAAAATTAATGACAGCACAATGGCCTGAATTCTGCCGATTCGTGTCATAAGCTCTGTCAATTTAACATTGTCGTTAAATTCTGCAACCATTTTGTTAACCCGCGGAACAAACACGGATGATATGCCTGCCGACAGCGATAAATAATGTAAATTCAGCTGGGATGCCAGTCCGTAAACCGCCACCTCCGCCGTTCCTTTCGTTCTGCCTAAAATAAATTTATCGGTGTTCCAGTTAATTTGGTCGGTAATTATGTTTATAAATATAAACGAAGAAAAAAGCATCATTTCTTTCATTAGTGAAAAATCAAAACTTTTAAAGCTAAACTCCATGTTCAGCTTTTTTAAACAAAATATTGCATTGGAAAGTTCAATCGAAATGGTTATTGCGGTAGTTACAATAACCATTGCTACGGATTTATAGCCCAGCAGCAGCACAACCAAAACGGCAAAGGGGCTTACTATGGTTCTTATAAGCTCCAACCCTTTTTGAAATATATACTTTTCGTTTGCCATTATGTGAGAGCCAAAAACGCTTGCCGGAAAAGATATTGCAATGTTTAACACCATAATTGAAAGCAAAATTTTTGATTTGGCAAGTTCTTGCGCCGTCAGCTTGCTTCCAAAAATCGCATCTGTATTACCAACGAGAACCCAGCCGGCAATCACTGCAACAAGACCGATAACGGTGTAAATTACCACAAACATGCCGTTTAGCTTTTTAACGCCTTCTATACTGTTGCTTGCCTTGAATTTTGAATAATATCGCATATATGCGCTTGTAAATCCAAAGCTTAAAACCCCTAAATAACTTACCACCGACGAAACCAAATTATATAAGCCAAATTCGCTTTGCCCAAGCAGTCTGAGCATATTGGGTGTGTATATTAACGAAATAATATAACCCAGACCCATTGTAAGGTATGACAAAATCACACCCGTTTTTAATTGGTTTGTTTTCATTATGTTAAATCACATCCTTGAGCCCGGTATAAGTCGACAGAGCAAATTATTTAAAAAACTTAACCTCAATAAGGTATGCCAGCAAACCCACTAAAATCGCAGGTATTGTATTTAACACCGTTGCCCGCACAGCCGACCTTTTATCTATTGCTATAAGCGGGAAAAGCGCATCTCCATCTTGCGATATGGCGTTTGCCAGCAACGCCGCAAAAGGTATCAGCCCTTTTGTATACAGTGTAACAAATATTATTTGCGGTCCGCAGCCCGGAATTATTCCAACCAAAACTCCAAGTATCACCGCCGTTAAGCCTTGCTGGCTTAAAAAGGCTGCCGCTATTTGATTGCCGATTGAATGGTCTCCCCTGCCCAAAGCAAGAATAAAAAGTTCGTATGCCAAATACGCAAAAAACACCCACATTCCCACAAATGCCGTATCCTGAGCATTGTGAATAATTGTTTCTTTGAAGCTTAGCAGCTTTAACTCCGATTCTTCATGGGTGTCGTCGCAAATAAATTTTTTGCCCATCACCATCATAATAATAGACAAAAGGGTGCCCGCAATTCCCACAATTGTTCCTAAATTCGGGATTGAGAATGCATTAAGGTCTACTTGAAACAAATCCATAATTCCAAATATAAACCCAATTAGAATAACAGCCCAGTAAAGCGGATATGCGCCATGCGTAAACCGGTATCCCAACGTTCCGGGTTCTTGATGACCTTTTATGCAATGATGGAGTATGTAGTCAATCTCATCTCCTTCGGCATGTCCTATATGCACAGGTGTGTCATCGCCTTGTTCTGATTGCGCCATCAAAGGCTTACGGGCTATTTCCTTCTTTTTTTGTTTATTTGCTTTTCTTAATTCTATGCCTTCCAAAAGCCCTGCTCCAAGGTCATAATGGTCAACCAAGTAACCGGTTGCCACCGCCACGATAAAAGAAAAAATGCTGACCCAAATATACTGCACAGGCATTACCGACATAAGAACAAAGGCAGAGTCGCCCATTGTTGCGATAAGGGTTGCCACCACCGTTCCGAAGCTGACAGTTCCTTTCGGAAACAGCGGCATTACAAAAATTGCGCCGCCGCACCCCGGGGTAAGCCCTAAAAACGAGCCGATTATAGGCTGTGTTTTTTTAGATTTTTCTATTTTTTTAACCAAAGCCCCCGACACCTTAAAATCAATATACCCAAAAATAATCAACACCGCACCGACAAAACCCGTTACCTGTATAAATGAATTTTCGGCGCTAAAAACAATCAGCCGCAGTATTTCTTTCATCAAAACCATAAAAACACTCCTAATCTAAAAAACATTGTAACATAATTCGATATTATTTTCAATAACACCTTTACTAAAAATAACGGGGAAAAAAACAGCCCTTCTATGGCGTTACCATAGAAAGGCGCATAAAGTAGCAGTGTCGCGCATTTTTAATGACGACTTGCATGTTAAAATGACCATGTATAAAGGCTCTGTTTTATTGATGTTTTGAGAATTACTCCTCCGGTTCGGACGGTTTTTCCTCTTTTGGCATAATAAGCCCGTCAATAAAGATGTTCACTTCAAGCACTTCAAGCCCGGTCATTGTTTCAACCGCTTTCTTTACCTTTTCTTGAACTTCCCATGCAACATCCGGTATTTTGCACCCATATTCAACCACAAGCGATATGCCGATGGAGGTTGTTGTTTCTTCAAGCTCCACCCTAACGCCTTTTGCCAAGCTTTTTTTACCCAAAAGCTCTGCAATGCCGCTTGCGAAGGTGTTGCTCATTCCCGCAACCCCGCTCACTTCACTTGCTGCAATACCTGATATGATTGCCACTACCTCTTCCGAAATTTTTATGTTGCCCATTGGTTGTTCAATTTTTTGTTCTTCGCCCATGTATATAACTCCTTTCTCATTGGTATTATGGAAATATTAAATAATATGGCGCCAAGCCTTTACATTATTATATGACATATACCCATATTATTGTACCAGTTTTGTTATTTTATTTCAACTATTTTTATTTTATCCGCCGCAATCTTTGCATTTTCCATAACCAATTCTTTAATTTGCGCCGCTTGACCGGGGGTCAGCCCCATTGTTTTTACCACAATGTTTGCCGCCCCTTCGGATATATATACTATTGCATCTTCAAAACCTTTTGCCTTTATCAGCCCTTCTAAAAGCGCCTCCGTTTCAATTGCTTTTGCAGAGGCGGTAAGCTCCTTTTGCGCATCCTCTTTTACCGCCGCCGTGTTGGAGCTGTCTTTTGACACTTCCCGATACACTTCCATTGCAGCGCTTCTGCTTTTTTCTTTTTCATGGCGCGAGAGGGCGAAATATTCGTCCCCTTGCGAAGCCGAAAGCGGCGGCGCCTCTTGCTGCAAGTCTATTTCACCCGACACAGGAATTGCATCTTCGTCCTTATGCGTAATGTTTATATATCCTGCCACCGCTATAAGTATTACAAGCGACAAAAGCGTTACCTGCCTTTTCCCGAAACCTTTAAAATTAAACTTTTTCATACTTTATTTCACTCCCTTTTTGATAAAAACTTCAATCTTATGCGGTCCGATGCCAAGCACCGCCGCTGCTGCATTGCATATTCTGCCTTTTATTTCAGGGCTTTGCACACCATGCGCAACAATTATCACTCCCTCCGCCTCGTTATTTTTACTTGTTATCATAACCTCAACGCCGCCCACCCCATCTATTTGACCAAGGATGCGGGCAAGCCTTTTTTCATTATACGAATCAAAGCTTTTAAAGTTTTTACCGCCCGAGGGCGCCGCCGCTATTAAAATCATAATACCCACACAGATAAACACCGCATATTTGGCGTTTTTACCTTTTAAAAGCTTATCTATTGCTTCGTTTATATCAATCACCCACTTTATCTGAAGGTATTTCCAAATAGTTTGCTATTTTCTCCTTTTTTTCCGCCGCAACAACATAAATAATTTCAACCGGGTTTTCAGGATTTACAATTATTTTGATTTTTTCAACGCCTATCGCGTTTTTAACCTGCTGTTCAAGCCGCTGCACATATATATCTTTATAATCAAAAACCGCATAATCATGTTGCCCGCCGGGCGCAATGTTCGGGATTTCCAAAGTTTTTGCACCAAGCAGCGGCTTCACCATAAGCGCAATAACGATAAGCCCAACGGCAAAACGAACATATTTTTTTATCTCTCCGCCCGGCAATAAATGCTCGGCGAAGCTTGAAAAAATAATAATTGCGATAATACCTTTTACCCAAAGCGTTATACCGCTCATTCCATCACCTGCCAAACAGCGCCGCATTGTTGCCCGCACCGATAATAATTGTTAAATTAACAACAAATAAAATCATGACAGACAAAACAAGGGCAAAAATTAGGGTGACCGCCCCCGCAACAACACTAAGCATATCAACAATTCGTTTGTCGGAAATCGGCTCTGCCAATGCCGCTGTTAAATAAAACATTGATGCCTGCGCCGCAAGCCTTAATAGCGTTGCGCTGCAAATTGCTATGATGGAAACAAGCCCTGCCACCCCAACGGCATTTTTTAACGATGTAAAGCAGGCAAACACCAAATCCAGCGTTTCGGACAGCACGCTGCCAACAACCGGCACGAAAGCGCCCATTGCATATTTTGCCGTTTTGACCGAAATTCCATCCACCACCGGCATCGCAACGCTTTGCAGCGATATAATGCCGACAAAAACGGCAAGCGCTGCACCAAGCGCCCATTTTGTCGCGTTTGAAAAAAGCTTTGCAAGGCGTCCCACCGAATTTTGCTCGCTCACACACCCAGCAATGCCAAGCGCGGTTGAAATTAGGATAAAAGGCATCAAAATATTTTTGGCAAGCAGTGAAACCGTATTGGAGCACGCAACCAATGTGCCGTGAAACACCCCGGCGCTCATCACTGCGCCTCCGGCGGCAAGCATTGACAATGTAACGGGGATAAGCGCATTTACAAAAAACACTATATCGTCCAAAAGGTCGGCGGCAGAGTTTGCCAAGCTTATAAAAGCATTTACCGCAACAGCCGTAACAAGGAAAAAGCAAGCAAAAAAGGCTGCTCCCGCCGGACCTCCCGACCCAAAGCTTTTTTGCAAATTTTCTACAAGCGAACAAATAAACGCCAATGCTATAAGGCTTGTCATTATTTTAACGCTTATAAAGAGCTCCTTGCAGTAAAAAGCAAAAGCCCTTTTTAAAATAACCGATATATCCCACTTCCAGCCGCCCAAAGCAAGAGATTTCGTCATCTCCTTAATGTCAAAGCGCGGGACTATTTCGTTAAAATTTTTATTTTTAACCTTTTCAAGCTGTTGCGCCAACTCGCTTATGCCGCTTTGTTCAATTTGGCTGTTTATTATACTTTCTGTTTCATTCGCGCAAACGGTAATCGGTAAAAGCAAAAGTAAAACCAACAACATCTTTTTCATGGCAATATCCCCGAAATTAAATTTATAACGGCAAACATCAACGGCGCCGACATTAGTATTATGCTTATTCTGCCTGCAAATTCAACCTTCATTGCTATCGCTTTTTCCCCGGCGTCTTCACATATTGACGAGGCAAACTGCGTCAAATATGCAACGCCTATTATTTTTATAATCAGCGTTACGTAAACCGAATCAATGCCCATTTCGTTTGCCGAAAGCAGCATGGTGTCTATCACCGCTGCAATGTCGTCTTTAATCATCATCATGATGATAACAAAGCATGCGATTGCAACGCCGATGCAATATTCGGGCTTAATATGCCGCAACACCACCGACACCGCCGCCCCTATGACGGCAACTGCCGCAACCTTTATCATCATAGCCCGAACAGCGATTTAATTGTTGTAAACAACAGGCTTATTTGCGGCAGCAGCATAAACAGCACCACCACCAGTCCGGCAAGCGAGGTCATTAGCGCCAACTCCTCGTGCTTTGAGTTTTTAAGCAGTTGGTAAAGCACCGCGGTTATTATTCCGATTGCTGCAATTTTATAGATGATATCAATATCAGTACCCATATTACCCTCCGACTCATAAAAATAGTATTGCGGTAAATATACCTCCGATAACGCCAAGACTGCGGTATAAGCGTGCAAATTTTATTTCGTCATCCAACGCCTGCCGCTCGCAAATATCCAACTTTGAAGATGTAAGCTCGATATTTTCTATCTGCCCGACAACATCGCTTGTGCCAAGCAATTTTCCAAAAGTGTTTAATATGTATATTTCTTCGCTTTTTAATGATAAATCTTTTTTAACGGTCGAAACGGTTGTTTCCCACACTTCATCGGCATATCTGCCGCCTTCTTTCATTGCCCCGCCCGCCTTGATGAAAATGTGCCTTATTGATGTTTTGAGGTTTTGCCCCACCTTAGCAAGCGCCTGTGGAAGGGGTGTTTTGCAAAACCCAATTTCCCCCTTTAACGCTACAAGCGCCGTTTGAAACTCGCGTATTTCCCTCACCCGCCGTGTAAAGCGCGCCGCCTCGTCAAAGCCTATTTTTGCCGCACACATTACAATTACCACACATCCTAAAATCTTTTGTAACACCCTTTTCCACCCCCCTTTAAGATATATTATTATGCTTTGTCCGCTTTTAGAACAGAAATTTAAAGGGTTATACTTTCTATTGTTCCAACACCCTTTTTTCGGCTAAGCGTTATAACGCAGTTGAATTCTTCCATAACGGAAGGCGCTTTTATTCTTCGTTTTACCTGCTCGGCGCTGTCTCCGTGCGCCGTTGCAATAATTTTTACGCCGCATGAGAGCGCTTTATGTATCGCCTCGGTGTCGGTATGCGCTATTTCGTCTGTTATTATAACGTCAGGCGACATGCTCCTTAGCATAAGCGGAATGCCGATTGATTTTGGACAAAGGTCTAAAACATCCGTCATTTCGCCTACATCATGCTGTGCAACACCCCCTCTTACAGCCGCAATCTCACCTCGCTCATCTATTATTGACACCTTGAAAGTTTCGCCAAGCTGCCGCGCTACATCCCTTATTATTGTTGTTTTTCCGCATTGAGGCGGAGATACTATAAGGGTGTTGCACAAACTGTTTTTTGTTATGTACGGCATTATTTTATCTGCCGCGCCCTTTACCTGACGGGCTATCCTAAAATTCAGACCGCTCATTTGAGTTATATTTATAATTTTATTGCCGTCTAAAACCGCCCTGCCGCAAAGCCCAACCCGATGTCCGCCTTCCAGGGTAATAAAACAATTTGTTATTTCGTCAATGTATGCATAAACGGAAGAGCGGCTTATTATTTGAACCGTCTGTTCAATTTCTTTTTGTGAAACAACATATGGCAAAACAGAATTTAAACCGCCGTCACAAAGCGCAAGCCTTTTGCCGGCACGAAGCCGCACCTCCTCCAAAGTTGAAAAAGACACATCTTGCAGCCGCTGTGCAATTTCAGGCGGTAAATTGTTAAGAATTATCCGTTTTGCCATCATGTTTTCCACCCCCGATATTTAATATATATACAAACTTGTCCGCTTTTATTACAAACTACTTTTCTTTTGGTTTAAAAATCAAAGCAAATATATACCCAAAAAACATTGCCGCCGATATCCCCGCCGCCGTTGCGGTCAATCCGCCGGTGAAGATTCCCATAAAACCAACGCGGTCAACCGCCTTTTCCACACCCTTGGCAAGCGCATATCCAAACCCGGTAAGCGGTATCGTTGCACCCGCCCCCGCATAATCCACAATCGGCTGATATAAACCCAAACCGGTTAAAAACACCCCCAAAACCACATATAAAACAAGTATCCTTGCCGGCGTAAGCTTTGTTTTATCTATAAGCACCTGCCCTATTGCGCATAAAATTCCGCCTACCCAAAACACATTTAAATAATTCAACTTTAAATCATCCGCCTTTCTTATACTGCTTTTTATTTTGAAACCGAAATAGCCACCGCATGTGCGATTGCAGGGATTGTTTCTCCCTGCTGCACGCTTGTTGTGCTCAGCAACGCTCCTGTTCCAACAAAAAGCACATTCTTTAAGTTGCCCTCTTGCATTTGTTTTAATATATGCCCGCAAAGCACCGCCGCGCTACAACCGCAACCGCTGCCGCCTGCATGAACGTCTTGCTTTTTGGTATCAAATATCATTACCCCGCAATCATTATAATTCTGCCCAAGGGATAAATCATTTTTTTGCGTCAAATCCCGTACAATTGACATTCCGAACGAGCCCAAGTCGCCCGTTGCTATAAGGTCGTAAAATTCCGGCTGTCTGCCGGTGTCACGCAGGTGGGTTATTATGGTATCCGCCGCCGCCGGCGCCATTGCCGCCCCCATGTTGTTCGCATCCTTTATTCCGTTGTCGTTTATTACGCCGGTTGTCAGGTGAGTTATAAACATCCCTTCCCCTTCGTTTGACAGCACCGTCATGCCGCTGCCGGTAACGGTCCATTGCGCTGTTGGGGGGCGTTGCCCGCCGTATTCGAGGGGCAGCCTAAACTGTTTTTCGGCAGATGCAAAGTGACTGCTTGTGCCGCATAAAACATTTTCGGCAAACCCTCCGTCAACCGCAATTGCGCCCAATGAAAGCGATTCCGCCATAGTGGAGCATGCGCCGAAAATGCCGTAAAACGGTATTTGAAGTTCGCGCGCACCAAATGACGAGCAGGTGCATTGGTTTATAAGGTCGCCCGTAAACATCAAGTTAATGTCCGAAATCGACTTGCCCGCCTTGCTGATGGCAAGATTTATTGTTTCCTTCTGAAACTTTGTTTCTGCCTTTTCCCACGATTGCTCTCCCCAATACCCATCGTCAACCGTTGTGTCAAAATCATTGCGCAGCGGACCCTCCGCCTCTTTTTTACCGACAATGCTTGCGTTGCCGATTATTTTAACATCACCTGCCATTTGTACCGTTTGTTTACCAAGCCTCTTTTGCGCTTTCATACAGCCACCTCATTTTTCATATATGTTTTTTTAATGCTATCGGGTTATTTCAAAATTAAAAATAGTTTTATTGACTGTGCTTTGTAATTATGATAAAATTTGCTTATGCTAATTTGCTTTAAAAATAATGGTATTTGCACTTGTTGATTGGGAGGCGTTTTTTTTGAATTTAATTGTTGCGGTTGACCAAAACTGGGGAATAGGCTGTGACGGCAAGCTGCTTGCTTCAATCCCGGAGGATATGGCATTTTTCCGTCAAAAAACGCTTGGCAAAGTGGTTGTTATGGGGCGCGCAACATTGCAATCGTTGCCCGGCGGCGCGCCGCTTAAAAACCGCACAAATATTGTGATGTCGCAAAACCCTTTATTTAAAGCAAGCGGGGCAATCGTGTGCAACAATTCCGAAACACTCTTAAAACAATTAAAGCAATACAGCGCTGACAACATATTCATTATCGGCGGGCAGGAAATTTATAAATTACTGCTGCCTTTTTGCAAAAGGGCATATGTCACGAAAATTTATAAAAGCTTTTCCGCAGACAAACATTTTCCGAACCTTGATTTGGCGGAAAACTGGAGTGTAGCGGAAAAATCCCATTTAAAAACTTATAACGACACCGAATATACCTTTTTGACATACACAAATTCTTTGCCTTAAGCATGGGGGAGTTGAACCCTATCAGTATTATTTCGTAAATTCCGCTCTATATTCAACAAAACTGCTTTTTTGACCAATTTGCGCAAAATGGGTTTGTTTTATTATGCTCAAACAAATAAACAAAAAGACTTGCATTGTTGTGAAAACTAAGTTATAATATTAATAATGAGAAGTAAACGGCAAGGAGTGGGCACAATCCCACTCTTTCGTTGTATTTTATAGTTAAATTCAAAAGCATAACATATTAAATAGATGGATAGCGCAAATTCCCTATTTGATTTTAACAGATAAGGAGAGGTTTCAAAAAAATGAACGGAGACTTTTTGGTTTTACTTGATGAGTTTGAAAAAGAGAAGGGTATTAGTAAAGACATTCTTATTGAAGCGCTTGAAGCGGCGCTTGTTTCGGCATACAAAAGAAATTATGGTTCTAATTACTCGGCAAGAGTGCAAATAGACCGTCAAACAGGCGGCATGAGGGTGTTTTTACAAAAAAAAGTGGTTGAAATGGCTGACGACTCGGTGTCACAAATTTCTTTGGCGGAGGCTAAAAGAATAAACTCGGCTTATGAAATAGGGGATATTGTGGAGGAGGAAACCGTTCCGCAAACCTTTAGCAGAATTGCAGCCCAAACTGCCCGACAAGTGGTGACGCAGCGCATACGCGAGGCGGAAAGAGGAATGCTTTATGATGAATTTGCCAGCAAGGAAAACGACATTATCACAGGCATAGTTCAGCGGGTTGAAAAGCGAAATATTATGATTGATATAGGAAAAACAGAGGTTATGCTTGCACCGCAAGAGCAGGTAAGCTCGGAAGTTTACCAGCAGGGACAAAGGATAAAGCTTTATGTGGTTGAAGTTCAAAAAACAACAAAAGGCCCGCAAATTTTGCTTTCCAGAACGCATCCGGGGCTTGTTCGTCGTCTTTTTGAATTGGAAGTGCCGGAAATAAAAAATGGCACGGTAGAGATAAAAGGCATTTCACGAGAAGCCGGTTCACGCACAAAAATTGCTGTTGCAAGCAATGACCAAAATGTTGACCCAATCGGCGCTTGCGTTGGGCATAAAGGGATAAGGGTGCAAAAAATTGTAGAGGAATTAAAAGGCGAAAAGCTTGATATTATCAAATATAGTGATAACATAGCGGAATACATCTCGGCGGCGCTTGCGCCGGCAAACGCTTTAAGCGTTAAATTGGATGAAGAAGCCAAAATATGCACCGTTGAGGTTGCGGGGCACCAACTTTCGCTTGCAATAGGAAAGGAAGGGCAAAACGTTCGCCTTGCGGCAAAGCTGACCGGCTGGAAAATTGATATATTAAAAAGCGAATCGCAGCAGGACGATTATGGCGAAGCATAAGATATATGATGAAAAAGGCAATAAGGTAAGTGTTAGGATGTGCATTGCATGCCGACAAAACAAAGTAAAAGATGAGCTTATAAGGGTTGCAAAAACATCAGACGGCATTATTTCGATTGATGTTGACCGTTCGGCAGGCGGCAGGGGCGCATATGTTTGCAATAACGCAAAATGCATTGAAAAAAGCCAAAAACTATCACTCATACAAAAAAACTTGAAGGCTAAAGTTGACAAGGAAATATACGAGGTGTTGTTGGGTATTGAAAGATAATAAATTTTATAGTATGATTGGGCTTGCCGTAAAAGCAGGCAAGGTTGTTTCGGGCGGCGATAATGTGGTTGACGCTGTTCGGGGCGGCAAAGCAAAGCTTGTTTTATTGTCGGAGGACGCTTCAAAGCCGACAATAAAGCGAATTACGGATAAATGCACAAGCTATGGCGTTGATGTTATAAAATGCGGGAGCAAGCAATTATTCGGTAAAATAGCAAGCAAAAATGAAACAGCGGCAATTGCTGTTATTGACAGCAATTTTGCCAATGAGCTCAAACGCATTGGCAAGGAAATTATGGGGGTGTGTGAATGATTAGGGTTAAGGTGCACGAAATTGCAAAATCTCTTGGTTTAAAAAGTACACAGATAGTAGAGGTGTTAAAACAACTGGGTGGGCGTCCTAAAACATATAACAGCTCGCTTGAATCAAACGAGCTTGATATAATATTTGATTACTTAACCCAAAAACATCAGGTTGAGGAATTTACCTTTATTTTAGACAAGATAAAGCAGCAACCTGCCGTTAAAGAGCCTGTTAAGGTGGATGACGATTTATTAAAAGATTTAAATAAACCGATAAAAAAACAAGCAAGATATGTGGATACCAGAACTTCAACCGTTGATTTGGCAAAGTTTGATACCGAAAAAATCGAGGAGCTTGTGCCGGAAGCGGTTGAGGATATTGACACAACGAAAAAACAAAAGATTAAAAAGGGCAGAAGAAGGACAAAATATGATAAACGCCCTGTTGTGGCAGAACAAAAACAACCGAGCGTAAAACAGGAAAAGGAAGAACCCAAAATTATAAATATTACGGACGAAATTTCAGTTGGCGATTTTTCCGAAAAAATAGGACAACAGCCAACAGAGGTAATCAAATGCCTTATGCAGTTAGGGGTTATGGCATCTGTTTCGCAAAGCATAGACTTTGACACCGCAAGCGTTGTGGCGCAAGAATTTAACATTATTTTAGAAAAAGAAATTATAATTACGCCGGAGGAACTTCTTATAAACGATTTTGAGGATACGCCGGAACAGCTTTCCCCTCGCGCACCCGTTGTTGTCGTTATGGGTCATGTTGACCACGGTAAAACCAAGCTTGTTGACTATATCAGAAAAGCTAATGTAATTGACACCGAGGCAGGCGGTATAACCCAGCATATCGGCGCATACAGAGTTCGTGTAAACAATAAAAACATTACCTTCCTTGACACGCCGGGGCATGAGGCTTTCACCTCTATGCGCGCAAGAGGGGCGCAAGTCACCGATATAGCAATACTTGTAATTGCGGCGGATGACGGCGTTATGCCGCAAACAGTTGAAGCCATTAACCATGCAAAGGCGGCAGGCGTCAATATTATTGTTGCAATTAATAAAATTGATAAAGAGCAGGCAAACCCCGAAAATGTAAAGCAACAGCTTACGGAGCATGGGCTTGTTCCGGAAGAATGGGGCGGCGAAACCATTTGCGTTCCCATCTCGGCGCTAAAAGGACAAAATATAGATACGCTTTTGGAAATGGTATTGCTTGTTGCGGATATGAAGGAACTGAAAGCAAACCCAAACCGTGCCGCAAAGGGCGCTGTTATCGAGTCGCGCTTGGATAAAAATAAAGGTGCGGTGGCAACGCTTTTGGTGCAAAACGGAACGCTTAAAACGGGTGATATTTTATTTGCGGGAACATCCATGGGTAAAGTTCGCGCGATGATTGACGACACCGGCAAGCGCATTACCAAAGCAGGTCCGGGAATGCCAGTTGAAATAATGGGGTTAAACGAAGCGCCTGATGCGGGCGAGTTGTTTTATGTTATGGATGATGAGAAAAAGGCGCGAACGATAGTCGACGGACGAAAACAACTGCAAAAGGAAAAACACAGCCAATCGCCGCAACAAATTGTTTCGCTTGATTCGCTGTTCGACCAAATAAAGCAGGGGCAAATAAAAACGCTTAACCTTATTATAAAAGCGGATGTTCAAGGCTCGGCAGAAGCAATAAGCCAATCCCTTTTAAAGCTAACTAACGAAGAAGTGCGAATAAACATTATACATGCCGGCGTGGGCGGAATCACCGAATCGGACATACTGCTTGCATCCGCATCAAATGCCATAATTATAGGCTTTAATGTTCGGCCTAACGCCATAATAGTGGAATCGGCATCTATGAAAAATGTTGAAATCCGTTTATATAGAGTTATATACCAAGCAATAGAAGAAATAGAGGCGGCAATGAAGGGTATGTTGGACCCTGTGTATCGCGAAAAGGTGCTTGGGCACGCTGAAGTTAGGCAAACCTTTAAGGTTTCCGCAATCGGAACAATTGCGGGCTGTCATGTAACGGACGGAAAAATCATCCGCAACAGCGAAGTGCGGGTTGTTCGCGACAGTATTGTAATTCATGAGGGTAAGTTGGATTCGCTCAAACGCTTTAAGGATGACGCAAAAGAAGTTTTGGCAGGTTACGAATGCGGCATGGGGCTTGAAAAGTTCAACGATATTAAAGAAGGGGATGTTATCGAAAGCTTTATTATGGAGGAAATCCCTAAATAATGCAAAAGGCGGTGCATAAAGATGAGCGCTAACAGAATCAACCGAATAAATGAAGAAGTAAAAAAAGAGGTCAGCGCTATAATAAGGCAGTTAAAAGACCCCAGAATAGCGCAAATGACAAGCGTTGTTGGTGTTGATGTAACAAAAGACATGAAATGGTGCAAAATATATGTAAGTGTGCTTGGTGATAGCACGCAGCAGCAAAATACAATTGATGGGCTTAAAAACGCTGCCGGCTTTGTGCGCAAAGAAATAGGGAGCAGGATAGGTTTGCGCTATACGCCGGAGGTTATTTTTAAGCTTGACCACTCCATTGAGCACGGCGCTCATATTAATAAGATATTAGATAAAATAAACAAAAACGGAGGGGGCAATGTTTAAAGATATATCGCCAATATTAAAAAAAGGGGAAAAGTTCATCATTTTGCCCCATAAAAATGCGGACGGTGATTGCTTGGGCTCTGCATTTGCCCTTAAGCTGATGTTAGAGCATCTGGGTAAACACGCTGTTGTTGTGCCCGAAGAAGATAACCCGCTGATATGCAGCTTGCTTTACGGTACAAAGCAAGCTAAAATGCCGCAATTCGACATTGTGATTGCGGTGGATTGCGGGGACATCTTTCGGCTGGGCAGCCGTGCTGAAATTTTTGAACAATGTGCGGAAACAATAAATATAGACCATCATAACACCAATACAAGGTTTGCAAAATATAATTGCATTAATGAAAATGCAGCGGCAACAGGTGAAATTATATTCCACTTGGCTGAATATATGAAAATTCCCCTCACAAAGCAAATAGCCAACAATTTATATGTTGCCATATCAAGTGACACAGGTTGTTTTTCGTTTAGCAGCACCACCGCGAATACATACCGAATTGCAGCAAGTTTGGTTGAAACGGGAATTAATCATGCGCATATAAACGAAGTTTTATTTGAAAAAAAGTCTAAACCCAAAATTATGATTATGCGCGATGCTTTTAATTCTTTTAAAACCTATTGCGAAGGCAAGGTTGCAATAGTCAGCGTTACAAAAGAGCAAATTTTGAAAGCGGGCGTGTCGGAAGAAGAAGCGGGCGGGCTTATCAATATTCCTCGAAGTTTGGAAACAGCTTTGGTTGCGGTCAGCCTTAGGGAATCGGTGCATGATAACAATGTTAAAGTCGGTTTTCGTTCAAACACCGTTA
>JALOAJ010000013.1 GCA_023228885.1 Bacillota bacterium | reverse complement strand
AATGTTGCCAAAATAGCGGCAAAGCTTGGCGGCGGCGGGCATATAAAGGCAAGCGGCTGCACAATTGAAGGGGATATTGAAAGTGCAAAAAAAATTGTCTTGGATGAAATAAAAAAAGCGCTATGAATGGTTTTTTAAACATATACAAAGAAAAGGGCATGACATCCCACGATGTTGTTCAAAAGATAAGAAGGATAAGCGGCATTAAAAGGGTGGGTCATACCGGCACATTAGACCCGGACGCTCAAGGGGTTTTGCCGATTTGTATTGGGAAAGCGACAAAAGCATCCGACATGCTTATTGGCTCAAATAAATGCTACATCACATGGTTTAGGCTTGGTATTACAACGGATACCCAAGACATAAGCGGAACTGTGCTTGGCAAGTCAAAAGTTTTGGTGACGGACAGCCAATTGCAACAGGCGGTAGACGCTTTTCGGGGCGAGATTTTTCAAACCCCGCCAATGTATTCCGCAATCAAGATAAAAGGGGAAAAGCTTTATGCGCTGGCACGGCGCGGCATTGAAATTGAGCGAGAGCAACGAAAAATAACGATACACAAAATAAAAGTTCTGGCGCGAAACGGAAATGATGTTCAGCTTGATGTTGAATGCTCAAAAGGAACATATATACGCACATTGTGCCACGATATAGGCAAACTGCTCGGTTGCGGCGCTTGTATGACCGAGCTCACACGCACACAAACAGCGTGTTTTGCAGTTGAAAAATCAGTTACAATTTCAAAAGTGGAAAGCGATGGAATTGAAAAGCATCTGATGCCGCTTGACGACTTGTTTGATTATGATAAAGTTTTTTTGACAAGAGCGTTGACCGAAAAGACGCTGAACGGGCAGGATGTGCCGTTTGAAGCGATAGAAGGAAAAGACTATCGGGTGTATGGAAGTGACGGTAGGTTTTTATGTATATCAAAAGGATTGCAAGGGCGCCTAAAGCCGACGAAAAGATTTTTTTAAATGCAGCAACTGCTGTTGCGCTTGGCAATTTTGACGGGTTGCACAAGGGGCATTTGGCTTTGATAAAATCAATTATCGACTATGCCAAAATGAATGATGTTAAATCATGCGTATTTTCATTTACTTCAAATGTGAACGGCTCGCCGTATATAACTTCAAAAAAGCAACGAGAAGAACTTTTGCGCAGCCTAAATGTGGATTGTTTTATTATGCACGATTTTACCCATTGCTTTAAAAGCCTTGAACCTCATGTTTTTTTTGAAAAATATATAATAGATTTTTTGGCTGCCGATTATGTTGTTGCAGGGTATAATTATCGGTTCGGGCGCAATGCCGAAGGGGATGCGGATTTGCTGAAAAAACTTTGCATACAGCATAATATTTATGTTGATATTATACCCCCGGTGTTATATCGCGGCAAGCCGGTAAGCAGCACGCGAATACGCGGCGACATTGAGGCAGGCAGGCTGGATGTTGCAAAAGCCATGTTGGGCAGAGAGTTTTCCGTGCTGGGCAAAGTTATTGACGGAGATAAAATAGGCAATAAATTGGGCTTTCCCACCGCAAACCTTAATGTTGATGAAAACCATGTAATGCCGCCAAAAGGCGTTTATGCAACAACAACATATATTGACGGCAAAAGCTTTTCGTCCGTTACGAACTTCGGCGGAAAGCCCACCATTAAAAAAAGCAATGACCTTATAGAAACGCATATCCTTGAGTTTGACGGCGACCTTTACGGCAAAGACATTGAGGTATCGTTTTTAAAAAAAATTCGCAATATAACGGCATATACCTCCAAATTAGAGTTATGCAAACAGCTTGAAAATGATAAAATAACTCGCAAACAAATCGGGCGGGAAAAATAAATTACGCGTGCAGCAAAAAATTTATAAAAGGTAATATCAGCCCTTAAAGTATGGGTAAGTTTGTTTTGCACGCAGTAGGAGCGGGATTTAATATGATTGTAATATTAAAAGACGGCGCAACAAAAAAACAAATTGAAATGGTTGAAAAAAAGCTCATTGAGTTGGGTTTTAAAACACATCCCATATATGGCGAAATAAAGACGGTTATAGGCGCTGTCGGGGATAAGAGGGATATAAACAAAAATTTGATTTTGCTTATGGAGGGCGTTGAAGAAATTGTCCCCATAATGCGCCCATACAAGCTTGCAAGCAAGGAATTGTATAAACAACCGACGGTAATTGATGTGGGAGACGGCGTTAAAATCGGCGGCGAAAAACTTGCAATAATGGCGGGACCTTGCGCAATAGAAGGGGAACGCGAATTTATAGAAGTTGCAAAAAAAGTTAAAAATGCCGGCGCCAACATTTTAAGAGGGGGCGCGTATAAGCCGCGTTCGTCACCCTACTCGTTCCAAGGGTTGGAGATAGAAGGACTTAAAATTTTGGCGCAAGCACGCCGAGAAACGGGGCTGTTGCTTGTAACGGAGGTTGTAGATACGCGCGATGTCGAAACGGTTGACAAATATGCCGATATAATTCAAATCGGTGCGCGAAATATGCAAAACTTCCGCCTGTTGAAGGAAGTGGGCAGCAGCAGCAAGCCCGCTTTGTTAAAGCGAGGTTTGGCGGCAACAATAACGGAATGGCTTATGGCGGCTGAATATATTATGAGCGAAGGCAACGAAAAGGTGATACTTTGCGAACGGGGCATACGCACTTATGAAACGGCAACGCGAAATACAATGGATATTAGCGCAATACCGGTAATAAAAGAAATATCCCATCTGCCGGTAATTGCTGACCCCAGCCATGCAACAGGGCATTCCAAGTATGTGCCGTCTATGGCAAAGGCGGCAATTGCCGCAGGCGCCGACGGGCTTATTGTTGAGGTGCATCAAGACCCGCCAAACGCTATGAGCGATGGGGAGCAGTCGTTATACCCCGATGAATTTGTCAATTTAATGGACGAAATATCAAAAGTTGCGCAGGCGGTGGGCAGAAGAATATGAAAATAGGTTATTTAGGGCCGGAAGGCACATTTTCACAGCTTGCGGCGCTGCAATTTTCAAAAAAGCTAAAAAATTATAAAATGGAGCAGTTTCCGTCAATCGCCGAGCTTACAATAGCGGCGCACCAAGGGAAGATTGACTTTGCCGTTGTGCCTATTGAAAATTCATTAGAAGGCGGGGTTAATACAACGCTTGATTACCTTGCTTTTGATTGCAACCTTTCAATTTGCGGTGAAATTCTTTTGAAAATCAATCAAAGTATTTTATCAAATTCCGAAAAAATAACAAAATTATATTCGCATCCGCAATCAATAGGGCAATGCGGCAGATATATAGCGCAAAATTATGCAAATGCAGAGGTTGTTTTTACCCAGAGCACCGCGCAAGCGGCAATGCTTGCGGCAAAGGAAGAAGGCGCGGCGGCAATAGGCAGCGAGTCGCTTGCGGGTTTATATAATCTTAAGGTGGTAGCAAGCGAAATTGAAGATGTGCGCACAAATACAACAAGGTTTGTTATTGTGTCAAAGGATTGCCCGCCGATAGAGGGCGCAGACAAAACATCAATTGTGTTTGGCGTATCCGATACCCCGGGGGCGCTTTATAAAATGCTTTCCATTTTTGATATTTTTGAAATTAATATGGTGAAAATCGAATCGCGCCCTGCAAAAACAACATTGGGGACATATGTTTTTTTTGTGGATATAGACGGCTCGGCAACAGATGAAAAAATAAAAAAAGCGCTTGAAATTATACAGTATAAATCAACCTTTTTTAAAAACTTGGGAAGTTATAAACAATGCAACAATGTGTTGGACAAAAATGCATTGCACTTTAAACGCGGCAGGGTTTAAGATTACAGCGGTATATGTCTTTTAAAAAAAGGGAAAACTTAAAATAAAGCCAATAAATTGACAATAAAAAAATTCATGGTATAATATCTGCAAAGCAGATATTATACTTGCTCCGCAGGAACTTATGCGCCGCCGATATTTTCCTCATTATGTTCGGAAACGGCGATGCGCAATTATACCAAAATCCTTCGGATTTATGGTATAATAAACTATGTTAATGCTAATTTGCGTTATACCAAATCAGTTATAACAAATGCAATAATTAAATTAGTGGAAAGTAGGAGGAATGATTATGACAAAAAAATATGTGTACCTTTTCAGCGAGGGTGATTCTTCAATGAAGAATTTGCTGGGCGGTAAAGGCGCAAACCTTGCTGAAATGACGCGGCTTGGGTTTCCGGTGCCGCAAGGTTTTACCGTAACGACGGAGGCATGCACAAAGTATTACAACGAAGGAGGAAAGTTAACCCCAAACATAGCAAACGAAATACATGATGCATTAGGACAAATTGAGGGGGTAGTAGGCAAAAAATTCGGTGATAAAAACAATCCGTTATTAGTATCTGTTCGTTCCGGCTCACGGGCTTCCATGCCAGGAATGATGGATACTATTTTAAATTTAGGGATAAATGACGATGTTGTTGAGGGTTTGGTTTCCTTAACGGGCAACCCGCGCTTTGCATATGACAGCTACCGCAGATTTATCCAAATGTTTTCTGATGTGGTTATGGAGCTGCCCAAAAGTAATTTTGAGCGTATAATAGACGATATAAAAGACGAAAAAGGCATAAAATCGGATAGCGAGCTTGCCGCAGAAGACTTTAAAGATATGGTTTCACGCTTTAAGCAATTTTATAAAGAAAAAATGGGAGAGGAGTTCCCGCAGCAACCTGAAAAGCAGTTGTTGGAGTCTGTCAATGCCGTCTTTCGTTCATGGGAAAACCCGCGGGCAATCGTGTATCGCAGAATGAACGACATACCGCACGATTGGGGCACAGCGGTGAATGTTCAGGTTATGGTGTTCGGAAACAGCGGCAACGAAAGCGGAACAGGCGTTGCATTTACCCGCAACCCTTCAACGGGTGAAAAAGAGCTTTACGGCGAATTTCTTATGAACGCGCAAGGTGAAGATGTGGTTGCAGGAATTCGAACGCCCCAAAAAATATCACAATTAAAGCAAGTAATGCCGGAGGCTTACGAGGAATTTACCAAAGCCGCGGAAAAACTTGAAAACCATTACCGTGATATGCAGGATATGGAGTTTACAATAGAAAACAAAAAATTATATATGCTACAAACAAGGAGCGGTAAAAGAACCGCCCAAGCGGCAATTAAAATTGCGGTTGATTTAGTTGCGGAAGGGTTAATAGATAAAAAACAAGCGGTGATGAATGTTGACCCTAAACAGCTTGACGCATTGTTGCATCCAACCTTTGACACAGCAGCTCTAAAAGCTGCCGAGGTGTTGGCAACAGGGCTTGCGGCTTCTCCGGGAGCGGCTTCAGGCAAGGTGTATTTCACCGCTGAAAGCGCTGTTTCGGCAGCCGAAAAGGGTGAAAGCGTGATTTTGGTTCGACTTGAAACATCGCCGGAGGATATTGAAGGTATGCATGCGGCGGCGGGAATTTTAACTGCACGAGGCGGAATGACATCCCATGCGGCAGTTGTCGCAAGAGGCATGGGGCGTTGCTGTGTGGCAGGCTGCGGCAGCCTTCAGATAAACGAAGAAGAAAAATATTTTACAGTTAAGGGCGAAAAATTTAACGAGGGTGACTTTATTTCGTTAGACGGCAGCACAGGAAACCTTTACAAAGGCAAAATTGAAACAATGCAAGCGCAGCTTACCGGTGATTTTGCCACATTTATGTCGTGGGCTGACGGTTTCAGAAAATTAAAAATCAGAGCAAATGCCGATGTTCCAAACGATGCAAAGGCGGCTTTAAATTTTGGTGCGGAAGGTATTGGGCTTTGCAGAACAGAGCACATGTTTTTTGAGGAAGACAGAATTCCGATTGTGCGCGAAATGATAATTTCCAAAACAACCGCCCAACGGGAAAAAGCGCTTGCTAAATTGCTCCCCATTCAAAGAGCCGACTTTGAAGGGCTTTTTACCGCAATGAACGGGCTCCCCGTCACCATTCGCCTTTTGGACCCGCCATTGCATGAGTTTTTGCCCAAATCGGATGCCGACATTAAAGACCTTTCAATAGAAATGGGCATTCCCTTCGAAGAACTGAAAGCAACGATAAACGACCTGCACGAATTTAACCCCATGCTTGGTCATAGGGGCTGTCGTTTGGCGGTAACATACCCCGAAATTGCGGCAATGCAAGCGCAGGCGATAATCGAAGCGGCAGTTAACTTGGCTAAAAACAAAATTAAGGTTACGCCTGAAATAATGATACCGCTGGTTGGCGAGCTAAAAGAGCTGAAATATGTTAAGGATGTTGTGACAAAAGCCGCCGATGATGTTATAAAGGCATCCGGCATTGAAATTGAATATCTTGTCGGCACAATGATAGAGGTGCCGCGGGCAGCGATTACAGCCGATGAAATTGCAAAAGAGGCCGATTTCTTCTCGTTTGGAACAAACGACCTTACCCAAATGACATACGGCTTTTCACGCGACGATGCTACAAAATTCCTTGACCATTATTATGAGAAAAAAATCTTTGATTTTGACCCGTTTGCACGCATTGATGTTGAAGGTGTGGGCAAACTGGTTGAAACTGCCGTACAACTCGGTAAGAAAACAAAGCCCAACATTAAGCTTGGCATATGCGGAGAGCATGGGGGCGACCCATCCTCAATCAAGTTTTGCCACGATTTGGGCTTACACTATGTTTCTTGCTCACCGTACAGAGTGCCGATTGCACGCCTTGCAGCCGCACAAGCGGTAATTACAGAAAAAAATTAACAGAGCAAATATAACTAAAAAGCTGTCTCCGATATGCTGTCGGGGGCAGCTTTTTTATGATGAGCAAAATAACGATTAAATGCAGTAAACAGCCCCATGTAGGCATATGTTAAAGAATGCGGTATAGAAATGTATCCTTATGTTATGGATTGTATCTTTACATACCGCTTCCTTTCGTGCTAATATTGAATTATACTGGAACCGAATCGGTCGGTTCTTCTATTCGTGTGAAAGGTTGGATTGCGTTGAAGTATATTAAAATCGAAAAAGACACAATACCCGAAAAATACAGCCCCTGTTTTAAAAGGAGCGTTGGCACGGGAAGAATTGGATTAGCTTTGCAGGAGGAATATGTTAAAGCCTTAAAGGAGGTGCAGCAGGATGTAGGGTTTGATTATATCCGCGGACATGGAATTTTCCATGATGATATGGGTATTTACCGATTACATATGATTGACGGTCAAGAAGTAGAATATTATAACTTTACTTATCTTGATAGAATTATGGATATGTACCAAGACTGTAACATCAAGCCGTTTATTGAATTCGGGTTTATGCCGGAAGCCATGGCATCCGGCGACCAAACTCAGTTTTACTGGAAGGGTAATGTTACCCCGCCAAAAGACTACGCAAAATGGGAAAGACTTGTGGTAAAAACATTAGAGCATCTAACACAGCGGTATGGCATTGAAGAAACCGCCGGTTGGTATTATGAAGTTTGGAACGAGCCCAATGCGGAAGGTTTTTGGCAAAATGCCGACATGGACGAATATTTTAAACTTTATGAGAGAACAGCAAGGGCGGTTAAATCCGTATCGGAACGCTTCCGCGTTGGCGGTCCTGCCGTTTGCGGCATCGAGCCGGTGCATTGGATGGTTTCTTTTTTAGAGTTTTGCGACAAAGCCAAAGCGCCTGTTGATTTTCTTTCAAGGCATTGCTATACAGGCAAAAAACTTAAAAGAGGCATATTCGTTTCAGAACAGGAGCTGCTGCCAAATGATTATATTATTGAAGAAATGATTGAGGCAAGGGATATAATCAAAAAATCGGCGTTTCCCAACCTTGAGCTGCATATTACAGAGTTCAACAGCTCATACAACGCAAAATGCCCTGTGCATGACACGGTGTTCAATGCCGCATACCTGCTAAAACCGCTAACGCTGTGCGACAAATATTGCGATTCGCTTTCTTACTGGACATTCTCCGATGTTTTTGAAGAACAGGATGTGCCTCACGCACAATTTCACGGCGGCTTCGGTATGATAGCGCTAAACAATATAAAAAAGCCGGTATACCATGCTTTTAACTTTATGAATTGCTTGAAAGAAAATATTTTATACAGAGACGATAGCGCAATAATCACATCGGATAACGATGGTATTTCAGCAATTGTATGGAATTGCGGCGAAAGAGAAGGCGAATGCCCGCCGGAAGAATTTGTGCTGTCTATACCTGTGGAATGTGAGCAGGTTTTTATCAAGAAAAGCAGAATTGATGAAGAAAAAGGAAATGTAAGGGATATATGGACAAAGCTTGGTAAGCCGATGTACCCGTCCCGTAAGCAAATTGAAATTTTAAAGCAATTTGCAAAGCCCGCATTGACAGCGCAAACCCAGCATGCGGCAGGCGGCAGGGTAGAAATTCATTCGGATTTTAAAGGCAACGGTTTCGAGCTTATTGAAATTATGTTTGTGAGAGATGAAAGTAGTTTATATATAAATAAATGAAAGGTGTGCAAAAAATGTTTAAACGATTTAATGTTTTATTATGCTTTTTAGTTATTGCGCTACTTTTTAGCGGTTGCGGCGGCAAGGTAACCGTTAGGCAAGGAGAAAGCAGCGAGGTTACGCCAAACGGCACTTTCCCGGTTGTAAAAACCCCAAGAACCATTAAAATATTCGCTGCACAGACTGCCACCATCGAGGATTTGACAACAAACGAATTTACAAAGGAATATGAACAGCGAACCGGCGTTAAGGTTGAATGGGAAATTGCAATGCAAAACGCAGTTCAAGAAAAGCGCCAGCTTTCATTGGCAAGCGGCGATTATCCCGACATTTATATGGGGGCAAACATTACAAGGGAAGAAGAAATTACTTATGGAAGCAAAGGCGTCTTTTTACCGCTTAACGACCTTGTGGATACATATTCGGTTTGGATAAAGCAGGCGTTTGAGGAAATACCGCTTGCCCGCGAACTTTTGACCACGCCTGACGGAAAAATATACAGCCTTCCAAACATGAGTGACGCTATTCACACAAAATATCCGTATAAACTGTGGATGAACAAGGAATGGCTGGACGAGCTGGGTCTTGACGCTCCCGAAACAACTGATGATTTTTATAATGCTTTAAAAGCATTCAAAGAGGGCGACCCAAATAAAAACAACAGCAAAGATGAAATACCGTTTTTCGCTTCCAATAACAATGTCAGCGGTTTTATCAACTTCTTTATAAATTCCTTTATCCAATGTAACAACAAAGGGTTTTTTGTTGATGATAACGATAAATTGGATGCTGCATTTATCAAGCCCGAATGGAAGGAAGGGCTTAAATATCTTAAAAAACTCACCGACGAAGGTCTTATAGATGAAGTTTCATATGCCGCCACAAACGACCAGGTAAAACAAATCGCAGAAAGCCCGGTCGGCGAAATATTGGGTTCAACAATGATGTTGGCGCCAAGCACAGTCTTTAATATGGGCGGCGAACGGCACAAGAAGTTCAACCCCGTTGCGCCCCTTATGGGCCCGGGCGGTCAGAGAAATTCCATATATCTTATGGAATCCGGCATTATGAACGGCTGCTTTGTTGTAACAAAACAGATGAAAGACCCTGAAGTCGCTATCCGCTGGACAGACTGGTTCTATTCCTTGGAAGGCAGCCTTACCACCCGAATAGGTTTGGAGGGCGTCAACTGGAGGAAGGCGGAGCCTGAAGAAAAAAGCTACACCGGCGACCCGGCAACATGGGCAAAAATGACCATGATTGGCGGCGCTCAAAACATAACATGGGCACAATGGAATATCGGTCAATACGCTAAACATACGGCGCAGGTGGGCGACACGAATATATATTCCCCGTCCGGGCTTGAGGCAAGGCTTTATGATGCAACGGTCAACTATTATGAGCCCTTTACGCCGGAAAAATCCATCCCGCCCTTTTACATTCCTCAAGAGGATTTGAAAGCAGTTCTTCAAAAAATTAATGATATTGGAAATTATGTAAACGAAAGCAGCGTAAGGTTTATCACCGGCGACCTAAGCCTTGAAAACGACTGGGCGTCATATGTGGACAACCTAAATAAGATGGGCGTTTCCGATGTGCTAACTGTGTATCAAACTGCCTACGACGCAAGAAAAACACACTAAAACATGCTATAATCAGAAAGGCTATGTGATTTGCAAATGAAAAATGTGCTTTTATTCATCATGGACGACCAAAGGGCAGATACAATCGGCTATTTGGGCAACAATGAAATACATACACCGGTTCTTGATAACCTTGCCCGTGAGGGAAGTTTTTTAAGACCATACACGACCTGCCCTGTGTGCACCCCGGGCAGGGCAGAGCTGCTGTCGGGTAAAAACGCCTTTCAAAACGGCTGCCGATGGTTTGGAGAGCCAATTCACAGCGAAATAAAAACATTGCCTATGATACTTTCCGATGCGGGGTATCACACGGCAATATTCGGAAAATGGCATAATGACGGTCATCCTGCCGAGCGCGGTTTTCAAACAACTGGTTTTATTTTCCCTTATGATTTGACACGCCCTATTTACGACCATAACTTTACATATGAGGTTGACGGCAAACCAATTACCGGGCACAGCACCGAGCTGATATGCGGAGGCGCAGCTAAGTTCATAGAAAATCGGAATGAAGACAAACCTTGGTTTTGTTATGTTTCTCTGCATTCTCCGCATGACCCGCGGCATGCGCCTGAGCCGTTTGCCAGCATGTACTATGATAAAATGCCGTCATTGCCGGAAAATTATATGCCCGAACACCCCTTTGACAACGGCGATATGCTGATTAGAGATGAAAGGCTTGCCTCGTTTCCAAGACGGCACAATGAAATTCGCCGCCACCGAGCCGATTACTATGCTATGATTACTCATCACGATTATCACATAGGCAAGGTGCTGGATGCGCTTGACGAAACGGGACAAACCGATAACACGCTTATCATCTTTACCTCTGACCACGGGCTTGCTATTGGCAGCCACGGGCTTATGGGTAAGGAGAACCTTTATGAGCACAGCGCACGGGTGCCGTTAATATGGAAGGGCGAGGGCATTCCCAAGTCAAAGCGTTTTGACAACAGCTGCATATGCGGTCATTATGACTTTTTGCCTACCATTTGCGATTACCTGGGGTTGCCGAAACAATCGGAAGGAATCAGCGGCATTAGCTATTATGAGGTTTTGAAGGGCACGAAAAAAACTGTGCGCAATTCCATCACCGCCGCATACAGAGATTGCATGAGGATGGCGACGGACGGTCGTTATAAATTAATTTATTACCCGCATATCGAGCGATATCAGCTTTTTGACTTGCTTGAGGACCCGCAAGAGCTCAACGACCTTAACTTGGAATACAGGCGTTATCCGGAAGGACGAGCATGTCCGCCGCCGCTGTGCCGAGAGCAAAAGGAATATACCATAGATGAGGGCGTTTACAAACTTGCGCCGCGGTTTGACGACACCCCTCAAACGCCTCACCCGCTTTTAAACCCTGTTTACATACCGGCAATTGATGCGGCGGACGCGGACGAAATTATAAAAAAGCTAAAAAGCGCTTTGTTGGAATGGCAAGTTGAAAACAACGACACAAGTTGTACACTTTAAGAACACTGGAGGAGATTTATTTGAAAGCATCGTTAATTATTGACAAAGATTTTAAAGTGGCGGAAGTAGACAAACGGATATACGGTTCATTTATCGAGCATTTGGGCAGAGCCGTTTACGGAGGCATATACGAGCCGGGGCACCCCGCCGCCGACAAAAATGGGTTTAGGTTGGATGTAATTAAACTAATTAAGGAACTTGGCGTATCAATTATAAGATACCCCGGCGGAAATTTCGTTTCCGCCTACAACTGGGAGGACGGTGTTGGTCCTAAGGAAAATCGACCTGTGCGAATGGAGCTGGCATGGAGGGATTTGGAAACAAATGAGTTTGGAACAAACGAGTTTGCAGAATGGTCAGCCCTTGCGGACACCGAAATAATGATGGCTGTAAACCTTGGCACAAGGGGTGCGGACGCCGCAAGAAACTTGGTAGAATACTGCAACCATAGCGGCGGCACATATTATAGTGACCTTAGAAAGAGCCACGGGGTGGAACAGCCCCATAACATCAAGCTATGGTGCTTGGGTAACGAAATGGACGGTCCATGGCAGATGGGTGCAAAAACAGCGGATGATTATGCGCTTTTAGCGCGCGAAACCGCTAAAATGATGAAGGGGGTTGACCCTACAATCGAGCTGATTGTGTGCGGCGGCTGTGTATGGGATTTCCCCGGTTTGAAAAACTGGGATGAAACTGTGCTTGACCAAACTTACGACTATGTTGATTATATTGCCAAGCATCAATATTTTAACAGTTGTATGGAGGATGACGCAACCTTCCTTGCCCAAACGATGCGCATGGATAACCTTATTAAAACAACAGCGGCGCTTTGCCGATTTGTAAAAGGAAAGTTCAGAAAGCAAAAGGATATACACATTTCGTTTGACGAGTGGAACGCATGGTATATTGACGATGAAGTCGAAGGTGACGGAATCAACTGGAAAACCGCACCCGCTCGCTTGGAGAACGAGTTTACGCTAAGAGACGCCCTGCTTGTGGGCAGTATTCTAATTACACTTTTGAAAAACTCCGACACCGTGAAAATCGCCTGTCTGGCGCAGCTTGTAAATGTTATAGCGCCTATTATGACGCAAGATGGCGGAGATGCATGGAAACAAACCATTTTCTATCCTTTTTTACATGCCGCAAAGTACGGCAGAGGAACTGTAATGGGTACTGTTGTAAATTCTCCTGTGTATGACTGTGAAAACATTGGCGATGTGCCGTATCTTGACTGCACCGTTGTGCATAATCAGGAAAAAGACGAATTGGTTGTGTTTGCTTTAAACCGCAGCCTTGATGACGAAATCATAATTGATTGCAATTTTAGAGGGTTTGAAGGCGTGACGCTTATTGAACATACCGAGCTTTACAGCGATGATTTAAAAGCTGTGAACACAATAAATGCCGATGCGGTTGTTCCACAATCGGCAAATAGCACAGACCCTGCCCAAATCGTATTAAAAAAGCATTCTTGGAATGTAATTCGTCTGGGCGTAAGCTAAAAACTACGGAAAATATATTTTTATATTATTTTCACACAAAGGCTCAATTCCGTCGCCTTTCCATGCAAAGACTTTGATTGTTTCCGCAGCGTCTAAAAACAGCGTTGCCGAAACGGTTACACTTTGCTGAGGGGTGCCGGAATTTTGCCATTTTGCCGCATTTAAAGAAATCATTTGCCCTTTCGAGTTATACTGTGCAACATACACATCGCTGTTTGTAAATTTATCATGCCTGTCATACAAGCTCAAAACAAACTCCGCCTCGACGGTTTTTAAGCGGTCGGCATAATACAATGCGTAAGGGGCTTTCGTTTCGGCATGCAATATAACAATGTGGTCCATCAGCAAAGAGTTATCCTCCTCCGCTATCGGTTGAATTGAAAGGTTATCTATTGCCGCCGTGTTATACGGAGTTGTGTGAACGCCTATCCTCCCCATTTGAATGTAGCTGCTTTTTAGCGTTCCGCAAACTTTAAGGCTGTTTTCATAATATAAAAACACTTGCATATCCCGAATTAAAATTTTAACTTGTGCCACCGTACCGGAAGAAAGGTATATCCCTGTGTCTGTTAAAAATGAAATGCCCTTTTCATCAGAAACATTATTGCCGGATATTGAAAATAGCGTTCCGTTTGTATCTTTTGTGATTTGACACACAATATCCGCTTTCACGCCGTTTTCCCTAACCTTTGGATATAAATACAGCCCTTGACCAACCGCCAAGTTCCCTGTTACAAGCAAATCGAATTCCATTTCAAAATCTTTAAAATGGTTTTGCGCCGTGCACATCATTTTATTGTCGGTGAACCTGCCGTTTGCAATGCTATAACCGTTGGTTTGAACTGCCCAAACGGCTGTGCCGGCATTATAGGTTGTCCAATTGCCCGCATTTTCGATAGAAAAGTCTAAATTCAATGGGGCCGTTTTGGAAAAACGCACACCGTCAATATACATTTTATCGCCGCTTTTTTTGACAAGCTTTATTTTATGCTCTCGGTTTGAAAGACTGTAATTTGAATATACCTTTTGCTGTGGAAGGTATGTGTCGTTATGGCAGTCAACCGTGGCGGCAAAAACATCGTCTAAATATACATCAATTTGACCTTGCTCGGAGGAGATAGGGCATATAACCTCGATATACTCCCCAACAAAATATGTTTCAATATAATTGCCGTTATTTTTGGTATATATAAGCTCGCCAAAATAGTCGCCTGATGATATTCTTCCGCCTTCGGTTACCCATTCGCCCGACAGAGTTTTATTCATATCCTTGGTATCGGTTAAATCATAGTTTTTGTTTGGTCTGCTGTAAGAAAAGTCATCACGCGGCCATACGCGCAACCCAGTAATGTCGGAGATTTGCGAAAAAGGCCCTGCAGTAGCGCTTTGAGGGCGTGCAATTCCGAAAAAGTCGTAATTTAAAAGCCAATGCAGTTTTTTTGAGCTGAATCGGTTAATGCTAAGATTATTTATGTCAACCGCAGTAGCGGCAGGAAGCCCGTTGAGGTTGAAATCCACCGTAACCTCGGTATCTGATACAGTATATGAAAAGCCGGTTTCGGCGGCAAATGCGCTGCTATTTTGCCCGTCTCTTACCATTGCAGCGCCGTCACAGCTTATATTATAATCTCCATAATTGCCCGGGCGCGTTTCTGATGGGGCAGGAATGGTAAGACCGTTTTTTATAAAAATATTCATCAAAAAAGCGTTATCCGCCAACAAAGCAGGCACCGATGGCTCCAGCATGGATGCGCTCACCGGGCTGTAAAGCGCTATCGTTCTGTTTGGATTTGTAACGGCAATGTTTACCGCCGCGCTTTCGTAAAAAAGGTTATATATAAAGGATGTTGCTGAACTGTCGCTTACTCTTAAAGGGGATTTGATGAAAATGTTGTTGTCGATAAGATGCGGACCGAGCGTAAGCTCCACAAACAGACCAAGGTCGTTTTCAACAAATGTATTGCCTGTTACCCGCGCGCCGTCATCGGAATTATCAAGCCATAGCGCGGCATATTTGTTGCCCTTGAACAAATTGCCTTCCACAAGACCGTCAAAAAACCAATGAACCTTTATTCCGCCTTGCTCATACCCCGCCTCGCAATTAAACAGGTTATTATACATTATTTTGTTGGATAAAATAGAGGTGTACGGACCCCATGCGCCTGCCATTCCCGTGCTGCCGCAATATGAAACCGTATTGCCCCTGATTATGTGATGCCCAACACGACCGATTTTTTGATACGCCGTGCCGTTGCCGGAAATTCCCGCCTTGTTCATTGCGCCCGTTCCTTGATAGCCAAAGTCAATCCCGATGCTTTTTGCATAGCTTACGGTGCAGTTTTCAATCACCCAATTATGCCCGCCGCTTGTGCTGAGCGCGCCTTTTTGCTGCTCGCCGTCGACATCCCAAAACCTGTACGCGAACTGGTTTGCCGCATGATAGAGCTTAAACCCGTCAATATTTATATAGCCAAGATTATAAACCTCGGGGGCAAATATCTGTTCGCGAACATTAATTTCTACCTCTGAGGTATTCGGATTTTTCCCGCCGAAATTAGCCCTTAGCACTATGTCGGATTCATTTGCCGATAAAACCTTCCAGTAATTCGGGCTGTTTCCAATGCCGGTATTTGATGCCGCCTCGGTGAGCGCAAAGCCGTCAATATAAACTCCGCCCAGGGTGAATGCCTGCGCCCCGCTTCCCTTGTAGGCAATCCTGTATGGGTTGTACCCTTTAAAAAAGGACTCCGGTATAGTTTTTTCGTATACCGTTTCGCTTACCGGTTGCCAATCTTCCATAAGCTCCGAGCCTTTTATAATGACCTCCTCACCCTTCGCCGCCATATAACGGACGGGCGCGTCTGCCCTGCCCCCCTCAACGGGGCTTACTTTTTCCCTGTATGTTCCGCCATAAACGATTACCGTATCCCCTCCAACTGCAATTGACGCAGCTTTGTTGATTGTTAAAAAGGGAGCCTCGCTTGTGCCGAGGTTGTTGTCGTTGCCGGATTTTGACACATAATAAACGGTTTCGCCGACCGATTGCATTTCGGTCGGCGAAACAGCTTGACCCATATCCTTGGCAGCAGTTGCCGCCAAAGATACAGGTGTCAATATAAATATTAGGTAAGCCGATATAAGATTAAACAGATAAAACTTTTTTAGCAATTTAATACATCCTTTTGCGACTGTAATTCTTTTATTATTCCTGCACGCTGCTGATGCCCAACGCTCTGATGTTTCTTGCGCAAAGCGGAGAAATGCTTCCGTCATTCTTCCACACGAAAACCTTGATTACTGTTGCGTTGTCACAATCCGCGATAAAAGGTATTTCCTCCATATTGGAGCCCGTCGGTATAGCCACCTCGGGCGCTTTAACCGATATAAGTTTGCCAAAGTCGTCATACTGGGCAATAACAAACATTGCGTTTACCGTGCCATTGCCTGCATTGTTTGCGGTGCTTACATAAGCCGTAAGCGCAACTTGACCGTTATCTGCCGACAAACCGCCGATTGGAATATTTGTGTCGGGAGCAAACATTATATTATTCACACGGATTTGCCCGTCTGCCAACTCGGTTATGGTAAAGTTTTTAAGTTTCATGGAGTTAGTGTGCGGAGCGGTATTAAGACCTTGACTTCTGAAGTATATATTGCTAAGCCCCCAAAAAGCGCCGTTGCCCGGCTCAAAGGGCTGCCTGCCTGCATATGCGATGGCGCCGCCTTGCGGTCCAAAGTATAAATCTACATATTGACCGGCAAAGTTAATAATGGCTTGCAAGGAATACCATGTATTTATACCCGTTTCAAAACCCTCATAAAGAATAAAGTCGGCGCCGCTTAAAAATTCAAGTCTTTCCCTTCTGATGATAATGCCGCCAAGATGTCGGTTTTTAAAGTTTTCGCTTGAGTCGGGTTCGGAATAATATCCGGCAAAATCAACCGCATTCAATGCACGGTTGCCGGTCCATATATCCATTTTAACCTGAACTATTTCTGCCGATGTGTTGGCTGCCTTATACAAGTTTTGCTGCGCAGTAGAGCTATATGGCGTGGTTATTTGAATTATTTTATCATCGCCGTCAAGAATCATTTCGTTTACTCCCGAATTGCCGATTGGCGTGTAAAAGTTTTTAATGTCATTTTCCAAAACGCCGGGGGCATGGCTTAGCAAGCTTGTATCATAAACTTTTATGCCGGGGTAGTATTCAAACGATGCCGTTGGCGAAGGCGTCAGACCATCTTTGAAGGCCTTTGCTTTTACCATGGTGTATCCGGTAATCGTAAGGGGTTCGTCAAACAGAGCGGAGTTTTCGGTGGGTTCTGTGCTGTCTGTGGTGTATCTTATTTCCGCACCTGCGGTATCGCATGAAAGCGAAACGGTTTGAGGCGCTTCCACAAGCCCGGGGGTTATGCTGCTAACCACACTTTTCACCGCTGCGTCGGCATATTCAAGCTTTAGATAAGGACGGTTTGTCGGTGTAGCATTTTCCATGGAAGCAAAGCTGACAGTATTCATGGTCAATGACAGTTCCGCCAAGCAAATGGCATAATCTCCGTTTTCGGTTATCAAAGATGTTAAATCCCATTGGCTCCAAGCGTTTAACTCAGGTGTACAAAAAGCAAGCGCATTTTCGGGCTTTGGGTCGTATAAGCCGTTGTATCCGTTTTGTTCGTTATAGCTTTCCCCGCATATGTCCATCGGCAGGTTGCTGTCGGTAAGCGTATACGCTCCTATGGGAAGAACAACACCCCCCTTTGCGGTGCAATAAGCATAAAGGGTCGCCTTGCTTATAACCATACCCTGTGGGATGGTTGTTACATTAAACTTAAAGTATGTCCATAGCGAGTTGGTCAACGATTGCACATTCAAAAGCTGTTGACCTGATGTTGAGGGTTGCTTGGCATTGTTTATGTTTACATAGGCGTCAAACGAGGGGCGAATTGGCTCAAGCTCCTCGGCAAAAATTGGGGATGCGCAGACACAAAGCAAAAGTGTCATGGTAAGTAATGCTGGTAAAAGTCTTTTTAACATAATTACACTCCTTTCGTTATTTAAGCAGGTTTGCTTTTAGAATTGTGAAGTTCTCCTCTGTTGGCGGTGAAAAATCATCTATAACAAGGACCCCGTCCTTAAAAAACACAGGTCGTTCAAGGCTTCTTAGGATTGTTCCGGCAGGCACATATACCTCGTCTTCTATACTTACCGTTTCGCCCAAAGCAAGTTCAAAGGTTTTTTCGCCCCACAAAAAGACATATCCTGCCTCGCTTTTCTCATATCCCATTACCATGCCCATTGCCTTTAAGGGAATATAGGTTTTTTCGTCTTTTAAGATAGGTACAAGCTGGTCGTTATCGCGAAGTATGCTGTTCCTGACCCCATCTATATAAATTTTGGGGCTTCCGATAACCATGCATATATTTTCATTTAGTGATGCGGGCAATGTAACATCGCGCCTGTAATAACCGTCAAAGTTAGCATTCCCGCCACCCGTCTTGGTAACCTTTACGGTGTGGCTGCCATAAGAAAGTTCGTCGGAAACATACCACGAAGCGCCGTAAATGCTCGTTTCGGACACAGGCATGAAGGTGTGTGATGCTTCGCCGTCTATTTCTACGCTAAGCTCAGGCGCGTCGGGTCCGCGCTCTCCATAAAGTTCAAACCCCGTTCCGCGGAATGAAAAACTAAAGCTTTCACCGTTGGCGGTTGCCTGATGAACATCTCCGCCGTAATCGCCAAGCAGCCGATTTTCAAGCCTTTTATACCCTGAAGAATATTCTATCGACACATTGTTGTTGTTAATAAAAGGCACGGCATAATTGCTGATATCCCTTTGCGGTTTTGGATAAAGGGTGATGGTGTTCTCCCCCGCCTTTAAATCTGCAAACGCCCCAACTATTGATTGGTTGGTAAACGGGTTGCCGAAAAAGTCGCTAACATCATAATATGGCGAGCCGTTGGAGGGATTTGCGGCATAGAAAATATCGGGAAGCGCTGTGCCGGCATTGAATACATCGGCGGAAGGCGTAAGCTTTAATGTAACGCCCTCGTTGGTTTTTTCATAGCTAAATTCTGTTTTTTGTGATGAAACAACAGCGTCGGGTTCATCATCGCTTTTTACCGCGCCATTTGTGTAAAGGTTATTAAAGGCGAAGTTATTTAATATGTTTTCACCCTCAAGAGGCAAGCTAAGCCCCTTCCCAACAAAATAATTCTTGGCATATTGTATCTCTGCCAGCCTGGTGCCGGCAATCCCTGCTTGCGCCCAGCTTCCCGGCGCATAGTTTCCGGAAGTATGAGTGGATATAAAGCGAAAGTGAGGCATGGCATTTGAATTTATAAAATTATTGGCAAGCTTAACCCCTCCGCCGTCGCTGTGCATAATGTTTGAGTTTAAAAACACATTGGAATTAACCGATATACTGCCCAACGGCATTTCAAGAAAAAGCCCGGTATCAGGCTCGTCAACAAAAACATTGCCCGTTATCAGCACGCCTTCAGCCACATTGTCCAACCAGCAACCGGCATATTTATTTCCGCTGAAGTAATTATCCGCTATTATTCCGCTTAGAAAATAATGCGTTTTCAACCCGCCCGCTTCATAGCCTGCAACGGCGTTGAGCCGATTATTGTTAATTATGCGGTTTCCCGTTATTTTTGTAAAAGGACCCCACATTCCTTGAATGCCCCCTGTGCCGCCGCCGTAAACAAAGTTATTCCTTATGATATGATAACCGACTTGCCCCATCTTTTCAGCAACATTCCCGCCGTAAAGATATTTTGCATCTTCCATAAGCTGCTGGCTTGAAAGACCGAAATCAATGTTGTTGCCTTTGGCATACTTTACGCTGCAATTTTCAATAATCCAATGATGACCTCCGTTTGTGCTCAAAGCGCCGCGTTGATATCCGCCGCCCGCTTCCCAAAACTTTAATGGATATTGGTTTGCCGCATGCTCTATTTCAATATTTTGCACGGTAATATAGCCGAGGTTGTAAACCTCGGGGCAAAACACAGTTTCGCGGGCATTTACTTCAACCAACGCCTGCGACGGGTCAAGCTGTCCGATATTGAAATATATTTCCGTGCCTTCTTTGTTTGCCTTCCAGCTTTTCGGCGTTGTAGCCACCGCTTCTTCGCTGACGGCTTCTGCATACGGCTCTCCGTCAACAAACAGCTCGCCAAGAGTTTGACCCGCAAACGCCATGAATTTTTGTGTATAGGGATTATAATCCCCAAAAGCTTCAACGGGGAGCGCCGACTTGTAAACTCCCTCACGCTGTCTTTCAAAAGTTGTAAGTTCTTCAGAACCCTTAATAATAACCTGTTCCCCTTCGGCGGCGGTGTATGTAACCCGTGTGTCCTCGCTTAACCCGCCTCGCTTAGGGCTCACTCTTTCCCTGTAAACGCCGCCGCCTATTATAACCTTGTCGCCCGCATCCGCTATTTGAGCGGCTTTATTTATCGTTTTAAACGGTGAGAGCGGCCCTCCAAGGTTTTCATCGCTGCCGTCTTTTGATACATAAAAAGCAGATGGGTGGCGCATAGGCATAACGCTGCATTCAAAGTTCTTTTCTACCGTTATGTCTTTATTTGTAATTTCGGCAGTTATTTTAACCTTTAACGGCGCAGACCCCGGTGCGGGGCGGTTTATATAACACATACCATCAATCATATCAAGCGCTTCCGGAAGGTCAGACCTCCACTTTATGGTGGTTCCGCCCGGTCCAAATGCGGGGAGGGAGAAATTTCTGTACAACGCCCTGTCCCCTGAATTTATTTCAAGCTTGGCTTCCACTTCCTTTATGATGTCCTCTGTGGCAACGGCGGCATTTACCACCGGCAGACCCCCCTCGTACAAGTTGACATCATCAAGATAGTAAGGAACCGCTTCGGTATTATTTGCAAAGGCAAATTCAAGGATTACCTCCGCCGTTTCAGTTTCAAGGGTGTCGGGAATTTTTGCCGTTCCCATCACTTGCACCCATGAAGTGGAAACGCCTTTTTGCCCAAACGCTATATAACGCGGCTGTACGCCCGCGCCCATATCAAAGCGAATAAAACCTTGCTGTAAAGCGCCTTCTTCAATTTTCACCCATACAGAGGCGCCGTATGTCATTCCCCTTTTAACGGTAAAAGGTCTGCCGGCTCTGCTCCAAGGGTCCTTACGCTCCACTTTCAACGCATTGATTCCTTTGGTTATATGGGCGGTTGTCAAAGATATCTCACCGCCGCCTATTCCAAACCATTCGCCGGCGCTGCCTTCAAAATCCCCGTCTTTAATCAAGTTTTCGCTGATTGTTCCGTCTGCCTTATCCGCATTGGGGCTTTCAGGCGGGCTTGGTTGCGCAGGCGGCTCCGGCTCGCTAACCTTTTGCAGCTCAATGCCGCCCTCAACAAACTTTAAATCATCAATATAAAATGTATCCGGAGGGGTATCATTTCCGAAAGCCACATCCAGCATGACATCCATGCTTTCCGCCTCAAGGTCTAAAGATATTTTTGTATTCCCCTGCAACAAGACCCAATCCCTTGATACGGACTTTTGCGCCAAAAACACATACCGAGGTTGAATGCCCTCGCCAAAATCCAGCCTAAGCGCTGCTTGTTGAGCAATGCCATCACGCTTTATCCATACCGATGCTCCATAAACCTCACCGCGCTTTATGTTAACCTTGCGCACCGGTCGTCCCCAACCAACCTCGCGGGTTACCATCAATGAATGGCTGCCCGTTTTTGCCTCTTTATCGGTCACGGAAATTGCGCATGACCGAACTTCCACGCTGCCGGAGCCGTTTTCAAAATCGCCCTCGGGGATTTGATTTACCTCGGCGGCAAATACGAATAACATACTCAAAAAAGTGATGCATAGAAACAATGCCAGCGGCATTTTAAGAAATTTCATTTCCTGCTCCTTTCCTTACGCTTCTTTAAAAGCTTCAATAACGCGCTTTACAACCAAAACGGCTTGCGCACGGGTTATTGAGCTTTGCGGGTCGAAGATTGTATCTGTCGTTCCCTTGAACAAGCCCTGATTTATCGATTTGCTTATATACGGAACTGCCCAATCGCTCATGCTGCCGAAATCGTCAAACCCTTCCGCCACAAAGCCTCTATCTATTTTTCGTCCGGAAACGCCTTCAAACATTGTAACAATTATTTTTGCAAATTCTTCCCTTGTGATGGAATCATTTGGGCGAAACTGATTTGAATCCCCTTGTGCAATACCGGTATCATAGGCGGTCTGAAGATAATCCGCATACCAACTTGAAGTGTCAATATCGGTGTATATTCCGTCGTAGCTCATGACTTTAAGCCTTGAGGCTCGCATAATTAAAGCTGCCGCATCCGCCCTGACTATGGGGCGGTCAGGCTCAAACACCGTGTCGGCTATGTTATCAAGGTAGCCTATGCTTGCCAAAATCTCTATCGCTTCCTTTGCGTAATGCCCATCAATATCGGGAAATGTTTTTGTTATCTCGATAGGAGCGTCACCTAATTCGCCGCTTGCCTCGTCAATTATTTCCGGCATTGTTTCGGGTTTGTCGGGAATCGTAATCGGAACTGCGGGAACAAAAAAAGTTGTTCCGCCTCCTCCTCCGCCGCCTCCTCCTCCGCCTGCGCGTGTGAGAATGCCAAATGTAATTTCCTTTGAGACAGTTTTATTTTCTCCGTCCGTAAAGCTTGCAGACAAAACCGCGCTGCTTCCCGATTGCAACATTACCTTACCAACGCCCGACACAGAGCAGCCGGAAACCGCTTTTACGGTTGCAGACGAAGTGAGGTCAATAGCCTCGCTTCCATCGGCAGGCTGCCCTAAAACCCTAAACGAAATCACACTTCCGGAGTAGTCAGACTTCTTCGATGCATCAATGGTTAAAAATTGTATAATAGGTTTGCGCACCGGACCCACGGGCTGGCTCGAAACAGCCTCCCCTAACGGCAAAAGTTTTGCCCGGTTCTTCGGCGTTACCTCAAAAATAATATTGAACCCAACATCAGCCTGAACAAGGGTGTATTCAGTATCGACCGCACCTGTGATTTTTTGCTTTACGCCATCTTTTTCGCGATACCATTGAAAAAGAGTTCCGCTTTCCTCATCTTCGTTTAAATCAAAATAATCATAATTTCCTGTCATCTTGTTGCCCATAAATAGCTCACCGTTTATAACAACATTGCTTGCCACAGGCGCCGACGGGTGCAGCAACAACACCTCTTTTTCGGCATGGACTTCATCGTTTTCAGCCGAAACCGCTTCAATGGTAAAGCTTGGCAAGTCTATGTCCGCCGCAACGGTAACTTTGCCGCCTTCGCTTATTTGAATCTTGTCGGTATCCTCCTTAATAAGCCAATATACATCCTGCGCTACCGTTGCGCTTTCCCCATATTGGTCAAAAACCGTCGCATTGTATTGCGCCGTAATTTCATCCCCGGCAACCGTGAGGGTGGAGGAGCCTGCAATTGAAACCGATGCAGCCGACGGCGGAGCGTTTTCCAACAATTTAAAATTATCTATGTAATAGACCTTTGAGGCTTCGCCATACGCCGTTGTAATCTGAATATAAATGCTTACGGTTTGTAAATCCTGTGTTGCCGTATATTTTAGCTCAAGCGGCGTCCACAAATCTCCTATGCCTGCTTTAGTGACGGTTTTATAACGGTCTGCCCCGCTCCCCATGGCAGCGCCAAGGTCAAACGCCAACTGAGCTGTCAGCAATGCGGATGTGCCGCTTTGCGCCCTCACCCAAGCAGAGCAAATATATTCCGCGCCTTTGGTTAACGAAACATTTTGAATTAATCTGCCCGCTACATCTTTTCTTGTTATTTTTGCGCAATAATCACCGCTTTGCGGGGATACGCCGTCTGCGGATGTCACAATTTCAACATCGGGCGAGGTTGCCCCCGGCGGCATTGGTCTTCGCTCCCAACCTGACTCGTCCCCCATTTCAAAATCCGGGTTGATAATAACCGCCGCCGCAGTACCGAGGTTTGGAAAGCCTAATATAAAAACAGCGACCAATATAATTGCATATATCCTTTTCATCGGACTGCCTCCTTAATCTATAATTAAAATTTCATGCCCTACCTGCCAATTAATTCTGATGAAAACAGTATCGCCTACTGAAATTTCATCTGCAGCCGCTTTATAAACGGTGTCAAGCAACGAATCATATCTGTAAATCCCTACACCGCTAAGCTTTACGGGTCTTATAAGTGAATAATTGTTCTGATTAACATTTGGGTTGAACGCCAACATCGAGCTGTTTACGGCAGTAACCCTTGCAAGCGAAAGATAAAGCTTTGCGTGCGTTTTTACAGGGTCAACATTGCCGTTGCATGCCTCGTAAAAGGGCATTGCCTTATTTCTGAACACAAGCCTAAACGAAACAATTTCCCCTTTTGAGCTAAGAGAGGGCTGTATTACATCCCCCGGACGAAGCTTGGCGGCAAGAAGCCCTGCCTCATCACTATAAGTTTTGTCGATTGAAATATCCTTGACATCATCCTTGAATAAGAATGCGGAAAATTCCTTTCCTTCACGAAAACCTTTTATCAGAAACCGCGGTGTCATTTCATCATCCAATGCGGTTGTAATTTTACTGATAATAAGGCATCTTTCATTTTCATCAATTATCTCTTGGTCTGCCGAGCCTTGTTCAAACATAACAATTTTTGCTGTTCTGGTTTCGTCCACATCATAAAATGTCATAGGTCCATATACCTTTTCTTGTTTTACAAGAAGGTTTTTATTGCCGTAAGCATATAAATCAAGTTGGCTTTTATCGGTTGGAATGATAAATATGCCGGTGGCATCGCTTACAAAAAACCGCTCGGCAAGCATATTTTGATAAAATCTTTCGCCCGAACCCCGATAATCAATTGAAAAGTTGTTGGGGTCGTAGCAATTAGGATTATTCGTAATGGTAGGCTCTTGAATGGCCCTTATTTTGCCGTTTTCGTCTTCCTCATACACAATTAATTGATTAACCGCCAAAACCATCGGCAAGTCCTTGCTTTTTACCGATTCGCCGTTGAGGTTTACTTTGCTTGTGCAGGTAAATGTGGTAAACTTTGCATCCGTTGTAAACACGCTCATGCGAAGTTCTTCGGAAAGCGCGTTTTCAATAGCCATTGCACGCAAATATCCGTAGTTTACCATATCTGTCTGCCCATAGGATGCGAATGCGGCTTTACCAAAAGCGTCAAGCGTAATTGTAACAGCTTCTCCCGGTTTCAAAGAGCTAAAATTAAAAATAGGGCTTATATAATACTCTTTTTCGCTTAATATAAGGCTTTCATTAGAATATTCGCTTACAACGCCTTTAACATTGGCATTGCTCGCATCGATGAAAAGACAGCGTTGTTCATCGGTGTCGCTTATTGCCACCAATATTGAATCATTTGCAGCCAAATCCTTTAACACCGCCGATTTACCGTTCCTTGTAATATATATTTGCTTATTTTCACTTTCCGGCACGCTTAGCTGCTTTTCTCCGTTAATTTCATCTTTAAGGTTGATTCGCTCGTTATTTCGCTCAACGCTCTCTACAATTGCAGATTCATATGAAAAAATGAACACGGTGTCGTATGTTCCGTTTCCATCGGAATCCTTTAACGAAAAGTATCCGGTTGTTGGATTTAATATCTCATCGGTGCATTTATTTTCAAAAACCGAACCAAAATAGCGCCCATTATATATCACGGCAGAGTCTTGCGGGTATGTGACGCTTCTCACCCCATCTTCGGATATATAGGAAAACAAGCCCTTGGATGACGAAACAATATCTGTATCAAAAACAACCAAACTTTCTTCGCCTCGCGCTGATTTTTCAATATAAATTATCTCATCACGCTCGGTCATTTCAACATAGGCGTTAACATATTCACCCACAATATCAAAAGCTTCAAAAGCCTTTGAATATTTGTAGCGGTTTCCATCCAACTCTATTTCGCCCGGCTTTAAATTAAGTTCGCGGCTTAGCGTCAAGCCTCCTGCGGCAGTCACAGTTCCCGGTATTACTGTAATCTCCAAAAGCTTTTCCATGAATGTCGTGTCGGGCAAATATTGGTATGTAATGCCTTCGGATTTTATACTTTGCTCAAACGCCTTGGAGTTTAGCGCATTAAGCACCAACTTTGAAATACCGTAATAATCCATTGCTTGTTCAAAAACTATCTTTATTCCTGCTGTAATGCCCTGCTGGGCGGCGACCATGCTGTAACCCATGGGAAAATCCCCGCGGGCTATTGCCAGCTCACGCAGACCCAACAAGGAAACCACCATTTTGATTGCCTCTATTTGAGTAACCGTTCTGTTCGGATAAAACAGCCCGTTTCCATAGCTGTTTACAACACCGATTTGCGTTGCAAGCGCAATTTTGGAAGCAAGCGAGTTAGCAGGCTCCACATCATAATAAAAATCATCTACCTTGACGGTTGCGCTTAAATCCGGATAAAACAAATCCATCAGCATTGCGGTAAACTCGCCTCTGGTTACAGCCTTTTCCCCAACTTTGTCGGCGCTCAAAACACCAAGTCCCACAAGCAAATTAAATGCACGGTCATCCGCTGTCTTGGGTGCGTCTTCCGAAACCGCATAAGTAAGCAAAGCCGCAGACATCATCGTAACAGTAACAATTATTAATAATGCAAGTAACTTTTTTAACAACCTTTTCACCCCTTTAATGAACCTATCATGATTCCTTTTATAAAATATTTTTGCACGAAAGGATAAATGAGCAACACCGGAGCGCTGGCAACGACAATAAGCGAATACTTCAACAGCTCGGCTATTCCCTGCCTTTGGGCAATTTCCTCAACATCTGTAAGCATGCTTAAATCTACGGTGTTTAAAATTAAAATGTTTCTAAGCGTAAGTTGAAGCGGAAACAGCCTCATGCTTTTTAAATACAGCAGGGCATCAAAATAACTGTTCCAATGCCTTATTGCATAAAATAAAGTGATAACCGCCAAAATGGGTGTCGAAAGCGGAAGAACAATTTGGACAAGAACCCGAAAATCGCCTGCACCGTCTATTTCGGCGGCCTCGTATAGCTCTTGCGGGATATTGGATTGCAAGTATGTTCTTGTAATAATCAAATCCCACACCCCAAGGGCAACCGGTATAATAAGCGCCCATCTTGTGTCAATAAGCTTTAAGCCCCTCACCAGCAGATATGAAGGAATCATTCCGCCGGAAAAAAGCATTGTGAATGAAAAAAGAAACATGAACACATTTCTGCCGTAAAGCTCCTTCCTGCTTAGCGGATACGCCGCCATTATTGTTACGCACACATTGACCAAAGTTCCTGCCACGGTATATATAATTGAGTTAATATAGCTGGCAACTATTGAGTTATTACTAAAAACTGCGGAATATCCTTTTAAGGTTGGGCTAATCGGCCACAACCACACCCTGCCGGACATTACCGCAACAGGGTCGCTAAAAGAAGCGCTTAATATAAAAACCAATGGATATAGCACAATCAAAATTACAAAGCCCAAAAGCGCCGCATTTATAACTCCAAATACCGTATCTGCCTTGGATTGCCTTATTTGGTATTTCATAGCTCCCTCCATTCCGTCAGAACAAGCTTGTTTCGCTTGTTTTGCCCGCTATCTTGTTTACCGTTAGCATAAGAACCAAATTAACAATAGAATTAAAAAGCCCAACCGCCGTTGAATATCCAAAATCGCCATTGCGAAGCCCAACCTGGTACACATAGGTTGATATGATTTCAGATGTTCTCATGTTCATGGGGTTTTGCATTAAATAGGCTTTTTCAAACCCCACATTCATTATTTGACCCGCATTCACTATAAGCAATATAATTGCAGTAGGCATAATGCCCGGCAAATCAATATAAAAAATTCTTTTGATTTTTGAAGCGCCGTCCACCACCGCCGCTTCCTGAATGCCCGGGTCAATGCTTGTAAGCGCGGCGATATAAATAATTGAGGAATACCCCATGTTCTGCCATATTCCCGACCATACGAAAATGCTTTTAAAATATTCGGGCTTGCCCATAAAATTTACAGCGGGAAAACCCAGCAACTCAACCAGCTTGTTCGCAACGCCGTTATGTGGCGAAAGCATTTGGTTGAGTATGCCAACCATAACAACTGTTGAAATGAAGTGGGGGGCGTATGTAATCATCTGCGCGCTTTTTCGCGCCCACTTTTGCTTTGTTTCGTTGATAGACAATGCAAGTATAATCGGAATGGGAAAGCCCGCCAATAGTTGGTAAACGCTTATCCCCACCGTATTAACGATAAGTCGGTTAAATACGGGAGATGAAAAAAACCTTGCAAAGTTCTCGAAACCTATCCATTTGCTGCCCAAAAATCCATCCACAGGGTTAAAATCCATAAACGAGATTATCAGCCCATACATGGGTACATATTTAAACACGATTAAATATAGCAGCGGAACAATAAGCAGGCAGTAAAGAACCGGATGCTTTTTTACATAGCGCATAAACCCGGCTGTTTTGGGTGCGTCATGTTTTTGTTTTGAAGTGCGATTGCCGTTTAAATGTAGTCGCGTGACCAGCCTCATACACAACCTCTTTTCGTAGATATTGTACAATTTTAGGATAACATGGTCACCAACTCCTGTAAAGATACAATTCATCACCTTCGGGGTTATTTGAATACCTTGGGTATGAATAGGCATAACCCCCATACGCCCAGAGCCTGCGGCGTTGGTTGCACTTATGATGAATTGCGCCTAACTAAATTGTCATTAATTGTTCCTTGTGCTTTTCAATATGTAGGGCTATAATATTAGGTAGGCTCTATTAGTTAAGCTTTTAGGGTAATATTATTATGAAGGTGTGCCAATGTTTAATTTTAACAATAGGCAAATTGGGATTATCCGAAACTTCTTTTTGTCCTATTTTGCTATTCTTATAATACCCATTCTTATTGTGTTCGCTATTTACACCCAGCTTATTTCCCGCGAGCAGGAACGGGCGCTGCTAAACTCCGAAGAAAACCTTAGGCTCAGCAAAAACAATGTGGAAGCAAGGCTTGGGGATATAAAAAATATCTCTATGCAAATAAGAAAAAACAGCACGCTGGAAAAAATCCTTTATGGACAGCAGGGGTTTGAGCTTTATTATGATTTAAACAAGTATTTAAAAAATATTAAACACACAAATGGATACATAAATGAAATATACATATATTTTAAAAACTTCGACTGTATTGTAAGCGATAAGGGCATACTTAAAAACCCGCTTATATATTACGATAACAACTATGTCAGAAATAATATGAGTTATGACCAATGGCGGGCGGAGCTTTTTTCGGGACCTTATCTTGATATGTTTATACGATACGGCGAGTCGGACAAAACTTTAAGCTGTCTTAATACCGTTCCGCTTGACAGCATTCAAGAGGAAAGCAAAGCCGTTATTTGTATTGATTTTCAAGAAGATACCCTAAAGCTGCAAATGCGTCCCGGGGTGGCGGAGGGCAGCTTTATTATACTTGATAAAAGCAAGACTATGATTTGCGCATCGGATGAAAATGCCTTTGAGCGGCTTAAAAGCTTTGCCGATGTTGGCGAAGACACATCGTTTATTAAAGATAAAAAAATTGTTTCCGTGATAAATTCACAAACCAATGACTGGATTTTTGTTTCATCAACTAATATGGAAAATTACTTTGCAGTACAAAAAAGCGCAAAGGGTCTTTTCTTTTTAATGATTGCCCTTATGTTTGTTTCGGGCATCGTTATGTCGTACATTTTAGCGCACCGCAGCAGCACCCCCATAATACGGCTGCTTGACGCCCTTAACATTTCCCACCATCACGGTTATCGACCCAGCCTTAAGGATGCGGAAGGAACCGTTTCAAGCTTGCTGACAAGCAATCAAAATCTTAGCCGTCAGCTTCAAGCAAGGCTGCCGCTTATGCGAACCGCCTTCTTTGAGCGGCTTGTGGGCAATCAGTTTATAAGCGAAGAAGAACTGCTTAATATGCTAAACGGCATGAATATGGATATATTAGACAACTACTATTGCGTTGTTTCAATGGTTATCAAAGGCTATGATGTGGGAGACGACATTGCCTCTCAAAAAGAGCTGCTTGCCGCTAAAATTATAGTGGAAAAGGCGCTATATCAAATTTCGCATTTAAAGCTTTATGTGTATTTTGATTCAAATTCATCCTTATCCATTCTTTTTTCACACGACAACAGCAATATTGAAAACGAGACGGAGTCGGTGTGCGACCGCGTTCATGAGCATCTTTTGCGGCATAATAATATTTTTATTTATTCAGGCATGAGTAACGCTGAAACTGATATCACAAAGGTGTACAAATGCTACGGTCAAGCTCGTTTCATTTCTTCCATAGAGCCTGATGAGCCCGTTATCAGGTTTAGTTCACGCGCCCAGTTTCGCGAAAAAAGCTTCTATTATTACCCGGGAGAAATTGAAAACCGGTTGATTAACCTTACCATGCTCGGCAGGGCGGACATGGTTGCGCAGGTGTTTGCCGAGCTGTATAACGAGAATTATAAAATGAGAAGCCTCAGCTCGAAAATGAGCGAGCATTTGCAAAACGAAATAATAGGAACCTTTTTTAAAATTATGTCGGGCACCTATATGCGTCAAGAAATGGGCATAGAATATTTATGCGAAAACATGGAAAGCATCGACAGGCACCAAAATGCCGCAGGCGTGTGGGTGCAAATTGTAGACATTTACAAAGATATGTGCCGTTTTATGGCTCATTCAAAGAAAAAACCTTCCATTGACCTAAAAGAACAGATTATTTCGTTTATCGGCGATAATTATTCAAATTCACTTTTAAACCTTTCCGCCGTTGCGGAGCATTTTAATATGTCGGAAGGGTATATGTCGCGCTTTATAAAGGAATATACAGGCGAGACCTTTTCATATATTCTTGAGCAGTTTAGAATTTCGGAGGCTACAAAGCTCATTAAAGAGGGCAACCACACCATAAAAACAATCTCGGAGAAGGTGGGGTATTCAAGCCCCCAAACCTTCCGCCGAGCATATAAAAGGATATATGGAATTCTCCCCAGCGAAGTTGATAGCGGCTAACAGATTTCAGACGCTAAAGCTGTAAAAGCATTATACTTTTTGCAAAAATTCTTCCTCTGCCGCACAAAACTATTCTTAGTTCAGCCGCAAATGCATTTTGCGGAGCGGTTGCTTCAAAAACATCTTCCTGCCAATCATTTTCACCAACAAACATGTTTCCTTTCGGTGCAACCGAAGCGTCTTCTATCAAGCCGCCCAAGTTATCCAAAAAAGCCATTTGCAGGTATGCAAAACTGTTTTTATCGTATAATTGAGTTTTTAGTTTTCCTGCCATTTTGTATGTTCGTCCCGGTTCAACCGCAACTATCTGTTGCAGGTATACTACCCCGTTTCTGTCATACTCTAACCCCGGGCAAGGGCGGGGAGATTCATTTTCATCCCATATAACTTTGCCGCCCCCTTCCGAAAAGCGATTGAATAATATCCAATCCTCCGGAGGCGCGTCAGATGTGTTTCCTCGTTGTTTAAACGACCCGTTTTTAAGCCTTTGATGTATTGTGTTGGTGTTTCTGTAATTTCTAAACTGCCAAACAATATTTTTAAACCTATCTACCTCTAAAACTTGGTGATGCTGCTGGTCCGATATTAAAACATTGCCGCATGGTAATTTTACGGCTTTATAAAAGTTGGCAAAGTAAGATACTTCAAAAGCCCAAACAAGCTCGTTTTCCACATTCACCTCAACAACTCGACTGTTTCGAGAGTCGCATATTAAGGTGTTGCCGTCATCTAATCTAACGGCGCTGCGCGGCCAATTAAGCTGTTTGCCGCCCGCTTTATCGCATTGCCAAACAATTTCTTTTTCTTTGTTTACCTCAATTATTCTGTTTCCGTCTGAATCTGCAATTAAAAAAGTTCCCTGCGGGGTTATGCTGCAATTGTGGGGATGTTTGATTTCAAAATCATACGACCACAATACCACACCTTTTTTAGAGCACACCAAGCACCTGTCGTTATTTCTGTCTGTTATCAGCATACTGCCATCCGTCAACATCTTGCAATCATTGGGGTAGTGAAGATGTGTGCCGTCAGATAGCAAGCCTGTTCCATCAGACCAACCGTCTGATGTGAAAACCATTTCACCATTTGGATTAACTTCAATAACCCTGTTATTCGTTGTGTCGCTTATAAGGGTGTTACCATTTTCAAGGCGCTCGGCGCTATGAGCAAAAATAAGGTTATCGCCGTATCTCCATACGACTTTCCCTAATAAATCAACTTCAATTATTTCGCTGCCTTGGCTGGTTTCGTCTCCTGCATCGGTTATTAATGTGTTTTTGTTTGCCAACCTTTCAACATCGCAGGGAAACTCTAACATGCCTGAAATCCCGCGCTTTACTTCGTTTTTGTTTAACAATTTGTCACTCCTTTTATGATTGAACTCAACTCACTCACCTTCAATATTTGTTTTTTAAACCAACCGCTTTGGCGGCAATTACATATAGCCCAATTCCCTTAGTTTTTCCATTAACCCTTCCTTGTCTTGCCTCCTGCCGCCACGCTCGTCCGTGTTTTCCAAATCTTGTTCCCAAGCCGGGACATCGGTGGTTTTAGAAGTTGTTATTCGTGCGCCCAAAGAGCGATATCCGTTTTTATACAAAGAGCAAATGGGAATGTTATATTCAAAATGAGCATCCCAAACATCTCGCTCTGTAAAATGAAGGATTGGGCACAACCTCATGTGCTCCGGGTTATATTCTGTTTTTTCTCGCGGGCTGAAAAAAGTTTCGTTTGCTCTTGAACCCTGTTCGTCCCATCTTATGCCTTCAAAAAAGCCTTTTACCTTGCTTTCTTCCAAATACATATTTAAAGTTGCTGTTTTCATCAAATGATTGCCAACAAAAGACTCCGGCTCGTAATCAAACTCATCTTCTTCATAGCCTAAACGCTCGATTTCAGCACGGTTGCGCTTGTTTAAATCACTTATCTTAACGGTTGCTCCTAATTTTCCGCCCGCTGCTTTTGACACATCGTCGTTATGTATGTATTCGATTTGAACGCCGTATTTTTTCTCGTTTTCCGTTATAAAATCCCTAACTTCTTTGAACATATCCCCCTCATCAATGCAGAAACATTTGGGCATCGGCAAGCCGTCCTCTTGGCAAACCTGATAAATTGCCTCAAGCACCAAGGTGCTGTCTTTGCCCCCCGTCCAAGCTATTGACAAATCTTTAATGCTGTACTTGGCAAAAGCTTCTCTAACTATTTTTTTGCTGTCTTCCATCTTTTTTATAATCATTTCTTTGTTTCTCATAATATTCTCCTTTTTGGTTTTATTGTATTATTTATGAAATGTTACGAAAAAAGCATTTTATAATTTTCTTTCAATTTTTTATAAATAAGCAATGGCTCAACTTCATCATAATTTATTACAACTTCATACATAAACGGCCCGCCGTAGTTTATGCTTGCAAGCAGGTCTATTAAATCATCCCAGTTTATCTTTCCCCTGCCCGGCAACCAATGCTTTTCATCTACAAAATCGTAATCAGAAATATGAGTGGTAATTATTTTAGAGCCTATATTCTCAACAAAACTTTTATGTGTTTCGCATAACAGATGATTAACATCAAAGCATACGCGCAAGTCGGGAATTTCTGATATAATCTCTTGCAACTCCTTGCTGGTATTGCCCAAGCAGGTGCGCGGTAAATTTTCAACCGCTAAAACTATTCCAAGTCTGTTTGCCCTCTCGTTAAGAATTGCTAAAGACTCTTTGCAATGCTTCATGCTTTCCGGTCGGTGTTCATTTTTAATCGGTTCTCCGCTTGCATGAATAACCGCCACCCCAATCCCTATTTCAGCGGCAGCCTGCATCAGTTTTGTATCCTTTTCAAGCGTCCTGCCCCTTACATCTTTTTCAAGATGCGCCGGGTTGTTAAAATCATGATGAAAAGGAAGATGCAAAGAAGATAACTCCACACCGCTATCCATCGAATATTTTTTAATGTTGCTCCAATTTATTTCATCATAGTAATCATATTTAACGGAAATCTCCATGTGATTTATCCCCACATTGGCAAAACAATCAAACAACTCTTTGCTTAAAATGGTGTTGCCGCATGTTGAGGCGCCCATTTCAAAAATTGGCTTTTTCAAAATATACGCTCCTTTGAAATACGGACAAGGCAAAAGCGCTTGTATTTTAAACTTTTTGTTAAATCAGCATTTACCACGCCCTGTATTTATCATTTTTCATAAAATTTTAAATAATTATTCAGTCTTTCGTTGTCCATCTGAAAACTACCACATCCCTGCAATATGCCGCGCTTTGTCGGATAAATACCTCATCGCCCACCAAAATGTCATTTGGTGCAATCACCGCCTGCCGAGTTACAGACGAAGATGTGACCTTTCCATCTTGGCAAACCGTTTTGACATCAACGCTGCACACCTTTGCTTTGCCGACATCAAATGGCACAATAAGCATAGGGGCATCGTTTGAATCTCTAATTGTTTGCTTGCCTTGAATAAAAGCAATGTCACCCTTTTTGGCAATAACCTTTCCAAAAATTCTTTGATTAGCATAATTTGTGCCAAGTTGAGATGCGTCAGAACCTTGGGTTGTGTTGTTTAAGCCTTTTATTTGATACTCTGCCGATGTTTTAGCGCGAGAGCCGTCAAAAATTACCGACAAACCGGTGATTTCATTTGTATATTCATCAAATGTGCATTGAACAATATCGCCGGGTAAAATCTTGGTTTTATTTATAACATTAACCGGTGTATTAGCAACGACAATTTCGGGAACAAGTGTATAACCATAAGTATAATTCCCAATCAAGTTGCCCATTACAACATAATTGCTAAGCACCATATCATTTTTCACCAAAAATTCCGCCTCAACGCCGCTTCTGATGCCAACCAGCTTTTTCTTGACATTGCCTTCGCTGTCTATCGTGTCCCTTATTTCCGTTATCACAAGCGGCCATGTTTTATCGTTTAAAGCAGGTGTTGCAAAAGGGAAGGTTCGTATCAATAAATATTGTGCGTATGCGCTGTCATCAACTGCATAAGCGCTTACGATATAGTCTTTATTATCAATCAATACAGATTCATTAAAAAGCGCCATTTCTTCATAGTCAAGCTTTTGATTGCTGTCAACGGACGGAACCGTGAAAATTCTTGTTTTTTCGTTTATAAAAAACTCATGCACTCCCACACTCAATCCGCCAAATAAGTTGCCTGCCTTCCTATACCGAAGTGAACCGGAAACAACCGAGTTGGTTTTGCTCGTTCGGCTATCTGATATTTCAACTAAATTAGTTCCGTTAGGAACAATATCATTGCCATCGGTAACCAATTTTCCCTGTATTGCCTGTGAAATTGAATTCACCTTGTTTTCTTTATTTAATGTGTATGATATAAGTTTTCTGCAACTGTCCTCATTCGCCTCGTCCCATAGCAGATTTTCGCCGACAAGCCCCAATCCGTCCTTTTCCAGCTTATCGCCGTGCTTGTTGGTATATGTAACTTTGGGCGCCAACTCAAAAACTTTATACCCACTCATGGTTAACAGCCCAATCTTGCTTGGCATAAGGTTTTTACTTGCACTAAAATCAATTAAAGCCGCAATTTGCATTGAGTTGGTTCTATGTGACACAGCGCTTACATACCCAAATTTATTAAAATGAAATATTGCCTCATCACCGGGCTGTATTCCAAGGGTATCGGTAGCATCTTTGGAAATAAAATAAACAATACCGTCTATATTCAAAAAATCGTCTCCGATTACTTCGACCACCTTGCCTTGTTTTTGTTCCCTGCATACTGTTATTTCTATGTAACTTTCATCATCAGACTCGGCAACTGAAAGCACATCCCACTTTTGCAGTTTTTGAATATCTGTTTCCTCGCCATCAAAAAAGATAGTGTAATCCCTTTTGCGCATTTTGCCCTCTAAGTTTATTAATGTGTTTGGATGATACATACCGTAAATAGAGCTTGTTGATATGGTATCAACAACAAAATCATTGTATTGCTTTAAAATAACAATATCAAACCCCCCGCCGTTATCAATCAATGTAAGTTCGGCATTTAGGTTTCCGAAATCATCCAGCCTGTCGAAGTTGAAGTTTTCAAGTTTTTTATTGTTTGCAATTATTTTGGCGTTATCCAAAACGGCGCATGACAATTCTTTACCGCCGTCTACATAACTTATCTGCACATTTCCATAACCCACTTCACCTTGCGAGCCTGTTTTTTCATATGTTATTGATAAAAAGTTTTCGGGTGTTATTTTTGCAACGCTTGTACTTGCTTCAACCGGCTTGACCAATAGCAACACAGGTTCTTCGTGTGTTTTGTTGAAATAATAAAATACAACCTTTCTGCCGAAAAAATCGCTTGCATTAGCTTCGCCTTCTTTATATATTCCTTCAGATAAGGCGTCGTTTTTATCATCTTTTATTCTTACATAACCACTTTGAGGCCTATTTGTGTCAAATAACGAAACAAAGTCGTTAGATGCAATAATTCCTGTCCCACGGAACAAGTCAAAATATTTTTCCATAAAAAGAGGTCCTAATTGATAGCTTTCTTTTAAACCGTAAGCTTGCCTTTCAAAAACAGCAGTATGTAGTGCATTATAAAGCACCTTTGCCATTTCTGCGCCGGTTATGTATTCCGATGACAAAAATGACACGCCCGAAAATAACTTCAGTTCAGTTGCAATTGCCGAATATGATGTTAAGGTGTTATCCATTGCCTCTGCCTTTACATCATGCTCCAGCATTTTTACAACAAGCTTTGCAACTTGTTGAATTGTTGCAGCTTCATCGGGGGCAAATCGGTCATCGCCTACACCGCTAACCAAACCCAGCCTATAAGCGGTATTTACCTCTGAAAATTCATTATGCTCCGGGGGAACATCTTTAAAGAACTGTTGCTCGTAGTCCGTATAATCGCCTAACCCCAAGCACCTTATTATTAAAGCCACCGCCTGCGCTCTTGTTAGTTTCGCTTCAGCGTTAAAAAAATCATCCTTACTTGCCTTAATTATTCCAAGCGCCATTAAAAGCGCTGTTTCTATCGGTGCGTCGTTATCGCTTTTTATATCTTGCCCATTTGTATGGATTTTGCTTTCTTCCGAAAAAGCATCAGCTTTTTCGTCCGCATTTTGCAATGGCGGGTTGAGAATAAACTCTTTAATGCCAAGCCCTTTGCTTGTGCTTGCTTTTAACATGATGTGTTTTGTGCCGACTGTCGGAAAAGAATATATTTGCATATCAGCGGTATTAAAACAATGCGCGTTTTCCACAATTGTTTCATACTCGTCCTCTTCTTCTGAAACCTGAATACTAAAGCGATATTCATTTTCAGGCCGGTGCCAAATTATCCCTATGCTGCTCACCCGTTGAACCTGCTCGTACTCATAAACAATAAACGCATTATTGTCTTGAATATACCAAAAGGTGTCGGTGTCGTTGTCGATAGTTTTATGCAAATCATCAACTGCCGACCCCCCGCTATCGCTCAATGATAACGGCATAACAGCGTAGGATATTGAATTGACAGGCAAAACAATTGCAATTATCAACAGAATAATATAAATTTTTCTCATACAAATTTTCCTTTCCGGTTAGTAAGTGCTTTAGCATTGCAAAATGTATCGTTTTTATTTTAAAGCTAAAACTTTTTTGTCATTCGGCAGTAAATGTCTTTTGTTATTCTGCCTGTCAAAGGCATGCCCTTTGCAAAAAGTTCAAGCTGCTCTATCACAATTTCAACAAGGCGTTGATGACAATACATTGTTTTGCCGCCCAAATGGGGCGTTAATATGGTGTTATCAAGCTTGCGCAAAGGATGGTCAACTGCAAGGGTTGGCGTTTCATACACATCAAGCGCAGCAAAAAGCTCTCCTTTTTCAAGCCTTTTTAACAATGCGTTTTGGTCAATAATCTTTCCCCTTGCCGTGTTAACAATCAATGCTGTGCTTTTCATTTTGTTAATTCGTCTTTCGTTCAGCAAATGTAAGGTGCTTTCATTTAGTGTATGGTGAATAGATATTACATCACAAATTTCGCATATTTCATCAACATTTGAAATTTCAACTCCCAGCTTATTCGCCTCGTCCGATGTAATATAATCGTCCGCCACCATAATCCTCACATCAAAAGGTTTTATCAGCGAAATAACCTCACGGGATATTTGACCAAACCCCAAAAGCCCAACGCATTTACCGATGAGCGAATCGGTTAACGGTCTTTCATTGTTTTCAATTTCAACACCGGATTTTTGCATTGAATCAAACACATGCCACCTTTTAAGACCCATCAGCATAAGCAGTAATGTGCTTTCCGCCAGCGGCTTTGCAAACCCCCTGTTTCCGCTCACAACATTTATATCTATATCAAAAACATCCTCACTAACCACATCTTGCACACTTCCGCCGATATGACCAATGAATTTTAATTTTTTCGACATCAAATCACTTTTTTTAATGCAAGGCGCTCCCCAAGAAACTATTATTGCATCATACTCTTTTGCAATAGTTCCAACATCGTTAGCGGTTATTTGTTGGCTGGTTTTATTTTCCCCAACCTCTCCTAACTTCTCAATACGCGCCCTTATCTTGGGGGTAATAAATATTTCTTTTTCTCGACCGTTTGGTATTGCAATATAAGTTTTCATTTTGATTTATCCTTCAAATGTTTTTTATCAAACCAGTTTTTGGCGTATGGCAACACAACGGAATAATCTGCAAGCTCGGGGTTGTGCACCTTCTCCCATTTAACCGACACAATACCGTCAAAGTGCGAAAGATTTAGTTCATTATAAATCGCGTTCCAATCAAAGACGCCTTGGTCAATTAACGCATGTTTCGCTTTGTCCTCCCCAGCCTTTTGGGGTAGTTTGTTTGCCACATATACCTCTTTTATAAACGGCTTAACCTGTTTGCACACCGCTATCACTTCATGCGGCTTGCAATGGTCCGGAGAAAACAAAAGCCCTATATGCGGCGAATTTGCATGGCTGATAATCTCCAACACCCCGCTATCATCTGCCCATCCCTTATGATTTTGAATTATTATACCTATTTTATTATCAAATTCTTGAATTGAGTTTGCAGCTATTTCGGCAAAGTTTAAAGGGCTGTAAACATCTCCGAAAAGGCGAATGTTTTTTGCGCCTATTAGGGAAGCCATTTCCAAAGAAAATCGCATATAATCACGCAAGGCCTCTTTTGATTTGTCGTCTGCGGTAAGGCGAGGATTGTAGCACATCAAAGCTCCGGGAATAATGTTTTCGCTTATATATGCATCCCGTATTTGCAAAACATGAGCCGGGGTTGAGTGTGACTTAACCTCTCCGTTACTATTATAAAGCCTAATCGACACCGACTCGTAATGATACTTTGTCGCAACCCTAATTGCCTCAACGCCGGTCAATTCGGGGGTTGCCATTGTAGTAAATCCAAGTTTCATGTTAGCACCACCTATTTTTTTGCAGGCGCCGCCACAGTTTATAGCAATTGTGAACGGCACCTGCTTTAAAAATTTATTTTATCTGATACACCTTAAAATTATCAAATATCGTGTCGGAATGATATGTTCTAAAACCAATTTTCCCATATTCGTATGGCTCGGAGTCAACGATATCATGTATTACTTCACCGTCTATTTTAATTTGAAGATGATTATCGATTTTTATACATTCAATAAAATATTCCGTTTCAAAACTTGTTGTTTTATTCATATCCTCTGACAGAATAATAAAACCGGGGTCTTTTCTAACACGGCTGTGCCCATAAGTAAAAGTGAGTATATAAGAATTTACTGTTTTATGATACTCTCCATAAAAACCGCTGTGTTCCTCCGACAACACATCTTTACCATCAAGAGTTGTTGCATAAAAGAAAAGGTTTAAGTTTTTCGCATCATCCACATTAACCGCTTTGCAATTATAGCTAATGTAAAGATTTCCCGAAAATTCTTCATCTACCCATAAAGTGGTGCCCGAACCCGGCAGAACAGGGTCGCTAAAATGCAACACCCCATCTTTTACATCGTAGCCGCCCATGCCCTCTAATTTGAAATTGTTTTTATTGGTTTCAAAGTTGTCTTCATACACAAGTTCCAATGTTTTATCCTTCAGCATATCCACCGCTCCCTCAAAAGCAACCTCGCCTAACATTATTGGCAAAGAATTTGCCGCCAATTGCACAGCGCTTTCTTCCGATATCGGGCTATTCCAGTTATCCCAAGCAGCATCTGCAATGCCGGCAAGAAGATTGTTTTGTCTTGCAACAGCAACATATCCAACGGGGAAGTTTTCGCTTGTTTCAAGCGCTTTATCTTGTTTGCACGCCATTACGATTATTTTAACCGCCTGCTCGAATGTCAACAAGTCGTTCGGACCAAACAAGCCTTGACCATACCCGTTTACAATCCCTTTATCTGCGGCAAAAGCAACATATCCGCTTAAATTATGATTTAAAGAAACATCGGAAAAAGATGTGTCTTGCGGAGCAATTTCAGGCGAGCCCATAGCTTCGCTGACCATTTTCAAAAATTCTGCCCTTGTAACGCCTGCGACATACTCGACGGCGTTATTTTCATCTGCATTTACTCCAAAACAACAACCAAAAATTAATGTTAAACCAAGAACCGATATAAAAACAAGTTTTAATAAGCTTTTCATCAAACTGTTCCTCCCTAAACTTTTTTGCATTAAGTATTTTAAGCTTTGATAGGATAAAAACCTAAAAGTCATCTACTATTCCGGAGCCGTCAAACTTTAATGCTTTTGTTATTGGGTTGCCTGTGCTGACACCCTCCCATAAAAACAACTTTATAAATGTGTTTTGAGAAATATTTTCTACCGGCAAGCTTAATTGTATGTTATCCGAACCGCCGTTTTCCGCTAAATCTTCCAAATTACCAATTACCGCGCCTTTTAGCATGTTTCCGTCAAACAACGCCATTATAAGGTCTGCCGTTACCGGAATTATTCTGTTGTTTGTTATGCCAATTTTGCAAGTGATGTCACCTTCTTGCAAACCGCCTTCGGTTATGTCAATACCGTCTTTTTCAAACGCCTCTAAATTTGCTTCAACTTCCCAATCGCCTGGCTCATATTCAATCAGTAAATATGCGGCATACATCCCATTGCTTGATTCACGGTCGCGGACAGCAAATCCATTGGTGCTGCTGGAATCCGCTCTTCTTTTAAACCCAAGGCTTGCTTTTTGGTCTCCGTTTTGCTCCGCAATAATGTATTCTGTCACATCAAAGGGAGAAATGCGCTTGTCATGATTGGCATCTTGTGCAGGCGTGGGCAATGGGTCCATAGTCCACGCATACCCTGCATCATTGCTGCCGTTTGGAACCGATTGCGAAGCAATAGCAACATCGCCGTAATCGGGCATGTTGGAATAGGTTAATGTTTCCCTTTCCCAATTATCATCATCAACAGGGTACACATCCACCGTTGTGGTGCCGCCCCACATACGCCAATAAACATACAGTTCCGCCTTTTTCACCGGAGCTGTCAGCTTGCTTAAATCAAAGCGCAAAAATGTCTTGGCAATATATCCGTCTTCTGATCTTTCAGCGGTAAATAAGCTTGAGTTGTCCACCGGGTTATTAATATATTCAGGGGTATTTATTGCTGCCGCATTTTCCGCCACCGGCAATTTTACAACCTTGCCGCGCAAATCCAACACCTTAACCATTAGATAGGGAGTATCCGCGCCTTTATACATAACGCGCGTTCCGTTATCCGACCCGGCAGCGCCATCCCTTTCAATAACAACACCGGCAACCTTATCGCCCTTAGCCTCCGCTTTTATATAATCGGTCACATCAAAAAAAGCTTCGGAAAAAGCATCGGTATTAGACACAGCAACGCTGTCGCCGCTTACTTTCGTTCCGATTGGCGGTTTGGTGTTGAATGTCATGCTTTCTCCGTCCCAGCCGTCATATTCAACCCCAAAGGCATTTAAATTTGATACCCCGCCCCAACTTCTCCATTTAAAATGCAGTTTGGCTTCTAAAATATCTGCCGGTTTAACCGAGCTGACATCAAATTTAAAATACATAATTTTGTGCAATCCGCTAACACTTCTGTATACAGTAATTAAAAAGTCTCCCGGGACGACAGGATTATCAGGTGAATCAGAAGAAACCTGCGCGGCGTCGCTAAGCTCTATCCTCACCCATTTTGTCGGCAATTCCTCCGCTGTTGCCGTTATTCCCCCAAATGACATTAAGCCAAGTGAAAGAATTAATGCCAAAACTTTAATTGATTTAAACTTTAACATTGTTTAATACCTCCCCCAATTTTATTTAAATTATATATGTTATATGTGTGCGACCAGTCTTTTAATTATTGTTGCCGCTTGTGCCCGGGTTGCCTTCCCGAAAGGTTGAAAAGAATTATTGCCGACTCCTTTTATAATCCCCTTTAACACTGCGGTGCTAACATAATCTCGTGCCCAATCGCCTATTTCGTCCGCATCTTCAAAAATGCCCAAACTGCTGTCCGATTCTGCCGTTTCTCCATATGCCCTCACAATAACCGATGTCATTTCCTCTCGTGTTATCGGTTGTTCGGGCAAAAGCCCGCCATCGCTTAAAAGGGCATTATCAATCAACCCATAGTCGTATGCGGCTTGCAAAATATCTGCATACCAATCGTGCGGGGCAACATCGGCAAACGAACCTTTATATTCGGTTGCATCAACATTTAGCGCCCGCAAAACCATGGCAATAAACTCTGCTCTTGTAACATCCTTATCGGGTGCAAATAGCTGGTCGCCCACACCGTTTACAATATCCAAAAGCGCCATATACTCTATGTCTGTTTTGCCCCAATGCCCTTTTATATCGCTAAATGTTACCCGTTTTGGCTCGCTGTGCTTATATGTTAATTTATATTTTCCGGGCAGTCCTTCAAAATAAAGCACTCCGCCCTGCGCCGATACCGAACCGATATGAGTTTGTCCGCTGGGCTTTTCTATCTGCCAAACCCCTTCGGCAAGGTCTGCAACGGCAAACTTTAAAACTTCGCCGTCTCCCTTTATGTCAAAAATAATTTCATCCATGCTGCGCGTGCCGTTTTTAGAGAAAAGATTTAGCGTGTCATAAACTTTCACCCCAACAAAATCGTTTGTTTCAATCTTTTCTACCGGAAGTTGCGTCGGTCCGTCATTTTTATCCATAAACTGCATTACATTTAGAAAAAGGTCCTCCTTGCTTGGGGTTTGAGGGCTAACCTGCAACCGCCACTTTCCCGGGCCGCTTGCGTTTTCGGCAAAATCCGCGGGCGGAGGAAAAAGCTCTCCAAAAACATCATACCCGTTTTTATAATCATCACCTTCGCCGCCGATTACCTCAATGGAAAGGTTGGTCAGCTCCGGCAAAAGCGTGTGATTTACCATTCTGCCGTTATATCCTAATTGGTCGCGTACAATATATGCGGCGTTTCCTCTTACTTGAGGTTTTTGGGCGCTATGCAAAAGCCAATACTTTTTAAAGCCCGGGTTTGACGAGGTAACCCTATCAAACACTATCAAAGCAGCGGGGTGTTCATCATTCTTAAAATTTAAAAACATAAAGCTGCGTTGAAACCCTTCCACCTTTTCTGAATATGCGTCTGTCAAATCCCCTTTTAAATAGCTAAAATCAGGGGATATTTCATCCGGACCAAACTCATAAGCCAAAACTTCGCCTGTTTTATAACCAAGCTCGTGAATTTCTTGAATTGATTGGGGTTCTTTGCCATCGTTTGGCCAACGCTGTCCGCCGTCATTAACCGCCCTTTTGGGAAACTCCTCATCCGGATCATAAACCAAAAGCGTGTTATGGGCTATTGTGCGATGATTATAATTTAAGTCATGAATTGTGTGGTAGCCATCATACATACCCGATTCAACCGCCAAGGGTCCTTTGTAATACACCTCAAAATCACCTGCATCAAGGTGAGCATGATTTCCAAAATGGTATTCGCCAACCTTCATTTGCGCTACAACAACATTTGAGTCTAAATTAGGTTTTCCGTTAATATCCCACCCGGTTCGTGCTATCATTGCGCCGATAGGGGTGCCAAAATATCTGGTGAGGGGCAGCGTTTCCACAGACTGCCTTTCAATTTCGGGGTTTAACAATAAAATCATAAAAACCTTTTCCATTTGGTAAATGGAATCAGGGTCGGCGCTTGCTAAACCTTCGGGATAATCCATCATAAAGGCATCAAGAATATATGGGTCCTCGTATGCTCCGATAACACCTATATATGATTTTCGATACCGAGAAACCCAGTCACCAACAGGGTCTTCATTGTTGCGTGTGTCTCCGTCCGGCATAAGCAAGCCATCCGGTCGGCGTGAATAAATTGCACTATACATCATATCGGCTCTGCTATCTTCAAGAACCTTTGTTCCGAGGGCTTTTTCAAGCATAAACGAGCCCAACATCGGATACCCAAAGCGCTGTTCTATGTAGCTTGTGCCTTGGTGATGCCATCCCGCTTGGTTTGCAAAATTAAACGAATCAACAAACTCGCTAAAGAAATGCCCTCCGGCTAAATCGTACATTTCATTATCGTCGCCATAAAGGGCTATTGCAGGGGCAAGTGTGGATATCATGAAAAGTTCTTCGCCTTTGTGACCTGTAATCGTTCCCACGGGGGTTGGCGGGTAAGCGCTTTTAGATAGCGTGTGTATTCTATTCTTTAAATTTGCCGCTATATCTTTCTTTTGTTGTTCGTCCATAAAATCATGACACCAGTCATAAGCCATAGAAGAAGCAAGTATCAGCGGCGCAACAACCTTTCTGCCCTCGCCGAACCGTGTTGAATTCAAATCGCTTGTTTTTACCGTTGCCAAGGCATTATGCGCTACCGAAACAGCTTTACGCGCGGCTTCCTCGTCACCATATATCAAATATTTAAGTGCATTGCCAAAAACAATATTAGATTTTGCCATGATTGTTGCACCTTCGGGTTCTAAATCGGTAAAGCTCATCATTACAGCCCATGCCTCTGACAAAAGTTCCGCTTGAATTCTGCTTTTAATCTTTGGCACATCATCTTTTGTAACGAAAAGCCTCGGTCTTTCCAAAGCAGGCGCAAAAGGCGGCTTGGGGAATGTGTGCTCTATTTCAATAGGCGCAATGTTGTCGGCATTATATTCCGTTATTATTTTGCTTTGGTCAAAATTAATTTCCAAATATGGTCTTTTCCCGTCCGCCTTTGCTATGCGAAGACCGGAAGCGGATGTTACGGACGGCTTAACTTTAATTACCGCAAAGCTGATAATACCATCACCATTTTGCTGTGCTTTAGCATATTCGGTTATATCAAACGGCTCATCGGTCAACTTATAATCTTCGGTATAAGATTGTACCTTTTGTTTTGAAATTGGAATTTGTGTGTCATAAGCGGGTTTATTATTAAAATTTATAGTTGCTTCGTTCCAATTTTTGTCTGCTACCGAATGCAAAAAAACATCACTTGTACCGCCATAATTTTTAAAATGGAAGTTCAAATTTGCCGAAACGATTGGCTTTGAAATTGCACCTAAATTAAACTTCATATATATGATTTCAACAAGATGACCCTCCGGCGTTTTCTCACTATATTGAGATGAGGTAACGCTTGATAGGTACTGTGCATTGGTTTGTGCGCCGTTTCGCAGGTCTACCTTGTTGGAAACGCCCGCAAACTCTGTAACAGGCAATATAACAATATCTTCTGTTTGAGCCCACACCATGGACACACTCAAAAGACTTATTATTATCAATGTTACAGCTATAATTCGATTTTTCATTTAATCTCCCCTTTTCGTCAAACTGCAATCTACTATAAAGCTACTTTATTTCACCATGTAATTCATGTTTTAAAGGAATCATTAAATCAAGCCCCTTCCATAGCATCGCCTTTAATGTTGTTCCGGGCGCAAGGTTTGAAAGTGATGCAGAAACCAATCCGTTTGCGCCGCTTTCGGTTGTAACGGATGCCAACTTTCCCGCTTTATATGCGGCAAGAACAATAACGGAATCACCCTCTCCATACAACTGCACCTTCGCGCTTGCGCTTTTATTGTCTTCATCGACATCTAAAACAAAACCACTTATTTCATTATCGCCAAGGTATTCCAATGTTTGTTCGCAATCGTTACTATCAAAAATCAAAATTTCGCCTTCGTTGGAAACTGCCTTTATTTCGCCGCTTGGCAAAACCCTCCACAAGCCCGGCGCAACATCCGTTATTGCATATTGCATCTGTCGGCTGTCTTCATTGAGCGAAATGTGAAACGAATTTGTAATTTTTTCTCCGTCTTTGGAAAAAAGCACAATTTTATCAAGAATCTTCACCCCAACCATCTGAGTTGTTTCAAGCATTTGAGGGGTTATGGGCAAAATGGCATTTGAATTTTCTTGTAAACACATTACATTCAAAAACAAATCTTCTTGTGCATTCTCAATCGGGCTTACTTCAACCCGCCATGCACCCGAGCCATTGGTATTTGGTAATTGAACGCCATCGGCGGGGAAGTTTTCGCCGTTTACATCAAATTCGTGACCAAGCCCGCCTACTTTTGTTATTTGCAAATTATCATCTGTCGGCAGGAATGTATGGTTTATCAACTTGCCGCCGTATCCAAGCTCGGAACGGGTTATGGTAGTAACTTTTCCGTTAAGCTGTGGTTCTTCAATGCTATGTAACAACCATGTTTTTTTATATTCCGGGTTTGATGAGATTACTCTGTCAAACACCACAAACGCTCCGGGGTAACCTTCATCTTTTAAATTTATAAACAAAAACGACCGTTTATGCTGCTGCACCTTGTCGGTATATGAATCGGTTATATCGCCCTTTAAATAGCTGAAATCCGGAACCTTCTTGTCAGGACCGAAGTAGTGAGCCAAAATTGTTCCCGTCTTGTACCCTTTGGTTATTAAATCAAACATATCGCTCGGCTCTTTTCCATCGTTTGGCCACCGCTGCCCGCCGTCATTAACAGCGCCTTTTGGAAATTTCTCATCACGGTCGTACACGAGCATTGCGTTGTGCGCAATAGTGCGCTTATAATAATTAATATCATGTGAACTGCCGTAAGAGGTGTACTTGCCCGAATCAATTGCTAAAGGGCCTTTGTAGTAAATTTGAAAGCTACCCGAATCCAAGTGGTTATGATTGTTAAATTTAAATGCCCCCACCTTCATGTATGCCACAACATCGCCTGAATCAGCGCCGATATCCCACCCTGTTCGAGCAACCATCGCGCCAATGGGATTTCCGAAGTAACGGGTCAGCGGCAAATCGGAAACAGGCTGCCTGACTAACTCGGGGTTATATAACAGAAGGTAAAGTACGCTCTCCATAACATATATCGAATCAGGGTTAGTGTTTTTTATTCCGTTAGGATATTCCGTCAAAAAAGCATCTTGCACAAAAGGGTCGTCATACGAGCCTAAAGTTGACATGTACACCTTTCTAAACTTCGTTTTATATTCGTTAGGCTTTTCGTCATAGTATTTCGAATCCCCATCATCAATTATCCTGCCGTCAGGCAAACGGGAATAAATTACCGAATACGCCATTTCCCGCTGGGATTCGTTGAAAATATTATCCAACCCCATTTTATTAAATATGGTTGAAACTATCATCGGGTACCCGAACCGCTGCTCGATGTACTGTGTTCCTTGGTGATGCCACCCTGCGCTGTTGGCAAAGTTAAGCGCCTGCACATACTGTTCAAAAAAATGTTTTCCGCAATTTTTAAATAATTCCGGCGCTTCATCGTAAACCGCAATGGCGGGAATTAATGTGCTTATCATAAAAACTTCTTCGCCTAAATGGCTGGTTAAAACGCTTCCCACATTCGGATATATGCCGTTTTCAGAGCCAAGCCTTTTGAAGTTTGCCGCAAAAACATCCTTTTCTTGCTCGGTAAGAATATCATAACACCAGTCATATGTAAGCGCGCAAGCCAACATAAAAGGGGCTTTTGCTTTCCTTGGCTCTGTATCATCCACATTAAAAGTTTCTGCGTTTGCATTTATTATGCTGTTGCAGGCAATATCAACCGCCCGTCTGCCGGATTCCATGTCGTTTTCCGCTATATAGCGCAAAACATTGCCAAAAATTATATTTGCTTTTCTTACTATGTTTGCACCATCTGCATTTAAATCGCCAAACCCTTTTAAAGCCTCATACACTCCGCTCAGGGGTTGTTTTGTCAGCTTTTCTTTAAAATCTTCTATCGTGTTCGGTCTTAAAAAAATGCGCGGATGCCCTGGAGGCAGTTCCGGTATTTTGTTTGGCGAAAGCATTGCAGGGTCAAAATTAAGTTCAAGGTAAGCGCCCATGATCCCTTCTTCCCTTGGCACAATGCGAAGCCCCGATGTTCCCTGATAAGAAGAAACAGACGCTTTAACCAAAACCAAACTGGCTGTCTTGTCGCCCTGTTGTTCTGCCGCTATGTATTCGGTAACATCAAACGGTCGTTCTGAAACAACATATTCTCCGGTATATGATTCATATCTTTTCCAACTTAAATATTCTTCTATATAGCCCGGTTGATTGTCAAAGGTTAATGTCGATTCGCTCCAATTGTCATTTTGCGCCGGATAAACAAAAACATTTGATGAGCCTCCGTAGTTTTTCCAACAAACATAAAGTTTGGCTGAAGTTATTTGCTCTGCTATATCGCTTAAATCAAACTTCAAATAAACCATTTCAACAAGCTGCCCTTCTTGCGTATCTTCTTCGTATTGCGGTGCAATAACGCTGCTGTAAAACGGGGCATTATTTTGTGGAACACATCGTTTTTCTATTTTATTTGACACGAAGCTATCTTCGCACACGGGCAGCTTAAAAGGTTGATTTGCAGCATATGCGCTCTCTTTACAAAACCAAATGAGCGAAAGAAAAACCACAAGCAGTTTACATATCTTTTTCATATTTGTATGGTTACCTTACCTTGACAAACTGCGCTTGTAAGCCTGGTCATAAGCAGAGATAAGTTCTTCTACGCCCATCTTTTTAAGCTGCTCCACATACGAATCAAAGGTTGAATCTATGTTTTCAATTCCCATAAGCCATCTTTGTTCTTTTTCTATCGCATAAGTTTGAATTGCCATGAGCTTGGCATTTATAACTTTATATTCCTCATTGGAGAATTTAGGAGTCATGAAAGGTCTTTCCACAACCGGCTCGTACATATCCCAACCAGCAATGCCAATTTCATCAATCATTTGTTTTTCTCTGTTCATACTAAAAATTGTTCCTATTCGCGCTCCCAACCCTATGTTATTTAAATATGTTAACGCAGTTTCAGGTGCATTTAAAATTTCCGGTTTAAGCGCCGGGAACCCATCTATTTTGTCGAAGTGTTCACCTTCTATACCAAAGTTTATAAGTTCTCTTCCTTCTTCGCTAAGCCAAAAATCCATATATTTTATCGTTTCAATCGGGTGTTTGTTGTTTACCGATATGCCCCACCCAAGTTCTTGAACGCTTTCACGACCCAGCAAGTGCGGACGATTTCCGTTAATATCAGTAATCGGCGGAACGGCCACAACTTTGAACCCCGGAACCTTATCGGCTAAAATATGATTGTAAGCTGTTGTAGAAACAAACCAATCAATTGTGGAGCCCCCTAAGTTGTCGGTAAAAAGAATGTCCCTGCTTTTACCGCCTCGTGTATATACCTCTTTGTCGATAAGCCCTTCTTCGTACCATTTTCTTGCCTCTTTCATTGCAGTTTTAAAGTTTGGCTCAATCCTCCCGTACTTAACCTGTCCATCTCTGTAATACCAACCGGCTTCCGCCTCAAAATAGGGAAGCAAAGTATCTATCACTTTACTTCGGAAAAACAAAGGAACTTCATCTTTCGCGCCATTGCCATTAGGGTCGTTGTTTCGAAATGCCGAAAGCACATTATAATATTCCTCCGTTGTTGTCGGCATTTGCAAGTCTAATTTGTCTAACCAATCCTGCCTTATAAAAATTCCGACAGAGGCAAGCCCTTCTCTTGCTGACGGTATATGGTATACATTCCCATCGCTTGCCATTGCCATTTCTTTAAAACCGGGAAATTCATCCAACGCCTTTTTTATATTTGGCGCATATTCATCAATAAGGTCATTGAGTGGAATCAACGCACCCTCTTGACCGTATTTATCCATGTTTTTCGTTGTGCTGTGTATTATATCCGGAACATCGTCAGAAGCTATCATTATATTAAAAGCTTGTTCACTGTCACTAACGCTTTTTGACACGGTGCCCTTTAGCTTAATATTGGTAAGCTCAACCGCTTTTTTAAAAGGAACCCATTCATCGTCAAACGGTGTGCTGTCCCAATAGTGCATATGTATTGAAAGCTCAAGCAGCTTATCGCTTGCTAAACCGTCTGAAACCGAGCTGCCGCCAACTTCTCCACCTTTTTTAACTCCTCCGCAGCCTGCCAATGCAACAGCCAATGATACAACCAACAATAACCATGTTTTTTTCATATTTTACACACTCCTTATCCTTTTATGGCTCCCACCATTATACCTTTAACAAAATACTTTTGAATAAACGGATACAATGCAATTATCGGCACAGCGGCCACAACTATTGTTGCATAGATAACTGTTTCAGCGCTATAACCCAAATTAGTAATATTGACTGCCGATTCCGAAACACCCCCCGCCTGAGTTTCTATAATAAGTTTTCGCAACATTACCTGAAGCGGTATTTTGCTGTTGTCCCTTAACAAAATCATCGCCCAGAAAAAGGAGTTCCACCTATTTACAGCATAATAAAGCGTAATTGTGGCAATCGATGGCTTTGCAAGCGGCAAAATAATATTCCACAAAATTGACAAATCATTGGCGCCGTCTATTTTGGCAGACTCCTCCATTGAAATTGGAAGGCTTTCAAAATATGTTTTCATAATGATAACATAAAAAGCAGTACAGCCAAATCCTATTATAACCCCCAACCTTTGGTTGAGCAAATTTAGTGATTTAAGATTTAGATATGTAGGAATTATTCCCGCTTGAAACCACATTGTAATAAGCAGCAAAAAGGAGAATATCTTTTTGCCCCTAAGACGCTCTTTTGACAAAGGATATGCGCCGCAGATAGTAAGAAACAAGCTATACATTGTTCCGAAAACAGTGTAAATAACTGTATTTCCATAAGAAACCCATATTTCCTTTTGTTGCAAAACCATCTTATATGCATCCAACCTAAAAGATTTTGGGAAAAGATACACATTTCCCGATGCTACCGAAATAGTGTCGGACACGGAACACGCTAACACATATAAAAACGGGTATATTGCAAAAAAGGATAAAAATCCAATAAAAATATAATTAAAAATTGAAAACAGCCGCTCTCCCTTTGTTAGGTTCATCTTAGCACCAATAGCCTTTCCGAGCTCACATAGTTATAATGAAGTTTGCGCCTACGCACTTATCGTGAGCCGGACAAGGCGTATAAACGGCGTTTTGCGCATGTGCAGTTTTACCAAAGGCTTATTCCCGATAGCCATCTGGACACTTTATTGGAGAAAAACACCAATAAAAAGCTAACTACCGAATCAAAAAGACCCACCGCCGCAGAAAAAGAATAGCTCCCTTCTTGCAGCCCCGAACGGTACACATATGTGCTTACTACATCGGCAGTTTCGTATATTATAGGATTGTAAAGTAAAATAATCGCTTCATAACCCACATTCATTACCGTGCCAAGCTTCAATATAAGCATAATTACAACAGTTGGCAATATGCATGGAATGGTTATGTGCAATGTTTGTTTCCACCTGCCTGCGCCGTCAATTACCGCCGCCTCATACAGTTCTTGGTCAATCCCGGCAAGAGCGGCTATGTAAATAATAGCGGAATAGCCAGTGCTTTGCCACATGTGCATCAAGGTATAAATCATCCTAAAATACCGTGGTTCAGCTAAAAAGTAAATCTCATTTCCGCCAAAAAATTTTATTATCATATTTATAAGCCCGGATGTTGGAGATAAAAGGCTCATAACAATTCCAACAACAACAACGGTGGATACGAAATGCGGAATATATGTCAAAGTTTGCGTTATCTTTTTAAATTTTTTGTTTCTAACTTCGTTTATCAAAAGGGCAAGAATGATAGGGGCAGGGAACCCTATAATAAGCGAATATATGCTAAGCATAAATGTGTTGGTTAATGTACGCCAAAAAAAAGGACCCTTAAAAAAAGCTATAAAATGTTCAAACCCCACCCACGGGCTTCCCTTAAACCCTTTGTAAAGGCTATAATCCATAAAAGCTATCCTTATCGACCAAATCGGTCTCCAATAAAAAAGCACATAATAAGCAATAAACGGTATCATTAATAAGTAAAGATATCTATCCCGTGAAATATCGTTAAACAAGTTTCGGCAATACCGTTTGTTTTTTGTGATAAATCTTGGTTTATTAACAATTTGCAACTCTATATTTCCCCCATCTCGTTTTTGCTTTCATTTTTGTTTTATGTATATCTTGATTTTTTAAAACCCCTTGCACTTGCATCGCTATTATACATAAGGCAGATGCCTTTGTATATACTCGTTTTTTATGATTATGTTTAAAACTTCACATGTTGTCTGATTACTTTTTTATAATATGTTCAAAAGTGTTGATTCACCTGCAATGCAATTGAAAAAACAAATTTCATATAACGGAAAACCTTAACACAACAAAAAAACATACCGTTCGGTTTTTAACGAATGGCTAATCGTAATTTAACCGTTGATATGTTTTTTATTTTGTTGTTTTAGCTCCCTTTCGATGTACTTCCCCGGTGAGATGCCTTCGTATTTTTTAAATATTCTGATAAAAGTTCCTGTGCTATTACATCCGACATAGGCGCTTAAATCTTTAATTTTTATTTTGGGGGTTTCGTGCAACTTTTCTTTAGCTCTTTTAACACGGTAGATATTTAAATATTCTTTAAAATTTTCGCCCGTTATACTTTTAAACAATGTACTGGCATAACCGGCAGATAAATTCAAGCTGTTAGCAAGTTCGGTCAAAGAAATATCTTTATCGAAGTTTACATGAATAAAATCCAACATTTCCTCGGCTGTTTTTTTATCGTCTGCTCCCTTATGTAAAAACATATAATCAATAATTCGGTTAATAATGCCCCTTATTTTAAGCATAAGTTCTTTTTTGTCTGCAATCATTTTTAATTCAAGATAAAAAACCATCCCTTCATCAGATATTGCATGATGAGGAATTTTCGCTATTTGTATAATTCGGGTAATGGTTGAGGCTATGGAAAAAACAAACTGTGAAACGGCTTCCCCTTCTAAATTTCTTATTTCGAAATTTTCTTTAAAAATTCTTGAAAGCAAAATTTCAGCGTGCTCCTTTTTGCCGCTGATAATATAATTTATCAAATCCCTTTTCTGTATCAAGGGGATAATAAATGTCGCTTAAAAAGTCTTTTATATCCGTTTTAGATATAACCGACTTTCTTTGAACACCCCAATTATACTCAAGCGTCAGCATTGTATCAGAAAAACACTTAGCCAGCTCGTGCACACTAACAACATCCGGACTGTATGCCGCAATAACTTCAATTTCAAACACCGTTGAAATGGTGGTGAGAACAGATTCCAACTTGGATTTAAGCACAGATGTGTTTATATTTCCCAAAATAAAGCAACATCTTCTGCTGCTTAGTTCAATTTTTTCACAATATAAATACTTTGAAAGCTCCTCAAATAAAAGTTCATTAATGTTTTTGGTAATTTCATGCGCAGCAACATCAGAAAAACTTTCAAACTTTTCTGTTTCCAAAACCTCAAAAATGACAATACTTAACCTTCCTCGTAGGTTATAAAGTTTGAATTTTTCTATTTGTTCATCAATGTTTTCTCCGAAAATCAACCCTGTAATTAAATCTTTAAGAAATTTTATTTTAAGCGGTTGCTGGCTGCTTTCCATAAGCGATGAAAGCTTTTGGTAGTTGTCATGCACCGCAGTTATTGACTTTTCAATAAAACTAAATTCGCTGCCGGAAAGCGGTTCGCCCCCCGAAAACATATTTACAAGCTTAGCCACCGGGTAATATATCTTTTTCGAAGCATAGTATATAATGGTAAGGCTGATTAAAACCAAACCTATGCAAACCAATAAGGTCTCAATAATTATTCTTGCTTTGTAATCCTTTATTGGCGTCACATAAAGAAATTTTGCCATAAAACTTTCCGATTGAAGGGAATGCAACCCATATTCAACGGAACCGTTGACAAACTTGCCTTGCTGTAAGGTATCGTTTCTTAGCCCCAAATTAATAATATCTATTGTTTTGTCATCGTCAATGTTCATACCCTTATCAAAATACCAGCATTTTATTTCCTTGTCGCTTAATATTATAAACCCTTCGCCATTTGAAAAATCAACACCTTTGAATATATCTTTAAGATAAAAAGAAAAGAAAACAAGAAGACTTTCTCCGTTGGATAACGGCATCTTTTGAGCAATTGTAAGAAAACTCTCTGACCATGAGTCTTGGTTTGTGTTTGCAATAACATATTGCCCGTTTCCTTTATCCCAGTAGGCGTCAATTTCTTGCCATCGTAACTGGTCAAACCCAATGGTCTTATAAAAATCCTTCATAGTTAAAGCGGTGCCTTGTATAATCACCCTGCCATTTTTCATATTTGAAACGCCCAGTTGCACATCATAATTAAAGTGTTTTTTAAGCTCGTTAGATGTATTTAACAAAATAATAGGATTTGCATCGTCATCATGCGAATAATCAAGCATAACATCACTTGCAAAAACCCTTTCAGCCAAGGTTCGTGACATGTTCACTTTTAAATCTATTTTTTCTTTTAACTGGGTCATAAAAAGTTTTTCCTGGCTGCTAAGGCTTAAATTGGCAAGCTTTAAACTTGAACGAAAATAAATAATTGCTGTAAGGAGAGAAAATGTGAAAGCAATGACAAAAAATGCAATAAAAATTTTAAACAAATACTTTCTTTTTATCACCCCCACCCCTCCTTATAAAGAATTTTAGCTGGTGTATAAAAAGTTAGGTGCCATTTCGTTGTGTATTACTTCAACACTCCACGATGAAATATTCCATCATGCAAATGAGTTCAGTTTTATGCATTCTTCAGCTTTTAATTTAGGGCTGTGCTACATTTTGCCTAATTTCAACGGTGACCTCACTTATGTTGCCCAAAGCGAAGGTATTTGCCGGCAAATCCAGCTGTGCGGTAACTTTAGTGGTTTTTGTTATACCGCTTGCGTTTATCGGCGCCGTATCAACCTGTGTGATGTGTTCCAAAACATCCGGACGCCCAAGTATGGTTATTTGACCGCTTGAAATAACTGTTGCATCAAAGCCTTCTGCCGCATCTTTTATTATCGGGTTTATTGCAATCGTCTTTCGTTTCAGCACCTCGCATCTAACCTCTACCATGTTTGGAGCGGAAGTTAGATATTTATTTAACACGGCATCTCCGTTCGTATTGTAAAAACCCAGTTCCCTTGTTACCAGTATATCATCGTTTACGCCGCTTACATCAACCGTTGCCACAACCCGCTCAATTGACGCCACCAGTTCCCCGGGGCCTTGAAGTTCAACAACGCTTTGGGATGCTATTGATTCATAAACCTCAAACCCTGTCTCGGGAATGCCGATTATTTCAACGGTAACGGGAAAACTTTGGGTAACAATTTTATCAAGCGTTACATTAACGCCGTATGGCTTTTTTTCAATAACGCTAAGTTCGCTAAAAGGCAGCCTCACGGAAATGGGAATTGTAATTGTGCCCGTTTGGTAGTATCCGTTTAAGTCCGCAAAAGCGGTTATTTCCGATTTATTTATTTTGGCAAGCATGGTGCGTGAACCGCGCACCTTAATCGAAACGGTATCGGTTTTTTCATTTGTTAAAATATAGCCCCCCTTTGTCAGGTCAACCGTGTTGGTGTATAAAATGGGTATATCGCCAAAGGTTATGTCTATCGGAGGGTCCAAAAGCACAACAACATAAATCCATACAACTATTGCAAGTACAAATGCAATTAACCTTGAAACTATATCCGATTGCAAGAAGTTTTTCAATTTTTATTCCCTCCCCACAAAAGAATCTTCCTGTTTTCTTTTTTGCCGGAATCGGGAATTAAAATTTTGAGCAATGCCCTTGCAAGGGATTCCACCGTTAGGTTTCGTGTAAGCGAACCCTCAAGAGCAAGCGAGATTTTCCCTGTTTCTTCTGATACAACAACAACAACCGAGTCGGATGTTTCGCTCATGCCCAGCGCCGCGCGGTGTCGTGTGCCAAGTTCTGACGTCAAGTCTTGATTTTGCGTTAGCGGCAAAAAACAGCCTGCCGCCATTATTCTGTTCTCGCGCAACACAACCGCGCCATCGTGCAAAGGCGTGTTGGGAACAAATATACTGACAAGCAATTCCGCCGTTATTTCAGAATCTATTGTAATTCCTGTGCGGACAATATCACCGATTTTTGTTTTACGCTCAATAACAATTAAAGCGCCTATCCGATTTTTTGAAAGGGTGCTTGCGCTGTCCGTTACCTTTTCAACCATTTTTGTAATAACTTCGGGCGAGTTTGGGTTTAAAATATTAAAAACCTCGCCGAATTTACTTCTGCCCACTTTTTCAAGCGCCCTGCGAAGCTCGGGCTGAAAAACCACAAGCATAGCAATAACACCGTATTGAAAGGTGTTCAGCAGCAAATATTTTAACACGCCAAGCTGCAGCCATGTGCTTATTTGAAAAATAATAAGCAACACAACGATTCCTTTGATTAGCTGCATTGCCCGTGTCTCCCTAAGCAGCCCTATCGCTTTATATATAAGGTATGCAACTATAATAACATCTAAAAGGTCTTGCAGCCGTATAAATTGTGCCATTTTATATATGAAATCAAGCAAATTCTCACCCCTACCCGCTTTCTATATACCTTTTAGCCTTAAATCCTCTCCAAAAAACAAAACAACATTAAAATAACCTAAAATGCGCGAACAAATCCTTTCGGAATATATATGTTTCAAATCCTTAATAGAAAGGTTTGTGCTTATTATCATCGGCATTTCTTCAATGATTCTTGAATTTATTATATCAAACAAAATGCTGTCGGAGTACGAATTGCGAAATTCCGTTCCCAAATCGTCTATTATTAACAACTCAGAGCTGTTTACAGATGAGATAATCCTTTGTGTTGCAGCCGAAATGTCCCTGCCGAATTTATAATTTTCAAATATGGAAAACATCTTCGGCGCCGACATGTAAAACACCGTTTTACCCTGTTCGATATAGCTTTTTGCAATGCAATCGGAGGTAAATGTTTTGCCCAAGCCGGTTGCCCCGTAAAACAGCAAATTGTTCGGCGAGCCATCCTCCCCCCGCGCAAAGGATAATGCGATTTTATAAACCGAGCGAATATTTTCCTGAGGCGACACCCCGTATTTTGCATCTGCCAAATCTGAAAATAAATTAACATTAAACTTATCGAATGAATTTTTTTCACTTATTTTTATATTTGAAAGTTTTTGCAAAATTATATTTCTTTTTTGCAAATAACACGAACAGCGGCTGCCGTCAACATGACCTCTGTCACGGCATTTGTCACAGCAATATATATCTTTCATCACATCAACAGGGTAATTTGAGTTAATAAGCAGCCTTGTTTTTTCATCTGTTAGCGTTTTGATGTCTGCTTGCATTTTTTGCACCGCCCTTTGCGGGCTTGCATCGCCGTTTAACACATCGGATGCGACATTCAGCGCTATATCGCTTATCTTTTCATCAATTTTTTTAATACGCGGGATTTTTGAATATATTTCTGCAATAACTTTTTCTTGTTTTTTCTTGTTTGCATCCCGAATTTCACGATATTGTTTGTTTATTTCATCGCAAATATCGCTTATGTAGCTGCTCACCGTCTCACCGCCCCATGCGTTTTTTTAGAATTTCAAGCTCTTTCGCATCGAAATCGATATCTTCCCTTTGTTCAAAATTAACTGATTTTGAAGCTTTGCCGCCCTTTGCGGCGCCGTCGTCTTGTAAAATTTGCTCCGGCGTTTTAATGCCCTTTTCTTCCCAGCTTTTTAATATTCCGTTTATATATTTAACGCTCAATTTCCCGGTACGCTCAATGTTTATATCGAAAGCAGACAACACAAGCTCATCAGACGGCTTTAATTCGCTTTGCCATTGCTCAACAACCTTTTTTTCGCTTGGAGTAAAGTCGCGGTCATAAATGCCGAGCAACCTTTTAATTTTGTATTCATAGGTGCGTTTATCCTCAAGCATGGCAAGATGTTTTTCGGCTTTGCGCACCGTATCTATGCCTTTATCTGCCCAATCGGTAGCTACACGCTCGATATATCGCATTGACGATTTATTATTTTTTTGAGAGTAATTTACAATAAGCATGATTACTTGGTGGTTAAGCTCCAAATAATCGTAAATCCAAAACAAGGTAAGCATATCGGCGCTTGAAAGAATTTTGCCCAATGTATTTTGGGCTTCTTCAAACAACCAACTCAATTTTTTATCGCTTTTTGCCCTTTGCGCTATCTCGCCGGGGGTATATATGCTTTTATGAAGTGTTTTGATAACCTTTTTGCTGCCTAAATTAAAGCCAAGGTTGCCCCAGTAGCCCATTGCATCGGAAACATCGCTTTCTTTTATCCCCAAAGCAGCCGCAATTTGGGAATTGGACGGCGCTTTTTCGCCTTGTGAAACAAAACGATACGCATACAAATAAACGACAATATACGAAGGGTCCGCCTTCGGCAAATATTCATCTAAAAATTTAATTGGCAGGGTTAGGTTACCCAAGTTTTTATAACACCACTATTCTAATCTAATATTAGCTCATTTATCGGCTTTCCTGCCGGCACCATCGGCAACACGCGTTCGTCAATGTTGATTAATGTGTTTATTAAAACAGGTTCATTAAGAGAAATTGCCTTTGAAAAGGCAGCCTCAAATTGCTCTAAGCTTTCCGCCTTAAAAGAAAGTATGCCGTAAGCATCGCAAAGCTTATTAAAATCAGGGCCCCTGTCAAGGGTTGTTTGCGAATATCGCTCATTGTAAAAGAGCGTTTGCCATTGGCGAACCATTCCCAATGTGCCGTTGTTTAGCAGCACTATTATAATTGGCATATTATAATGCTTTATGGTTGAAAGTTCGTTGCAATTCATTCTAAAGCTTCCATCGCCCGCAATGTGCACTACACGCCTGCTTGGCATACCGATTGAAGCGCCCATGCTTGCGCCCGTGCCGTAGCCCATTGTGCCAAATCCCCCAGACGATATAAACGTGCGTGATTTTGTGTAGGTGTAATACTGCGCCGCCCACATTTGATGCTGCCCAACCTCGGTTGTAATTATAGTATTGTCATCGGTGAGCTTGTCTATCACGCTTATGACGCTGTTCGGGTTTAATTCTTCAATATGAGAACGCCCTATTTGATATTTTTCCTTTATTGAAAGGATATGGTTTGTCCATTCGCCTTTGCTTTTTTTATCTATCCCTTTAATAATCGGAATCAGCGCTTCTTTAACATCAGAAATAACATACTGATATGTTTTTATGTTTTTGTCAATTTCCGCAGGGTCAACATCAATATGCAAAATTTTAGCGTCTTTTGCAAATTTGTCTGAATCGCTTGTTACCCTGTCTGAAAAGCGTGTGCCTATCGCTATAAATAAGTCACATTCCGCCGACGCTGTGTTAGACGCTTTAGTGCCGTGCATGCCAAGCATTCCGGTGTATAATTCGTCGTTCGACGGAAAAGCGCCTGTCCCCATAAGGGAGCAGCTTACAGGCGCCGATATTTTTTTTGCAAGTTCAAAAAGCTCGCCGCAAGCGCCCGAGCTTATAATGCCCCCGCCCGCAAAAATGAAAGGCTTTTCGCTTTCCGATATTAAACGGCACGCCTTTTCAACATCATCCGCCTTTGGTTTATGCCGTTTGGGCTCAACAGGTTTTCGGCCTTCAAACTCACAAAACTGCGCCGACACATCCTTCGGAATGTCAATCAGCACAGGACCCGGACGCCCTTCCTTTGCAATTTCAAATGCCCTGCGCACAGTTTGCGCAAGGGTGGTAACATCCTTGACAATATAGTTATGCTTGGTTATCGGAGCGGTAATTCCCGCAATGTCCGCCTCTTGAAAGCTGTCTTTACCAAGCAGGGTTGTTGCAACATTACCCGTAATGGCAACTATCGGCACCGAATCCATATATGCCGTTGCAATACCGGTTACAAGGTTTGTGGCGCCCGGCCCTGATGTTGCCATGCACACTCCAACCTTGCCGGTTGAGCGGGCATACCCGTCTGCCGCATGAGCGGCGCCTTGCTCATGCGTGGTGAGTATATGATTTATTTTATCACGATATTTATAAAGTGCATCATACACATTAAGAATTGCGCCGCCGGGATACCCGAACACGGTATCAACGCCTTCTTCCAACAGGCATTCAAGCAATATTTCCGAACCGTTAAGTTTCATGTTTCATTCTCCATTCCGCCGAGGGCTGCTTTATTTTTCCTATCTTAACCAAGGGTTGCATATAAATTTTGCCGTTCGATTTATTTAAGTTCCCCCATTATAGGTTATTGAAATTATTTTATCATATTTCAACTGCCGTGTAAAGCCCTTTTATTTTGCAATCCTTAAATTTTTTCATTTAAAATATGAAAAAAACATTTACAATTTTTCATTTTTGTTGTATAATGGTAAAGTTGATATTATATAACACATTTAATTATGTGGTAACGGAGGTTTTTTAATTGACGCAAGGCGAGTATAACCCTTATGTTTCAGCACAAACACAATTTAATAATGTGGCCGATATGATTAACCTAAACCAATCGGCACGAGAACTGCTAAGCCAGCCGTCCCGTGAAATTCATTTTACAATTCCGGTGCGAATGGACGATGGCGAAACAAAAGTTTTTAAAGCGTTCAGAATAATACACAACGATGCCCGCGGTCCTGCAAAAGGCGGAATTCGTTTTCACCCTCACGAAACGGCAGATACCGTTCGCGCGCTATCCATGTGGATGACTTGGAAGTGTGCCGTTGTAGATATTCCCCTTGGCGGCGGGAAAGGCGGAATTATTTGTGACCCGCGAAATATGTCGGACGGCGAACAAGAGAGGCTATGCCGCGGATATATCAGAGCAATTGCACGAAACATCGGTCCGGTCAACGATGTACCGGCGCCGGATGTTATGTCAAATGCACAGCATATGCTGTGGATGATGGACGAATATGAAGTTATAACCGGCGGGCACTACCCCGGCGTTATAACAGGAAAACCGCTTGGCATGGGCGGCTCGCTCGGGAGAACCGAAGCAACGGGCTACGGCGTTATTTACACCCTAAACGAAGCGCTTAAAACGCAAAATATGGATATCGCCGCAACAACGGCAAGCATTCAGGGCTTCGGCAATGTGGCGGAATACGCCGCACGCCTGTATTCACAGCTTGGCGGCAAAGTGGTTGCGCTTTCAACATGGGATAATCAAGATAAAAAAGCATACACATTTTACAAAAATAACGGGCTTGACATTGAAAAAATGGCGCAAATAAAAGATAAATTCGGAACGATAGACAAACAAAAAGCGGCGGCGCTCGGTTGCGAAATTTTAGACGGCGATAAATGGATTTCACAAGAGGTTGATATTTTAATCCCTTGCGCGCTTGAAAACCAGCTTACGCCCGAAACGATTGTAAATGTAAGCGATAGCGTGAAAATAATATGCGAGGGGGCAAACGGACCTACCACCCCTGATTGCGACGCTTTTATTAAAGACAAGGGCATTTACCTTGTGCCGGACTTTTTGTGCAATGCAGGCGGGGTAACTTGCAGCTATTTTGAACAGGTGCAATGTAATATGAATTATTTTTGGACAAAAGAAGACGTGCTGGAAAAGCTGAACATAAAAATGACGCAAGCCTTCGCGGCGGTGCATGAAATTGCGGTTGAAAAAGGCTTATATATGCGTGATGCCGCATATGTTATAGCAATTAACCGTGTTGCGCAAGCGGTAAAGCAACGAGGTTGGGTTTAAAATATCAATGGCGGGAAAGTTGCATATCAGCAACCTACCCGCCATTTTCTATATGCAAGTTATTTTGTTAAAACAATTTTTCCGTCTTTTACATCTGCCGTAACGGTATCTCCTTCTTTAACAGCCCCTTCAAGCATTTGCTCCGCAAGATAATCTTCCACCTTGCTTTGAATTGTACGGCGAAGGGGGCGCGCCCCGTAAGTTGGGTCGAAACCGTCTTTTGCAAGCATGGATACGGCATCCTCGGTAAACGAAATGTTAACCCCCATCTCACTAAGGCGCTTTGACAATGTTTGGAGCATATTTTCCGCAATTTTTCTGATTTCAACTTCCGATAAAGTGTGAAACACTATAAGGTCGTCCACCCTGTTTAAAAATTCCGGCTTGAATGTGCGCCGCAACTCCGTCAGTAAGCTTGATTTAATATCTTCATAGTTTTTCTTTTCGTTGCTTGTATCTTCAAACCCAAGGCGTTTCGTTTCAAACAAGTTGCGCGCGCCTACATTTGATGTCATTATAATCACGCTGTTTCTAAAATCAACCCGCCTGCCTTGAGCGTCCGTCAAAATTCCGTCCTCAAGTATTTGCAGTAAAATGTTAAAAACATCGGGGTGCGCCTTTTCAATTTCGTCGAATAATACAACCGAATAGGGCTTTCTGCGGATTTTTTCGGTAAGCTGACCGCCTTCGTCATAGCCGACATATCCCGGCGGCGAGCCGACAAGCCTTGACACGGTGTGCTTTTCCATATATTCGCTCATATCCAATCGAATCATAGAATCCTCATCACCAAACATTGCTTCCGCAAGCGCCTTTGAAAGTTCCGTTTTCCCAACGCCTGTCGGACCAAGAAAGATAAAAGAGCCTGTTGGGCGCTTAGGGTCTTTAAGCCCAACCCTGCCGCGGCGAATGGCTTTTGACACCGAGCTTACCGCTTCTTTTTGACCTATAACCCTCTTATGCAGTATTTCCTCCATCTTCAGCAGCCGTTCGCTTTCTTCCTGTTCAAGCGTTTGCACCGGAATTCCCGTCCAATTTGCAACGATATGGGCTATTTCTTCAGCCCCTATTGAAAGGGTTGATTTTTGCTGTGAAACGCTCCACTTTTCCTTTTGTTTTTCTAATTCATCACGAAGCGTTTTTTCGTCATCCCTAAGCTTTGCCGCCTTTTCAAATTCCTGCTGCCGTATTGCCGCCTCTTTATCGTTGCCGATTTTTTGAATTTTCTCCTCAAGCTTTTTCATATCGGGAGGAGCAATAAAGCTTTTAAGGCGCACCTTGGATGCCGCCTCGTCCATAAGGTCGATTGCCTTGTCCGGCAAAAACCTGTCGGGAATATAGCGCTGCGATAATTTAACCGCTTCTTCTATTGCCTCGTCGGTGATTTTTACTTTATGGTGCGCCTCGTATTTATCCCGCAAGCCTTTTAATATAAGCACCGCTTCCTCAACAGTCGGCTCGTCAACGGTAATCGGTTGAAATCGCCGTTCAAGGGCCGAATCCTTTTCGATATACTTTCGGTATTCGTCAAGGGTTGTTGCGCCGACAACTTGAATTTCGCCCCGCGCCAATGACGGTTTTAATATGTTTGCGGCATCTATCGCGCCCTCTGCCGCCCCGGCGCCTATCAATGTATGCAGCTCGTCTATAAACAAAATAATGTTGCCCGATTTTATAACCTCATCTATCGCTTTTTTCAGTCGTTCTTCAAATTCGCCCCGATATTTCGTGCCTGCCACCATTGAGGATAAATCAAGAGACAGCACCCTTTTTCCTTTTAGTATTTCCGGCAGGCTGCCATCCGCTATTTTTTGCGCAAGCCCTTCCGCTATGGCAGTTTTTCCAACGCCCGGTTCACCTATAAGGCAAGGATTGTTTTTTGTGCGGCGGGACAAAATTTGAATTACCCTGTCGATTTCCTTGCTCCTGCCTATAACAGGGTCTGTTTTAGAATCTTTTGCAAGCTGGGTCAAATCCCTGCTGAATTGGTCGATTGTCGGGGTGGCGGATGAACCTCCAACGGCGGATGCCGATTGATTGCCTTGCTGCGCCGTACCGGGAGAAAAAAGTTTTGCAAGCTCTCCGTACAGTTTTTGAGGGTCTGCGCCAAGTTCCACCATTATGCGCATTGCAACACTGTCCCCCTCGCGTAGCATTCCCATCAATAAATGCTCTGTGCCGATATAGCTATGCCCCATTCGTTGCGCCTCGCTCCAGCCAAGCTCTAATATTCGCTTTGTACGGGGCGTCATTCCTATTGCTTTCACATCAACCCCCTCGGGGTTTATACCTATCAGTTCTTCAATTTTAGCCACAATCCTTTCGCCTGTCACACCGAATGAGGTGAGCGCCTTTGCGGCAACGCCGTTGCCCTCTTGAACAAGCCCCAAAAGGATATGCTCACTTCCTATATATCCGTGCCCAAGCTTAAGCGCTGCTTCGTTTGCAAGCTGCAACGCCCTTTCTGCATGCTCTGTAAATCTGTTACTAAATGCCATGTTTTTCAATCCTTTCTGCTGTTTAATTTTTCGCGGACAACTAATGCGCGCAGCTTATCCCTGTTGAGGCGGGTGTTTTCAACGCATTTTTCCGCAATATGCGCCGGACCGGCAATTATCGTAAGTTCGTTTAGCGTTTCAATCGGCAAATTGGTTATAACGCCAAGATTGATGCCCAAACGAATATCGGATATAAGCTGATATGCCTCCTCGGAGGTTAAAAGCCGCGCATTTGTTAAAAGACCGTATGAACGCCAAATCATGTCGGCAAGCTTGTCACCGTTTTCCTTTTTCATAGAAGCCCGTATGCTGCGTTCCTTTTCCGCTATCATCTTAACAAGCTCCTCCAGCCGCTTTATTGAATCCTGCTCGCTTATCCCCAAGGTAATCTGGTTTGAAAGCTGATACATATTACCTTTAGCCCTTGTACCCTCGCCGTAAACGCCTCGAACCGTCATACCCAATTTGCCTACTGTGGCGAGCAGGGTGTCAATATACCCCGTTGAGGTAATTGCGGGCAGGTGCAGCATGCACGATGCCCTAAGCCCTGTTCCGGTGTTGGTTGGGCAGCAGGTTGTATAACCGAATTGGGGGTTAAAGCTATAATCCAAGCGTTCTTCCAAAACATCGTCTACCTTGTCGGCAAGTTGGTACATTTCGTGCAAATTAAGCCCTGATGACATACATTGTATCCTAATATGGTCCTCCTCACACAGCAATATGCTTATTTGTTCATCCTCCGACAGTAAAAGCGCCTTGTTTCCTGTTGCAACCAACATTTCAGGGCTTATCAAATGGCGCTCCAAAAGCATTTGTCGCTTTATGGCGGGTGTTTCATCCATTGTTATATATTTTAGCCTAAGCGGCTGCGCCGCCTCTTTGCACCTTTCAAGCACCTCTTTACCCCCGGCATCGGTCAACCTGTTGGCAAACGGGTATCCTTTTATATTTCTGGCAAGGCGCACCCGTGAGCTTATTACAATATCACCCTCCGGCCCCGAATCAATGTACCATCTCATTGCTCCTTGCCCCCTTCAAGCCTTCGTATTTCATCACGAATTGTTGCGGCGTTTTCAAAATCCTCTTTTGCAATCGCCTCTGCAAGCCGATTTTTAAGCTGCGTTATTTTGCTAACACCGTCACCCGCACGCTTTGGAATTTTGCCGATATGGCGGTCGTTTCCATGTATGCGTTTTAACGGGCTTGCAAGCTGTGATGAAAATGCGTTGTAGCATTCGGGGCAGCCAAACTTTCCGGTTTTTGAAAAATCGTCAAACGAGGCGCCGCAAGAGTCGCAAGTTGTTGTAGAAAAAACGCTTGAGCCGCCAAAAAAGCTGTTTATAATATCACTCACCGTAATGTCAAAACTCTTTATCGCCGGAAACTCATGCTTCATAAGCGGGGCGCATTTTTCGCACAGGTGCATATCCGTTTTAACGCCGTTAATAACCTTGGTAAAACGAACTGTTGCTTGTCTTTCTTTACAATTTTGACACAACATAATAATCATTCCTTTCTAAAAGTTTATTTTTATCATAGGCTCATAAGCATGTTCTTTAAAATGTTAGCGCGCAGTTTATCCTTTTTCGGCTGATTGACAGAAATAACGCTGTCGCTTACCGCTGCCGTAAAAAGCCTAAATTCCCTTTTGGTTATAATTTCGTTTTCTGCGCATCCTTTTATAAATTCAGCCGCTTGCCGCGCGGTAATGCGCTCGCCTATGCCGTCAATTATGTGCAGCAGATAGTCGGTTTGTTTAAGCTGCATTTTTGTTATGCGAATGAACCCGCCGCCGCCGCGCCGACTTTCAACTATATAGCCATGCTCGTTGGTAAACCGCGTTTTAATGACATAATTGATTTGCGACGGCGCACAACCAAGTTGGTTTGCCAACTCGTTTCGTTGTATATCAATCGTTTCCCCTTCGGCAAACATAAGCATTTGTTTGATAAAGCGCTCTATAACCTCGCTGATTTTCATTAAACGGTTCACCTCGCTTGCGTTACTGACCTTCCTTGACCTTCATTAGTATTATAACACTATTTTTCCCAAAATGCAATACTTTTTTTAAAAACTTTAACTCAGCACGCATATAATATTGCACGCTTGTTTTAAATGTGGTATACTGCAAACAGCACATTCCGTAAGACTTTAAGGAGATGATACGATGCTGCTAATCAAAAATGGTTTAATTTATACAATGGCAAACAGCGTTATTAAAAACGGTTCGATTTTAATTGACGGCGGAAAAATTGTTAATGTTGGAGAAAACCTTGCTGCGCCCTCAAACTGCGAAGTTATAGATGCGGAAGGAAGAATGGTAACACCCGGTTTTGTCGAGGCTCATTGTCATTTGGGAATGTGCGAAAGCTCCATCGGTTTTGAAGGGGATGACCTTAATGAGACGACCGACCCGTTGACGCCCCATTTGAGGGCAATAGACGGGTTAAATCCAATGGATGCCGCATTAAAAGAAGCTTATCGAGGGGGCGTGACCACCGCGGTTTCAGGACCGGGGAGCGCAAATGTTGTAGGGGGAACATTCGTTGCCATAAAAACCTTCGGTCATAGGGTTGACGATATGATAGTAAAAAACCCGGCAGCTATGAAAGTCGCGTTCGGCGAAAACCCGAAAAGGGTTTATAACGCTCAAAAAAAAGCCCCTGTAACAAGAATGGGCGTTGCGGCATTACTTAGGGAAATCTTATTTGAAACCAATGTGTATATGCAAAAAAAAGAATCCGCTTTAAAAGAAGGAAAAACACCGGATTTTAATATGAAGCTTGAAGCCATGCTGCCGGTAATTAAAAAAGAAATACCCATTAAAGTGCACGCCCATAGGGCGGATGATATATTTACCGCAATAAGAATAGCCAATGAATTTGATATTGACATCACCCTTGACCATTGCACCGACGGTCATATTATTGCGCATGATTTGGCTAAAGAGGGAAAAGGGGTAATTATAGGTCCTTCGTTTGGTCATAGTTCAAAATTTGAATTGCAAAACATGTCATGGGACACTCCGAAAATTCTTGCCGAAGCTGGGGTTAAGATAGCAATAACAACCGATTCGCCCGAAACGCCCTTGCAATACCTGCCCCTGTGCGCCGGGTTGGCTCACAAAGCCGGATTGGGCGAAATTGAGGCTTTAAAAGCAATAACTGTAAATGCCGCTGAAATTATTGGAATTTCGGATAGGGTTGGAAGTATTGAGCCGAATAAAGATGCCGACATTGTTATCTTTGACGGCAACCCCATTAAAGACTTAGATTGCCGCGCATATATAACAATCATAAACGGCAAGGTAGCGTATAACGCCAACTCGCATTAAAACGCTATATAACAAAACACAGTCAAATGCTTGGCATTGCTTATAGCTTCAAAAAAAGTGCGCAGTTTGCGCACTTCAGACTGTAGACTAACCCCTATTTGGAGAAGAAGCGCTCTCCAAACAGGGGTTAAGTTTTTAAACGAAATTAAAATTCACCTTTGAAAATCTAAAA
>JALOAJ010000052.1 GCA_023228885.1 Bacillota bacterium | reverse complement strand
TTGACATGCAAAACGATTGCCCTTGATTACAGGCTTTCCCATTGGTATGAGTAGGAATAGAAACAGAAACACCCCCTATATAACCACTAAAATAGCCCCTTAACCGGGGCTATTTTTCTTGAATTATGGCATCGGCAAAATCACTTTATGCTTTTTTACCTCTCTTTCGTGCTTTTTAAAAAACTTCAAATCTGCCAATTCCTTTGCCTTGGTATGTGCCGCTTTTAATAGCGCTATTTTTTTATCCATACTCATGTTTGCACCTATTATTTTTTGATATGCATTCTCAACAATTTCTTGATAAATCCTTTGGCGTTCAATCAGTAAATCATCCGTCAAACTAAAAATTTTGTTGGCAGGCGTTTTAAAGGTTCGGTCTCTTTCGGCCGGTCTTATCGGAGGCGCGCTTGCCCCTTCGTTTTTAGCTTTGTACTGCTCTATTAATCCTTCTACCTCATCTGAATATCGGAATGCAGGAACTTCTTTAGCCATGCGCTCTTTAAAAGCCTTTTTCTCTTTGGTTTCCCTTGCTGCCGCCGACTTTTCATCCTTTATAATGTTATATGCCTCTGTCGGCTTTGCGCCGCCGGCAATCATCTCTTTATACCGTTCGGTATCTTTTGCCGATAACGACTTAAACCCGCTACTGACCCAATCCTGCGAGCCTTTGGATGATGATTTTCCCCCTATCAGAGTTTTTGCAACGCTCCCCGCCGTCCTGTCAACCGGAAACTGTAAAACATCCCTGCCTTGGCTGTCTATGCCGTAACTGCCGCCCTTTTGCAACGCCATAGCGCCCTCTACCGTCTTTTTCGCTTGCATACCGCCAAGCGGCGGCAACAGCAAGTATCCGGGCTTTGAAAATTCCTTACCTAAGCTGGATAACGCTTTTTTCTTGTTCATTTCACCGGTAGACAATCCTATTATACCTTTGTAAACTGTTTTAGGACTAGGTAACGCCCCGGTTATCGGCAGCCTCCCACCGTCAAAGAGCACTCCACCCAAAAAGGGTATTTCCTGTGCAAGCTCTTTTCCTATATTCATAACAACTCGTGAGGTGCTTATTTCCTCATCTAAGAAGTCCGGAAGGTTATCAGCCAACAACCCAATCGGGTCTAACGCCATCCGTCTGCCAAACATTTTTTTGTATAGATTATTAAACAGGTACGATGCCACCATGTAGGCAAATAGTCTTTTAGCTATTTCCTTCTTATCCCCGTCTGCTTGATACGGTATATCTTCAAACAAGTTCCCCAATAGATTTGCCGGCTCCAGCTGGAACATTGTAAACGCCTTAACAAAGGGGTTTCTTGCGCCAAATAAAGTTGGTTGCGCACCCTTTGAGCGCTCCGCCATTATTTCAGCCGCAAAAGTATCGGCTATTTTCATTGCCTCAGCATGGGTTTTGCCTTTTGAAAGCTGCTCATAATATTTTGCCCTAACAACAAAGTTAGCCGTTGTCATGTCAACCGTCTCAAATACTGCCCCCGCTTTTTCCGTTGCTTTTTGAAGCCCGGTTTTTATCAGCGGGTCAAGCCCTTTCCTTCGTGTCAAGAACCCGCTTTGCTGCTCGAACCCGTCATTTTCCAAGTTGTTCATCATTGCCTCGGCGGCAGCCCTCAACCACGCTTGTTTTTCCGTGGCAGCCATTGTCTGCGAAATAGGGAAAAAGTTTGTCATTGCCGAGGCGATATTAAAGCCCACCATATTGGCGGCAGCCTGTGATTCCGCGCGCCTTGCCATTTCATATAAATTAGTGCGCCCGAAAAAGTCCTCTGCCCCTCTGTCACGCTTGCTTTTTTTATTGGCTAAAAGGTTTGTGTATTCCTCTAAAACGCGCACAAATGCGCTGCCGCTGCTTTTATCTTCATTCTCATATATTGCGTTTACACGCTCTGCTTTCTCCTCAAAAGACAAATCCGCATCATTGTTTATTTTATCAATCCTTGCCTTTAGGTTTTCGTCAGACGAAAAATAGCGTATACCTTTCGCCAACGCCCGAAGTCGCTGAATATTATCGGTATGATAAATTGCATCAGCTGCAAGATGTGCATACATTTCAAAGCCTTTGACGGCATCGTAATCAGTCATATTCCCCTTGCGCCGTTGTCCGAAAGGCAGCCAAACAGTACCGGGCTTAAAATCTTTTGTTTTCCCCGCTATTTCGGTAGGCAGCTCCTTAACCTCTATATTGCCAAATATCCCGCTTAGCGCCTGTCCCAAAGCGCTGTCCGCTTGTTTTTTTGTAAAATGCGGAAAGTAGTTTTTTCGGTACTCAATCGGCATATAACCGTTTTTAACCCTTACTTCGTTTATTTTGCTGAACAAATCATCATACAACCCCCGAAAGGTCTTGATAGCGTTTTCAACCTTTGCCATATCAAGGTCTTTGCTGTTTTCAAGAAACACTTTTTTTTGCTGTTGTATTTCCCCAAGCTTTTCAGTTTCCGCTTTGCTAAGATTTTTCTTTGATGTTAAATAATCAATTTCGCTATCCACTTCACCCAAAAGCTGCACCGCTGCGCTTTCTTCCGGATAAAGTTCCAAGTCGTGCACCGTATTAAACTTTTCGGTTAAAAACTCAATCTTTCCCCATTCCGTATCGTCTATCGGGTCAAAATATTTTTCTATTATATTCTCTGCCGCGCCCCGGTCCGATACTACATTCCGCACCACCCGGCGCATGGTTCTCCAAATGTACCGCCATTCGCCCTTTTTCTTTTTCCAGTCATGAAGAGTCTCTATATCCTCCGCAACGCCCTTGTGTATTTCCTCTAACCGCTGATTATTATACCTTTTAAACTCATTTTCAATGTCGAATGCGGGTTTTTTCGCCTCATATACAGCTTTAATGCCCTCAAAATTATATCCCTTATTTTTAGGTATATCATCAAAATCAATTTCGCCCTTTAGGAGCCTATCAACTTGCGCATTATCCCTGTCCGTCAGCAGATGTTTGGCAACAACCTTTTCAGCCTGCCGCTTTAGCTTGCCAAGCCCCGCCAAGTCCTTTGAAATTTCTTCTATCGACCTAATCGTCTGCCCTTTGTTCGCCCTGCTTTCGTTATATCTTTTCACTTTACTCATTTCCGCCTTAAATCCGGCAAGCTCGTTGTTAAACTCATGCCTTGCGGATTTTTTAAAAAATTCAGAATCATCTCCCAAAAAACTGTCTAAATCGCTTTCCGTCTTTGCAATGCTTTTTGCCACTTCCGAAATATGCTGCAGCTGCTCCGCCGGATGCATTATCTCCCCCGGAAACAACTCCGGATACACCCCGCTAAGCTCTTGATAAACTGTATCAACCGGAGTTCCGTCATTAACTATTTTCAGCGTGCCGAAATTGCTTTGCCTAAACTTGTTATAATCCGGGATACTTGCCTTATCGGTATCGGAAATAGCAATGCGCCTTGTTTTAAGCTCCTCTTTCAACCCTTTATACTGGTTATAAAAATCCTCGTTAATAACAATACCTTCGCTGTATGCCTTTTCAAATAAAGCATCCGCGCTTTCTTTCGATATATCCCCCGTCCGCATAAACTCCTGCGCCAATTCGTTGGCGATGGGGCGCAAGCTTTCTTTGCTTGCCCGCCCGGGAACAGATAAAAGCTGTGCAATCTTATTTGCAAAACCCGCCTCTTGCCTTGTTCTGTACTGCTGCGCCTTTGCGGTTTCCGATGTCGCTTGGGGGTTGACTTCCACTTCGGGCTGTGGTATATTGGTGTTAGAAACCGTACCACTCTCGTTTCGGGCGTTATGAGCAGGGCTTTCAAAAGCATTGTTCGTTGTGGGAGGTTTCTTTTGTTTACTATTTATTGAGTATTTGCGGATAATTTCATCAAATGTATCCCCCTGGGAATACCTTATATCCGGATTATTTGGGTCAAATGTGCCTATGTTATCAGTAGCAGACTTAATTTGGTTTGAATCAAATACTATATATGAAAAGTCCGGGTTTTTGCCTTCTGAGTCATTCAAATATTTTATTCCGTCATATCCGTGCTCTTTTAGTAACTTTTGCATTTCTAAGGTGGAAAGTTCTGCACCTTTTTCTGTACGACTATTATAAAATATATCAGCAATTGCTCTTAGTTTTTCTTTACCAATTTTTTGTCGTTCATGCGTAAAATCAATAACACCGTATTTTTCGGGATTGTAATTATACCTTTCAAAATTAAGGATAAAATCTGCTAATGAATGCCCCGACCAATTACCTATGTCATAGTTAATAACAAGAGGGTTTTCCAACTTAATATAAGCAGAAATGAGGCGACCATCTTTTGCACCATCAAATTTTTTTCTCTCCCGTATAACATCTAAGGCTTGTTCCTCTGTGCCAAAATGAAACCCGCCCTGACCTTCTTTAAATACAAAGAAGTTATCTTTCCCTCTGTCCGGAGTGCCATGATAAACCTCAAAAGGTTTCCCGTATTGGTCAACCGTTACGCTTTTGCCAAACCAACGCTTAAATTGTTGTGTTTCTGTTACATTTTCAAATTTAGTATTGATATTTGCCCCGCTTTCGCGTATACTATGTATAGAGCCATCTTGAGGCAGACCACCGGGCAATTGGAGCCCGGCCCTCTGTAGTAGAGACAAGGCTCTATTTTTATCCCAGTAAAATAACGAAATGTTTCCTTCCGCCTCTTTACTTACAGCGTTATTTAGCAGTTTTGTAATAGCATTATCCTTTGCAAACACAGTTGTAATTGCATTGCTATCTATCCTTATATCGTTTTGCCGCCCATATCCGTCAATCTCAACTGGAGCTATTACACTTTTTCCATTATGCTCAAATTCCAAAAGCGCAACAACGCGGTTACTACTTTTTGAATCCGATTTCATTATGGCAATTGGCTTTTCCAGTTTTTCAGGGAGTTGCCTTAAAATAGTTTCCCCTAAAAAGTGGTCAATATCTTTTGTTCCATTAAGTGCAAAATCAACATGGCTTTGGTTTATAGTTACCGGCAGCGCATTAAAGCCAATGTCTTGAAGTATGTTTGGTGTTCCGCCCACTAAAAGCGTATCGTATTGGGGAATTAACCCTTGCTTATAATCCTTTATTTGCTCCGTAAAGCTTTTACTATAATCATAGATACCAGCCTGTTTTGTCAGTTCTTCATAGCTCCTGCCCTTTGACATTGCTTCCTTATTTGCCACCTCAGCGCTACGCAATGCTTTTTCATACATCTTTTGCGCTTCGAGCATGAACTTTTGTTCTTTTGTTCCGGCAAGCTTGGTAATAACATCGCTTATCCAATTATAAATGGTTTGCGCAAGCCCCCTGTTTTCCTGTGTCAGCCTTTTAATGCTTTGCTCGTCAGTAAACATTTTACTCTCTACAAACTTAGCAACAAGCTCATTTTCAGCTTCAGAAGGGGTAAGCGTAACCCCGCTATCTTTATAATCACTTATTATGCCATCCCTGACAACATCAATATTAGCGCCCAAGCTTTTAATATGATTCAAAACATGGGCTTTAAATTTGCCATATTCCCCAGCCGTCTCTATATGATGCGTCAATTCATGAAATAAAACCTGCATTGCAGGGTTTTCCGTTTTTGAAGAAATAATAACCTCACCGTTTACATACTGTCCGCTAATTCCTTCTGGCAGGTCTTTAACTACTGCCTTAACCCCTAATTTCTGCGCTATACCCAAAGCCTCAACGGTTTCCTTGGTCGGCAATATTGCCCCATCCCGTTTCGGCGGCAAATTAACTTCCTTCGCCTGCTGCCCAAACTGCTTATTGCCCGCCCATTCGGATATGTTTCCCCAAACATCATCCCCGCCGGCTTTTTGATACTCGGCATTTATTGCCTTTGCATCGCGGTAAACATTTATATCCTCGCCGCTTGCAAATCCCATCACGCCGGATGTCAATGCGCCTACCAGTCCGGAGTGCAACGCTTCTTTTGTAAACAGCTTAAATTCGTTGTTTTCCTTAAAAGCGATGTTGCGGAAAACAGGCTCTAATATATCTTGCAAGTATTCTTCGGTAAACTCCCCCGCCATGTCAGAGAGCCTATGCAGCGCCATCCTCATAAAAGGGGTTTTAGCAAGCTGCTCAATAACTGCCGTTATTTTTTCCCCGGCCATTTTTCCAATAACCGTCTGCCCGCTCCTTGCGGCAACACCACCCATTATCTTTTGTAACGCCGCTTCGGATGTGCCTATCATTGTTGCGTATACCCTTGCTTCATTTACGCCTTTGCCTTCCCGCAGCGCATTCTCATAAGCGCTGCCGCCGCTTGTCAAAAAGGTAACAGCCGTTCCCGCTCCCGGAAACAGCGCATTAGCTGCTATACTGGGCGCCATTCTGCCGATAGAGTATGTAACATCGCTTGCCAACCCCTCAACGCCGCCCATTTCGCCGCGCGCCTTTTGATACCCTATCTGTTCCGCAGATATAAGCGATTGCTCTTTTTCCCCACGCACAGCCTTTATTGCACTCCTGCCGCCTTCAACACCGCTTTGAAGTCCTGCCGCCCCTGCAAGAGCTATGCGTCCGGGAACACTAAATCTATTAGCCAATTTTGCAGTTTTATCGCCTCTTTTTGCAAACAGCTCCTGTGTGGCAGCTTCCAAAAACTTATCGGCGCTTTCCTGCCCTTGCTTTTGCAAGATGTTATAGTATTCCTTTTTTGCATCCGGGTCAAGCTGTGAATAAAACGCATACAAGCTTGGATGGTCCTCGGTCTGAAACTTTTTCTTATAAGTTTCGGCAAATAACACCTTATTTACAATAGGCACACCTTTTTTTAGGTCCTTAAACGGTTGAGGCTTAGATATATCCAAGCTTTTTCTGCTTATAAGCTTAGGTTCATCCGGCGGATAAGCAAACGCCGCCCCATCTTTTGACGGCAAATTCGGAAGGTTTCTTATGTCTGTCGGCTCTGCCTGCTGCCTAAGCATAAAGTTTTCGGGCAACCCCGGCAGCAAAGGCTTTGATTGCATAGGCGGCAGCATAACATTGCCGCTGTTTAATTCCGGCATCACCGTTTTTTTTGGCGGTATTGTTTTTCTATAAGAATTGCGAAAGTTTTCTAATGTCATTTGAACAACCTCTCTTCGTAACGCGCAACCAAGCCGGGGGCGTAAGAATCTCTGATATCCTTTTCCCTTAAAAGTTCGTTTATTTCGGCGGCGGTTAATCCGGATGCTTTTATAACCGCTTGTGCGTCCTCGTCGGTACCATAAACGCCTTTATAAAATACATCATCTATAAAAGCCATTCCATCAAAGTAGCCGTCTTTATCTGTATATGTAAAGTTAACCAAATAATCAGCCTCGGTTTTTGTCATCGGCTTTTCTGCTGTTGTCCTACTGCTACCGCCGCTGCTTGTGCCGCTCCTATTGGTTGCCGCTATTTGCGCCGCTTTTTCCTCGTCAAACCAATCATGTTGTTTGCCGTATATCTTGTTTTGCCATTGCTGCCCTTCCAATGCCGCGCGTGCATTATCGTCATACCAATCGTATTGTTTACCGTACAACCTGTTTTGCAACTCCTGCGCATCCAATCCCGCCTGCCGCTCTTGCCCCGCATACATACGGTCAAGCTCATACGCATATGCCGCCGCGCCGTACTGCAAATCAGCGTCACGGTATGCAATACTATCCTGCGCCCTCTGCCGCAATAACTCCCGCTCCGTCAAATCACGCTGTTGATATAACCCCGACAAATCCCGCTCACGGGCATAAGCGTCCTGCCATCTGCCATACGCCCTATCCGCCTCTTGGCTTTCTATCCCGTACCGCTGCAGCAGCCTGTTATATGCGGCTTGCGCAAGTTGCGGCACCATATCCGCCGTTTTTTGCGCATATGCCTGCCCCACCTGTGCCGTTGCCGCGCTTGCCCACGAGTTATTACGCCCGCCGGACAGCGCCGTCAAGTTTGCAAGCGTCTGCCCCTGCGCCGCCTGGCTTTGCCGTGCATACATATCCTTGTATGCTTGAAAATCAGGGTCTGTTTCGGGGCTGTATCTAAAATTTTGCAACTCCCTTTTAGCCGCCGCCAACCCGTACGGCTCATTGTAGCGTGAAAAATTTGCAAGCCCCGAAATAGACTTGTCCGCCGCATTTGTGTATTGGTTCGGCATATACGCTTGTTGGCGCACCAAATCGTTATACGAATAATTATCCCCGCTTATCCCGTATTTTTCACGAAGCGCGGAGTTTTCCATCGATGCCATCGCCGTATCCGGTCCGCTGCCCGTTTCCCACGCCTTTTTATTTTGCAGATACTTATTATAATCGCTTTGGTTCATATCCCATACATTTGCCATTTACCGCACCCCCTTTGACCGATATAAAAATACCAAATACCGCAAATCCCTGTCATCTAAATTCAATCCATTTTCGTCACCTTTTACAATGCCGTTATCAACCGCCCATTGCACAGCCTCACGCGCCCATTCCGGCATATTTTCGTCAATATAATTGTAAATCATTTCTCCACCTCGTTTTACTAAACTTTTCATTTCAGACAGCGGGAAATGCCCTCCCGGGCATGCCGTTGCATTAAAATCTTTATGCCCGCCGATTTTGATGTTTCCGCCAAGCCTATCCATAACATATCGTATAACATCAACACCTGCATTAAACTGTTTATCGGGCATTTCCCGCTGTTTTGAATAATCGCCCTGAAAGCCGATGCCTATTGACTTGTCATTATACCCTAAAGTGTGCGCACCGCCGTTAAAACCCCTGCCTACATATATACTGCCGTCAAAGCCAACCCAAAAGTTGTACCCGATTGCGTTATAACCTTGGTTTATGTGCCAGCTTTCAACCGTTTTCACATCTGCAGTATCATGAGCCATGTGGTGCAAAATGATAGCCTCAACCTTTTTAAGAGGAGCTAACTTTTCCTTTATAACTTGGTTGGGTATATTATGTATCGTCATTTTTCATCACCGCTTTTTAATTGCTCCAACAAATCAAGCAGCTTATCCGGCACAGGCGCACCCATTTTGCCTGCGTTTTCAACGATCGAAAGGCTTTCATTGGCTATGTAATACCCAACAACAAAGGTGCGTATATCCACGCCTATATGTTGGCTTATAAGGTTTGCAATGGCTACCACCGCCAGCATACCAACCTTTTTAGCTATCCCCTTGCCGCCGGTTTCGGAGTTTAGCTTGCCATGCACCGCCGCACATATAACTCCTGTTGCGTAATCAATCGTGATAAGCCACAGCAATAATGATAATATCATATCAAGCCCCCCAAAAATGTAAGTAAAAGCTGATACTACACCTGCGCCTATAAATTTGATAAATGTATTTTCCATCCGTCACCCCTCCAGTTTTGCCGCAACCGCCTGTTTATAGTCGTTGTCTTTTATATCCCCAACATTAACCCTGCCGTCTTTTACTTGCCGGATAAGTATTTCAAGTAATAGCTGGTTCATTAAATCACGCCCCCTAACTGTAATACTAATAATTCAAGGTCGTTTATGCGTTCGCTATCAGTTTTTGGCACAATCCCATCTTGAACCGCCTGTATAAATTCCCTTGCCTCGGCTATTGTGTTGAATTTTTTACCTTCAACCGCCTGTAACAGTTCCATTGAAGGCTGGTCATGTTCCGTTACCGTATAAGTTTTATTTCGTTGGCCCAGTTTTTGGCAAAAGGCATCTTTTGATTGTTCATCAAAAAACAACATTTCTCTTTGGTCTGTATAATTCTCTAAGTCGCCATCTTTGTTTTTTCGTTTTCTGAACACTTCATGAATTACAGAATACTTGTAATATTTTATAATTCCATTATATAAACACCATTTCATCAGTCGTTCACTCCTTGTATAATTATATAGCCAAAGTTTAGGTTTTGCGCTATGCTTAGGTCTTGAGGGTAGCTTGAACCATCTATAAGCAAACCACCATTACCACCGTTGCAGCCGCCTGTTACAATTGAGCCTTCTGCATAAATACCATAACTTGAAGAACTGCCAAAGCAATTGGTAATAGTACTATCCTCTGCGTAAATACCATAGTCAAACCCCATCATCACTCCTTTACAGTTTAGGAGCGTGCATTTGGATGCGTAAATGCTATTCCCTTCCAATGAATAGTCTATTGTTCCTGTTTCCGCTTCACAATTTATAAGAATACTATTTTCTGCCCAAATGCCTTCCCCCCAATTTTTTACGGTTGCTTTGCAGTTCGTAAGGATACTTTTGTTAACATAAAAGCCTTCGCTCAATGATTCCATTACAACATTACAATTTGTTATAGTACAATTATCTACCGCTTGAATGCCAATCATCCCATGATAACAAATTAAGTTTAAATCATACAGACAGCAATCTTGTATTTTTAAAGCATAAACATAATCCCAACCCTTTGATTCAATTGTTACTCCGTTGCCATGAATATGTAAGTTCTTATAGTCTGATAGGTTCAATTCACCCATTGATTCGTTCTCCGACCCAAGCGTTATCATCCCACCCATAAACTCAACCACAATCGCCACATCATCACTTTCACGCTGACTGTCCAATTCTGCTATCGCATCCATAATCACCTGTGCGGGGTCTGCAACGCCTGTTAAGTCTAAGTCGGCATACTCTTTGTTTATGCTGTTTTCGCAAGCGATAATCAAATCCGCCTTGCGCCGTAAATCGCTTCGCATCGCTATGTATTTATTCATCTTCTGCTTCCACCTCTTTTAAATATTCTATAACTTTGTTTTTTAAAATCTTGTATTTCCAATGCGCCCCTTCGCCCCTTACCTTTAACGGCAGCCAACCCTCCTGCTTTAAAACATCGCTTGGCAGCAAGTGGTAGTTGCTAACCGTCCGTCCGTCATGTAATGTGCCTGTTTTAGGTAATTCGATGTGTTTTGTTACTTCACCGTTTACAACTTTACAAATAATTTTTATCTCCCCCTTCGTATGCGGAAAAACCCATTCAACATTGGCTGCACCTTCGATGTTGTATAAACTTGCGTATAAGGATAATATGTTTTTATTTCTTCATATGGCGTTTCTTCATAGTAGGGATTGGCAAGGGGGTATTCTATTGTTATGGGATTTTCAGATAACCATAATTTGAAGTTTTCTAACCCGCCAATGCCAAAGTCGTATCTGAACAAAAAATTCTGATTTCCTG
>JALOAJ010000051.1 GCA_023228885.1 Bacillota bacterium | reverse complement strand
GCGTGTGTTAGCATGTTCATTTTACCCTTGACAATTCATAAACGAGCATTTATACTTTACTAAAGCAAGGGGTAGGCTTTCTTGCATTAATTTTGTACCAATTTTTCATCTTTACTTTACACTACCATCTATTTAAGCATAAAAAGCTCTACGGCCGCATTTTTTGCCAATTCCAAAAAAGGACCGGGCATAATTCCCAAAACTATTATTGCCAATGATAATAAAATAAGGGCAATTTTTTGCGGCAAACCGGGGTCTTTCCAATCGTTGTCCGGCGCCGGTTCAAAATAGGCAATTCGGATAATCGGAAACAAATATGCGGCGCAAAAAATACTGCCTATTATAATTACCGCTGCCGTAATAAAGCTGCCCGACTCCAAACAACCAAGCAGTAAGTACCATTTGCCGATAAACCCCGAAAACAGCGGAATTCCTATAAGCCCAATACTGCCGATGGTGAATGCCGCCATCGTTATGGGCATTTTACGCCCCACGCCCGACAGCTCATTTATATTTTTGGTTTTTGTGGCGGAAAGCAAAGCCCCGGCGGCTAAAAACAAGGCGGACTTAATTACCGCGTGGCTTGCCATATAAAATAATGCGCCGGTAAGCCCATCGATGCTTAAAAGACCCAAGCCCAAATATATGTATCCCACCTGCGCAACTGTGGAATAAGCAAGCCTTCGTTTTAGCTGGTTTTGCATAAGCGCGAACACAGAGCCGAAAATAATGGCAGCCGTGCCTGCAAGCATAAGTAATTCATATATTGCAAGCTCACGCATTAAATTTTTGCCAAACACAGAAAATAAAAATTTTATAAGGCAAAGTATATAGCCTTTCACCGCTAACCCCGATAAAACGGCGCTTGCCGATGAGGGCGCTGCGGAATGAGCGTCCGGCAACCAAATATGCAACGGAAACAGGGCGGATTTAACTCCAAACCCAATCAAAATAAAGCTGACGGCAATCCAAACCACATGAGGGTATTGCATCCAAACCTTTGTTATTTCTTCAAATGCAAACCCCATGTTTAAATGCCCTGTTATTATGTATATAAAGCCGATTCCGCCCAGCAAAAAGGTAGAGCCCAAAGTTGCCAAAATCAAATAAGTGAAGGCGGCTTCGGCGGCTTGCGGCTTATTACGAGCGCTCACTAAGCCGCAACAGCTTAGTGTGGCTACCTCTACCAACACAAAAACATTGAACATATCGTTTGTCAGCGCCATTCCCGCCAATGCGCCGCACAGCAGCAAAAACAACACATAAAACCGAGCAACGCGCTCTTTGCCGCCAACTTCTTTGTCAAGGTTGCTTTTTGAAAATAACGCTATCGGCAGGGCGACAATTGCAACCACAAGCAAAAAGAAAGCGCTTAAACTGCCTGTTTGCAGCTCAATGCCCCATGGAGGCGCCCACCCTCCCATGTAATAAGTTAAAGGGAGAATGTTTTGCTTTAAAACGATAAATGCCAAACAAGATGCAACTGCAAGGCTCAATATTTTGGCAAGGATAACCAACCCCTCCACTAATTTAAGACGCTTTGCAATGGTGGGTAAAACAAAAGCAATAAATAAAGGTGTAATTACGGCAAACACCGGTAAGTTTTCAATAATTGAAGGCATCATTTTGTTGTCAACTCATTTCTGATTTCCGCTATGCGGCGGGCATTTGTAGTTCCGTAAGATTCGTACAACCTTACAATAAGCGCCAATGCAAAGGCGGTTACGCTTACGCTGACAACAATTCCCGTCAACATCAACGCCGAAGGAAGAGGGTTAACATATACAGCTCCAACTTCAGATTCGTTTAAAATCGGCTCAATTCCGTTTCGGATATTAGCGCCGCCGACAAATAAAATGAAAATTGCACTTTCCATAATATTTATTCCAAACAGTTTTTTAAACAGATTATTGCGAGTAAGCACCGTCAATGCCCCGATTATGAATAAAATTGCGGCAATAAAGTAGGGATAATTGACCATCAGATTTTTCAATATCACTTTCACGATTCATCCTCCATCATTGTAAAAAACAAGGTTATTATTGTGCTGGTTACCCTAATGCCAACACCAATGCCGATAAGGGAAATAAGCCCTCCCGAGGATAATGCCCACGGTGCGCCAAGATTGACGCCCGCCAGTTTATTGGCTAAAAAGGGGACACCTTTGAAAATTCCTATCATTCCCATAATTCCATACCAAAGAGTGCCGTAGCTTTCCATAAAAACCAAAACTTTGTCCGGCATTTGGGCATGTCCTTTTCTTGAACCGTAAATGGTGATAAATGCAATAAAGCTAAGCCCAACTATTATCCCGCCCGCAAAAGAGCCGCCGGGCGAAATATGACCGTGAAGAATTACATAAAAGCCATATATGCAAATAAAAGGCAATATTATTGCGGCAATGTGTTTTAAAATAAAATCTTTCATTTGTTATCGCCCGCCTTTTTCCATCTTTTCAAGGTGATTACCACGGCAAGCGTTGCGGCAAACAAAACTATTGCCTCAAACATTGTGTCGTATGCCCTGTAATCAAAAACTATTGCCGTTACCATGTTGGGAACGCCGGTGTCATGCAAGGCATCGTTTATATAACGCTCTGAAACATTGTTATGCACCGGGTTATTTGGCTCTCCATAAGGCGGCAATTCGGCAACCACCATTATTATCATATAAACCGACATCAAAATAACAGCCAAAGCAAAAAGTTTTTTTATTTTCAAGTTCATTCCCCTTTTCTGCTTGTGCGCAAAATAACAATCATCATTAAAACAGTCATACAAATTCCCGAGGCGGCCTCGGTAATCGCAAGGTCCGGAGTGTTCATTTGCAACCATAAAAGCGCCATGGTTAAGCTGTAAGCTCCGAATACGACTACTGCATGGAGAAGGTCTTTGATGAAATACATTGCCAAAGAAGCCGCAACCAAAATCAGCAAAAGAACCATTGTTCCATAGTCTGCAGCTATAAAGTTCATGTATTTACCCCCTCCTAATTTCCGTATTTTTTACAGGCTGTATTCCGCGTATCAACGCAGCTTTTGCGGTCAAATGCGTCATAGTGGGGTTTATCAACCAAAATAAAGACAGGGCTATTATCAACTTAAGGCGCAAAATCCATGTGGTGCTAAGCAGCAGCAGCCCCAATCCAATCAAACCCACCCCTAAGGTGTCTCCCATTCCCACCGCGTGCATACGGGTGTATGGGTCGGGAAATTTAAATAAGCCCAGCGTTCCAAGTCCAAAAAATGCAACAGAGCCAACAAAACAAATATAAGCAATTATTTTAAACATTTAATTAGTCTCCTTTCGGTCATTTGCAGGGTTTTCCAGCTTAGAAACTTTAAGCTTCCAATCGTCGTGGGTAACAACTTTAAGAACCCCAAGACCCCCCACAAATGCGCACAGCATAAATACAAATGCTACATCTATAATTCCAAAATCATCTCTTAGAAATGCCACCAGCAAAATTATCACGCTAATCTTACTGGTCAAGGCGTTAATTGATATCAGGCGGTCAATCAGCGTTGATCCGATTATTGCCCTTAGCAGCACTAACAGAACCAATATCATCAGACCGGTCAGTATGGCTAACATGTTCCGCCTCCTTTTTCATTTGATTTTCCAATTTTTTAATTTCGCTTATCATTCTCCAAGACGCCAAGTCAATGGCAGTTCTTTCTGTTAGGGCGTGTATAAAAAATTCACCCGTGTCGGGGTTGACATCAACCGTTATTGTTCCCGGGGTGATGGTAATGCAGGTGGCAAGCAGAACTCTGCCCCAATCGCTGTTAATCCCCGGCTTCATTACAACAAACACAGGCTTGGCGGGCGGGTTTGAAAACAGCATCGTTTTGGCAACTGCAATATTTGCGCCGATTACATAACCGCCCAACATTAAAAGACAACGAAATAAAATTAGCAATGCCCTAAAAGACAGCACAACCGGTTGCCGCGGACCGAGAACATGCCAAAACCAAGCGGTTATAAAGGCAAGAAACGCTCCAATCAATATATGCTGTAAATCAGGGTTTGAAGAAATAACTATCCAAAAAGCGAACAGTAAAATAAATAAAAACAATGTTCTTTTGCGCATGATGGCCTCCCTTTTCAAACTATGACAATTTGCAACAATAAAATACAAAAATGTCATCAGGTGCTCCCGGCGGTTTCCGGCACGCAATGAAAACAGCTGTGTTTATTTGCTTTCTTTGAGGCCTTTTTAACGGCGCTTTCTATTTTTGAATAGAACTTTGCGTTGCCGCATTTATCTGCTATACCCATTCTGTTTAGCATTTTCATAGGCGTGTGCCCAATCCCGCCTATATAAACCATCTTGCCTTTGTCCTCTAAATCCTTGATAAGGTCACGAAGGGCAAAAGCCCCCGTTTCATCAATAACGGGCACTTTTGAAAAATCTAAAACCAGTATGGATTTTTCAAAAAGCGAAGCTATGCGCTGTTTCATATTCTCAATGCCGGTAAAAAACAACGGTCCATGGAACGAAATTACATCAACATTGCAGTTTGTAATAAAATCCGCTCTTTTCGCATCTTGTTTGAGCTTTTTTTTACTGTTTGGCAGAAAAATTAGCTCAATAAGCGCAATAATGGCGGACAGGGCAACCCCCACAATTACCGCAACGGTCAAATCCTTCACAACTGTGCATACGGTTGTTACCGCTATAATCAACCCATAGCTAAAACGCGCAGACGGAATAAGCTTAATGCTTTTCCAATCGGCTGTTCGGACAGAGGCAACCATAAGTATTGCTGCCAGCGATGCCAATGGTATTCGTATTACAACGGGCTTAAACGCCAAAATCATAAGCAGCAGAAAAAAAGCATGTAAAACACCCGAAAGACGGGTTCGCCCGCCGCTGTAAACATTTGCGCCCGAACGGGCTACCGCCCCGGACACCGGTATGCCGCCAAGCAAGGATGATGTTATATTGCCCAAACCTTGCCCTATAAGCTCCCTGTTGCTGTTATGCTCAACCCCGAGCAAATCGTCCGTAACCTTTGCCGACAATAATGCCGAAATGCTGCCCAGCATAAAGATTGAAAAAGCCGGCGCAATTAAATAACCAAGCCTGTCAAAAGGCATGGCGGAAAGCATGAGTTTAGGTATTCCAAACGGCAAATTATTTACGGTAAAGGGGCTGTGGATAAACAGTTCGTTTGCAACCAAACCGAAAACCAACCCAACTAAAGATTCGGGCATTTTTTTAAAAAACCGCATTGAGATTACCATTGCAATTACCGTGATAACGGTGATGGGAATGGCATTTACGGCATCCCCCACCGCGGTCATGAAAAATAAAACGGAAACACCGTTTGCAAAGCCCGATATCACAGGCTGCGGTAAATAATTAACAAACCGACCCAGCCGCAACAAACCGAAAGAAACTTGCATTAAGCCTGCAATAGCTCCGACCAAGAGCATAGCGCCCACCCCATGTTGCTTAACAACACCGGCAAGCACAATCGTCATTGCGCCGGTGGGCCCCGTTATTTGCACATCGCACCCCCCAAACAGCGCAGCAATAAAGCCGCCGAAAACCGACGCATACAAGCCGGCAACCGCCCCTGCTCCGCTGGCAATCCCGAATGCCAAGCCAAGAGGCAATGCCACTATTGCCGCAGTCACCCCGCCCATTATGTCGCCGCGTAAATGACCCCAACTTTTTGTCACAAAAAAACCTCCGTTAAATAATTAGTTATATATAAAGCTTTTACTCTCAAAAAGCTTGCCAAATTAAAGACTGCAATATAACGATTATATCACTTTATATAAAAAAGTCAATTATAATGAATAACATCTGCTTTGAAGTTTTGAAATGAAATTGTAAGTAGAAAAAAAGGGTTTTTTGTGATAAAATCTGTAAAGGGTGATTTACTTGAAAAAAATAATTGCATACCTGTTTGTTTTTTTACTTACGATGATTTTTGCAAACGCCGTATCGGCGGAAAAAATATCGGTGGGTCTTTATTACGGAGAGTCCTCGCCGAGCGAGGTAGCGATTAATTGTGATGGGCAGGATTTAACCGTTAATCGCGAAGATATTTCTGAAGAGGGTTTGGTTTTTTCGTCATCTGATATAATAAAGGTAAATAATATTTCGTATAATGGAGATATAATAATTAAAAAAGATGCAAGCGGAAATATAACGGTGATAAATGAGGTTGAAATGGAGGATTATGTCTCATCCGTCATAGCAAAAGAAATGTCGCCAAGCTTTGAAAAAGAGGCGCTAAAGGCGCAGGCGGTATGTGCAAGAACATATGCCATAGCAAGCGTTGGACGGCATTCAATGTTCGATGTTTGCGCAACGGTGCATTGTCAGGTTTATGCAGGCGCTTCGTGTGCAGACGGAAAAACTGCCGATGCTGCCGAGCAAACAAAAGGCGAAATTCTTACATACAACGGGCAGCCTGCCCAAACGGTGTATTTTGCCGCAAGCGGGGGGTACACCGAAAGCGCAAAGTTTATATGGGGCTCTGACACGCCATACCTTACTGCGGTGTCGGACGAATTTGAAGATGCGGATTGTTATTTACATAAATGGACAAAAGAAATCTCTCCATCACAGATAACAAATATTTTAAGCTCAAAGGGATATAATATCGGTGAGGTCAAGGACATTAAAATTATAGAGCAAACGCCGAACGGAGTGGTACATAAGCTTAGCGTAATCGGCGACTTGGGTGAGGAGTTATTTAAAAACGAATGGTGCAGAATTTTGTTCGGAGGGTTGCTCCCAAGCCAAGCGTATAATATTTCTCGAGATGGCGCGGCTACGCTGAAAACATATTATGGCACCGTTTCCTTGTCTGATATATCCATCCTATCTGCCGACGGCTACACCCGCGGCGCCGCGGATACGCTTTATATAAAGGGCGGGTCGAATAGCACGGCGGTAACACCCGGTTTATCGGGCAATTTTGTTTTTACAGGGCGGGGCAACGGGCATTTGGTCGGGATGAGCCAAAACGGCGCAAACGGCATGGCGCGAGCAGGTTTTTCGTACGACGAAATTTTGACGCACTATTACAGCGGAACGGAGATTATAAGAATTGAAGATTAGCACTTTTGACTATACCCTGCCGCAAGAATTAATTGCGCAATCTCCCATTGCAAACAGGGATATGTCGCGCCTTATGCTGCTTGATAAAAAAACGGGCGAAATAAAACATGAGGTCTTTAAAAACATTGTAAATTATATAAACGAGGGTGACTGCGTTGTTTTTAACGACACTCGGGTTATACCCGCACGGCTGTTCGGAACAAAACAGGATACAGGAGCCAAAATCGAATTTTTGCTTTTAAACAGAAAAGAAACGGATGTTTGGGAGGTAATATTAAAGCCGGGAAAAAGAGCAAAGGCAGGCAGCAGGTTTGTTTTCGGAAACGGGCTGTCCGCCACCGTTTTAGATGTTGTAAACGAAGGCAACAGGCTGGTGAAGTTTGAGTTTGACGGGCTGTTTGAAAATGTGCTTGAAAAGGTTGGCAAGATGCCCCTCCCGCCGTATATTAACAAAAGCCTTGATGACAATGAGCGATACCAAACGGTATATTCTTGCAACAACGGGAGCGCCGCAGCGCCTACTGCCGGCTTGCATTTTACCGACGAGTTGCTTGATTCTTTGCAAAAAAAAGGAGTTAAAAAGGTGTTTTTAACACTTCATGTTGGGCTTGGCACATTCAGACCGGTCAAGGCGGAAACGGTCGATAAACATAAAATGCATTCGGAGTATTATTGCATTGATGAGGCGGCGGCGCAAACGATAAACGAAACAAAAGCAAACGGGAAAAAGGTTATTGCGGTTGGAACAACATCTGTGAGGACAATCGAAAGCGTTGCCCGGCAGGGCGTTGTTAAAGCGGGCGAGGGGCAGACGGATATTTTTATTTATCCGCCGTATAAATTCCAAATTATCGATAAGCTGATAACTAATTTTCATTTACCGAAATCCACACTTTTAATGCTTGTAAGCGCACTTGCCGGACGGGAAAATGTTTTATCCGCATATGAAAATGCAATAGCGGAAAAATATAGGTTTTTTAGCTTTGGAGATGCAATGTTTATACATTAAAAAGACTTATGCCAGTTCAAAGCAAATGTTTGATGGGAGTTTGCCATGTTTAAATTGTTAAAGCAAAATAAAAATGCAAGAAGGGGTGAATTTCATACCCCGCATGGGGTTATACAAACCCCTGTTTTTATGAATGTCGGAACGGCGGCCGCGATAAAAGGCGCTGTATCGGCGCCCGATTTGGCATCCTTAAAGTGTCAGGTGCAGCTTTCCAACACCTATCATTTGCATTTGCGCCCGGGCGAGGATGTTATAAATAAGCTGGGCGGACTGCACAAATTTATGAATTGGAACCGCCCGATATTAACGGATAGCGGCGGGTTTCAAGTGTTTTCCTTAGCCTCATTGCGCACAATAGAGGAGGAAGGGGTGCATTTTTCATCGCACATTGACGGGCAAAAAATTTTCATGGGTCCCGAGCAAAGTATGCAAATACAAAGCAAGCTTGCCTCAACCATTGCAATGGCGTTTGATGAGTGTATCGGAAACCCGTCAACACACGATTATGTTAAAGCTTCAAGCGAAAGAACAGTTCGCTGGCTTGGTCGATGTGCAGATGAAATTAGGCGGTTAAACAATTTAGAAAACACGATAAATAAAAAACAAATGTTGTTCGGTATAAACCAAGGCGGCGTTTATGAGGATATCAGAAAAGAAAATATGAAAGCGATAGCCAGCTTTGACCTTGACGGATATGCGATAGGCGGGCTTGCAGTCGGAGAAACCGCAGAGCAAATGTATAATATTATTGAAAATGTAGAGCCGCTTATGCCAAAGGGCAAACCGCGGTATCTTATGGGTGTGGGAACGCCGGAAAACATTATAGAGGCGGTTTCGCGCGGGATAGATTTTTTCGACTGCGTAATGCCGAGCAGAAATGCGCGCCACGCAACCCTGTACACATCATGCGGCGTAATTAACATTTTAAATGCAAAGTTTGAAACGGATGACCGACCCATTGACGAAAATTGCGATTGCCCAACATGCAAAAACTTTTCAAGAGCATATGTCAGGCATTTGTTTAAAGCAAAGGAAATGCTTGCAATGCGCCTTGCGGTAATGCATAATTTATATTTTTACAACACCTTGGCGGAGGAAATAAGAAAAGCCATTGAAGAAGATACTTTTGAGCAGTATAAAAAAGAAAAAACAGTTATTTTTTCGCGCCGTATATAGTTTAAGATAAGCAAGGCAAAAGGCGGCCCACAATTTGGTACGGCTTATTGACAATGATAATGACGATATGTATAATATTGCTATAATATGACTATGAAAATTGCGCTTGGGGAAAGCTCAAAAACCAAACTGTAAAGGATGGGAATCAGATGTCTAACTTAAAAAAAATATTGGAGTACATAGAAGAAAATGTTGATGTGCAGCAACGGGAAAAGGTTAAAAAAGGTGTTATAAAGGCATTAAACTTTGAAAACGAAAAACCAATTGCAACCGATGCAGGCATATCAAAACCTTTTAAACATCTTCCGTATAAAGAGACATTTTATGACATGAGGGCTATGCTGTATAATCAGCTCGTGCCAATCGCAAACAACATCGGTGCGGATGATTATATGGTTTACTCCATTAGGGCGAATTATGGAACAGGTATCCTTCCGTCTCTTTTTGGCGCCCAAAATAGGCTTGTGGATGATTACTCAATGCCATGGTGCGAGCACCTGTCAATGTTGCAGGTTGAAGAATGTATTGAGCAAGGCGTTCCAAACTTGAATATGGGCTTGGGCGGCAAGGTTATGGAAACTTATGAATATTACTCAGAAGTTTTGAACGGCTACCCCAATGCGAAAGATGCGATTGCGCTTTATCATCCGGATTTACAAGGTCCGTTTGATGTTGCGCATTTACTTTTTGGAAGTGAAATTTACCTAAAGTTATATGATGATTGTGAGCTTGTCCACCGTTTATTAAGCCTTGTAACAGAAACTTATATTGCTTTTATGAGGAAATACTTATCGTTGTTTGGCAATGAATTTGATGGTTACTGCCATCATTGGGGCACTATTCATAAAGGAAACATCGTTATAAGAAACGACTCTGCCGTCAATCTTTCGCTTGATATGTATAAAACCTTTGTTAAGCCCTATGATAATGAATTGTCAAGGGAGTTTGGCGGCGTCGCTATGCACTATTGCGGAAAGGATGAAGTGTGGTTGCCGGACATGATTCAAAATGCGGACATCTCGGGGATAAATTTTGGGTTCGTTCCGGGAAATGAATATGGTATCCCGTTTTTAAAATATGTAATGTCGCTTGCGAAAGAAAAAAAAGTGCCTGTTGTGGGTTATGGTCTAACAAAACAAGAATTAGACACGATAAAAGACACCGATTTAATACAAGGCGTTACATTTGCCGCATAAAATAGCGCTACAAATTTAATGGAGGAAGCAATCTGTGGAAAATAAATTGTGGTACAAACAACCTGCAAGGGTGTGGGAGGAAGCTTTGCCGATAGGCAATGGGCGCATGGGCGCTATGGTGTTTGGCGGCGTTGATATTGAAAGATTGCAAATAAACGAGGACACCCTTTGGTCAGGGTATGAAAAGGATACAACGAACCCAAACATGGCAAAGCAAATTCCAAAGGTTAGAAAGCTTGTTTTTGAAGGGAAGTATAAACAGGCTGAGGATATTATTGAAAGCGCAATGCTTGGCCCTTGGTCGCAAAGCTATCTTCCGTTGGGTAATTTGTATATTAAATCGTTAAAATCAAACAAGCTGACAAATTACAAACGAGAGCTTGATATTGAAAAGGCGGTTATTTCCGTCGAATATGGGCTTGGCGGGTCGGGCTCTGTTAACCCGGCTGATATTAGGGCAAGCAACACGCCTTTATTTAGGCGTGAATATTTTGTTAGCGCCGTGCATGGCGTTATTGTTATGCGAATCACATCAAACCTTCCAAAAAGTATAAGTATTTCCGCATTTTTAGATAGCGAAATTATTTCAAACTCTGCCGCGCTTGCGGACGGACGCTTGACCGTCTCGGGAAGCGCTCCAAGCCATGTTGAACCGAGCTATGTTCAGCCATACCACAAGGGATTTAAAGGTCCGGTTATTTATGATGACAGTAAAAATACCATTAAGTTTTGCGCAATGGCAAAAGCGGTGCATGTCGGCGGAACTTTAAGCGTAAATTCAAATAAAGTTGAAATAATTGAAGCGGATGAGGTGTTGTTTATAATTGCCGCCCATACGGATTTTAAAACTGACGGCAACATTGAACTTAAATGTAAAGGCGATATTGACAACGCCTTAAAAGTTGGCTATGAAGGCTTGCTGCAAGCCCATGTGTCGGATTATCAGTCTTATTATAACCGGGTGACTCTTGATTTGGGCGGAGAAAATAATGACCTTCCAACCGATGCGCGGTTAAATAATGTTAAAAATGGGAATTTGGATGTTGGGCTTGAGGAATTATTGTTTAATTACGGCAGGTATCTGCTAATTTCATCGTCAAGACCGGGCTCACAGCCGGCTAATTTACAGGGAATTTGGAATCACGAGGTGCGTCCGCCATGGAGTTGCAACTTAACATTAAATATAAATGCGCAAATGAACTATTGGCCGGCTGAAACATGCAACCTTGCGGAATGTCACTTGCCGTTTTTGCAGGCGGTAGGCGAAATGTGCGAAAGCGGAAAAATAACGGCGCAAAAAAATTATAATATGAAGGGTTTTGCCGTCAATCATAATTGCGACATTTGGCGTTTGACAACTGCTGTCGGAGGTAAGGCAAAGGCGTCATACTGGCCTATGGGCGGTGCTTGGGCGGTTAGGCATTTGTTTGAGCATTATGAATTTAATAATGATATCGGCTTTCTTCGGGATACTGCCTTCCCCATTATGAAAGAGGCGGCGTTATTTATTATTGACTGGCTGGTTGAAGATAACGAAGGGCATTTAGTAACAT
>JALOAJ010000050.1 GCA_023228885.1 Bacillota bacterium | reverse complement strand
TGTTAATGGTAAAATAAAGTGTACAACATTTCGCCAATAAAACTATACAACTTCTCGCCACAAAGTGTACAACATTTCACCTAAAAAATTACAGCCAACATTTGATATAATGAGGAAAATATCAAATGAACAGAGGCTGAGAAATGAAGGGGTATAAAATGTACACACAAATTAAACATTTGAAGGATAAGGGGTTTACCCGTCATTGGGTAGCGAAGCAATTGGGGATTCACCGCAAAACAGTAAGTCGTTACTGGGATATGCCGGTTGATGAGTACGAAGAAAATCTCCATTGCATTAACAAAAGTAGCCTACTTTCAAAGTATGAGGATGTATTGATTTCATGGCTTACACAGTTTCCGGCGATGTCGGCAGCTCAGGTTTGTGATTGGCTTAAAGAACATTACAATGCGCATTTTAAGGAGCGAACTGTCAGCAGATATGTCAAGCAGCTTCGCAACGACAATGGTATTAGCAAAAGCAGTGTGCCTCGTATGTTCGAAGCAGTCGCCGATATGCCACCCGGTAAACAAATGCAAGTAGATTTCGGCGAGGAATGGCTCACAAGAGCTGATGGTAAACGTATAAAGGTGTATTTCGCCGCATTCGTTCTGTCCCATTCTCGATATAAATATGCACTTTTTCAAAATCGACCATATACCTCAGTGGATTTGGTAAATGCTTGCAACAGCTGTTTTCATTTTATGAATGGAATGCCGCAGGAGTTGGTTTTTGATCAAGATAGCATAGTTAGCATTAGCGAAAACTATGGTGATATCATTCATACTTACGAGTTTGAAAAGTTTCGCCAGGAACTGAGCTTCAGCGTTTACTTATGCAAGAAATCTGACCCGCAAAGCAAAGGAAAAGTTGAAAGTTGTGTGAAATTTATTAAATATAACTTTTTGAAGCACAGAACATATATTGATGATGAAACCCTTAACAACTGTGCCATAGCATGGCTTGAGCGTACAGGAAATGGGAAAGTACACTCCGTCATCAAGAAGATTCCTGCTGATGTGTTCTCCGATGAAAGAGAATATTTAAAGCCGATACAGCCCTTATCAGAGCAACCGGAAAATCAGCTTTTGCGGGTCGTGAGAAAGGATAACACCATTCTTTATGACAGCAATCGCTACTCCGTTCCCCTCGGCACATACCATAATCAAAAAGAAGTGAGGCTAAAAATTAATGGCGAAAATATTGTAATCAGCACAACCGCCGGGGAGTTCATCTGCGAACATGTATTATCAAAATCACGTGGGGCTTTGGTCAAAAACTCAAATCATAGTCGTGATACTAAAACCGCATTAGATGACATTCAGTCTAAAACCGACCTTTTGCTAAAGTGCCAAGCAACGGATTTTTTGCAAATAATCAGGGTGGAAAAATCCAGATATGCCAGAGATCAATTTCACCTTTTGCAGTTGCTTTGTCAAGATTACTCGGTTGATGAAACCTTGTCTGCCATTGAATTTTGTAAGAAGAACAGGCTGAATAGTGCTACTTACGCCAAAGGCTTTTTGGAGCATAAACCAAAAAAGGAAGTCGCTGTATTACCGATTCCGGTCAGTGATAAAAAATATCATGTCACCTGTGAAAAGCGTTCCATTGATGTATATGCGAAAGTAGGTGAATGCCAATGAGTATGCTGGATAACATCAATTCACTGCTTAGCTCTCTTAGGCTTGGAGTCGTTGATTTTGATAGTCTGTTTGCCGCTAAAACAGATTTAACCCCTCTTGGTAGCATAGAACTTTTTCTGACAGAGCAGCAAAGGCTACGTGTGGAAAAGCAAAATGTTCTTCGCCGTAAAAGAGCTAACATCCCAAGGGAGAAGACCCTGGAGAGCTTTGATTTCGGCTTTCAGCGTAGTATCCCTAAGGAACACATGCTAAGGCTCAGCGATATGACATGGGTAGAACAGGCGTACAACATATGCTTTTTAGGGCCACCCGGCATAGGCAAGACCCACCTGGCCACAGCACTTGCATTGAAAGCTTTAGATTTAGGTTATGCATCGGTTTTTACAACGTTGGACGATTTAATAAAAGTGTTGAAGACCTACGAGATTTCAGCATCAAGCAAGCGTAAACACAAGGTTTTGCACACCGCCGATATGGTTGTTATTGATGAAGTCGGTTTTATGCCGCTTGATCAAAATGAAGCAAATTTATTTTTCAGCTTCGTGGCGGCAATGTCTGAGAAAACATCAATTGTAATTACATCGAATAAGGGGTTTGACGAATGGACAGATTTTCTTGGTGATGCAACTATCACAACTGCAATTTTAGACAGGTTGGTTCACCGCTGCGAAATTATTAAGATGTCAGGCAATAGCTATCGCTTAGAAAAAAGACAATCTATTTTGAAGTAATTCGCATTGTACACTTTGTGGCGAATTATTGTACATTTTACTTGACTGCTTACATTTGTATGTTTTCATATGTGTTATGTATGTATTCTCCTTATTTTATTACAGAAATTCTGTTATTAATAAGTTATCAACAACGCAAAAAATACACACTAATAAAACGGATTTATCAAAATCTTTTTTCTCAATAATAACTACTTTGTCAACTCAGGGTTTTGCAAAACCACTATATATAGAGCGTTTGTATTTAACGGCAACAATATATAAAAATACTTGACAAACTTATAATTATAATGTATACTACAATTAAGTTGATGAATGGGGGCTGTACGATGACACTTTTCAGTGAACGAATATCATTACTTTTGTCACAAAAGAAACTGAGTCAAAAAGAACTTGCTTTGAAAGCAAGGGTTACAGAATCGGCAATTTCTTATTATGTTAAAGGTGAGCGTGTACCACGAGGCGAAGTGTTGTCAAGAATAGCAAATGCTCTTAATTGCTCCACAGATTACCTTCTTGGTAACACAAAAGAGTTATCTACGTCAAATGGTAGTGAACCCTTACAGTATTTGCAGCGAAATCTTAGCAAACTTGATCCTGAGCAGCTAAAAAAGGCTGAAAACATTCTTAAGGCCGCTTTTGATGACCTTTTTGAAGATGAAGAGGAGTAATTATAGCAATGGATAAACCTGATTTTGCAAGTTCATATTCAAAGGCAAACGAAATATTAGTAATATCCAACATTATATCTGGATTTCCTTATTCAGCATTAGACTTGGTCAAGGAGCAATCTGAAATTAAATGTCGGACTTTTAAAAAGGCGCTTGAATATGGTGTTGATATTTCAACGTTTGGCAGTGAGTCCGCCGTAATATTTGAATATGGGGGTAAATCCATTATATTTTATGATGATGAAAAACCAATGAGCCATGTCAAGTTTTCTATAATTCACGAGTTGGGACATTTTGTAAATGAGCATAAATTCTCGAAAAAAGACTCGAAAATCTATGGGAAATATGAGGTTGAAACGAATTATTTTGCTGCACAATTACTTATGCCAGAGCAACTTCTACGAGAAATACAGAATCGTGGAATGCGAATAACACATCAGTTTTTGCAAGAACATTTTGGTGTATCTCACCAGGCCGCGGATAAACGAAAAAAGACTCTTGCCAAAACAAACATCGAGTGGCGCTCCAGAATGGAGCAGGAGTATGATGATATCATCATACTAAAATATGCGGCGTTTTTAGATAAAATTTGTCCAGTCAAAAATGAATACGATTTTGAAGATGAATACAATCGTCAATTAGAAAGAAACAGTTGGTGCTAATTAAAAAAAGAAAATGGCGACTCCACTAAGTCACCATTCTTCATAGGGAATACGGCGGATGACCCCGAGCATATTAACCCATACAATTGATATGTTACCATTGAATTTCTTGTTTGTCAAGACCAAGATGGCTCCGCCAGGAAGGTGGTATTAATAATGGCTAAAACAAAAACAAGTAAATCAGGAATACAGCAAAAGAAAATTGTTCCGGTAAAACCATACAAGAAGTCTGACGGAACAAAAGTTAGCGGTCACAGACGTTCCACGCCAAACTGAGTAATTGGGTTATTCGAATGCCATAAAAAGGAGGTGAATATAGTGAACATTAAGTACATCGGGAACGACACTAAAAAATCTGAAAATGGTAAAATCCATGTAAAAAACGGTAATTACACAGGCTGTGGTGCGAGAATTGATGATAATCCGCAAGACTGGGTTACAACTTCTCAATCAGTCACATGTGATAAAAATGGTTGCAAAAACTAATTTATCATAACACTAACTATTCTTGATAATTACTGTATTAGACACATTATAAAGAGCTAACTGAGTTGAACTATCAATTAGCTCTTTATAATAATATAATTGTGTTGCTAAAACGCTCTTTGCTACACTTTAGCCTAGGAGTGTCCCAGATTGGACCTGTTGACAAAACCCCTTTTAGACAGCACAATACCTTGCAATTGCAAATATTATGCCCAAAATTCCAACAGGTTCTCTTAAATTCATAAATAATTAAATGTTGCCAAATCGTTGCCATTTAGTTATCAAACTGCTCACAAATGGCTCTGTTATGCGGTTTGTGGGGTTTTATTTTTTACTCCCACTCGATTGTGGCAGGTGGTTTATTTGTTATATCGTATACCACGCGGTTGATGCCCGAAACTTCTTTTGTTATTTTTTCAGACACCTTTTGAAGCGCCTCATACGGTATCCTTGCCCAGCTTGCCGACATAAAATCAACCGTTTTGACCGCGCGCAAAGCAAGGGTATATTCATATGTTCTTTCACCATTTTTAACACCCACGCTTTTCATATCGGTAAGAACCGCAAAGTATTGGCTTATGTCGCGGTTTAGCCCGGCCGCTGATATTTCTTCTCGAAAGATTGCATCCGCTTCTTTTAAAATGTCAAGTTTCTCCTTTGTTATTTCACCGATAATGCGAACCCCAAGGCCGGGGCCCGGAAATGGCTGCCTAAACACAAGCCGTTCGGGAATCCCTAAAACAAGCCCAACTGACCTAACCTCGTCTTTAAACAGGTTGCTAAGCGGCTCGATTATCTCTTTAAAATCAATGACATCGGGGAGACCGCCCACATTGTGATGGCTTTTTATTGATGCCGCGCCGTCCCCACCGCTTTCGATAATGTCGGGGTAGATGGTGCCTTGAACTAAAAAATCGCATTTGCCGATTTTTTTTGCCTCTTCTTCAAAAACCCTTATAAATTCCTCGCCGATAACTTTTCTTTTTTCTTCGGGGTCAGACACGCCATGAAGTTTATTTAAAAACCTTTGCTGCGCGCAAACACGAACTAAATTCATGCCAAGCTCGCCTTTAAATATCGCTTCGACCTCGTCTCCCTCGCCCTTGCGCATTAAGCCATGGTCAACAAAAACACAAGTAAGCTGTTTTCCCACCGCCTTATGCAATAGCATAGCTGCAACGGAAGAATCTACACCGCCGGACATGGCGCACATCACCTTTTTATCGCCTATTTGTTTGCGAAGTTGTTGTATTTTTGCAGTTGCAAAATCACTCATATTCCAATTTCCGCTACACCCGCATTTTTTATGTAAAAAATCGAGCAATATGCGCTCACCCTCCGGTGTTCCTACGCCTTGAGAAAAAAGTTTGTTTATGCTTACCGTTTCAGATGCTGATGTTGCATTTTTTCCGCTGCCGTCTATCAAAAGAACCGGAATTTTAAGGTTTACCACACCCTTTTGGTCTATATTGCAAACTATGCCTTTTGGCTTTAATTCTTCTATCTTTTTATTAGAAACATCATTTGGGTAAACTTCGCAATACACATTGTTTTTGCGTATCCACCTTGCAATGGATTGACCGTGCTGCCCCAAAAAGCCAATAACTAAAATTAATTCATCTTTCAAAAAAAGACCTCCCTTTATTTTGCGATAAAAAGGCTTGTAAGGATTGTTTATATGCCTGTCTTTTTGCGTTTTAGCAACAGTCTTTCAACCCAACCCTTTTTATATTTTAAAGATATGTAACCGCTGATTGATATGACAAAAGCGCCGGCGCAATCAACAATTAAATCCTTCATTGTGTCGGCAAGGGCTGCGCGCCCAACCAATATTTCACCTGATTGCGTAATATATTTTTGCATGTTCAGCCCCAAAAGCCCATCAAAAGTGTATTCGTATATTTCCCAAACAACGCCTAAGGTAACGGCAAAACAAAAAGTAAATATTGCAACAAACGAAGCGTTTAATTGTATGGGAACTTTGTCAATATCATTTAGCAAAATTGCAAGCGAAAACCCAAGCGCGCCTAACATCCCGCCGCTGAAAGTGTGAAGAATTGTATCCCAATGAGGAATGGTGTAGTAAAAGTTTCTGACATCCCCCAAATAGATAGACGCATACAAAAACAGGGCATACATTATAAGCATTCGGGAGGGAATTATGATTTTAACTTTGTGCTCTATAAAACCGGGCAGCAACATTGCCAACATACCCATTACGCATTGTAAAAGCATTAAAACATAGTCGGATTTTGTTCTATCGCTCGGCAAGACATTTTCGCCGGTTGAAGGTGAGAATATAATCATTATAATCACATATGCCGCCGATATAAGCAATGTTACGAAAACAGATGTTGCAACTGCCTTTCCCCAATCAATTCTTTTTTTCATAAATGAAATCCTTTCAAAAAAACTTAAAAAACCATGCAAAAGATAGCATTTGCACTTATCTAAAAGACAAATTATATTATACTATTATCCCTATGCCGTGTCAATTAATTTTAGTTGCTTTTTAAAAAAACGCCCACCATAATTAGCGGGCGCCCTTTAGCAATCTATTAACATCGTCTCTTATTTTTATAATTCTTTTTTCCGCAAAAGCGGGGTTATCCTTAAACCATTTCACATTCAGCGGCGATGGGTGGGGCATAATGTATGCGGGTTTATTGTTAATTTCCCTATCTTCAAAAACAAGTTCGGTAAAACTTTCGTTTGGAAAAAACAATTTAGCCGCAAACCCGCCTATTATAATGTAAAGTTTGTTGTCAACAAGCTCAATTTCCTTTGAAAGCCATTGCTGCGAGCAAATTTTCGGCGGACGGCGGTCGCCCCCGCCGGGGGCTTTGCCGGGATAACAATGCGCCATTGACACAATATAAAACTTTTCAGGGCTGTAAAAATCCTCCCACGATATTTTGTACCAATCGGTGACAAGCTTTTTTCCGCTGGCATCGTTAAACGGTTTTCCCGTCTCATGAACTGTCTTTGACGGCGCCTGGCTTATTTGCATAATTTTGGCGTTATGGCTACCCTGCACCACGGGACGAGGCTTGTATCCAAAATCATGCTCACACAAGCGGCACCTTAATATTTCCTTTTGCAACGCAATTAAATCTTTTTTGCTGTTGTTTTTGCCCGAATGCATAGATTTAACCGTCCTTTTAATGTTAGGTATTTTAATTAAGGCTTTTCCTCGCCTAAAACAACCGTTATATTTAAAACCCTTTCTTCCCTTATTATTGTAAGTTCAACGCTGTCACCCGCTTTAAAGGTGTCTCTTATTTTATTTAACTCGTCAACCGTTTTAACTTCCTTGCCGTTTGCCTTTGTTATAATATCGGAAACCTTAACTCCCGCTTTTTCCGCACCGCTAAACTCCATAACTTCTAACACATACAAGCCCATCGGCAGGTTATACCTTTTGGATGTGGGCTCATTGATTTCCCGAAGCGACAACCCAATAACCGGTCTGCCTTTAACATAACCGTCCTCTAACAGTTCGTTTATTATCGGCATGGCAATATCAACCGGAATAGCAAAACCCATGCCCTCGTAACCGCTTGCACCTATTTTCACCGTGTTAATTCCCACAACCTGCCCAAATTTATTGACAAGCGCTCCGCCGCTGTTTCCGGGGTTAATGGCAGCATCTGTTTGAATAAGGGTGTATTGCCTGCCGTCAACGTTCATTGTTCTGTTTAGGGCGCTTATAACACCTGCCGTTACAGATCCGGCAAATTCTTGCCCAAGCGGGTTGCCGATTGCAACTGCAAGTTCACCAACCTCAAGAGCGGACGATTCGCCGAGCTCCGCTGTGGGAAGTGAGTTTTCTTCTATTTTAATGACCGCCAAATCGGTCTTTTTATCTTGCCCTATAAGCTTTGCTTCGTATTCCTTGCCGGTGCTTAAAATAACCTTAACCGATGATGCGCCTTCTATAACATGCTGATTTGTGATAATGTAGCCGTCAGGGCGTATAATAATACCGGAGCCCCCGCCTTCTTGTTCTTGCATCATACCAAAAAAGGTTGATGTTGTCATTTTGCTGACGACGCCAACAACCGCAGGCCCCGCCTTTTTTGCAATATCCACAATTGACATCTGACCATCGAACATGCCAACCGTTGAAGCGCCTGTTACATTTGAAGGCGCCGCCGATTGCGAAACCTTGCTTGGCATTTTGGGCGCTTGCGATTGCAGCACATAGGCGCTTGCACTTGCAAATATTATCGCCCCAGCAAACATTCCGGCAATAACCGCCGCGGTATATTTAAAAAACCCGCTTTTTCCTTTTAAAAGCTTTCTTTTCTTGTTAAGCGGACGGGCAGTGCCGTAAACTGTTTTGCATTGATAATCGTCCTTGTTCCATGCGTAGGCGTTTTCTTCGATTATCTGTGCATTTTCAATTTCTGTCTTGTTTTCATCTTCTCCAAAATTACCGAAAAACATAATTATACCTCCCTATGTTGGCTTCCTTTGACTAAAAGCCCATTGTTACGATACTATAATATCACATACCCTAATCATTTTCGTTAACAAATTGTAAATATCAAGTTGATTAGTCATGCGTAGGTAATGTGAAAGAAAATTCGGTTATATCTTGAGATGTGTTTAAATTTATTTTTTCGCCGTGCCGGTTTATTATGCTTTTGACAATAAAAAGCCCCAAACCATAACCTTTATTGGGGGTGCTGCGGGATTTGTCCGACTTATAAAACCTGCCCCAAATATATTTTTCGTCTTCGCTTGAAATGCCTTCGCCCGTATTTGCAACGCTAATGAGTGTTTTTTTACCCTTCGGAATACATTTGATAGATATTTTACCTCCATCGTTTGCAAACTTCACGGCATTTTCAAGCAAATTCATTATAACTCTGTAAATTTCATTTTCATCGGCAAAAACAAAAGTGTTTTCGCTGTCAAACTCAAAGCTTGCTTCTATATCCTTTTCTTTTATTTTTGCTTCAAATGACGCAAGCGCCACCCGTATCATCTCGCTTATATCAAATTGCGTTTTATAAAGCGGCATTCTATCCTCTTCATATTTTGAAATGTCCAAAAAGGTGCTTACCAAGCTTGCCAAGCGCAGCGCCTCACTTTGCACAATTTTTAAATATTTGTTATACTGCTCGGGCGGTATCGTGCCGTCCAGCATTCCTTGCACAAAGCCGGTTATGGTTGTCATCGGCGTTCTAAGGTCGTGTGAAACATTTGCAATAAATGTTGTTCTCACCGTCTCGTGGTTTTCTATTGCCTCCGCCATGGTGTTAAACGCCTCCCCAAGCTCGGCAAGTTCGCTTACATTGCTTATTTCAACGCGCTTTTCATAATTCCCTTTTGCCAAATGGTGGGCTACGCTGCTAAGCTCCCTTATCGGTTTTGTAATCTTTTTTGAAATGATATACGAAAGAGCAAAAGCCACTATTGAAGATATCAAAGCGGAAACGACTAACATGGAGAATAGTGTATTTCGGTCGCGATGCATTTCAGGCATGGGCGAATTTAAAAACACCGCCCCATGCACCTTGTTTTGCACCCTTACCGGCACCGCCACGGTATAAATACGCTGTCCGAAAATATAGTCAAATGCCCCGACTTTATAAACATTTTCTCCTTGCATAACAGCCTGAAAATCATCGATATTTATATTTTTATTAACAATATATTTTTTATCCGGGGTTGAAAATTTTAAAACCCTGCCGTTTACATCGGTTACTATTATATGCGACTGTGTGTTTTGCGTAATAAGGTCCATGTTGAGGGTATAAAAGTTTTGAAGCTGCGGTGAGTAGTTTACCGACAATGCCGCGGTAAGCTCGCTGATTCTTTCAGCGCTTTGCAGCAAGGCGGTTGTTTTGGCGGAAATAACATATCGGTCAATCAGCACGATATGAACAAACCCCATAACAAGGGCGCTTACAAGAATAATTGTTATGCTCAGCCACATAAGAGGCGCAAAAATGCTTCTTTTCACAGCGCAGCGCTCCTTTCAATTTAAAGCACCTCGAACTTATACCCTATACCCCATACAGTTTTAAGCTCCCACTTATCGCTTGCCCCCTCAATTTTGCCCCGTATCCGCTTAATATGAACGTCAACGGTGCGCGTATCGCCGTAAAATTCAAAGCCCCACACCTCATTTAGTAGCTTATCGCGCGAATATGCCTTGTTTGGGTTTGAGGAAAGAAAATAAAGCAGCTCAAGCTCCTTGGGCGGAATTTCAACTTTTTTGCCTGCCACAACCAGCTCATGATTTATAATGTCTATCTTTATATTCTCATATTCAACTACCGCGTTTACCTTTTCATCCGGAGTACCGTATCGCCGCAACACCGCCTTAATGCGCGCTATAAGCTCTTTTGTTTCAAAAGGCTTTACGATATAATCATCCGCCCCCAGCCCAAGCCCCATAACCTTATCGTATGTTTCGCCTTTTGCGGTAAGCATAATTATCGGTACCTTCGACATATTTCGTATATTCCTGCAAACTTGCCAGCCGTCCTTTCCGGGCAGCATTATATCAAGCAACACAACAGAAGGCGAGTTTGCAGCAAACAATTCCAGCGCCTTAACGCCGTTGTGTGCAATCAGCACCTCATAACCTTCTTTTGTAAGATACAGACGGAGCAGCTCGCAAATGTTTACATCATCATCAACGACCAACACTTTTGTCATAAAGCCTCCCCCTTTTCTTCAAAAAAAATAAGGGTGTTGAATAACACCCTTTATTCAACACCCCTATTATATAATAATAATGGAAATTTATCAATAAAAAACAAAGGTTTTCATCGCTTTATTTTTTATTTTTTGGTTTCTTTCCAAATATATAAAACAGGCGCTTATCTTGTTTTGTCGAACCGTTCTATTTGTATGTCCTCTTATTTAACTGGTTTTATTGCATTATCCAAGTTAATTAACCCCATTTCTACATCTTGCCTTATCAGTTCCGGCAATGCTTCAAGCATCAGTTTTTCCTTTTCGGTTGCCATTTCAAGCCTGCGCAAGTTATATGCCCGCTCCGCCGGCGCATATTGCTTTTGCAGCCCATATTCAAACTGTGTCATGTCATTTTGCAAATCGGCGCTGCGGTATGAGGCATCGTCTTGCGCCCGCTGTCGACGGTTTAGCATTTCCCGCTCGCTTAGGCTGCTGTACATCCCTGCCATGTCCTTTGCCCTGCCGTATTGGTCTTGCCACATGCTGTATGTTCTGTTCGCTTCCTGTGTTTCTATCCCGTACCGTTGCAGCAGCCTGTTATACGCAGCTTGCGCAAGTTGCGGCACCATATCCGCCGTTTTTTGCGCATATGCCTGCCCCACCTGTGCCGTTGCCGCGCTTGCCCACGAGTTATTACGCCCACCGGACAGCGCCGTCAAATTTGAAAGCGTCTGCCCCTGCGCCGCCTGTCCTTGCCTTGCATACATATCCTTGTACGCCTGATAATTGGGGTCTGTTTCGGGGTTGTATGAAAACCGCTCTATATCACGCCTTAAATTGGCAGTATTATACGGGTCGTGATACCGAGTGTATCCCGCCAGCCCTGCAAGCGCCTTGTCCGCCGCATTTGTGTATTGGTTCGGCATATATGGCTGTTGACGCACCAAATCGTTATACGAATAATTATCCCCGCTTATCCCGTATTTTTCACGAAGCGCGGAGTTTTCCATCGATGCCATCGCCGTATCCGGCCCGCTGCCTGTTTCCCATTTCTTTTTATTTTGCAGATACTTATTATAATCGCTTTGGTTCATATCCCATACATTTGCCATTTACCGCACCCCCTTTGACCGATATAAAAATACCAAATACCGCAAATCCCTATCATCTAAATTCAATCCGTTTTCGTCACCTTTTACAATGCCGTTATCAACTGCCCATTGCACAGCCTCACGCGCCCATTCCGGCATATTTTCGTCAATATAATTGTAAATCATTTCTCCACCTCGTTTTACTAAACTTTTCATTTCAGACAGCGGGAAATGCCCTCCCGGGCATGCC
>JALOAJ010000015.1 GCA_023228885.1 Bacillota bacterium | reverse complement strand
GTGCATTAGCATGTTCATTTTACCCTTGACAATTCATAAACGAGCATTTATACTCTACTAAAGCAAGGGGTAGGCTTTCTTGCATTAATTTTGTACCAACTTTTCATCTTTACTTTACACTACCTTTAATTAGTCATTCCAACCGCTAATTTTTCCGTTTTCATCCCACAACGCGCGCCAGTCCGAGGCGCCTTCCCATAAAAACACATGCCCTTTAACCAGCCTGCAATTTTTATCGGAATTTTTAATTAGCTCCATCTCATCATCTGATAACGGATTTTGCGCCAAGCATTCAAGATTGCTTACTATATTTTTTTCGTTACACGACATGGGGATAGGGATAACACCCCTTTGCGCAGCCCATTTCAAGCACACGCTTGCAGGATGAATGCCGTGATTGTTTGCAACCTCCAATATTTCAGCCATCCGGGTGTCTGCAACATCCTCGTCTGTCTTATCACGCTCAGGTCGGTTAGGAGAACCAATAGGGCAGTACCCTATCACTTTCATATTATGTCTAATGCAATATTCAAACAGTTCTTGTTGTTGAAAAGCGGGATGAATCTCCATTTCGTGCGCAAAAGGTTTAATGCGGCATTTTGGCAAAACTTGCTCGAATTTTGGTATGGTCATGTTAGACATGCCTATCTGCTTTGCCAAACCCATATCATACAGTTGCTCCATTTGACGCCACACCTTCATAAACTCATCCGTAAAAAACGGTCTTGAATTGGCGTTTCTTGCGTTGGCGTCACAACCCGGGGCATGATAATTCGGAAAAGGCCAATGCACTAAGTATAAATCAACATAATCCAAGTTTAAATCCTCAAGGGATTTTTTACAGCTTTCCATAACCTCGCCATCGCCGTGTTTGTCATTCCACAGTTTTGAAATAACGAAAATATCGTCCCTATTTACTAAGCCTTCGTCAAAGGCTTTTTTAAACACCTTGCCTATTTCAGATTCATTCCCGTAAACCCGCGCGCAATCAAAAAGTCGATAACCGGCTTTTATTGCTGTCATTGCGGCTTTTGATACATCTTCCGGTTTGTACTTATCCGAACCGAAAGTTCCAAATCCAATTGGCGGTATGTTTTTTTTCATAGCATAATTCCTTTCTTATAATCGCGCTTTTTAGCGATATTTCAACAGCTTTTAACTGTTGTGCTCGGAATGTTTTAATGGTCAAACCACGCTAAATGTTTATAACGACATTTTCCACCCGTCTTGAAGGGTCTTTCATTCTGTTTAGCAGAAGTTCGGCTGCTTTTTCGCCGATTTGCTCAATAGGCTGCGAAATACAAGTGATAGTTCTGTTTATAAGGCTTGACAATTCAATGCTGTCAAAACCTATAATCTTTATTGTTTGACTGCTTTGCGCATAAGCCTGCAAAGCGCCGATTGTCAGCTCGTAATTTGAAATAAACAACCCTTCTAAACTGCGATTCAAAAGCCTTTTCATAGCTTTAAAGCCATCTTCTACATTATAACCGCCTGTTTCAATATATGCATCGGCAATGCCAAATTCATCAAGCGCCTTCTCAAAGCCTTTTTTTCGTTCTACCGCAGTATAGACATCATGCGGACCCGCAATAATCCCTATCCTTCGCACACCCTGCAATAACAGTTGTTTCGTTTCGCGGTAAGATACCTCAAAGTTATTGACGGTGACCGAATCAAACAGATTTACATCCAAAAGCCGGTCAATCAGCACCAAAGGCTTGCCGGAGGCAGCTTGCATAAGCCTTTTGCCGCTTACCGCAAGCGGCAAAAGAACAAAACCGTCAACCATCCGCTGTTTCATCAACTCCAGCTTGTTTAGCTGGTTCTCTGCGCTGCCGCCGCAATCGCTGATAATTACACTATAACCGTGCCGTTCCAGCACGCGCTCAATGCTTTCAATAACACGCATGCTGAACATATTTGCAAGGTGAGGCACTATCACCGCCACCATCATGCTTTTTCCGGTTTTCATACTTCGCGCAACGCTGTTTCGGACATATCCTGTTTGGGCAATGGCGGTTTCAATTTTATCTTTTGTTTTTTCTTTCACATTATAACCGTTAAGGTATCGAGATATTGTTCCAATGCCCAAACCGGTTATTTCAGACAGGTCTTTTATGGTAGCCAACCGCATGCACCTCACATATTGAAACGATTCCATTTTATTATATATTAATAAATTTTAATTGTCAACCGCTTTTATTTTCGCGCGGCTTTTTTAATGCGCCGCAGCAATACCGCTTTGTTTTGGCGGCTTTAAACATCGCTTGGCGTGCCGACTTATCGCTTCGGTTATGCCAATTTACGGGCAATATTTATTGTTCAAAATTTGTAGAGTATATCAAAAAAAGTCCATTTACAACATAATACCCCCATGTTAGAATAGAAAGCGCAGGTAAGGTTTGGTTAAAGTGCGGTCAAAACCTTGCAAAGCAAATCTGCAAGGGAAAAGATATGTTAATAAGTTTTTTTGAAAATTGCAATAAGGTTTTTAGCGTAACAAGTTTTTATGCGGTATTCTTGATAAAAACACCGTAAATACATATATGAAAGAGCTTATTTTATTTATGAAATCATGCGAAATTAATTATAACAAAAAAATTTATGAGCCAAAGTGGCCTACCATTAAAAAGAGGATATACCGTGACAGGTATTTGTTTCTGCTTTTGTTGCCTGTTGTTTTGTTTTATGTTGTGTTTAAATATCTGCCCATGTATGGTCTTACATTGGCGTTTAAGGATTTTAGATTAGGCGACAACCTGCTTGGCGGCGAATGGGTAGGTTTTAAATATTTTTTGAAGTTATTTAAAAGCACCGATTTTATAAGGGTTATCAAAAACACGCTTGTTCTTAGCATATATTCGATTGCATTTGGCTTTCCGGTTCCGATTATTCTTGCTATTTTAATTAATGAAGTAAAAAATATTAAAGTTAAGAAATTTATACAAAGCTCTTTGTACATACCGCATTTTATTTCATGGGTTATTTTAGGGGGGATACTAATTTCAATGCTCTCCCCAAGCACGGGTATAGTAAATAAAATTTTGCAAACTTTTTTTGGAATAAAGCCAATTTTCTTTATGGCGAATTCCAATTGGTGGATAATATCCTTTATAGCCTCGGGCATATGGCGTGAAGCGGGGTGGGGCACTATTATATATCTTGCGGCGATGTCGGGGATTGATTTGCAGCTTTATGAAGCGGCGGAAATTGACGGCGCCGGAAGGCTTGCGCAAATTTGGCATGTCACTTTTCCATCGCTGTTGCCGACTATTGCAATAATGTTGATACTTAAAATGGGGTCGGTGATGGATGTTGGTTTTGAGCAAATTTACATATTGCAAAATCCCGTTGTAAGGGATGTGTCTGACGTTATATCAACATATGTTTACAGAAACGGCATACAAGAAGGGCAGTTTAGCATTACAACCGCAATCGGTTTTTTTCAAGCGATAACTAATTTGATTTTAATAGTTTCAACCAACAAAATTGTGCATTTATTAGGGGAGGATGGCTTGTGGTAAACTTTTATGCGAATAGGGTGAGCGAAAAATGAATAAAAGATACACGCCGGCAGAAAGGATACTGTATATTGCAAATTATATTTTTTTAATAATTTGCGTTATCGTCTGTCTGTTTCCTTTTTTAAATGTGATAGCGGTATCGCTCAGCAGCAGCCGAGCAATTTCATCTGAGCTTATAGGGTTGCTGCCAATAGAGTTTAATTTTGAAAATTACAGAAATTTAATAAGAGACGATAAAATTATCGCATCTGCTTATAATTCTGTGTTAGTTACTGTTGTGGGCACATTTTTGTCTATAACGCTTACAATATTTGCGGCATATCCCCTATCGAAAAAAAGGCTGTATAAAAGAAACGCATTTATAATGTTTATAACCTTTACAATGTTGTTTAACGGGGGCATGATTCCCAACTTTATACTTGTAAAATCAATAAACCTTATCAATTCTTATTGGGCATTGTGGCTGACCGGTCTTATAAATACTTTTAACATGATTGTGTTAAAAACATTCTTTTCGGAGATACCGGACAGCTTGGAAGAAGCGGCGGCATTGGACGGGGCAAATGATATTTATATATTGTTTAAAATTATGGTTCCCATTTCAGCGCCGGCAATAGCCACAATAAGTCTTTTTTATGCCGTAGGGTTTTGGAATATGTATATGCCTGTGTTAATCTATATCAACGACACCGCTAAATGGACAATGATGGCAAAGTTAATTCAATTAATACAAAATACGGCGGAAGCGTTAACCAGACCGGCGGAAGGCGCTTTGATTTCAGATACCTCGTTAACGACGGAAGGGGTGCAAACTGCGGCAATAGTTATCTCTACATTACCCATTTTATGCGTTTATCCCTTTTTGCAAAAATACTTTGTTAAGGGCGTAATGATAGGTTCGGTTAAAGGTTAAGCATTGAAAAACAAATAGAAAAGGAATGGTATACCATGTTAAAAAGGAGTATTGCGATTTTTCTTGGAATTTTATTAATTATGCCATCGATAATGATGACGGTTGAAGCCGAAACAAATACCGTTTCGGGCAGGCTTAGAATTACCGAATTGGAGTATAACGGAGCAGGCGCATATCCGCAGGTTGCGTATGGATATGAGGATGGCAGCGGCGGCTTAATCGGCGGCAGAGAAACATCCGGAACTCAACTGTTTGTTTCATCGGCTGTGTACCTTTTAGACACGCCCACTTATACATTGCCGGAGTTTTTAAAAGGGCAAACGTTTATTAAGGTAGACGGGAGGGACGCTAATGACAAAAAGTCTACCGCAAGTAACTTTATCAGCTTTGAAGTAAACAGGAATGTGACGGTTTACATCGGTATGGAATCAAGAACATTGGCCCAATTGGCGGTAAACGGCAATCCTTCCCCGGTGGCGTCTTACATAAAAACAAAGGACGAAGAAGAAAACCCCGTTTCATTTTGGGGCAACGGGGGTTTAAAGTTTGAATTGTACCAAAAGAATTACAATGCGGGCGACATCATTACCATAGCCGGCAATGCGTCAACAGATACCGCCTGCGTGCCTTATGTGCCTATAATTATTCCAAGAGACGGCGATGCGGGGCGTAATATTATTTTTGCCGAATCTTTTTATTGTGACGGGGAAACAAAAATTACCTCCCTTTCGGGAAATAACGGCAAGTCGGTTGAGGCGGCATTTGAATTTGATAATTTAACCGAGCAGTATCGCGATACGGTGCTGGTTACGGCAGTTTATAATAATGGATACCTTATAAACACAAAGGTTAAAAATGAAATTATACCGCCCGGCTACGGCATTATGAAAAATGATTCGGTTGTTATTGACGCCCCGAGCAGCCCTTCAACTGCTTATGAAATTATTTCATTTGCGTGGGAAGGGTTGGAAAACAACATTCCGATGACTTTCCTTCCGAGCGTGTTGTCCAATCAGTCCCAACACGATGGAGCTACGGGCAGCATCAGCGCCAAGCCGTCAATACAAGACCTAAAGGCGGTGTGCATTGGCGACGATATAACAATTACAGGCAAAACTTCGGACGGGAAAAGGGGCGTAATTACAGCGTATGTAAAAAGCGCCGATGGCAGAAGTAATTATCTTTATCAAAAGGCAAGCGAAGAAAACGGCAGTTTTGCCTTTTTGTACAAATCAAACCCTGCCGAATTTGAGTCGGGCGAATACACCGTATATGTAAACGGTGTTGACGAAATGTTTTATTTCAGCGACATTAACGAAAGGGCAGACATAACGACCCATATTAACAATGCCAAAACTTTTGCAGATATGAAAAGCGTGATAGAAGCGAATAAAAAGGTGTTGAGCATAGTTGACGAGGGCTATATTCCTGACATTTGCGAGTTTTTGATATATAATAGAGACACCATTTTAAAGCGTAATTACAATAACATTTTGGAGATATACGATGCGGTGGAGGAAGCGATAATTATAGCCGAAATAAAGACGGCCGGCAAGGGCGGCATTATTGCTGTTTTAAAAAAATACAGCCGGCAAATCGAAATTGATATTGATGATGACGATAGCGATTATAAAAGGCTGGGGAATATTGGGAAAGAGCAGTTTGCCGCAAATTTTGCAAACAGAACAGGCTATAAAACATTAAGCGACATTAAGAAAGTCTTTAAAGAAGAAATGCTTATTCCCCTTGTAAACGATACATACGATTATAATTACATTGGAACGATATTGGTTGAATATGACGGTATAATCGGTTTGGGGGCTGACCTTTCAGCCTACCTAAACGACCTTAGCGATTTGGAAAGAAGTGAGGTCAACAAGGCAGTAATTTCGGAAATACGGAGCACAGCGGCAGAAATTAAAGATGCGGCTTCAAATAAAATCAAAGAAATAAAAAATCGAAAAAAAGATACCGGGAAAACCGCATACAGCGGTGGCGGCTCCGGCAGCTCCAAAAGCACAATATCCATCACGCAAAGCAATGTTTCGCAGCAAGTGGAGGTTCCGTCACCGGTTGCCGTGGCGTTTCATGATGTGCCTCAAAACCATTGGGCGTGGGAAAGCATTTATCGGTTGGCGGCTTTAGGCGTTGTTGCAGGTTATGGAAAAGATGAATTTAAGCCGGACGATATTGTAAGCCGAGAACAATTTATTAAAATGCTGATTGAGGGATTTAAGCTGACGGATCAAAGCGCAATTTGCACATTCGGCGACATTTTGCAGGGCGAATGGTATTATCCGTATGTGGCAAGCGCACAAAAATATGGGATTGTAATGGGCATGGAAAACGGTAATTTTGGGCAAGGACAGGAAATTACAAGGCAAGAGATGGCTGTTCTTGCATACAGAACAGCCCAGTTTAAAGGTGTGGACCTTCCCCGCACCAATCTGGAGGTAAGTTTTGATGATGAACACAGCATTGAAGATTATGCAAAGGCTGCCGTTGGCATAATGCAGCAGGCGGGAATTATAAACGGTGTGGGCGATAACAGGTTTGCGCCCGCAGAGCTTTCCAACAGAGCGCAGGCATCAAAAATAATATTTGAGCTGCTTCAGGTTGCGCAAGGGGCTAAATAGCATTGTAATAAATAACTTTTAAAAACAAGTTGAGGGGGAACGGTTTATGCTCAAAAGATGTATTACTGTTATGATTACCGCTTTATTGCTCTTGCCTTACGGAATGTCATGGGCGGGTGCGAAAACGGCAGGCGGATTGGAAATTACCGATTTAAAATATAAGGGTTCAAGCCCAATCGTTGTAACCGTCAATGACGCCGATTATGTGCAGGCGGAAATTGTATACGGCAATGAAGACGGCAGCGGCGGGGTTGTAGGCGGCGGCAGTAAGGAAAATTCATCGCTGCTTTATACAAGCTCGGATGTCTTTTTTACAAACAGCGGCAGCAAACATTTGCCTGCTTTTTTAGCGGGGCAAACATACATAAAGCTTATATCCAAAGCAAAGGATGATAAAACCTATACAGGGGATGACCTGCTCCAGTTTAAAACAAACAGGGATATTACGCTGTATATAGCCATGGAAACAAGAACGCTGACACACCTTGAAACAAACGGAAACACTTCGCCCGTTCAAGGGTATGCAAGGGTTGAATCGGCAGGCGGCAGCCCTGTTATACTTTATGGTTCTTCCAACCTTACTTATCATATTTATCAAAAGGATTATAGCGCCGAAGACACGGTTAAAATTGGCGGGAATGCGGCAACAAACAACGAAAGCATGCATTATGTGCCCATTATCGTTCCAAAAGAGGGTTCGGCGCCCGAACAGCCGCAGACGGTAATTTCCGACAGCTCCGCGGTTGACAGTAAGGAGGATTCCGCATCTGTCGAAGCGATAAATTTGTTGTCGGCGCTAAAAATTATTGATGGCGGCAACTTCAGGTTAAATGAGCCGATTACAAGGAGAGAATGTGCTGTAATCATTTGCTCTTTGCTTGGCTTGTCTGAGGATGCAAAAAGCGGCATGGAAACAGGGTTTACGGATGTGCTTGTTAATGATTCTGCATCGGGGTGCATAAGAATTGCATCTGAAATGAAGATTATTAACGGTTACGGCGACGGCAGGTTCGGACCTGAAGATTTAATGACTTATGACCAAGCGGTAAAGGCGCTTGTTTGCGCTTTGGGATATGAAGCTTATGCGCAAAACAAAGGCGTGTACCCTTACGGATACCTGACGGCTGCTGCAGAAATAGGCGTTACAAAGGGTGTCAGCCCTGCAATGGACGGGTCGCTTACAAGAGGGGTTTTGGCGCAGTTGCTTTACAATTCTTTGAATGTTGACATTCTAACGCAGTCGGGATTTGGCGAAACTGTTAGGTTTACCTCTGAAAAGGGCAAAAATATTTTGACGGAGATATTTGACATAACCAAAAAAACAGGCATGGTGACGGGAATATACAATACAACATTGACGGGGGCAAGCAACCTCCGAAAAGACGAAGTGGCAATAGATGATGAAATATATAAAATAGGCGGCACCAAGGCAAAGGATTATTTAGGGTATAGGGTTATAGCTTATATACGGCAAAATAAAAATTCTGATGATAAAGCGCTGGTAAGCATACTGCCCGAAAGAAATAAAAACGAAATTGTCACATTGCTTGCGGATAATATTTATAAAGTTACACGGTCAGACAACAGAAACATACAGGTTGAATACAGTGTTGACGGGGATATCAGCGCGGCGGTTCAAACGGCGGATATATACTTTTTGGCGGACGGAATTTTTAACGGAAAAGCTCAATCGCTTGATATTGATGATTTACAGCAGTTTAAATCGGGCAAAACCGTTTTGATAGACAATAATAATGACGGCATTTATGATGTTGTAATTATGGAATCTTACGAAACATGGGTTGTAAACAGCGTGTCTGAACTGACAGCAGTAATAACCGACAAATACAGGAAAAACGAAACGCTTGAATTAGACGACGGCAGCAGCGAGTATGAAATGTCTATTGAAAAAGGCGGAAAACAAATTAAACTATCCGACTTAAAGGAATGGGATATTTTATCGGTTGCGCAATCAAAAGACGGAAAGGTAAAAACCGTTATTGTTTCAAACGCCAAGCTGCAAGGCTCCGTAACAGAAAAAACAGATGATGATGCCGTTATCATAAACGGCAAGCAATACAAAATTGCGGATAATTACAACGAAAATATAGAAATAGGCGCTATCGGCACTTTTTATTTAAATGTTGACGGCAAAATAGCTGCAATAGACAAACAAATTATAACGGAGGGCGATTATTTCGGCGTGCTGTTCAAAATCGGCGTTGGAAAGGGTTTGGGCGGCGTGGTTGAACTGAAAATCTTTACTTTGGACGGAGAATTTGCAAGCTATAAAACCACACAGCAGGTTATATATAACGACCAAAAGCTTGACAGCTTGGCGTTGTTGAATTATTTGCAAATGAATGCGGATGCAACCGGTCTGCCGGTTGACAGCAACGGAAATCTTATATATTTTGAAGACGGTCGATATATAGCGGAGTACACCAGCGTTGGCAACATAGTTTCTCGCAAGCTGCCGGTGAGGGGCACACCGGTGTCGGAAAACCCTCTTACATATAACAAAATTGCCAAAAGGCAGCTGCTAAAATATGAGTTAAATTCAAAAGGTGAAATCAGAGCGATTTACACCGCGGGCGGAAGCAATAAAGAGGATGCCTTAGTGATGCGCGGCAGATATTTTAACGAATATACCGATGAAGACAGAAATAACCCCATTGTGAAAATTCCGCAAGACAGAACGGTATATTTCAAAAAGGACGCAAATTCATTTTATTATCATTTTACCAATGACGCGGGAACAGGCTTTTTAAACAATTACCCCGAAAAGGCAAATTATCCTGTTATGTTTATAGACGAGGATACGCGGGTAATTTGCATGTCGCGAACAACATTTCAAGATGAAAAGGAATACTACATCAGAAATTCAAGCAACGCATTTTTGGATGAATCCACCTATTGCTTAGAAGCATATGGGTTTGCCAACGATAAATTGTTTGAACCTGCAAAAATAATTCTTAAATATGAGTTTATAAAGGAAGATAGCAGCGGCAGCGGTGATTTGCTGTTGGTGGATAAGGTTACAAGCGTTATCAATGAACATGATGAGCAGGTCTATAAGCTTTACGGTTTTATAAACGGAAAAATTTATTCATGGGCGGGCAGCACATCGATTGGGCGCAGGTTAGAAGATTTAAAGCGCGGAGTTCTTACGCAAGCAAGCGTAAACTACGGCGAGCTTTCAGGCATTACCGACAATATAACTAACAACAACGGCTCGGGTCAATATATATTTAACCCGCACCTGCCTAAAAACTCATCTGTAAGTCCAAGAAAGTTCTATGAAAACCAAATGATTTTTTACGGTGCGCGCGGCGGTCTAAGGCAGATGATAATCGGTGATGTGGTGGATGTGGACGCAAGGATGGCGAAAATTTGCATTAACAGTAAATACACGGTTGAAAGCGGAATTGCTTTTGTTCAGGAAAAAACATCTTGCTGGGATTTAAGCTCACCGTCGCTAAGGGTCAGCGTTTATGACCAAATCAACGACACTATAACTTTAGGAACAATTTCGGACATTCAAAAAAACGATATTGTTGTGTTGCGAGTGAAAAAAGATATACCTATACAGCTTTTCGTTTATAAACTAAAATAAAAATATCCGCCGTATGGTGGAAAGCGATTGTATTTTGCAACAGTTTATTTAAAAGGCAAACGGTTAACATAAAACGGTAACAAACAAATCGGAGGAGGAGAAAAAATGAGGAGAACTTTAATGGTTGTCAGAATGGTTGCGGTTTTTATTTTGCTTGTTCTGCTTAGCGGATGCGTGGGAGCCGGCGTAAATAAAGGCGCTGTTAAAAGCGATGCAAAGCAGATTTCGGCCATGGTGCTTGACAGAGGCTTGATAACAACAGACGAGGGAAGTTATGAAAAAAACCGATGGACGCAGCTTATAAACGAAGAATCGGGCGTTGAGGTGAAATGGGTTCCGGTTCCTTCCGCCGCCGCCCAGCTTAGGGAAAAGCTAAATGTGCTTATTGCATCAAATTCGGCGCCGGATGTTATAACTTCTTTTGACAGGCTGTTTATTGCAAGGCTGGCAAACGAAGGAGTTATAATGCCGATAGAAGAACTTATGAACAAGCACAGTAACGAATACAAAAAATACTTAGAGCAAAACCCGCAGTTGATGCCGGAATTAATATTCGATGACGGGCAAATGTATGCAATCGGGAGCAAAAGGGGAGCGGAGCTTGTGGCAAATCATGCCATGTTTATCAGGCGGGATTGGCTTGACAAGCTAAGTCTGACAGCGCCTACAACGGACGAGGAGCTAATTAAAACGGCGAAAGCGTTTAAAGAAATGGACCCGGACGGAAATGGCAAGGACGATACATACGGCATAGCGTTTCAATTTTTGTTCCCGGTTGCCGAGGCGATGTATCAGGGGAACACCCTTTGGTACGCCAATGGCAACAAATTGGAGTACGGACCTGTTTCAGAGCGTTATCTTGATGTTTTGACATTTTTAAAAAGAATATACGATGAAGGGCTAATCGACCCGGAATTTTTTACCGACCCTAATTCCGTAAAAATAAAACAAGCGTGGAACAAAGGCAAAGCGGGGATATACTTTGCGCAATTTAACAGCTCCGGCTACCGCGAAGTGATGCAAAACGAGCCGTCGGCGGTAATTGAACCGCTTGAACCGGTTGCTACAAAATACGGTAGAAATGGGCTTTGGCAAGAAGTTTCGCCCAGAATGTATGTCACGTTAAACAAAGGCACAAAAGAGCCGGAGGCGGCAATGAAGTTTTTTGACTGGATGATATCGGACGGCTGGCATAAGTTGCAATTTGGCATTGAAGGAACACATTATAATATGGTTGACGGTATTCCCAAAACCATCAACAAAGAAAAAAATAATAAGGAAGTGATGTATGCCATATCTTATATGTTTTTAACCCAGGGTAATATCACATCAGACTACTACGAAATGATGGCGGAAGAAGACAGTATCTCCCAAGCAGAAGCAAAACTGACGGGGAAATCTCAGGATGCGGCGGTTAAATATCCGTTTAGACGGGATATTCCTTTTGACCCGCCGTTGCCGGAGGTATCGGAGCTTTGGGCAGAATTTAAACCCGTTTTAGAGGAAATCAGAGTAAAAATGATGGTATCCGGCGCGGATTATACACCGGAAATGGCGTTAAACAATTTAAGAAACGAGTGGAACCGCTTGGGCGGAGGAGAGGTTGAAAGAGCTGTAAACGAATGGTATTTAAAAAATAAATAAAAAGGAGCGTTAAACTATGTTGAAAAGGAGCTTTTCTGTTGTTATCCTAATTCTCTTGGTTGTCCAGTCACTTATGATAGTGACGCACGCCACCGAAACATTGGGTGGGCTGCAAATTATCGATTTGGAATATAACGGCGATAGTAGTGGTTTTGAACCTGAGACTGAGATTGTATATGGTTATGAAGATGGAAGCGGCGGCTTAGTTGGCGGAACCAACAACTCTCCGTATGGCGGTGTTCAATTGTATACGGATATCAAGTTATATCTTCTTGATATAGCCAATCGGCGGCTGCCGGATTTTCTTAAGGGTCAAACATTTATCAAATTTCCCGGTGGAAGAAAGGGGTCTCCCAATGACAAAATGTCCGTTGCAAGTAATCTTATCAACTTTAAGGTAAACATAGATGTTACGGTTTATATTGCAATGAACTCAAGAACTTTAGACCAACTGGCGGAAAACGGCAACCCTTCACCCGTGGCGGCATACATGCAAACGATGGATGAAAACAACAACCCTGTCAAGATTTATGGTAATGGAAAAATAGATAATGATGATTTTTATCTGTTTCAAAAAGACTATAATGCTGGGGATACCGTTATCATAAGCGGGAATGCGGCTACAAATACCACCTGTCACTTTTATATACCGATTATTATTCCGCGCGCCTCTGCACAAGAACCGGGCGGCATTGGCGGGGCGGCATTTTATTACAGCGGAAGCGCCGAAGTTTATACCGTGGCAGGCAATGAGGAAACAGAGGTTGAAGCGCAATTTGACTTTGACAACGAAACCGGCGAAGCTGTAAGCGCAATGTTAATTACCGCCGTTTACGAAGGCGGGTTGCTGCAAGAAGTTAAACTAAAAGAAATCTCCATCGAAACAGGCAACAGCTCGGTAAGAAATCATCCGGTGAGCATACCCAAAACCTATGCAGACTCGTACTTAATTAAATCGTTCGTTTGGGATTCCCTGACAACAAGCCAAAATCCGCTGGATGTTACGGTTGCAGAGCTGAAATAGTTATAAATTAAACGGTATTTAAAGAATTGAGCTTGATAAGGGGAGTATGGAGATTATGAGACACAGGTTTTTTATAATTTTTTTAACCGTAATAATGCTGTTTAACATAGCTTCTTTCGGAATTACGGCAAACGCCGAGGTAATTTCGGGGTTTGAAAATGCTGCAAACGGCGCTATTATGTTATTTATCGATAGCCCGATTGCATTTGTCAACAACTCAAGGGTGAGAATTGACAGCGACAACTATCTGGCGGAAACATCACCCATTATAAAGGACGGGCGGACGCTGGTTCCCGTAAGATTTATCACCGAGGCGTTAGGGGCGAAGGTTGATTGGAACGAAGCCGCTTTGGAAGTAAAAATCAGCTTTGGCAACAAAAGTATATCTTTGACGCTAAACAAGCGGGAAATGAATGTCAACGGCAGCATTGTCACATTGGATGTGCCGGCACAAACGGTAAATGACAGAACGCTTTTGCCGCTGCGCGCTTTGGTTGGGGCGCTTGACAAAAGCGTTTATTGGGACGACCGAGGTTTAATTGTAATCAGCAATGATGATAGGGTTTTTAACGATAAAACCAACCCCGAATTGATATACAACATTATAAGGTCTTTTATTGACCAAAAAACCTTTGCCATTGCTCCAACCCCCGATAAAATTTTGTATGTTTCCGTCAACGGCGACGATGGCAACGACGGCTTAACGGAAGCCACAGCTTTTAACAGCATTCAAAAGGCGTTGGACGCCGCAAAGCCGGGAACAAAAATTAAAGTTAAAAACGGCATATATCACGAGGCAATTACCGCCCAAACAACCGGCACTCGCGAAAACCCGATTGTTTTGGAGGCGGAAAGCCGTTTTGGCGTGGTTATTACGGGTGACAGGGCTGCAAAAAGGCTTGTTATGCCTTCTTTGACAAACGACATTCCCAGCCGTTACATCACATTTAGAGGGTTTATCTTTTCAAATACATTTTACAACGAAACAACTTTAAGCACATCGGCGGTGCATATAACCACCGGCTGGCGATTGGAAGACTGTAAAATTGAAGATTGCGGAATGCAGGCGCTAACCGCCCAATCGATGGATGTTGCGACAAAGCCAAAGGTAACCGAGGACATTGCCCTAATACGAAGCGTTGTACAGGACACGGGCGGAAAGACGATGGGAACGGTTGACGCAAAAAACTCTTTAATGAAAGATGTAATTATGCGCCGAGGCAATCAAAAACTGCTGTCACCCATTGATGACGGCGGAGGTTTTAAAAATGTTCGCAGCCAAAGCGAAACGATTGACGCAATGACCGCATACGACCATAACGGCAACAGTATGTGGTATGACCTTTGGAACACCAACTTTGTTATAAAAAATTCGTCATCCTTTGCAAATCATGGGTACATTTTTTCGGGGAAACCCGCACCGCGTGCAGCCGGCATGTTTATGGAAATTAGCCAAGGCCCCGCCAAAATTTATAATAATCTTATTCACAGCAACATGGGGGCGGGGCTGCTGCTGGGAGAGGCTAAAAATTTAACGGCGTTTGATAATGTAATTTTCAACAACTATGGCAGCGCAATATGGCTCAGAGATGCTGCAGACCGCGGTTTTTCCGACAGCTTTGAAATAAAAGGCTGGGAAATCGGTGAAAGAATTGCTTTGGGGGCGGCAAGTTTTTATAATAACAAAATTCAAGCAGACCCCAACAACACCGTTACCGTCACAGATGTCAGCGCGTTTTATGCCCCGGGCGGTCTTTATGATAAAGGCAGCCCGGCAGAGCATGGAATAACATTCGATTCCAATATATTTGAGCCGGGTACGGATATTTTTAGTTGGATACAAAACGGAAAAAGAATAAATTATAAAACTCCGGAACAAGCAAATGCTGATTTGGGAACGGGTAATATTGGATATTATGAAAAGTTTTTAGACGAAAACGGCGGAATATACGGAATAGAGCCTATTGATATTGTGGTGGGCTCGGCACAGGTTGACCGCTCAACGGAATACTCCACAATAGATTCTGCAATTGCGCCTTATAATGTGGGTGACAGCATGCCTGTGCCCATGTTCAGAAGAAGTGAAATTCGCGGAACGGATAACAATTGGCACACCGAGGTGTTTGACTTACAGGGCAGGTCAATGGCATTGCATATTAAAGACAATGCGTTAAAGACGCAGTTTGAAAATGAAATTTCTATTTACACAAACATTTATCCAAAATATGCTACTGTCAAGCTCACTTCTGACGCTGTTTACGATTTCCGTGCCGAATTGGTTGGGGGTTTTACCGCAAACCCCTCTGAATACGGCACCGTTAAGGTGACAGAACCTAAAAGCATAAATACGCAAGACCGATTCCCCTACGCATGGGGCGAACCCTTTACCGTAAAGGCGGATGCATCCGCCGCAGCGGGCGTAAAATCGGTGGAGTTTTATGTTGAAAATTCGTTGGTTGGCAGGGCGGATACCGCACCGTATGAAGCAACGGTTCAAAACCTCACTCCGGGTGAGTATTTTCTGACCGCTCGGGTTACCGATATGAACGGCGCTACATCAATTTCAGAACCGGTGAGAATCGGCGTGCGAAAAGAATTGGACGTTACCGTTACAGGCATGACATTTAAGAAAATTGCAAACGCAGTTGGAGAATATAGGGATGCGCTTTGGGCGGATAATGTAAACAAGGCGTTAAGGCTTACGGTAAATCAAGATGTGATTGTTTGTATAGTAAGCAATAGCAGCATTTTCCCAACGGACTTTTATGAAATGGAGGGAAGCATTTCAACCGATTGGCAGGATTTTGATGTTTACGGCAAGCAATTCCCTGCCGGGGTGATACAACTGCCCAAGTTTGATGGTGAATATATGGTAGGCGTTTTGGGGATGGGGAATACGGCTTTTGCGGAGTCGATTGCAATTGTTTCACCCATTGAGGGCACGCAAGTTTCGCCCGGTCAAGATGCAATCATAGAAGCGGAGGTCACATTCGGCAATAATTTCGGCGTTATTGAACTTTATAACAACGATGAAAAAATTGGGGAAATTGCCGAACCTCCCTACACAATGAATTTGGGTGAACTGCCCGCAGGCTCGCATAAAATCAAGGCTGTAAAAACCGATTTAAGGGGAAGAACGGCAGAGGCGGAATTAAACTATTCCGTATCGGATGCCGACACATTATGGATTACGAACATTACTTCCAAGGATAATCTTCCTTACGAACCTGTTTATAATGCCCTCAATTCAAACATTAACATGTTTGTAAACAGGCAGGACTGGAGCATTAAAACCATACCGGAGGAATTTAAGGGGCTAACTTATATTAAATCCGCCGATGGGCACAGGTCAAACAAAGCGCCGGGCGAACAGGTTGCATTTGATATTAATAAAAAATGCGCTGTTTATGTGGTGTTCCCCGACAGAAAGTACAAAACTTCTTGGTTGGATGAATGGGAAGAATTAGAGTTTTATACTATTCAAGCCCATTACGATGCCATATACCGCAAAATCTTCCCGGCAGGTCGCGTAGTGTTGGGACCAACTGCCGCAACAAGCAGTAACGCGTCATATTTTATTATAGTTGTGCCGGAAGATAATCCGACAGCCCCGGTAATTTCCGTAATAAACCCCACCCCAAATGCGCGTGTTTTGGAAAACGGCGCTTTGGAGTGCCAAATAAAAGCATTGTCGCTTGGCGGCAGCATAACTAAAATTGAAGCGTTCGAAGGAGGCAAAAAGCTTGCCGAAACAAATGTATCGCCCTATCGGCTTTACATTTCGGGTCTGTCAAAGGGAACTCATGACATTGTATTTGTGGCAACGGATGACCAAGAACGGTCTACCTCTACTAAACCGATAAGAGTCGAGGTGGTGGCAGACGATAAATTGGTAATCAGCAATATTATTATTGCAAACGGAACTCAACCGCCGGTGCCTGTGGTGTATGACGGGTTAAAAAGGCAGGGTTACACACACACCAACAGCGAAGCTTTATTTAGGTCTGTTCCGCCCGAGCATCTGGAAGGGCAACCGTTTTTGATGTTGGACATGAAACAAAAGCTTGACAAGTCGGAGGATTATGTTAAATTTGATGTAAATATGGATGTTACGGTTTATGTTGCTTATGATGTGAGAATACCGGGCATTGCAGGCTATGTCATGCCGAAATGGCTAAAGGGCTTTACAAAAACAGAAGAAAAAATATCGCGAGACGATTATGTGTTATACAAAAAGGATTTCCCCAAAGGCACCGTTGTGATTGGGGGGAATGCGCCCGTTAATGCAGGGTGCACGCAATATATACCTATTATAGTTCCCAAGGGCAGATAAATCTTGGTATAGGGATTACTGTCTGCACATCTAATGCATTTTGGATGTGCAGGCACAGCCCCTTTTTAGGAGGAGTTTTAGTAATGGCTAAAAAAATTATTACCATGCTTATAACCTTTTCCCTATTGGCATCCTCTTTTGTGTGCGCTCAAGCGCCAAATGCTTTCGGGGGGCTTGTAATTGGCGATTTGGCGTATAACGGCTCGGGTGCGCAGCCACAGGTTGTATATGGATATGAGGACGGCAGCGGCGGGTTAATCGGCGGCAGGGAAACCTCCGGTACGCAGCTTTTCTTATCATCTGCCGTATTCCTCTTAGACACGCCCGCTTACAGACTTCCTGACCTTCTAAAAGGACAGACCTTTATCAGGGTGGATGGCAAAAACATCAACGATAAAAAATCCACCGCAAGCGATTTTCTTTGCTTTACAACAAACCGCGATGTAACGGTTTATATCGGCATGGAGTCAAGAACATTGGCTCAGATTGCAGAAAACGGAAACACCTCTCCGGTGGCGGAATACATACGGACGGAGGACGAAGGCGGCAGCCCTGTTGCTTTTTGGGGCAATGGGGGCATAAAGTTTGAGGTATATCAAAAAGATTATGACGCGGGGGATACAATTACCATCAGCGGCAATGCTGCCACAAACAGCGATTGCATACCGTATGTGCCAATTATTGTGCCGAAAGCCACTTTGTCGGCAAGCTGTTTGCATTTTGCCGAGGGCGAGGAAATAAGCGATATTTCTAATAACGAGGGCAAACAGGTTGAAGCAAGCTTTAGCTTTATTAACACGACAGGCGCCCCGGCAGACGCTGTTCTGTTGACATGCGCCTATATAGGCAAGATGCTTGTCGATATAAAAATGAAAAATATATCGGCGCCTTTGGGCAACTCAATACAAAAAAACCATTCGATTAACATTCCGAGCGACCCACCTTTTTCGTTTACTATTAAATCGTTTGCATGGACGCGCTTATCCGAAATGGTTTCTTTGACCGCGCAGCCAAGTGTTTTGACGGTTTCGGAAGGAACGGTCGACCCGAATAGCACCGTTATGCTGCTTGCAGGCAGCCCAATTGCTTTTGTTGACAACCTTCAAGTAAGAATAAATAAAGATGATTACATTGCTGAAACGGCCCCGACACACTTAAACGGCGAAGTTATGGCGCCGATAGGTTTTATTTCCGATGCCTTGGGCGCTGTTTTGCAAACGGATGGGGTTTTAGGCGCGGATTTTTTAATTACGTTGGGTAGAGTGAAAATTGCATTAACTTTGGGAGAACCGCAAATGCTTGTGAACGGTCAGCCTGTAAATTTAGCCGTTGCACCTGTGGAAATTGACGGTGTGCCTATGACGGCTCTTGCCCCGATAGCGTTTGCTTTTAATAAATTTTTATATCAAGATGCAAGAGGCTTAAACATTATAAGTGCGGATAACAGCATATTCAATGACGAAACAAACCCCGATTTAATCAATCGTGTGATTAAGGCGTTTGATGACCAAGCAAACCTTGCGGTAGAGCGCGAATTTGACAAAGTTTTGTATGTATCCGCCGTGGGGAATGACAGTAACAACGGCTTGACCGAAGACAAGCCGTTTGGCACAATACAAAAAGCAATGGATAACGCAAGCGCGGGAACCAAAATAATAGTAAAAAACGGCATATATCATGAATCCATTACAGTTAAAACAAGCGGAACTTGTGAAAACCCGATTGTCGTTGAAGCGGAAAGCCGTTTTGGAGCGGTAATAACAGGCGATGGGACTGTCAGAAGGCTTGTTATTCCCTCTACCGTGGGCGGTGTTATCAGCCAATACATAACATTTAGGGGGTTTATTTTTTCAAACACATATGCCGACGAAACCACCGTCGGCACCCCGGCGGTGCGTATCACCAACGGCTGGCGTTTGGAAGATTGCAAAATTGAAAATGTCGGCATGCAGGGCTTTATCTCTCAACCCGAAGGCGATTTGCAAGCAGTTGATGATGTGGCGGTGCTTAGGACTGTCGTGCAGGATACAGGCGGAAAGACGATGGGAACGGTTGGGGCAAGAAACTCTTTGATAAAGGATGTCATCATACGCCGAGGCAATCAAAAGCTGTTGTCGCCCGTTGATGACGGCGCAGGGTTTAAAAATGTGCGCAGCCAAAGTGAAACCATTAACGCAATGACTGCGTATGACCACAATGGAAATAGCATGTGGTATGACCTTTGGAACACTAATTTTATCGTGAAAAATTCTTCTTCCTTTGCAAACCACGGTTTTGTTTTTGCCGGCAGCCCGGAGTATAATGCGGCGGGCATCATGATGGAAATAAGCCAAGGCCCCGCTAAATTTTATAATAATCTTTTTCACAGCAACACAGGTGCGGGAATACATTTTGCCGAATCGAAAAATTTAACCGCATATAATAACACCGTCTTTAAAAATTGGAGCGGCGCAGTTTGGCTTAGAGACGGCGACCGCGGGATTTCGGCAAACTTTGAAAAGCAAGGTTGGGATGTTGGCGCAAGAATCGGCTTGGGCGCTGCGAATTTTTATAATAATAAAATTCAATCATCGGGAAACGCCGCTTATTTCCCGAACCGTATTTATGCATTTTACTGCCCCTCAGGTGTTTTTGACAAAGGAAACCCATCTGCTTATGGGTTGAACTTCAATTCTAATATATTTGAACCGGGGACGGGAATTTTTAGCTGGCTTCAAAACGGTCAAAGGGAAACATATAGCTCGGTGGAATCTATTGATGAAAGTTGGGAAATAGGGGATGTGGGCTATCACGAGAAGTTTTTGGAGGATGATGGAAGCTTTCAGGGAATTGCCCCCTTTAATATGAAAATAGGACCAACGCAAATTGACCGCTCAACGGAATATGCCACAATAGATTCTGCAATTGCGCCTTATGATGTAGGCGATAGTATGCCTGTGCCCATTTTTAGAAGGAGTGAAATTCGCGGAACGGATAACAACTGGCATGCTGAAGTGTTTGACTTGCAAGGCAGGGCAATGGCGTTGCATATTAAAAGTAACGAGCTAAAGGCGCAATTTGAAAATGAAGTTTCTGTTTTTACAAATATTTACCCAAAATATGCCACAGTAACGCTTACTTCTGATTCCGCTTACGATTTTCGCGCCGAATTGGTAGGTAATTTTACTGAAAACCCTCCCGAATACGGAACCGTCAGCGTGACAGAACCCAAAGGCATAGATTCGCACGACAGATTCCCCTTTGCATGGGGCGAGCCTTTTACCGTAAAAGCGGAGGCATCGGCTGCGGCAGGTGTAAAATCGGTGGAATTTTATGTTGAAAATGCGTTGGTCGGCAGGGCGGACACCGCGCCGTATGAGGCGACGGTGCAAAACCTCACTCCGGGCGAGTATTTTCTGACCGCTCGAGTTACCGATATGAACGGCGCAACGTCAATTTCAAAGCCGGTTAGAATAGGCGTAAGAAAAGATTTGAAAGTTAACGGCGCCGTAACGCAAAAGCTTGATGGTTTAGGCAAAGACTATGAAGACGCGGTTTGGATTAAAAATGTGGCTGTTAGCTTAAATCTTGATGTAAATCAGGATGTGTTAATTTTTATTGCGGGTAACGGCATATCGGTTCCCGAGTATTTTGTTCAATTAGACGAGTCTGTTATGTTAGATAATGTAACATACCAAGTGTATGGCAGGAATTTTCCGGAAGGAACGGTTCAAATACCGCGGTTGGACGGCAATTATGCGGTTGGAATTTTAGGGATGGGCAATGCCGCGCTTGTAGAGGAAATCAAGATTACATACCCGGAGGAAGGCACTCAAGTCCGCTATGGCGAGGATAGCATATTTAAAGTGGAGGTTGTAAACGGAAACCCCAACGGAAAGGTTGAAATTTATAACCAAGATGAAAAGCTTGGCGAAGCGATTGATTTTCCGTACACCGTAAACACAGGGACGCTGCCTGTTGGTAAATATAAAATAATTGCAAAAAAAATTGACCGAAGGGGAAGGTCTGCGCAAGCGGAGTTAAATTATTCTGTCGGCGATGATAATTCGTTGTGGGTTACAAACTTCACATCAAGAAACAATTATCCATATGAGGTCGTTTATGATGGCTTAAAACCGGATATCGGGGTTTTTGTGGGCAGAAACGACTGGGTGATTAAGGAGGTTCCTGAGGAATTTATCGGGAAAACATTTATCAAGGGAGCGGATAAACACAGGAACAACAAAACGCTCGGAACGCAGGTAGCCTTTGATATTAACATGGAATGCGAAGTGTATGTGGTGTTTCCCGACAGCGCATATAAAACTTCGTGGCTTGATGATTGGGAAGAATTAGAGTATTATAAAGTTCAGCCTTATTATGACGTTATATATCACAAACGCTTTGAGGCGGGCAGAGTGGCGTTGGGACCTACCGCCGCTACAATGAGCGACGCTTCATACTTTATAATAGTTGTGCCGACGCAACACGCCGCCCCGCCCGCAATCACCGCTGTAAACCCCACCCAAAACGCCCTAACCTTGGAAAACGGCAGTTTGGAGTGCCACATTAAAGCAATGTCGCCGGGGGGCGCTATATCAAAAATAGAAGCGTTTGAGGGAAACGTAAAACTTGCGGAAACAAGTGTTTCGCCGTACAGACTGTTTGTTTCGGGGTTGTCAAAAGGTAGCCATAGCATTGTGTTTAAAGCAACCGATGATAAAAACAACACCGCCCTAACCGAACCAATCAATGTAAACGTTGTTGCAGATGATAGATTGGTTATAAGCAACCTTGCCGTAGCAAACGGCTCAAAGCCGCCGTTTCCCATAATGTATAATTCTTTAAAGCAAGGCTCTTATTTATACCACACCAATGCGGTTAAGGCGGGCGGTTTGCCGTCGCATTTAATAAATGCAACATATTTAATGCCCGATTCAAAATTAAAAAACAATTCAAGCGAAGATTTGATTAAATTTGATGTTAATCAGCAAGTTACCGTTTATATTGCCTTTGACAAAAGAACATCCAATGCAATTGGCTACATTCAGCCGGAATGGATAAAGGGCTTTGTTGAAACGGAGCACACAATGGGCGCTAACCCCGTTTACACCTTCTTTAAAAAGGACTTTCCCGAGGGAACTATTGTGCTGGGAGGCAATGCAGGGGTTACCAGCGGGTGCGTTCAATATATACCTATAATATTACCGAAGGAGGGATAGGAGCAAGCATTCGGAATTATAATTTAAAATAAACAACAAGGGTGGAGAAAATATGAGAGAAAACTTTGAAGGTCAGGCGGAAAAGGTCTTTGTTTGCGGGGATGTAAAACTTCGTTTGCAGGCTTATAAAGATGATATCATAAGAATATCCTGCACGGAAACGGAATTTGCAAACGAAGAAAGCTTGATAGTTACAGCCAATCCAAAAAACCTGAACATTGAGGCGCATGAAGATGGCAACGAAGCTATTTTTAAAACAAAGCTGCTTTCGGTGACAATTGATAAACGCAATTTGTCTTTGCATTTTAAAAAGGCGAACGGGGAACATTTACTTTCAACGCCTCATAGCGGAATTGTTCTTAGCCAAAAGGAAATAGATATGCCGACATATCAAAAATCCAGCGAAACTTTTGGGAAAATGGAGCATGCAAAAACCAATAAAGTTAACGGCTACGCGTATAAATTCCGAATGAACTTAGAAGATAAACAGGTTGTGCATGGGCTTGGCAGCGGGTACACCGGCGCTTTTGACAGAAAAAATAACACACAGCATTTGTTTCAGTATAATTATAATTCGCCCGTGCCGTTTATTTGTTTGCAAGGATATGGCGTTTTGTTTGATACCTGCGCCTACTCCACTTTTCGCAAAGAAAAGGGTGCGTATAGCTTTTATTCCGAGGCGTCGGATATGTTTGATGCTTATTTTATTGCAGGGGATTGCTATGATGAGGTTATAAGCGGATACAGGCATCTGACCGGTAAAGCGGGTATGTTGCCCCTTTGGTTTTATGGGTTCACTCAATCAAAAGAGCGGTATCATACACAACAAGAGCTGATAGAGGTTGTGCATGAATACAGAAAACGGGGAATTCCCCTTGACCTTATAGTTCAAGATTGGCGCTATTGGGATAACGGCACATGGAGCGACAAGTCTTTCGACAAAGAACGGTTCCCCTCACCAAAAGGCATGTGCGATGAAGTGCATAAAAATAACGCAAAAATTATGATTTCCGTTTGGCCGAACACAAAAGGCGGGGAAAGCCATAGACAGCTTTGGGAGGAAAATGCATTATTGGGGGACGGCGAGGTTTATAATGTGTTTGATAAAAAAAGCTGCAACCTTTACTGGAAGCAAGTTTACGAAGGCATACTAAAGCATGGGTTTGACGCGTTATGGTGCGATTGCAGCGAGCCTTACGAGCACGGCTGGACGGAACGGCTTGAAAAGGAGGAGGCGATAAGCTCCGCTCTCATACCGTTTAGAAAATATATGGATAACAGGAAAATAAACGCATTTTCATTATTGCACTCAAAAAATATATACGAAGCCCAAAAAAAGCGCTGCAATGAAAAAAGGGTTGTTAATTTGACCCGTTCCGGTTATGCAGGTCAACAAAGGTATAACGGTATTGTATGGAGCGGGGATATTGTAGGAACATGGAATAAAATGAGAGAGCAATTGATAGAAGGGCTTAATTTCTGCGCAAGCGGTTTGCCTTATTGGACGCTTGATGCAGGGGGGTTTTTTGTATTTAAAGGCAACGCCGATTTTAACATTGAATGCGTTTATAACAGCAGTGATGATTTAGGGTTTCACGAGCTTTATGTAAGATGGATGCAGTTGGCGTGTTTTCTTCCTATGTTTCGCTCGCATGGCACCGACCTTGGACGAGAACCGTGGCTTTATGGCGATTCGGGCAATATGTTTTACGATGCGTTGGTTGGCGCTATTAAACTTAGGTATAGGTTTATTCCTTATATTTATTCAACCGCTTGGATGGTGACCAACAAAGATTATACTATGCTGCGTATGCTTGCGTTTGACTTTAAGTTTGATGAAAAAGTTAAAACCATTGCCGACCAGTTCATGTTTGGTCCTTCAATAATGGCATGCCCTGTGCTTGAACCAATGTATTACAATGAAGAAAACAGCGAAATTAAAGGCTCTTTAAAAGCACGGCAAGTGTATTTACCCCTGACAGCCGTATGGTATGATTATTATTCCGATAAAAAACACGAAGGCGGGCAAGAAATCACCGTACCTGCACCGATTGACAAAATTCCGATTTTCATAAAGGGAGGCGGAATTATCGTTACAACCGACGAAATACAATTTGCTGATGAGTCTATGAGCAAACCGTATACAATAACAGTTTATGCGGGTGCGGACAATGAATTTACCATATATGAAGATAGCGGCGACGGATACGGCTATGAAAACGGAGAATATTCTGAAATAGAAATAATTTGGGATGATAAAAATAGCGTATTAACCTTAGCTGACAGAAAAGGGTCATTTGACGGTATGATGCAAAATCGGGAAGTTAAAATAATTTTAATTACAGGAAAAGAAGGAGAAAAGCGAAGTAAGACTTGTATTTACAATGGCAAAAAAATGAAAGTGAAATTGGCGTAGCGCATGGTAAAACAACTGGAATTGGTTAGTGGGGATTTAGGTTGCAATGTAGGATAAGGAAGATGCAGGTTGATAAACTATTCAATTTATTATAGAAGGCGGTTTTAAAGTGTCGCGTTTTAAAGCTTTGAGTATGGTAGCAAAACAGTCTTTAATATTTACGGCTATTGTTGTTTCATTTATACTGTTTTCCATTATGGGCGCCTATTATTTTTCGTCCAATCTTTTGGAGAAGGAAGTTAATAAGCTTAATTTTGCCCTTTTGAATCAAATCAATTCCAATATCGATATGATTCTTTTGGAAATTGAAAGAGACCTTTTAAACATTACTTATGACGTTAATGTTAAAAACTTTGTAAACAACTCATACGAGAGCATTCGTGACAGGAACATCGGCATTATTTCCCTCCAAAAGGCTTTTAACGAGCTGATAAACACTAATGATAGGATTCATTCTATTTATTTATACTCCTATGCCGGCGATATGCTGTTGTCAAATAACGCCTTTTCCGATAGGGATGATTTTTTTGACACAGGCTGGATAGAGGTGTCGGACAGCATGAGGGGCAGTTCGTTTTGGTTTGGCACGCACGAAATTCATGACGAAAACGACATTCGGCTAAGTAACGGCAATAATGTCATTACATTAATACGAAAGTATACATCTTATCACGATAATGTTAAAACCCATGGGCTTATAGCAGCTAATGTTTCCGAAGACGTATTAACAAATTCAATCATCACGGACGGGGAAAATAATTCAAACCAAATATTGATTATAGACGATAAGGCAACAATTATAAGTTCAAATGACAAAAATATGCTGTACACAGATTTTTTTGAAGTTGAATCGGGAAACATATCCAAGCTGAACCTTGCCGAAGGAATGGTTGACGAAATATACAATGGAAGTGAAAGCAGGTTTTATTTTATAACCTCTAAACACACAAATTGGAGTTATATAAGCGTTCAGCCATTTAGCAAACTTAAAATGCCGCAAGTTATTATGCGAAAACTGTTGTTTTCGTTGGTAATAATTTTGACGATTTTAACAATTATAGTTACTTTTTTTGTCAGTAAAAAAACCTATGGCTCTTTTGAACATTTCTTTAAAATAATAAGCGAAAAGGTTGATAAATTCGGTTCGTACGAAAGCAATGCAAAACATAATAAATTAAAAAACCTTGAACTGAAAATAGACAAGGTTTTGCAGCAAAATACCGACATGCAAAAGGCGCTGTTAGATAGCGTCATGTATTCAAAAAAGTGGCGTATAATGACCGAGTTGCTCTTTGGAAAAATAAAAAACCCCGACATGTTTATGGAGGATATTGCACTGCTTAATATTTCCCTGTATTCAACCAACTACATTGTTTTGATAGCGGAAATATGCGAGGATGAATTTAAAACGCCTCATAACACAAGGGCTGTAAGCGATAAAATCGAACAAATTGTTAATGAGGTTTGTAAAGGAATTGCTATTGATATAGAAACAGGTAAGGTAGTTGCTATTTTAAGCTTTGGGGCGTCAAAGCAGGAGTATTTTAAAACCGTTACGCTTGTTGCGGAAGCTGTAAAAAAATACTGTTGCGATAAAATCGGCTGCAATGCATTGATAAGCATTGGCTCAAATTACAAACATTTGACCCAAATAGAACAGTCGTATAACGATGCGGTTGAATCGTCAAAAAGCGGATACATAACCAAAAATAATAACATTAATTTTTATGCAGAGCAAATTGTAAACAAAATGCTTGAGCATATAGAAAATAATTATATGGACGAAACGCTTTCGTTAGAGCTTTTTTCCGATAAATATAACATCAGCGTTTCTTATTTGAGCAAGATATTTAAAAATGTTGCAAAGGTTAATTTTGTGAACTACCTTATAAACAAAAGGATTGCAAAAGCCAAAATCTTGCTTGAACAAAGCAACGACCCGCTAAATATACTGGCGGTTAAGGTAGGCTACGGAAATTACAACAGCTTTATGCGGGCTTTTAAGAAAACAACAGGGTTGTCGCCGGGGGAATACAAAAAAAGGTTAAGCCTTCAATAAAAGCTATATATAAAACGAATAAAAGGGGTGTAGAAATATGTTTAAAAGAAGTATTGCCATTGTTATTACGACTATGTTAATTATCTCGTCGCTGGCAATGGTGGCAGGCGCCGAACAAGCGGCTACATTGGGCGGCTTGGAAATCGCCGATTTAGCGTATAAAGGTTCGGGTGCGCAACCGCAGGTGGCGTACGGCTACGAAGACGGCAGCGGTGGATTTGTCGGAGATAAGAATAAAGACGGTGTTCAGTTGTATGTCACATCCGCTGTGTACCTTATGGATACATATACCTATCCGTTGCCGGACTTTCTAAAAGGTCAAACTTTTATAAAGGTAGACGGAAGGGATAGCAAAGACAAGCAATCGGTTGCAATAGATTTCCTTCAATTTACAGTAAACAGAGCTGTGACGGTCTATATTGGTATGGAAACAAGAACATTAAACCAACTTGCAGAGAACGGTAAACCCTCTCCGGTTGCTGATTACACTCAAATAGAAGATGAAGAAGGCAACCCTGTTGTTTTTTGGGGCAATGGCGGTCATCAGTTTATACTGTACCAAAAAGACTTTAATGCAGGAGATATTATATACATCAGCGGCAACGGAGCATCAAATACTGAGTGTATACCTTATGTGCCCATTGTTGTTCCAAGGGTCACTTTATCGGCAAAATGCTTTTATTTTGCGGATGAAGAAGAAATTACCAGCATTTCCTATAACGAGGGGAAACAAGTGGAGGCAAGGTTTGATTTTGTTAACACAACCGGTTCTCCCGTTGATGCTGTGCTTTTAACATGTGTATATTCAGACAATATGTTGGTTGACATAAAAACAAAAAGCGTATCAGTTTCGTTGGGTGACACTACCCAAACAAATCATTTAATTGAAATTCCGCATGATGCCACATCTTCGTTTATCATAAAATCCTTTGCATGGACATTTTTATCGGAAATGGTTCCGATAACCATTCTGCCCGATGTGCTGCCGTACATTGAGGTAGTGGTTGACCCCGATGATTATGACTATGGCTCAAACGGCGTGTCTACCATTTATAACACGCCTGAACAGATTGTTGTGTGCATGGGCTCCGACCCGCAAACCTCGGTAGATATTGTATGGACAACGATTGACACAAAACTGTGGAGACCTGTTGTGCGTGTGTTTGAAAGTGATGACAGCGAATACGAAATGGTTTTTCCCGCTGTAATGACATCTGAAAAAGTTTCCGATTCGACCATAAAGCGACCGGATGGCAGACCAAGCGGGGCAAAGGCGTTTTATAAAACAAAGGTGACAGGGCTTACGCCCGATACCAGATACACTTATATTTGTCAGGCAGAGGATATAAATAAAAATATTTATGAGAGCAGACCGCATACATTTATCACAGCTCCCGACGAGCCGCAGGAGTTTAGCTTTATTTATGTAACAGATTTGCAGTCTAACGGTTCATCCGGAAAATCGGCAACTGCCACTACGGAGTTTTTCATGAAAAATCACCCGGAGGCGCGCTTCATTTACAACGGGGGGGATAATGTAAACAAGGCGAACGACGAGGGTCATTGGGAAGCCTTGTTCAACCAACCGGGGAATGTGTATTATATCGATAGGTTTGAAAATGGGTTGAGCGATTTTATTATGGCGACCGTTGCGCAAAATCATGATGAAGACAAATTGGAAACACGCTGGTCATTCCCGAGCAGCGCCGGTCCAAACGCCCCGACGACATATGCCTTCGATTATGGATTGGCTCACTTTATTATGCTTAACACCGAAAGGGTGGGACCAAGCGCACCCGGGCGTGCAGAGCAGGTTGCATTTTTGCGCAGCGAAGCAACAAAGGCAAAAAATGCAGGCAAATTAGTAGTTGTTGGTTTTCATAAAGCGGTTTACAGCGGCGGAGTTCATTTTGTCAATGCTGTAAACTCACGCACGCTTTTGGTGCCGCTTTTTGCCGAATTAGATGTAGATTTAGTTTTATCCGGTCATGACCATATGTTTGCACGCGGTTTTAACGATGGTGAGGGTCAAAAAGCCGACATCACCCAAAAGGTTGGGCATCGAACATATGTGGCGGAAAGTTTGCCGAATATTCCTTTATACATGGTAAACGGCGCGGGGAGTAATTTTAATTTTTATCCCTCTCCATCAATAGACTATGAAGTAACGGAAGGCGACCTTTTAATGCCGGAGTTCGGCAACCTTGACATTAACTCCGGAATGCCTGTGGGGCACGAGCTAAACCCGGACGGTCCGCAACTTAATGTTTATAAAGGACCGTCATACTCGCTTGTTACGGTAACGGATGAGAGCATTAACATCAAAACATATATGTATAAATATGACGGAAAAACCGACACAATATCAGAACCGTTGTTTTTATATGATGATATAACAATTTTAAAAGAGGTAAATATAACTGAAAATTAAGATACCGATTAACGGCATTTTAAAAACATACAAAAGGAGTGTAGTGTTATGTTAAAAAGGGGTTTTATTGTTTTTATTGCGGCAATGATAGCTGTTTCTTCGTTAATTATGGTGGCAACTGCTGAAACCTCGACCGCGTTGACGCAAAGCGACATCAAAGTATATTTAAACAGCAGGCGCCTGAATTTTGATGTTCCGCCGCAAATTATAAACGGCAGCACAATGGTGCCGCTGCGTGTAATCTTTGAAGCCTTTGGCGCAAATGTAGAATGGGATGATGCTACATCCACCGTAACAGCTACGAGGGATTGCGATATAATTGTTTTGAAGATAGGCGATGTGAACCCCACCGTAAATGGTGTCCCCAAACAGATAAATCAGCCCGGTATACTGGTTGATGGACGCACATTGGTTCCGGTTCGTTTTATAAGCGAATCCTTTGGGTGCAGCGTAGACTGGTTAGAGGCAGCAAGAACGGTAAACATACAATCTCTGTTGCCGTTAACCGACACGGAATCAGATATTCCGCCCGTAGAATGGTGTCGATGAATTCGTTTTACGATAGTTAATTTTGCAGTAAAAAGCGCTCTTTTTTAAAAAGAGTGCTTTTTAATCCGCACCCTATATAACAAATCCTCCGTTGGGGCTTATAACCTGCCCTGTTATGTAATTGGTTTTGTCATCTGCAAGAAAAAGCGCACAGCTTGCTACATCAAGCGGGCTGCCCATACGCCCGGCAGGGATTTCATTTATTAGCAGTTGCATTTCTTGCTGTGTTAAGCATTTATTCATATCGGTGTCTATAACCCCCGGGGCAATGCAATTAACTTGTATGTTGCTTGGCGCCAACTCTTTTGCAAGCGCCTTGGTAAGCCCGATAATGCCCGCCTTTGCAGTGGAATAATGCACCTCACACGATGCGCCGCAAAGCCCCCAAACCGAAGAAATATTTATTATTTTGCCGCTTTTATTATGAAGCATACAGCCCAAAACGCTTTGACAGCAGTTGAATGCGCCTTTCAAATTTACATTAATCATATTGTCCCATTCGTCACAGGTTATTTCGTTAAATAATTTAAATCCTGAAATTCCCGCATTGTTTATTAACACATCTATCTTGCCGAACTTCTTCATGCAAAAATCAATCATATCATCAACCTGATTGCGGCACGACACATCGGCGCAAAATATTTCAGAGTTTGCAATTCGGCTTTTAAGAGCACTTGCCTCGTTTTCCGAACTGTTGTAGTTTATTAAAACATTATATCCGGCGTTTCCGAATTCCTGCGCCAAAGCGCTGCCTATGCCTCTTGACGCCCCTGTTACTATAACGGCTTTGCTCATACAAACCTTCCTTTGTATTATATTAGTGCAATCAAAACACAAATTCGCTTTCGCTCATTATAGCATATTGGTTGGTTTTGTTCAATTTTTAAAAATTGGGCAAAAACACGAGATAATTACAGTAAATTGGAGGGTTTAAAGGATATCTTAATAATAATAGGTATTTTGGGAATTGTAAAAATTGCATGAATTGGTTAATATATACCTATCTGTTAGCACTCATTTAACTCGAGTGCTAATAATAGGCTAATCACTATAAGGAGGTTATTTTATGAAAATCAATCCATTGGCAGATAGGGTTGTGGTTAAAATGCTTGAAAGCGAAGAAACAACAAAAAGCGGCATCGTTTTGGCAGGCACCGCAAAGGAAAAGCCTCAAATCGCCGAGGTAGTTGCAGTTGGTCCCGGCGGAATGGTTGAAGGCAAAGAAGTTGTTATGGAGGTTAAGGTTTCGGATAGGGTTATCATCAGCAAGTATGCCGGAACGGAAGTCAAAATAGACGGTGAAGAATTGACAATTTTAAAGCAAAGCGACATTCTTGCCAAGGTGCAATAGCATTAAAAACTAAAAAGGAGGAAATTTATTATGAGTAAAGAAATTTTATTCGGCGAGGAAGCACGCAAGGCCCTCGAACGCGGAGTAAATCAGCTTGCAGATACTGTAAAAATAACTTTAGGCCCTAAGGGCAGAAACGTTGTTCTTGATAAAAAGTTTGGCACACCGCAAATTACAAACGATGGTGTTACCATTGCCAAAGAAATAGAACTCCCCGATCAATTTGAAAACATGGGCGCCCAGATAGTTAAAGAGGTTGCCACGAAAACGAATGATGTTGCCGGTGATGGCACAACTACCGCTACATTGCTTGCGCAAGCTATGTTTAGAGAAGGGTTGAAAAACGTTGCGGCAGGCGCAAACCCAATGATATTGAAAAAAGGCATGGCAGCCGCTGTTGACGCTGCTGTTGATGCAATAAAGGCAAACAGCAATAAGGTAAAGGGCAAAGAAGATATTTCGCGCGTTGCAGCAATTTCGGCATCCGATGATTTTATCGGAGAGCTTATTGCGGATGCTATGGATAAAGTTTCAAATGATGGCGTTATAACAGTTGAGGAAAGTAAAACAGCCGAAACTTTTAGCGAAGTCGTTGAAGGAATGCAGTTTGACAGAGGCTATATTTCACCTTACATGGTAACTGATACCGAAAAGATGGAAGCAAATCTTGAAGATCCGTACATTCTTATAACAGACAAAAAAATCACTAATATTCAAGATGTTTTACCTATACTTGAGCAAATAGTTCAGCAAGGTCAAAAGTTGCTTATAATTGCCGAAGATATTGAAGGCGAGGCGCTTGCGACAATTCTTGTAAACAAAATCCGCGGCACATTTGTGTGCGTTGGCGTTAAAGCCCCCGGCTTTGGCGATAGAAGAAAAGATATGCTTGAGGATATCGCAATATTAACAGGCGGTCAGGTTATATCGGAAGAACTTGGCTTTGATATAAAAGAAACAACTCTTGAACAGCTTGGTCGTGCGCGTCAAGTAAAAATTCAAAAAGAAAACACAATTATTGTTGACGGTGCCGGTGAATCAAAAGACATACAAAACAGAGTAACCCAAATAAAAACTTTAATTGATGAAACAACCTCCGAATTTGATAAGGAAAAGCTGCAAGAACGGCTTGCCAAGCTTTCCGGCGGTGTTGCAGTAATAAAAGTTGGCGCTGCCACCGAAACGGAAATGAAAGAGAAAAAGCTTCGTATAGAAGACGCTCTTGCCGCCACGCGCGCAGCAGTTGAAGAAGGTATTGTTGCAGGCGGCGGAACGGCATATATAAATGCACTTTCAGCAGTAAACGCAGCATTTGAAAAGTTTGAGGGAGATGAAAAAACAGGCGCTGCCATTGTTTTGAAAGCGCTTGAAGAACCTGTCAAACAAATTGCATATAATGCCGGCTTTGAAGGCACAATCGTTGTTGAAAAGGTTAAAGAAAGCAAAAAAGGCGTTGGCTTTAATGTGATGTCGCAAGAATATGTCGATATGATGGCAGACGGCATAGTTGACCCAACAAAGGTAACCAGAAGCGCATTGCAAAATGCCGCAAGCATCGCGGCGCTTTTGCTTACTACCGAAAGCGTTGTTGCCGACATCCCGGAAAAGAATAATGCGCCTGCAATGCCTGCCGGCGGAATGGACGGAATGTATTAATTCTTGTTAAACGCAAAATTATAACGGTAAATTGCGAATGTTGTTTTTCTTATATAAAACGCTGATTGCAGCCGTTTTATGCGGGATATCCCAAGGATAAAACAGCATAAAAATCAAGCCGTGGAAAAAATGCGGAAGATTTTTGGTTTATTTTATGGTATAATGGTAATGTGTAAAAATTGGGCGGACGCAAAGGAGTTGATTCCTTTGCGTCCAATAATAAGCGTAAAAGCACTCGAATTCGGGTGCTTTTATTGTTTTGCAAAAGGGGGTGCGCATTGTGCAAAAAAACAACGGTAAAAAGGATGTTATTAAAAAAGGGGGCGGTTCAAAAAAGAAACTTAGTAAAACATATAGGGAAATATTCGAAGCGATTTTAGCCTCGGATATTCCGCAAAGCGATGATTTAGGCAAGGTTGCAGCGTTTGTTATGGAGAACTTTCCCGTAAGGAGCATAGATGAGGCTACCGCATTTGCTGTCGCCGTTGCGGCAATGAACGGGGATATAAAGGCGTTTGAAATAATACGAGACATTACCGGTCAGAAGGGGGATAATAAAGTGTCGCTGAAAAAGGTGATAATCAAAGATGATATCACTTAAAGCTCTTATTGCCCCGGCTTTTTACAATTTGCATAAAGACATAAAAGCGGACAAACACACGCACTATTTTATTAAGGGGGGCAGGGGCAGCGCCAAATCGTCCTTTGCAAGCATTGAGATAATACTTGGCATTATGAAAGACAACGGCGCGAACGGCATTGCTTTCCGTAAATTCGGCACGGATTTAAAAGAAAGCGTTTTTAATCAGCTTTTATGGGCTATCGACATATTGGGGGTAGCCGAATATTGGGAACAAAGGCTGTCACCGCTAAAGTTGACATACAAGCCGACAGGTCAGGAAATATTGTTCCGCGGGGTTGATGACCCGCAAAAGCCCAAAAGCATTAAACTTCGCAACGGCTACTTTAAATTCGTATGGTTTGAAGAAGCGGACCAATTTGAAGGCATGGACGAGGTTCGTACCATTAATCAGTCGTTACTGCGCGCAAAATGCAATGCAAAGGTGTTTTACACCTATAACCCGCCCAAGTCGTTGCAAAGTTGGATAAACAAAGAGGTTTTAGCAAGCGGTGAAAACCGCGTTGTACACCACAGCACATATTTGGATGTTCCAAGAAAGTGGCTGGGAGAAATATTTTTTGCCGAAGCAAAATATTTAAAGCAAAACAATATCAGGGCGTATAACCATGAATATTTGGGTGAAGTTACCGGAACGGGGGGCGCGGTTTTTGACAATGTTGAAATTCGCAAAATAACAACTGACGAGATAGAATCTTTTGGAAATGTTCGTAGGGGGCTTGATTTTGGTTTTTCCGTTGACCCATGTGCATATGTGGAATGCTGCTTGCACAACCGCAAGCTTTATTTGTTTAACGAATATGTAGCGGTTGGCGCAGGGTATGATACGCTGGCAGAAAAAATGCCGCCCAATTTGCTGATATACGCCGACAGCGCGGAGCCGCGCAGTATCTTTGAGTTGCAGCAGCGAGGCTTAAAAGTTTCGCCGTCTATAAAGGGCAAGGGCAGCGTTAATTTCGGCATCAGAAAATTGCAGGATTTGCGAAAGATTGTAATTGACAGCGATAAATGCCCCAATGCAGCGCGTGAATTTACCGAGTATGAGCTTGAGCGTGATAGAAACGGTAACTTTAAAGCGGAATTTCCCGATAAAAATAATCACACCATTGATGCTGTGCGTTACGCTCTGTGCGATTGGATAGTGAAAGAAAAGCAACCGAAAAAGCAAACCGATTTTGAGTTTGAAGTATTAAGGCCAAAGCCCGATGCTTACGGCAGGGGAACAAGCCCAAATCCTAAATCTTTTTGGAGGTGAAAAAATTGCAAATGTTGTATTTTTTAATGATAGCAATCTTGACGGTGCTTATATATCGTTTGGGATTAAAGGACGGACAAACAACAGCTAAAGGCGGGAAGATTACCGCAATACCAATGGGAGCCTTTAAGCAACACAAAGAAAACAGTGTCGAAAAGGGGTTAAAAAACATAATATCTTATGGAATGGGAGGGGTAAAGCTTGAAAAATGAAACAACAACAAATGAATGGGCATTATATCAAAGAGGGGTAAATTATAAAAATCAAATAGGATTGTACCAAACGGTGCAGGATAATAACAAGTTTTTTCAAGGCGAGCAATGGCAGGGTGTGGAAAATGAAGGACTGCCCACACCGGTTTTTAACATTATAAAGCCGGTGGTGCGCTATAAAGTGTCTACCGTTATGCAAAACGATGTTAAGGTTATATATTCATGCGGCAATTCAGACGCTCCTAATTATCAGCAGCTTGAAGAATTTGCGGAAATACTTACAAAGCATTCGGCTATTATGTGGGAAAAACTTAAAATGGATTTTTTAAACGAAAATGTGTTAAAAGATGCGGCAATACAAGGCGATGGCATTTGCCATTTTTTTTGGGATGATGGAATTAAAGCCGAGCTTATAGACAACACCAACTTATATGTGGCAAACCAAAATTATGCTGATATACAAAGCCAGGAATATATAGTAATATCATATCGCGAAAATGTTTCCAAGGTTAGGAAGGAAGCCGAAAAATTCGGCGTGAAGGATGTTGAGCTTATAACCTCGGACACTAATGTAAGCGAGCAGGCGGGGCAATGGGTTGAACTGCAAGACGAAGGAATGTGTATCGTGCTTTTGAAGTATTGGAAGGAAAACGGCACGGTGCGGTTTAGAAAATCAACCAAAAATGTTGTGCTGATTGAAAACGAAGATACGCTGCTTTCAAAATATCCGATAGCGTTTTTTAATTGGGAAAGCGTTAAAAACTCTTTTCACGGGGTGTCTGATGTGACGGGGCTTATACCGAACCAAAAATATATCAACACAATAGCGGCGCTCATTCAATTTTCAACCATGCATACGGCGTTTCCCAAAATGGTTTACAACTCCGCCCTTATCGACAACCCCGATAATGCAATTGGCGTTGCAATTGGAATAAGCGGTGCGGAAAATGTTAAAAACATGATAGATTATATCATGCCGCCGCCAATATCGGCGGATGCGTTTAAAATGTTTGACACCACAATAGCGCTGACAAAAGATTTAATGGGAGCAAATGACAGCGCGCTCGGCAACATAGACCCTGAAAAAGCGTCGGGAAAATCAATTCTTGCGCTTATTGACCAGTCAACGGTGCCGCTTGAAAGCATACGCCGCAGGTTTTTTAATTACATTGAAGATGTTGCAATTATTTGGGCGGATATGTGGCGTGTGCACGCGCAGGAAGGGTTAAGCGTGCATTTTAACAGCAACGGCGTGCTGCATACGGCGAATATACCGGCTGAAGCGTTTGAAAGCATGATGATAGAAACCAAAATAGACGTGGGAGCGTCTACAAGGTGGACAGAGGTTGCGCTTATTAAAACTCTTGACAATTTACTTATGAATAAATACATACCTTTCGATTGGTATGTTGAGTTAATGCCGGAGGGCAGCGGTCTGCCAAAGGCAAAGCTCAAAGAATTGCTAAAATCGGAGCAAAAGGACGACCTTGATATTGACGAGATGATTGACAACATGCCGGAGCATGTTAGGCAGGAGGCGCTGCATAACCCGCAAATTTTAGAGGATATTATTATGCAGCATGTGGGCGAATAAATTATATGTAATTATAAGCCGATAACAGAGCCGGCATTGTACCGAGGCGCAACATCCAAACATACATCAAGACCTATTTTAATTCCGTAACGCGACATTGCCCGCATTACTGTTTTTTTCGCGGTGGTTTCGGAATTATTTTCTTTGCTCAAATGCCCAAGTATAATGTTTTTCGTTCCGGTTTTTACAAGGTACGCTGCAAAGTCACCCGCATCATCGTTGCACAAATGCCCGTGGCTTGAGCGTATCCTTTGCTTTAAATATTGTGGGTACGGTCCGTTTTCAAGCATATACGAATCGTAATTTGACTCAAGTATCACAACCTCGCAACCTGTAACGGCGCTTTTTACCTCCTTATTAATGTGCCCTATATCGGTTGCGACGGCAATTTTTTTATTGCCCAGGTCAAAGCAATAACCTGTTGGCTGCATGGCATCATGGGGAATATTAAACGGCGTTACCGCTATATCACCCAATATAAATTCATCGTTGCGTTCAAATGCAATTTTGTTTTCGGAAGGTATCTTGCCGATATCCATTCCCCGCCATGTGCCTTGGCTTGCAATAATCGGAATGTTAAACCTCCTTGATAAAACGCCCACACCTTTTGTGTGGTCGGTATGTTCGTGCGTTACTAAAATATAGTGAATCATATCCGGGCTTTTGCCGATGTCGCAAAGGCACAGCGCAGCTTGTTTGCCGCTTATGCCGCAATCGATTAAAATGTTTACGCCTTTATGCGAAAGCAAGGCGGCATTCCCGCTGCTCCCGCTTACAAGTGTGCATAATACTGACATATGTTACGCCCTTTCGGCTTGAGCCTATATTACTTCCGCTTCTTCCTTTTCGATGCCGTCATCCCGCCTTACTATTTGCGCGCCAAGGTTTTTGAGCTTTTGTTCTAAATTTTCGTAACCCCGGTCAATATGGAAAAGTTCATGCACCTGGGTTATGCCTTCCGCCATAAGCGCCGCAATCACCAACCCGGCGCCGGCACGCAAATCGGTTGCTTTAACATCGGCGCCCGAAAGCTTTTTAACCCCTTCCACAACGGCAATCTTTCCGTCAACGCTTATTTGCGCCCCCAGCCTTCTGAGCTCGTCTACATATTGAAAGCGGTTATCCCAAATGCCTTCCGTTATAATTGAAGTGCCTTCCGCAACGCTGAGCAATGCGGCGGTTTGCGGTTGCAAGTCGGTAGGAAAGCCGGGATACGGCATTGTTTTAATATTTGCTTTACATAGCGAACCATCACGCCTAACCCGCACGCTATCGTCAAATTCTTCTACAATAACATTCATTTCGACAAGCTTTGCCGTTATGCTTTCCAAATGCTTGGGTATGATGTTCTTTACGGTAATATCGCCGCAGGTTGCCGCTGCCGCCACCATAAAGGTGCCTGCTTCTATTTGGTCGGGTATCAATGTGTATGTACCGCCCGACATTTTATCGACACCTTTAATTTTTATGGTGTCTGTACCTGCGCCCCGCACATTTGCGCCCATGGCATTTAAAAAGTTGGCAACATCAACCACATGGGGCTCTTTTGCCGCATTTTCAATAATGGTTGTTCCTTTTACCCTGACTGCCGCAAGCATTATGTTTATCGTTGCGCCAACGCTTACAACATCCAAAAATATTTGCGCGGGTTCAAGCTGTGTTGCGTGCGCTTCAACAATGCCCCTGTCAATGCTAACCTTCGCACCCAATGCCTCAAAGCCTTTTATATGCATGTCAATCGGTCGATTTCCAAAGCAACAACCGCCGGGCGGAGGCACTTCGGCATGGCAAAACCTTCCCAACAACGCACCAACAAAGTAATACGACGCCCTCATTTTTTTTGTCATTTCATAAGGCACCGAAAAGCCGCTAATTTTTTCACAGCTTATTTCAAGCGTATTTACCCCAATTTTTTTAACCTTTGCCCCAAGATATTTCATTATATCAAGAATTACATCAACATCTTTAATTTGGGGAACATTTTCTATTCGGCATGTACCCTCAGCAAGCAATGCGGCGGGAATTGCCGCCACCGCAGCATTTTTGGCGCCGCTAACAGTAACATCGCCCACAAGGCGCTTACCGCCCATTATAACGAATTTTTCCAATAAATTCACCTGCACATTCATAAATACTGTATATATTATCTTTTTTTAACAATCATCAATAGACACATTATAGTTATTATACCACCATTATTGTTTTTATACAACATTTTTGAAAAAATTACCGCAAAAAACTTTACTGTATAACAAACCGTTTCGTATGTAATAATATATGTGTAAACAAGTATAATTAAAGGAGTTGTAATTTATGGATAGTTTTGCATTGATATTGGTCGTTATCGGTGCGCTTAACTGGGGCTCGATTGGGTTATTCGGCGCTGATGTTATTGCAATGATATTTGGAGGGCAAAACGCCGCAATCAGCAGAATTATATATACTCTTATCGGTCTTTGCGGTTTATGGGCGATAACGCTGCTGTTTAGGGAAAGAGAAAAAACGGCGGTCAACACCGACACCCATTAAAACTAAAATCGCTGTTTTCGCCATATACAGGCGTGCATGGTACGGCGGCAAAATGCAAGGCAGGCAAACCCTGCCTTTACATATAAAAATTCATATGATATAATGAGCGTAAGCATAAAACATTTTTGGGAGTTGACAACAAATGAAAATCAGAACCAGGTTTGCACCCAGCCCAACCGGGTATATGCATATCGGCAACCTAAGAACGGCGCTGTACGCATTTTTGATAAGCAAATCAAAGGGCGGTGACTTTATTTTGCGAATAGAAGATACCGACCGGGAGCGTTATATCGAGGGCGCAACCGATATTATATATTCAACATTAAAAGAAACCGGTTTGCTTTGGGACGAAGGCCCTGATATAGGCGGGAATTACGGTCCGTACATACAAAGCGAAAGAACGGACATATACGGAAGGTATGCAGACGAGCTTATTAAAAAAGACGGCGCCTATTATTGTTTTTGCAATAAATCGCGGCTTGACGAATTGCGCGAGAAGCAGTTAGAGCAAAAACTCACACCACGGTATGACGGTCATTGCAGAGGTCTGTCAGCCGATGAAATTAGCAAAAACATAGCGGCAGGCATTCCCTTTGTAATACGCCAGAAAATGCCGAGCCAAGGCACAACTTCATTTAACGATGCCGTGTTTGGCGAAATAACGGTTGAAAATGAGGGGCTTGATGACGGCGTTTTAATTAAGTCTGACAAAATGCCAACATATAATTTCGCAAATGTGGTTGACGACCATTTAATGGGCATAACCCATGTTGTGCGGGGCAGCGAATATCTATCGTCAACCCCCAAATACAACTTGCTTTACAAGGCGTTTGGCTGGGATATACCGGTTTATATACATTGCAGCCCGGTGATGAAAGACCGCACGCGCAAGCTTTCAAAGCGTGACGGTGACGCTTCGTATGAGGATTTTATTAAAAAGGGATATTTAAAGGAAGCGATTATAAACTATATTGCGCTGCTTGGTTGGAGCCCGCAAAGCGAGCGGGAAAAATACAATCTTTCAGAGCTTATGGATGTTTTTGATATAAAAGGAATAAGCAAATCGCCGGCTATTTTTGATGAAGAAAAGTTGGCGTGGCTCAGCGGGGAATATATCAGAGAATTATCGGAACAAAGCTTTTACGAAAAGGCGCTTCCGTATCTTAACGCCGCAATAAAAAGCGAAACTGCGGATTTGCGCCTGCTTAGCGCACTTTTACAAAAGCGATGCGTGCGGCTTTCCGATATACCCTCACAGGTTGATTTTATCGACACTATGCCCGACTATGACACCGAACTGTACATTCATAAAAAAATGAAAACGGACGGTCAAGTTGCAAAAACTGCGCTTATCGGCATTTTATCGGTTTTGAAAAATTGCAACGAATGGACTTATGACACATTGCACAGCGAAATTGCCCAAGTTGTTTCCGAGTTGGGGCTTAAAAACGGGCAAGTTTTGTATCCGCTCAGAATTGCGCTGTCGGGCAAAGCCGTAACGCCGGGCGGCGGAACGGAGCTTGCCGTTGTGCTTGGCAAAGAGCAAACAATCAATCGGATAGAAAAGGCTATCGAAAAACTATCGCGCTAATTTAAAAAGCGTGCTGATTATTTCATCTGCCGCCTCGTCTATCGTTTCGTGTTCGTTCCTTATTTCAATGTCGCTCCATCTTTTGTAAAGGGGGAGGCGCTCATTATATATATCATAAAGCTTTTGCGTGCCGTCCTTTAACAAAGGGCGGTTTTTTGCGTCAATTGAGTTTACAATAATGTCAATATCGCGGTTTAAAAAAATTGTAACCCCGTTTTTTTGTAATAATTCCATGCTTTCGTGGCATAGCACCGCACCGCCGCCCGTTGAAATTAAATAATTCTTCCGTTTTGCATATCTTTTAATTTTTTCGCTTTCAAGCCGTCGAAATGCGGTTTCACCAAGCGTTTGAAAAAGCTGTGCAACAGACATTTTCTGCTCTTTTTCTATTTTTTCGTCAATGTCGACAAACCTCATGCCCAATCTGTTTGCAACAACCTTGCCTTTGCTTGTTTTACCGCTCCCCATCATTCCGATAAGCGCAATATTTTTTTTAAACTGATAGCTTTTACTAAGCTCAACCAATGTTTTTAGCAACGGTGTTAAGTAGCTTTTAAGCTGTTTATCGGAAAGCATGTTTACCCTGCTTTTAAAAAGAGCGTCTTCGCGCTTTTTGTCAAACAGCGGCAAGTCGTTGGCTTTCTTGTAAGCGCCTATTTCTTTGGAAATTTGCATTCTTTTTTCAAAAAGGCGAACTATTTCAAAATCAGTTGCATCTATTTCTTTTCTTAGTTTTTCTATATCCATATTTTGTGAAACCCCTTTTTTTGACGCATTTTTACACTATCAGCTCTGCAATGCCGATTGCGGCGGCGCTTTCTGCAACGATTGCGCCTCGCCTTGCAATGCATGGGTCGTGCCTGCCCTTCACTTCAATTTTCACATTTGTCATGGTTGATATATCAATGGTGCTTTGCTCCTTTGCAATGGATGTTGTCGGACGAAAAGCAAGACGCGCCACTATTGGCATGCCGTTCGTAATGCCGCCGTTTATCCCGCCCGAATTATTTGTTTTGGTATAAACCTTGCCGTTTTCCGCATAAAATTCATCATTTGCCATACTGCCCTTCATGTCGGTCAAAGCAAAGCCAGCACCGAACTCCACCCCTTTAACGCCGGGGATGGAAAAAAACAAATGCGATAAAATACTTTCAACACTATCAAAAAAGGGGCTTCCAACGCCTGCTTTAACACCGCATATTGCCACTTCAACCTTACCGCCAACGCTATCTTTTTCCGACTTTGCCTGCAATATTTTATTTTCCAAATCTTCCGTCAAAAGTTTGCTTTCAACCGTTATGCCCTTTTGCATGAGAAATAACTTGCAAAGTGCGCCCGCCGCCACCAATGCCGCCGTTATTCTGCCGGAAAAATGCCCGCCTCCGCGATAATCATTATGCCCTCCGTATTTTACAAATGCGGTGTAATCAGCATGAGAGGGGCGCATCAAATTTTTAATTTTGTGATAATCGGCAGAGCGTGTGTCGGCGTTCGGAATAATGCAGCATACCGGCGCGCCTGTCAGCTTTCCTTCAAAAACTCCGCTTACAAATTTAAATTCATCCGACTCGCGGCGTGACGTTGAAAACCTATCCCTGCCGCCTGCACGGCGCAGCAGTTCGTTTGAAATAAAATCAAAATCCACCGTCATTCCTGCAGGAAGCCCGCACACAGCAGCCCCCACCGCCTCACCGTGCGATTCGCCGAATATTGTTATTTTAAGGTTATTCCCCCATGTTCCACTCATCTATTTTACCCCCCAGTTCGCTAAAATCCCTCCAAAAGTCGGGATACGATTTTTTAACGCAGTCGCTGTCGCTAAGCACAATTTCTTCGTTACAGCAGGTTGATGCAATTGCAATGCTCATGGCTATGCGATGGTCCTTTTCGCTGCTCACCGTTCCGCCGGACAGCATATTGATTCCCTCTATCACCAAACCGTCGTTTTTTTCAATCACCGTTGCGCCAAGCGTGTTAAGCTGTTGCGCAATTGCGGTTAGACGGTCACTTTCTTTTATTCGCAGCCGCTGTGCATTTTTTATAACCGTTTCGCCGTCGGCAAGCGCTCCCAAAACGGCAATGATGGGAACCAAATCAGGAATTTGAGCCGCATCTACCTCACAGCCTCGCAGTTTTGAAGGGACGGCGGCTATTCCGTCACCTTCGACAACAACGCTAATGCCCATTCTTTTTAAAATTGATATGATGTGTTTATCGCCTTGAAGGCTGTCCGGATTTAAGCCTTTGCACACAACAAAACTCCCGAGCGCGCCCGCCGCAAGAAAAAATGCCGCCTGCGAATAATCCCCTTCAACTGTGTAGTTAGCGCTTTTATAGCGTTGACCGCCATGCACCTTAAAAGTATGATAATTATTATGCGAAACCTCCACTCCGAATTTTCGCATAACGTCAATCGTCATATCCACATAGCTTTTTGATTCAAGAGGGGTGGTCACTTTTATTTCGCTGTCTGAATTATAAAATGGCAACGCAAATAAAAGACCGCTGATAAATTGACTGCTGATGTCGCCTTCTATCTCAATACTGCCGCTGACATCGCCTTTTTCTATTGTAAGCGGCAACTTGCCTTCGGTCGTTTTATACGGTATTTCCCGTCGGTCAAACAATGTGTAAAAGGAGCTAAGCGGTCTGTCCGGCAGCCTTCCTTTGCCTGTAAATGTTATTTTACTGTTGCAATGCAGCGCCAAGGGAATTAAAAACCGCAGCGTTGAGCCGCTTTCCCCGCAGTCTATTGTGGTTGGACTGTCGGTCTTTAGCGTATTACCGCCGTGCACCGTTAGCTTTTTTCCGTTTAGTTTGATGTCGGCGCCCAAAGCTTCCATTGCTTTTATTGTAACGCTAATATCTTCTGATATTTCAACATTGTCTATTTCGCTTATCCCATCGGATAATGCGGCACAAATGATTGCCCTGTGCAACAATGATTTTGACGGCGGCAGCATTACACTTCCGTTTAGCTTACTCGGCGTTATTGTAACGCTTTTCATAAAGAAACCTCCATTCTAATGAAAGGATGTAAAATAATCAAACAGCAAAACCAATGCCCGTGATTATTAAACACCCTTTGTAAACAGTTCGCCCTTTGGCATTTTTTTAATTATTGCCTCTCCCAATTTATTCAATAAAATTAGATTGATGTTATCGTTTTCGGATTTTTTATCAAGCGAAATTATGTTTTTAAGCTGATTTACATCAATATCAAGCGCATAAGGAAGGCTATATTTTTTTAACAAGTTTTTAACCCTTTCCGCTGTTCCTTGGGGTGTGATTGCCAGTTTTTCACCTTCAAGGCAAATGTTATACATTCCTATCGCAACCGCTTCGCCATGGGTGTATTTTTCGTACCTGTAATAGTTTTCAACGGCGTGCCCTATCGTATGTCCGAAATTAAGCGCCATTCTTTCGCCTGTGTCAAATTCGTCTTTTTCAACTATTTTGCGCTTTATATCACAGCATCTTTCTATTATTTTGCCGATTTTATCGTCAATATTCTCCTTTTCAAGCATTGCAAACAGGCGTTCATCCTTTATACAGCCATACTTTATAATTTCCGCCATACCGTCGGAAAAGAACCTTTTATCAAGCGTTTGAAGGCAAAGCGGGTCAATCAGCACAAGCCGAGGCTGATAAAACGCACCGATTAAATTTTTACCGTGAGGTGAGTTTACCGCTACCTTTCCTCCAACAGAGCTGTCAACCTGCGCCAAAAGAGAGGTTGGAATTTGAATAAAGCCTATGCCTCGCAAAACGGTTGCCGCCGCAAAACCTGCCAAATCGCCAATTACGCCGCCCCCCAAAGCAACCACCAAATCGCTTCTGGTTATTTTAAAGCTTAGCAAAAAATCATAAACCAAGCTTAATTTATCAAGAGACTTTGTTTCCTCCCCCGCCGGCAACACTAACTTTTTCACATCGCCCTTTATAGATGACGCAACCCTGTCGCCGTAATGCCGGTTGACATTTTCATCCGTTATTATCGCCACTTTATTTGCGCTTATGTATTGCCCCACATCTTTTATTATTCCGTTTTTTATTATAATTTTATAACTTTTTTCTTTTAAATTAACATTAAGAATGCCCACCGTCAATCGCCTCCTTATCAAGCCGCACTTTGCGCATAATTTGGCGCAAAGCTTCGGAATCGTTTTGTTCTATTGCCCTGCCTATTTTTTCAAGAGAGGCGGTAAACCGCTTTATTTCATCTGCCAAATGCTTTTTATTTTCCAAAAAAAGCTCTGTCCAAAGGTTTTCGTTTATTTTGGCAACCCGTGTGACATCTTCAAAACTGCCGCCGGTGTAATTTTTATGCTTAACCAGCAACGGCGTGTCGCACATTGCAGTTGCTATGATGTGCGGGAGCTGGCTTGTGTATGCAATTATTTTATCATGCTCGTCTGCCGTTGCGTGAATAACAACCTTGCACCCCAATGCAAGCGCAAATTTTTCAATAAGCGAAATTTGCTCCGCTTTTGCATTGTCTGACGGCGTTATAATAAAGCTTGCGCCCGAAAACAAATTTTTATCAGAGTTTATAAAGCCCGAAACCTCCCGCCCCGCCATTGGGTGTCCGCCGATATAAGTAAAAGGCGGGTTCAGCTTTTTGCAAAGATTCATCAGCGGTGTTTTTACACCCACCGTATCGGTTAATATACACCCTTTTTTAAAATTATTTACATTTTCCTTTACAAAAACAAGCGAATCGCCTGGATATATGCAAAGCACGACAATATCGCTTTCTTCTAAGGGGTTATGCGGCGCAACATCTACTATGCCTTGCTTTTGCGCAAAGTCGAGCACATCGCTATTTTGTTCTATTGCATATAGCTTTTTAACAAAAGGGCGCAGCACTCGTGCAATACTGCCGCCGATAAGCCCCAAGCCCACAACAGTTACAGTTTTGTTTTGCATTTAAGCTCCATTCCTGCCACGCGCGAAATAAATTCGCCCTTGCAGGAACAAAAATTTCAAATGAAATTTTCTATGGGCTTAATTTGTTTTATCGCACATGCAATATATTTTTTTCTTCGCAAAAAATATGCATTTGTGCATTAGTTTGAAACAAAATCAAAGATTTTTTCCAAACTAAAACCACAGCCTTCCAAACTCGCAAAAATCATAAACAGGCAGATGATATATGTGTGTTTTTAAACTTTTCTGCCGTCTATTGCAGCGTATGCGGCAATCTTTTTCATCAATTGGTCAAAAACAGCGGGGGTTATCGATTGCGGTCCGTCACACATAGCGCAGGCAGGGTTGTTGTGCACCTCTATTATAACGCCGTCGGCGCCCGCCGCAATTGATGCCTTTGCAAGCGGCTCTACCAAATGGCTTATGCCGGTTGCATGGGATGGGTCAACAATTATCGGCAAATGCGACAGCCGTTTTATAACAGGTATTGCGCTAATGTCAAGCGTGTTTCGCGTTTGCGTTTCAAATGTGCGAATCCCGCGTTCGCACAGTATAACATTCGGGTTTCCGCCTGCCATAATGTATTCGGCAGACATCAGCCATTCCTCAATTGTGCTGGAAAGCCCCCGTTTTAGTAAAATAGGTTTTTTTGTTTTGCCGACTTCCTTTAACAAATCAAAGTTTTGCATATTTCGCGCGCCGATTTGTATAACATCTACATCCCTTTCAAAATGCTCGACAAACCGCGGCGACATTATTTCGGTGACAATGGGCAAGCCGGTTTGCGCTTTGGCTTTCTTTAACAGTTCAAGCCCTTGCACCTCAAGCCCTTGGAAGGAGTAGGGGGAGGTTCGCGGTTTAAATGCGCCGCCCCGCAAAAAAGTAGCGCCGCTTGCTTTAACGTCATGAGCTATCGAGCAAATTTGCTCCTCCGACTCAACAGAGCATGGCCCCGCTATAACCGCAAGCGACTTGCCGCCGACCTTCGCTCCCGACACATCTATAACGCTGTTTTGGGGGTGGAATTTTCGATTGCTTTTTTTAAAAGGCTCTGTTACAATCATAACCCTTTCAACATGGGGGTTGGTTTGCAGCGCCTCGCTGTTTACCGATGAAGTGTCGCCGACCAAGCCTATTATGGTGGTGTCAACGCCCTTTGAAACATCAGATGAAACATTATATTGCTTTAAAAATGAAATAATGCTTTCAATGTCGTTTTTTGTCGTTTTGGGCTTTAAAACTATAATCATTTTAAGCTCCATTCCTGCTCGCAAAATTATATTAAAATTCCCGCCTACGCACTTATCGTGAGCTGAATAAGTCGTCTTAAACCACATTATACATGAATAAAATTCCACCGTCAAGCATCGCCCTGTTTGCGTTACAGCATAAGTAAAAGTTCTCGTATCAATTTACAAGCAAATGCAGTTGAAACGCCGCTGCCGTCATATACCGGGCACAGTTCGCACACATCAAGCCCTATGATGTTTAATCGAGAGCATAGCAAACACGCCGTTAAAAGCTCATCAAAGCCCACCCCGCCCGCCTCCGGAGTGCCCACCGCCGCAAGCTCGGACGGGTCAACCACATCCAAATCAATTGAAAGATAAACAGGTCTACCCGCCAGCGATTGCACCGCCTCGTCAAGGGTGTTAAAGTTAAACATGTTGGTTGATACATGGTTTTTGCCCCATAAAAATTCTTGGCGTTCGCCCGAGCGTATTCCAAATTGAAATATACTCCCATCTCCTAAAATATCATAACACCTGCGCATTACGGTGGCATGGGAAAGAGTTTCGCCCAGGTATTCGTTGCGCAAATCGGCATGAGCGTCAAAATGAATTACCGCAAGGTTGGGATACTTTTTTGCCGCCGCCGCTACGCCTCCCAATGTAACAAGGTGTTCGCCCCCTATCATAAAAGGGGTTTTGCCGGCATTCAAAACCTTTTTGCAAAAGGTCTCTATTTGCGACAAAGAGGTTTTGGCATCGCCGAACGGCAGTTCTAAATCCCCGCCGTCGAACACCGCTATATCTTCCAAGTCTTTATTTTGATATGGGCTGTATGTTTCTATACCGAACGATTCGCCCCTTATTGCCTTGCTTGCAAAACGAGCGCCGGGGCGAAACGATGTTGTGCCGTCAAAAGGTGCGCCGAATAAAACAATGCCTGCTTTTTCGTATTCGCTGTCACACGAAATAAAGGTATGGATATTTCTTTGCACACTAAAACCCCCTTCAAATTCGATATGTTTATTCCGCTTTTTCTTTTAGCATATCAATTACATATGTCGGCAGCGCAAAACAGCCTTTGTGCAGCTTTGTATTGTAATATTTTGTGTTAAGGTTTAATTTTTCCCATGCGTCAAGGTTGGCGTCCTTAATAGGGTCAAGCTGTTTTGACGCAATCCCGAAAAGCCAATGCCCCGACGGATATGTCGGAATGTGCGCCTGATACACCATGCAGATGGGGAAAAAGGATTTTATCCCTCGGTGCGCCCTTTTCATTGCGTTTGCATTGTATTCATAATAAGGGCTTTCATGCTGGTTTACCAAAATGCCCTTGTCCTTTAGCGCATTGTGGCAGTTGCCGTAAAATTCTTTGGTAAAAAGCCCTTCGCCCGGTCCGAACGGGTCTGTGGAGTCAACTATTATAAGGTCGTATTCGCCGCATTTTGAGCGTACAAACTTTAGCCCATCCTCAAAATACAAATTAACGCGTTTATCATCAAAACCGCATGCCGTTTGCGGTAAGTACCGTTTGCACACATTTACCACTTGCTCGTCTATTTCCACCATATCAATATTTGAAATTGTGTTGTACCGTGTGAGCTCACGCACCGTCCCGCCGTCGCCCGCACCTATCACAAGCACATTTTTGACGCTTGGGTTTGTCGCCATTGCAACATGCACAATCATATCGTGATATATAAACTCATCCTTTTGAGTAACCATCATAAGCCCGTCCAATGTTAAAAACCTGCCGAACTCTTTTGATTCAAAAATGTCTATCCGTTGAAACTTGCTTTTTTCGGAATAAAGCTGCCGTTCCACCTTTATTGAAAACCCTACGAACGGCGTATGCTGTTCTGTGTACCAAAGCTCCACTTTTTAAACCTCCGCAATATTAATATTTTGAACCGTCATATCTTCCATACCTGTTATTACGCACCCTTTGTCTTTTGCGTATAATATATATTCTATTATTTCAGGGGTAATTCGCTCGCCCGGTGCAAGTATGGGAATCCCCGGCGGATAGCTCATGACAAACTCGCCGCAAATGCTGCCAACCGCACTTTTTAGGGGTACCGACCTTTTATTTGAATAAAACGCCCCCTTAGGCGTCAATTCAACCGTAGGGGTAATGTACTCATGGTCAAACATTCCCGACTTATCTTTTGAATACAGCCTTTTAATTTCGTAAAGCGCCGAAATAAGGCGCTCTATTGCAAGCTCGCTGTCTCCAACCGAAATTATTGCAAGAATGTTGCCTATATCGCCAAATTCTATCTGTATCCCGTATTCGTCACGCAGCAGGTCATAAACCTCAATCCCCGCAAGCCCTATATCCCTTGTATAAACGGAAAGCTTTGTCGTATCAAAATTACAAACTGCATTGTTGTCGATAAGCTCCTCGGAATAGGCGTAATAGCCGCCTATTTTGTTTATCTCATCGCGCGCATACTTTGCAATGGCAGCCACCTTGCTAAAAATCCCTTTCCCCGTAAGGGCAAGGTTTCGCCTTGCAATATCAAGGGAGGATAACAGCAAATAAGAGGCGCTTGTCGTTTGGCAAAGCCCCAAAACTTGGCGCAAATAGCCTTCGTTTACGCCTTCTCCGAAAAGCAAAACAGAGCTTTGCGTGAGCGAGCCGCCTGTTTTATGCATGCTGACCGATGACATATCCGCCCCGCATGCCATTGCGGGGGGAGGCAAACCTTCGCCAAAATAAAAATGTGTGCCGTGCGCCTCGTCTGCAAGCACAAGCATACCATGGCGATGTGCGGCGGAAACTATTTTTTTAATGTTGGAGCAAACGCCGTAATAGGTAGGGTTATTTATAAAAACCGCCTTGGCATCGGAGTTTTTCTCAATTGCGCCGATAACCTCGTCTATCGGCATACCAAGCGAAATGCCTAACTTTTTATCCACTCCGGGGTTGACGTACACCGGCGCCGCACCGCTTAAAATCAACGCGTTTATGGCGCTTATATGCACATTTCGCGGCATGATAATTTTATCGCCGCTTTTGCAGGCATATAAAATCATTGCCTGAACCGCCGCAGTAGTTCCGTTGACCGAAAAAAACGAGCCTTTTGAGCCAAACGCCTCTGCCGCCAACTGTTGCGCCTGTTTTATCACACCGACAGGGCGCGCTAAATTGTCCAACGGCTTCATTGAGTTTACATCAACGCTCAGGCACTTTTCGCCTAAAAAGTCCATCAATTCCTTGTTGCCTTTGCCCTGCTTATGCCCCGGCACGTCAAACGGCACAATTCGGTTGCCGCGGTATTTGTTTAACGCCTCAAAGAGCGGCGCATCTTTTTGCGAAAGAACAGCGCCCATCAATACACATTTATGCCGCTGAAAATTTCTATCATTTCTTTTCTCAAGCTATCGGTTATCTGCAACCGTTGCCGAGGCGGCAGCTCATAAATATCCGTTTTAAATAAATAGTTTTTCAGCTCTAATTCTTTGATAAGCATCTTGGTATGAAAAATGTTCGATTGATAAACGTTAACATCTATCGCATCGTATTTTTCAAGCGTTTCTTTATCTATATAATCTTGCACCGATTTAATTTCGTGGTCTATAAACAGCTTTTTTCCGTCAACGCTTCTTGTAAACCCGCGCACACGGTAATCCGTCGTTATTATATCCGAATCAAAGCTGCCGATAAGATAGTCAAGCGCGTTTAGCGGCGACACTTTGCCGCAGGTGGAAACATCAATATCCACACGAAATGTGGCTATTGAGCTTTCGGGGTGATATTCCGGATATGTGTGAACGGTAACATGGCTTTTATCCAGATGCCCCACAACCGTTTCTCTTGTGCTCAGTATTTCCGCCCTGCCTCGGTTGCATGAACTGTCAATCAAACTAACCGGCAATGATTCCTCGGTAATTAAAATTGTTACGCTGGCGCCCTGCGGTTCATAGTCTTGCTTTGAAATGTTCAGCACATGCGCGCCTATTATATCCGTTACATCGCATAAAATTTTCGTCAGCCGGTCGGAATTATATTGCTCGTCTATATACTCGATATAGTCTTTTTGCTCGCGTTCGCCTTTGGCGTAGCATACATCATAAATATTAAAGCTAAGAGTTTTTGTCAGGTTGTTAAAGCCATACAGCGGCAATTTGCTATTTGGCATCCCATCACTGCCTTTCAATCGTGATAAGTTGCAGGGCGGCAAGCAATTTGGTTGCAATTACCTAACGCACCTGTAAAACTCATTATAAAGCAAATATCAGCAAAAATCAATAAAATTATTGATTTTGTGTTAAAGTTATGATACAATTTTAAAAAAGTGCAGATAATTCGGGAAAAACCCGCGTTATATTTTGCACTTTTGTGAAAGGGAATTATTTAAAATATGAAAAGGGTAACTTATATCGGTCTTTTTTCGGCGCTTACCTACATTTTTACCGCATTTGTGAAAGTTCCGCTGGCAAATCAGGGCTATGTCCACGCGGGGAATGTCGTAATTGTTGTATCAACATTTTTGCTCGGTCCTTTATATGGCGGGATAATCGGCGCAATCGGTTCTTTTTTTGCAGATTTGTTTGTGGCTCCTGTTTGGATTCCGTACACAATAATCATAAAATTTTTAATGGCATATTTTATCGGCATCGGCATTAAAAAAAGACATTTCGCTACCGTTTTGTTTTATATAATCGGAGGGGTTGTTTTCGTAGGCGGTTATTACTTTGCAGAGGCTGTTATTTTGGGCAATTGGCTTGTACCGTTTGCAAGCACGCCGGCGCTGTTCGCCGAATATGCAATAAGCCTGCTGATTGGGCTGTATGCCGCTAAAAAGTTAGAAAAATACCATATAACCCTTTTGTAGCGTTAATGCCGCATAATAAAATCAAAAATACAGCCGCGTGAGCTTCCCGCAATTGAACTGGTGCCTATATCCGCAATTAATATGCCGCAAATTACAGTATATAAAAACAGTATTGCAAGCAATGCTGTTTTTTTTGTTTGATTCATAAGCATTCTTCCCTTCACGCCGATTGTTTATTCGGCAATTTCTTTTAATACCTGCGCTATTGAATCGGCACAGCATTTTCCCGAATTTATCGCCTCTTGCAAGGTGTTTCCGCTGCTGCCTATTTCAAATAACAGTGCGCCTGCCGATGTGTGCATATTATACCTTTCGTTTACCAAAGAAATTGGGCGTGCAAGGTTGGGGTATTTTTCGTTCATCTTAGCTTGAATTCTCACCGCAAGTTTCAAATTTTCACGCCATTTGGGGTGGTCTAAGCCGCCCCCGTTACTGCCGCATACTATCATGGCTTGCGCTGTTTTTTCATCGTCTATCGTTGCGCACACCTTTAGCTTTGCACCGTCGGAGGTGATAATAGCATCACGATGTATGTCTAAAACCACCTTTATTGATGGATTTTCTTTTAAATGCTTTTGCACCGTTGCAAGGCTTCTTTGATACGAGCCGCTGTATGAGGGATAGTCATGCAAGGTTTTGTCATGCAACGTTTTAATGCCTGCCTTATTTAAAATATCCGCCATAACAGCGCCTACTTTTATTACGTTAAAGTTTTCATCTTCGGTTCTGTCCGGGTCGCTTGGCAGGTAACAGTCCTTTCCGTCAGGCGTAAACGCCTCGGATGCATGAGTGTGAAAAATAAGCACCTGTGGCTGCTTGTTGTCAATGCCGAATGAAAGTTTTTCATCTAACAGCTTTTGCACATCAATTGAATACGATGTGTTGTTTCGTATACTTATATCCTTTGCGGAGGGTTTGCCGCCGCTTTGTGTTTTTATTGTTGTTTCTTCAATTTTTTTGCCTTCCGGTTCATCCGCATCATTAGCAGATGGTATAACGGTGGGCGGCTCCGCCTCGCTTTCATCGTGCAAAGTTTTAAATTTTTCCGCCGCATGAACCAATGCAATTTGATTTGTTATTATGGTGTATGGCTTGTCAATATCAAAGCCGAACAAAATTTTGGTAAGCGAAAAGTTAAAGTTCATTTTCGGCTTTATATAGCTTTGGGCAATGGGCACCGCCTTGCAAAAAATAATCTCAAGCCAGCTTATATTTATTTCCCTTTTTCTGCTTGACGGTTTTATGCTGAAAAGAAATGTAACGGTAATTAACAAAAAAAATGCCGTAAAAAGCATTGTTATTTTTTTAAATTCTATAAATTTCACTTTGTAACCGCTTGACCTCAATATAACTCCCCCTTGATTATAATGCAAGTTAGTATAATTATATTCAAAGGGGTTTTGATATATGAGTTGCGATATGCGGATGTTTTACGATTGCCAATATTATTTCAGTCGGAGTATTTGTTAAGGTCTTGTATCGTGATGCCTTTATGCAGGGCAATATTTATTGCGTTTGCAATAATTTCAGACACATCCTCTATTATGTCGTCCACCTCTTTGGGCGTAACCACGAGGTCAACAAGCTCAACGCCTTGAACCTCTTTTATAAGGGCATATTTTTCTTCCCTGTTTATGTTTTTTAGCATTTCGTAAAACTTTGCGTCGTTTTTTGTCTGCTCCATCAGATGGTCAATGATAAGGTCAATCGTATCGTTCGCCATGGTGGCGGCATCCACAACGGTCGGCACCCCAAGCGCAATAACCGGCACGCCTAACTGTTCTTGGGTTAATCCCTGCCGTTTGTTGCCTATGCCTGCGCCGGGCGTTATTCCGGTATCGGCAAGCTGAATGGTGGTGCTTACCCTGCCTAAGCGGCGGGCAGCCAGCGAATCGACCGCTATTACAAGAGCCGGCTTAACCCGTTGCACAACGCCCTTTATAATTTCGCTCGTTTCAATGCCGGTAAGCCCCAAAACGCCGGGCGAAATTGCGCAAACAGGGCGAACGCCCTCCTCAATTTCTTCGGGCAAAAGCTCAAACATATGCCGCGTTACCAAAATAGAGGATACCACCTTTGGTCCCAGCGAATCGGCTGTTATTTGCCAGTTGCCAAGACCAACCACCAAAACGCCGTCATTTTCGCTTATGGGTATCAACCGTCTTATTTCATCGGCTAAAACAGTTATGGTATTTTCAAATGTTTCTTGCTTTTTATGAACGAATGTAGGGATTTCAATTGTGATATAACTTCCTTTGGGTTTTCCGATTGACCTTTCCCCATCTTCGTTTTGTACATGAACTCTTGTTACTTTCGTTTCTTTTAAGCTTTCGGTTTCAACATTAACGCCTTGAACATGGCTGTCTTTTTGTGTTTGGCGGCACAACTCGTGCGCTTCAACGGCAAGGTCTGTTCTTTTACGGTTCATATCATGCTCCAATCTGTGTGCATACGCATTTTTTTTACATTGCTAAGTGTCATTTTGCGGCTTAGCTGTTCCATAACTTTGCTTTGTTATTAATGTTTGCCAAAATATAAAATTTATTCAAAAAAACCTTGCATTTTAAATAAAACCGTGCTATACTTTAATTTGCTTATTAACATTGAGGAGGTGAAAAGCTTTGCCGAATATTAAATCCGCAAAGAAAAGGGTTAACATCATCAAAACAAAAACCCTGCGCAATCAAAAAATCAAATCAAGGCTTAAAACTTATTTAAAAAGGTTTGAAACACTTGCCGAACAAGGCAATGCTGATGAGGCTAAAAGTGCATATGATGTCGCAGTAAAACAGCTTGATCAGGCAGCTGCAAAAGGGATTATTCATAAAAACACCTCTTCAAGAAAAAAATCAAGACTCACATTAAAATTAAATAAAATAGCTTAAAAGAATAGGCACCAATAAGGGTGTCTATTTTTTTGTTAACTGCCGTCTTTGCGGCAATGAACATACCAGCAGTGGTTTTCACTGCAAGCATGATATGGGTCAGTTTCTTTTCTAACCGTTGCATACCTTCTCGAATTCTTGCTCTCATGCCGTAAAATATTTTAGCCAAAATCTTCTTGCGGTAAAATTGAAACTCTCAAAAGCAACGCCGCAACGGGCGGTTTCGTCATGGGCGAAAAGCGTTACAGAATGGCTAAACACACCGGCAGCCGTTATCGCGACGCCTCAATTGTTTCTGCAAACTCATATAAATCCGGTAGAATATCTACGGGAGGAAGTGCGGCGACAAACCCGCGTTCCTCCTCATAATTTGGGTGCCGCTTGCTTGATATGATTGGCTGCAAAGTCAACTATCCGCATTTCTATTCCTTCAAACGATAATTATGTTCTTCCATTATCATCCCGCGCCGCTGGAGTGTAAAACATATAACATTATTGTGTAACACAACGCGATCGTATGTCTTAATAACGCAGAAAATGGCGCGAAACATCATGTACTTTATAAATTGCCCATGATAAAATTGTTATTGTATCAGTATATTATTTTTCTATGTGAAATGAGATGAATTTTTGAAAATGTTAAATTCCACCATAATTCGTATAATCCATATGAAAAAACAAAAAGGGTTGGGCAAACTAAAAAAATATGTGTTTCTCTATATTTTGTTGCTGCCGTCAATATTGTTAACTCTTTTCTTTTCATACTTTCCGATGCCCGGTCTGCTGGTATCCTTTATGGATTATGATGTTTTCAAAGGTTTTAACAGCCCGTGGATAGGTTTGGATAATATAAAGGAACTGTTTACAATGCCGATGTTTTTAAAGGCAACATTTAACACATTATACATAAGCGCCCTGAATTTGGCGATTGCTTTTCCGGCGCCTATCCTGTTTGCTATTCTATTAAATGAAATAAGGGGTGACCTTTTTAAGCGGTTCGTACAAACAGTAAGTTATTTGCCGCATTTTCTATCGTGGATTGCCGTTATCGGCATGGCGCACTCTATTTATTCAACCTACGGGATTGTGAACGATTTACGAGTGTCAATTGGCGGCGAAGGGACAGAAAGAATAATGTTCCTTGCTGACCAAGCGTTGTTTGTGCCAAATCTAATCATCTTGAATTTATGGAAAACTGTTGGATGGAACTCGGTTATTTATCTTGCGGCAATAGCCGGAATTGATTCGGCGCTGTACGAGGCGGCAAGTATTGACGGCGCCGGAAAGCTTAAACAGTGCCTTTGTGTCACGATTCCCTGTATTATGCCAACCGCAGTTATACTTTTTATATTAAATATCGGAAATATTTTTAAAGATAATTTCGATTTGATTTACGGTCTGCAAAATCCTTTTATAGATTTTGAGACAATATCAACAATTGTTTATAAGCAGGGAATTGCCGCCGGCAATTATTCCATGGCTACGGCAATTGGTTTCGTGCAAGGGTTAATTGGTTTTATACTTGTTGTACTCGTAAATTATTTCTCAAAAAAAGTAAATGACATTGCTTTATGGTAGGAGGGGGAGACATATGAACAAAAATAATGTGCTTTCAAAATTTTGGGGCTGGATTAATGTGGCTTTTATGGTCGCAATGATACTTGTTATGCTTCTGCCTTACCTGCATGTATTGGCTAAGGCTCTGAACGACGGAACAGATACTATGTTTGGCGGAATAACATTTTATCCGCGCAAGCTTACTTTTGTGAACTTTTCCGTCTTGCTTAACGATGCATCAATGATTAGAGCTTTTTTCCTTTCGGTAGCAAGGGTTATTCTGTGTACGATATTAGGTATCATCGTGCAATTCTCAGCGGCTTATGCATTAACAAGAAAAGACCTTCCCGGCTGCAAACAGATTCTGTTGTTTCTTATGATTCCCATGTTCTTTAACGGGGGAATTATACCTACATACCTTTTATTTGTCAAAGTTCAACTTATAAATAATTTCTGGGTTTATGTTCTTCCGGGTCTTTGTACATTCTACAATATTTTAATTATTAAGTCATATATCAGCGCATCCATCCCGGAAAGCATCGGTGAATCAGCGGTTATTGACGGCGCGAACGAGTTGATAATTTTGTTCAGAATAATATTTCCGCTGTCGTTGCCCGTTTTAGCTACGGTGGCCCTTTGGGTGGCGGTTGGCAACTGGAACGACTGGAGTACAACGCTTATGTATGTAACAAAAGAGCATCTTTTTACACTGCAATATAAACTTATGCAGCTTATAAAGGAAAGCGAAAGGATTCAAAAGCTTATTCAGGAGGCAGCCATTTCAAGGGATGGCGCGGGTGCGGCTTTAAGCTTAAAGGCGACGCCGGAATCGCTTGTGTCCGCACAGGTGATTGTAACCACAATACCTATTATTATAGTATATCCGTTTTTGCAGAAGTATTTTATAAAAGGGATTACTTTGGGAGCGGTAAAATCATAAAAATATATGGCTAAATGCGGTGCCTTATCCGCAAATATTTTGCAAGGAAATGGGGATATTTATGAAAAAATTATTGGCATTATTTTTAGCGTTGGTTATGAGCCTTGCTGTTTTGTCAGGGTGCAAAAAAAGCGTGACCGAAACAGCTTCCGGCACATCGGGAGAGGGCGTTGCCTTTAATGAGATGGGAAATATGGTTGAGGATTCATCCGATTTACCTGACTGGACAGGCAAAAAATTCGAACTAACCATGTGGTACGGACAAGGCACCGGAGCGGCCTGGCGGCTTAAAAAAGCGGAAAATGATGTGGTTTCACCCGAACTTTACAGGGTTACAGGAATTAAGTACAGCGATAAATCATTTGATAACGGCGGGGAACTGATGGACGCGAGAATTGCTAAAATAATGGCGGTAAACGATTGGCCGGATGTTGTTGTGAACCCCGAAAGAGCCGTATTGGAAAAGATGATTGAAGCCGGTATGGTGTATGATTTGACCGATTTGATTCCAAAATATTGCACAAACATTACCGCTATGGCAAACAAGAGCAACAAAGAAAACTTCCTGAAATCCCAACGGAAGGACGGAAAAATATATGCTTTGCCCACGAGCGTTACTTTGGAGCATGCCGTGCCCGATTTGGATCGCAACATTATGGCAAGGGCTGTCACGCCGACAGATCCGTACGATTATGTATATGTGCGGGACGATATTTTAAGAATGCTATACCCGCAAGCCAAAAAACAGGATGAAATCGAAAGTATTTTTATGCAAAACGGCGGGTTTACAAAAGAAGAAATAATGGATGTTCCAATAAACAGCAAAGAAGATTTTTTTGATTTTTTATATAAAATTAAAAGGCTGGGGATAAAGGAGGGAAACCGCGAGGTTTATCCTTTCTATGTCGCGGAAGGCATAGATAATTGGGCGCTCTTGACAACCTTGGGTTCGGTAAGCGGTTATAATACAGGCAGAGGCGTAGGCGCGAACTACTTTACTTATTGGGATAAGGAAACAAAGAAAGTTGAATATATGTTTGCACAGCCCTTTTTTAAAGAGGTGCTGCGTGATTGGACGCGTTTAGTGCAAGATAATATAGCCGCGCCGGATTCTCTTATTGATAGCCGCGCTGTATTTGAAGAAAAGAGAAATAACGGTCTTTACGCCGTGCTCTACGGTTATGGAGGGACTATCGACCAAAATATGCTGAACACGGCGGGTAAGACTTATAAATACCGCAAGGTATACTTGAACATCCCGCCTAATACTGATAAGTTTTTATTCTCGAACATTGGTACTTCAAGCTGGAGTGCCGCCATTTTAAAAAACCAAGTCAAAGAGGAGGATTTGCCGCAAGTATTGAGATTTTATGATTTTGCTTTTTCCGATGCGGGTCAAAAGCTTGCTAATTGGGGACCGAGGAGCGCGGGACTTTGGACGGAGGAAAACGGCAAAAGAGTATTTTCCGACAAGGAACTTGAGGCAAACCTTGTATATGATGTGGCTAACGACAAAAAAGTTTACTATAACCTGACTGTCGGAAGCGGCGTCAACAGCGCTTGGCCGGGATACCCCGCGACAGGCGGCAGCAGATACAATCCCAAGGTGATATACGATTTTAAATTAAATCCATCTATGGCGAACAAGTTCTTTAGTGTCGGGGTGATAGAAACCCTTCCGACAATAGCGTCTATCGCTCCGAATATATGGCTTTTTGATGGTTACGGTATTTCGGGAGTACAGAAATTTTGGCAGGCGCGTCAGGCGTTTGAAGATTCTATGACAAAGATTTTTATATCCAAAAATGACGAGGAATTTGAAAAGCTTTACAATCAAATGGTGGCTCTTGCGAAAACAAACGGTTTGACGGACGAAGTTTTAGAGGAAATCAACACGGCTTACAGAAAGAGTATTAATGTTGATTATATGTTTAACCTTGAATAAATAATGGAGGTTATTTGATGTGTAAGAAGTTAACATGTATTTTACTTGTGGTTTGCGTAATGCTTACCCCTTTAACTGCCCTTGCCGCCAACTCCTATACAATGGGTTACCCTGTCGGCAATGCAACATATAGGCTTGAAGGCAAGTATTGTGTTGAGGCAATAAATGCAGCGGTTTCAGGAAACAGCGTATACTTTACATCGGGCGGAAATGTTATATATGACTTCTTACTGCCTTTTAACAGCCGGAGCGTTACAGTCAGTTATGAGGGCAATTCAAGTGCAGTGCTTTTGATTAACACGGGAAGATTCCAATACTCCGTTGAATTAACCGATACCTCAGGGGTAAGAACATTGAATTTTGGGGAGTTTCTTGGTTATGAGCTTATGGAGTATCCTAACAATCCATACACTACAGCGGAAAAGGAGTTTGTTGAACGGGCGGGAGAACGGTTATTTACCTTCAGCGCCTCGGGTGCGGTAAGAATAACCGGCATTGAGTTTGAAAAGGAGAAAATACCTGTCCCGACATCGACTTTTTTACTCCCCAATCTTTCCGCTAACGAGAGGGCGATTGAGGCAGCGGTAATACTTGACCGGAACGCGTCAATGATTATGGTTAACGGAGGCAGAAGGTATATTAATATAGACGACCCGCAAGAGACGCCGCTTGTTTTTGACGGCAGAATCTATTTGCCGATTGAAACTCTGGCGCGGGCGTTGGGATATTATTATGAAAGCATTCCTGAAAAGAACTATGCGCTATTGCGGAAGGAACCGTATGAGTTCGTATTTTTAAACGGCAAATGCACATTACAAAAGAACATTTCCACACTTGAGGAAATAGCCAGCCAATTGGTTTATCGTGAAGGCAGGGCGTTTTTGCCGGTGCGTTATTTTGCCGAGGCGCTTGGGAAAACAGTGGTATACAAAGACGGCATTGCAGCGATTGACAATAAGTTTTCGGCTGCCAACATTTTGAACAACTATTCCGTTTTTAATTACATCAAGAATAGATTTTCCGATTTTCATCCGCAGAAGGCTGTTGGGAACACATACTATGTGGCGCAAACGCCGAATGCCGACGACAGCAATAACGGAAGTATTTTCGCTCCGTTCAGAACCCTTGCGAA
>JALOAJ010000014.1 GCA_023228885.1 Bacillota bacterium | reverse complement strand
CTAATGCTTTGTGTTTTTTTAGATTTTCAAAGGTGAATTTTAATTTCGTTTAAAAACTTAACCCCTGTTTGGAGAGCGCTTCTTCTCCAAATAGGGGTTAGTCTACAGTCTGATGGGGCGGTCTTAAACCGTCCCATTTTTGTTTTCTTAGCGTAAACATGGGGGAGTCGAACCATATGGTTCGATTCCCCCATGTTTTAATGCGCCGCTACCTTTTATTAATACCCGTATTGCCTGAGTATATCCGTTAGCTTTTGTCCGTAATAATGCTGCCCAACGGTTGATGGGTGAACCCCGTCATTCGACATTTTATCTCCAAACCACGAAGGGTTATCAGTTTCGTCAACAATATCATCATATCCGATAATGTCCAGACCTTCAATTACAGTAATATAGTTGTATTGGCTGCATACTTGGCTGATTATATCTTTGATGTCCTGCATGGCAGCGCCATAGGAATTTGCAAGGTAATTTCCCACCCTATCGTTTACGCTCACGAACCATGGCGGAGTAATAACAAAGGTTGGCGTTCCGCTGAATAGACTGTCAAATGTTTGAAAGTATTGCGTCACATTTGTTCTGAATTGTTCAATTGTAATATAGGCAGGGTCGCTTGGCGACCTACCGGCTCTTGAACTGTCATTAGTGCCTAATGCAACGGTAATTAAATCAGGCTGAAAACCGGTTGGATATCCTGCATTAATATATTTGTTGATATAAACATCTCCGCTGATTCCTTGGTTAACTAAGTTGTATCCCAAAGACTCGGCAACAACGAAAGGATAGTTGCTTGAGGGGTTATCGGAACGAAGCCCTGTTGTTATAGAGTCGCCAATGGCAAGGTATGTGGGTTTGCTTTCAACATTCCCAAATTGCGCGTTTAGGGGTGAAAGTTTGAAGTCCTTTACCCGTATTTCTGCGGAATGCGGGAACACAACCTTAATTTCTTTCATCGTTCCGGCTGTTTGACCGGGGATTTCAAGCGCTACTTTTTGTGAAGAGGGGGTGACGCCAACATCATAAGAAGATATGTAATTGCCATCTATTAGCAAATCAAAATTTGCGGTTGTAAGGGTGTTGATTACTTGTCTTAAAATTTTGCAGTCAAATTCAATGCGGTTTGCGTCCGTCATCACATTTAAAACCACACCGGAGGTTGTGGGCAGCGGTGTTGCGTTGCCTTGCCCAATAAGGAATTGAGCGGGCGTAAATCGTTGTAAGTTTAGCCCATCAGCAGTTTTTTCATAGCCTAATATCCCTTTGAATGCACCTGTGTTTAAAAAAGCATCGTCATAGGTGTATTTTAGTGTAGTGGGTTCATATCCGTCAAACGGCTGCATTTCGCCAAGACCGTTCCAGCATAAAACTTGAACTTTTCTTGCCAGCGGCGACAACGCAAATGAGGCGCTAAACTGGTAAAGCCCGTCTTGTACCCCGCCTTCAATGGGGCAGGGCAGCGCTTTTGCCCCGACAAGTATGTCATTATCATCATATTGGGCTGCAAATGCAAAGGATGTAACGCTTTCAACGCTATTTTTCATGTCTAACGATACATTCATTGTTATGTAATCGTCGACATCAACCAGGGATGTGATTTTTTTGTCATTACAAAACAACGAAACATCCTCCACCAAGAGCCGTTGCAATCCTGATGGTTCGTATGTGATTTCAAGGTATGGGCGCTTATCCGCCGATGCTTGCAGGCTGCCGAATTGCGCTAAGATTCCGCTGCCTTTATGCGCAAGCACAAATGAGTACGCTTCGTTGGTTTCCACATAATTTGTGACATTCCATTGATACCAAACAGGCGTTTCAAATGAAATGCCGGCGTTTTCCGCAACATTTTTGAAAGCCGGCTCGCTGTAACTTATGTAATCTCCCGTTATTTTTGAAGTCCCGTTGGAGCCCGGCGTGCTGCTTAGATTATCAACAGCGGCATTGGTGGTGGGGTATATCCCTAAGTTTGAAAAGGAATTGGCGTTTGCAACATTGACAGCGTTGCTGACATAGCACATATGCAGCGTTGCTTTTGTAATTGTGGCGTCTTTTAACTCCATTATACCGCTAAGGTCAAACTTAATAAGCGCTTCAATCGAATTTGAAAGCATGTTGACAAAAGGGTTTGCGGTCCCGCCATTACCATTTGCAATATTCATCCAGCCTGTTTTAACAGGTTCAATCCTAATTGTTTGCGCTGCAAACGCATTCGCCGGCAAACTCCATATGAAGGCAAGCAGGAAAAGCAAAAAAAATGTTTTTTTCATTATAAATACATCCTCCTAAAAATGTTGGTCATCCGTATATCACAATCTTAGCATGATGAAAAGCGCCCTGTAAAGATACAATCCATAACATAAGGAAACAATTCAATACTGAATGCCCTTTACACGGGGGGAGGATTCGTTTAAAAACAAAAAAGAACTTTTCGGCATTGTTGCTTTGCTGCCGTAAGTTCTTTTTAAAGTTTGTTATAAACTTTATCCGCTTTTGTATTTTATAAATGTCTTGTACATATCACAAGCTATTCGATGTTAAATTCTTGTTGGTTTTCCGCATCTGTTTTTTGGTTGCTTTTTTCGTACATTGCAATTCTGTTGTTGCGCAAGGTTTGCATTGTTTTTTCCATAATTTCTTCCATATCGGTGAGGATATCATCGGCATACTGTCTTGTTCCAAGGCGTATTTCCTTAGAACGTTTGTTCGCTGACGTAATTATTTCCTCTGCCTTTTCGCGCGCCCTTTTAGTGATTTCGTTTTCGTTAATCATAGAGATGATTTTGTCTTCGGTCGATTTTATTATATCGTTGGCTTCTTTTTGCGCCTCCATCAATATGCGTTGGCGTTCGTCCTTAACCCATTTTGCCTGCTTTAAGTCATCCGGCAGCTTTAGCCTGATTTCCTGAATCAGTTCAAGCAGCTCATCTTTATCAAGCATGCATTTGCTTGCAAGCGGGATATTAAGCCCTTTTTCAATGGTGTCTTCTAAAACATCAATTATTTCTAAAATTTCCACCAAAATTACCTCCTTAATTTGTCATATATATCTGCTTGAATTTCTTTGGGAACCATTCCGTCCAATGAACCTCCGTACATTGCAATTTCCTTTACAATGCTTGAGCTTAGATACATGTTATCGGTGGAGGTTGTCATAAACAATGTTTCGACTTCGGGGTTTAGCTTGTTGTTTGTCAATGCCATTTGAAACTCATATTCAAAATCGGATACCGCTCGCAAGCCTTTAATTATGACTTCAGCATTGTTTTCTCTTGCAAAATCCGCAAGCAATCCCGAAAAATTTTTAATTTCAACATTTTTAAGTTTTTTTGCAGTCCTCGTTAACAAATCAATTCGTTCTTCAGCAGTAAAGGCAGGTTGCTTATTGACATTGGTCAACACCGCAACTATTAATTTGTCAAAAATTTTGGCGGAACGCGTAATAACATCCAAATGCCCATTTGTGCAAGGGTCAAAACTGCCCGGATATATCGCAATTTTCAAATTATCACCTGTTTTCATAAAAAGTAAGTTTTGTGTCGCCATAAACTGATTGCTTATATATTTTAAGGCTTGTATCTATCTTTTCGTCTGCGCCTGTTTCGCACACAATAATTGCATTGTCTGCAAGCAAAGCCCGCTCGCTCATAAGCTGCAACACCTGTGACGGCAAATTTTTATTATAAGGCGGGTCAATAAAAACCAAATCATATTTCGATGTGCAGGCAGATAAAAAATTTTTTACAGCGGTATTGTGTATATTATAGTTATTAAGCCTCGTTTTTTCCAAATTAAACGCTATTATTTCAACGGCTTTTTTGCTTTGCTCAACAAAATCACAATAGCTTGCCCCCCTGCTTAGCGCTTCTATGCCAAGAGCGCCGCTGCCTGCGAACAAATCAAGTGCCATGCTGTTGTGCAAAAATGATTGGATTATAGAGAACATTGCCTCTTTAACCTTACCCGAAGTTGGGCGGGTGTGTTTGCCCGCCGTTGTTTTTAATTTGTGACCTTTTGCCACACCAGCGATAACCTTCATTGCGTTATCATCCCTTAATATATTTTACCGTATTATACATATTTGTCAATAGCATTGACAATAATAATATTGTTTCACTTAACCGGTTTCCTCTAATTTATTATTTAACAGCCGTCAAGACAATTAGACGGCTGTTTTTTTGTAAAAAAGAATGAAATTAGCACGGTCTTTTTGAATAATGCAATATTGGCGATAGAGGCTTGTAAATAAGCATTGTTATAGCAGACAGCAAAATACCCTTCAAAATATTAAAGGGAGTGATTCCATAAAGCGTAAGCGTCATTACATCTTTAATATAAGGGTTCACCTTATTGGATATTTCGATAATAGTATCCATCGGCATCATCTTTGAATAAAAAGGCAACGTTATGTATAGGTTTGTTAAAACGCCGGCAAGCGCCATTGTAACCGTGCCGATTACAAGACCTAATAACGCCCCTTTTTTTGTGTGATTTTTTTTATATATAATTCCCGCAGGCAAAACAAAGGATGCCCCTATTAAGAAATTTGCAATTTCGCCGGCAACCATTGTTTTTGTGGCAAGCATGTGAACTGAATTTTTTATCAGTCCAACCGCAACGCCCCAAATCGGTCCGATACCAAATGCGCATATAATTGCGGGCAAATCGCTGGCGTCAATCTGTAAAAAGGGCGGGAAACCCGGCAAAGGCGTTTCCAAGAACATTAAAACAGCCGAAATAGCCGATAAAACGGCAGTTATAGTGATTTTTCTAATTTTTGATTTTTCCATTTTTCATTGCTCCTTATTTTAGCTATATTTAATTGGTCAATACAGCCTGTTTATTTTATTAAAAAAGCCCGATGCCAAATGGCAACGGGACAGCATTAATAATCGTATGCTTCTTTCATCCAGACTAAGAGGGCGCAAAAAGCGCCGTCATTACTGTCGGCTTCGGAATTGCACCGAATCTGCCGTATAATGAATACACGGCTCGTGGGCTTTACCACCGGTAGGGAATTTCACCCGTCCCTGAAGAATTTAATTTTTAAGCACATATGCACAAGGGTAAATAAATTCAACAACCCTTATTTTTATTATATGTTCAAATCATGCTTTTGTCAATACATTATTAAAAAATGACAAAATAGCATGATTACCAAACATTTAGCATGTTTATTAATTGTACCAAAGTTTTTGCCATGTTATAATTGCCATGTAAAATCTTGCGTTGTAAAGATAACCGCAAAATAGTCGAATTTAAAAACAAACGGAGGTAGCAGTTATGATTAAACCCAAAAATGAGCAGCTGGATTTTTTGGAATGGGAATTTGGTGTATTTTTTCATTTTGGCATAAGGACATTTTACGAAGGGCATAAGGATTGGGACATGAAGGATATGCCCCTAAGCGGGTTTAATCCGACCAAGTTGGATTGTAATCAGTGGTTGAAGGTTTCAAAGGATGCCGGGGCTAAATATGCAATATTGGTTTGCAAACATCATGACGGGTTTGCAAACTGGCCTTCGAAATATACTGGGTATTCAGTAGCGAATACTCCTTGGAAGAACGGCAGCGGCGATGTTGTGCAAGAATTTACCGTTGCTTGTCGTGCCCATGGGTTAAAGGTGGGGTTGTATTACTCTCCGGCAGAGTTTGGTTTTACGAAAAAATCTGCAGCGGAGTATGATGATTATTTTATAAATCAGGTAAGCGAGCTGCTTACGAACTACGGAAAAATTGATTATTTATGGTTTGATGGGTGCGGCTCGGAGGGTCATACATATGATTCTAACCGTATTGTAAAAGTGATACGCGGCTTACAGCCGGAAATACTGTTGTTTAATATGTGGGATCCCGATACCCGTTGGGTGGGAAATGAATCGGGGTACGCTCATATGCCGAACGAGCTGAGGGTTAATGCCCTTTCCTTTTCAGTAAAAACCGAAACAAAGGATGAATTAGATAATGAGCGGTTCCTACCGGTAGAATGCGACATACGAATGCGGCGGCACAATTGGTTTTACAGCGATGCTGATGAGGATACCATCAAAAGTTTGGATGAGCTAATCGGAATATATTACTATACCATTGGTCGTGGGGCTAACTTGCTGTTAAACATTGCCCCCGATAGGCGAGGCTTACTACCGGATAAGGATAGCATTCGCATCCGCGAGTTTGGAGCCCTTATTCGAGAAATGTTCGCATCACCTTTAAATGTTGGGTTTTCGAGCAAAAATGATAATGTATACACAGTAGAATTTGATGAGCCTAAACTTATAAATCATGTGACGCTCAGGGAAAAGGTGTTTGGGTTTGTTAATAAATATCACATAAAATGTTACCCTTACGACTATGGGGAACCTATTAAGGTTTATCAATCTGATACAATCGGGCGTAGGGCGGTTTGTGGGTTTCCATCCTTTTTCACCAAAAGAATTGATGTGGTGATTGAGGAAGGGGGAGGCGATATAGCAGAGTTTCTTTGTTATTTTGTTAAATAACAAACCATGCACGGGCTGGGTTTTATCTATTTTTAAATAATAGCAGGAATACTAAACAATTAACATGTTTGTTTATTGTTCCCAATAAAATAATGTGATACACTTAAATAAATTGTAAGAAACGACTAAAATAAATAACAATTTAGGGGGAAATTAATATGTTGAAAAAGATTGCTATGCTACTTAGTATTACGATAACACTATCGATAACAGGGTGCATGACCAATGTCAATAAAGAGGGCGCATCCGGAACAGATGAAAAGGTTACTATATCGGTTGGAGACTGGCCGACGGAAAATCGCCCGCAATGGGTGGAGCAGTACAACACATATTTGAGGAATATGGAAAGCAAATACCCGGATATTAAGGTTGTGCCGGATGAATGGGCTTACGATGTGAATTCCTTTGTTCCCAAAGCTACAAGCGGGCAGTTGCCTACATTGTATGAAACATTCCATACAGAAACCCAAAAAATCATCAATGCAAAGTATTGCGCTGATATTACGGACGAATTGGAAAAGGCAGGGTATTTAGACAAGATGAACCCAATGCTGAAGGAACTTGTAACTAAAAACGGTCGTGTGTACGGGATTCCCAAGGATGCCTATATTCTTGGATTAACTGCTAATGTAGCAATGTTTACGGAAGCCGGGTTAGTTGATGAAAATGGTGTGCCGCTTTTTCCCAAAACTTATGAGGAATTGGGGGAATATGCTTCAATCATCAAAAAGAAGACCGGCAAGGCCGGTTTCATCATGCCGACTATGAGTAACTTTGGCGGGTGGCATTTTATGAGTATAGCATGGTCTCATGGTGTAACCTTTATGGAGCAAATAGATGGCAAATGGACCGCTACCTTCAACACATCGGAAGCTGCCTCCGCTTTGCAATTTATCAAGGATTTGAAGTGGAAATATGATGCATTGCCTGATAATGTGTTGGTGGATAACCCCGAAATGTTGAAGCTTTTTGCTTCAGACCAGGGCGCTATGTATTTTAGCAACCCGGCAGACTTTAAATTGTTTGATACATATGGAATGAAAAAGGAAAACTTTTCGGTAGGTCCTATGCCTGAGGGTCCTTTAGGTCGTTTCACATTAACCGGCGGAAAAACATATATGTTTAAACCCGGCGTAGCGCCTGAGCAGATAGATGCCGCTTTAAAATGGCTGGAGATAACCGGAGAATCCCCCACACCGACTGCCGAACTGTTAGCAGTTTTGGACGAAAACTATAAGACTTGGGCGGAGGAAGGTCAAGTTGTGGGAATCTATCCCCAAAATGTGTGGGTTAACGAAGAATTTGTCAAAGCAAAAGCCAATGTTATAGATAAATATAAAAATATAGATATTAAATTTGCAGAGCAGTTTATGAACGCTAAAGATGTCCGTGTCAAACCGGAAGAACCGATGAACTGCCAAGAGCTTTATAAAACGCTTGATGCTTGTATACAAGCAGTGCTAACCGATAAGAATGCAGACCCTGCTACCGTTATAAATCAGGCTAACAGCGATTTTCAGAAAAATTATTTAGATAAAATTTCGGAATAAACAGTATTGAGGTGATATTCTTTGAAACCAACAAGACGGATTGCTGTGAAACCTGCAGCAGGGGCGCCAAGGGAACGCACCAATAGATGGCTCAACGCTTTTACAAGGAATGGCAAGGCGTGGATGATTGTACTGCCAAGTGTTCTTTTATTTTACTTTATTATGTGGCGACCAATCGCTGAAGGTGTGTTTTTATCATTTTTTAAATTAGAAAATTATCAAGCAGCAGGTTTTGTTGGTTTTCAAAATTATCGTGAGGTATTAAGCGACACATTGTTTTTAGGCGCGCTGAAAAACACTTTTGGATATGTCTTTTGGTCGCTGTTAATTTCTTTTTTGCCGCCGATAATAATAGCGGTTGCATTAAATGAAATGGTTCATTTAAAGGGGTTATTTAAATTTTCAATATATTTTCCGGTTATCGTGCCGACTGTGGCTGCCGCATTGATTTGGTACTTTCTTTATCTTCCGGGTGACGGGGGGATATTGAATATGCTTCGGCATTCCATAGGGCTGAAAAATTCCGAATGGCTGCAAAACCCCATCCTTACCATTCCGTTGATTATTACCAGTATGACCTGGCGGGGGTGCGGCACATCAATGGTGTTATATCTTGCCGCTTTGCAGGGAGTAAACCAAGAACTTTATGAGGCATCCACTATTGACGGGGCAGGGTTTTTCCTAAAGTTGAGATACATCACATTTCCGCACCTATCTCCAATAATATTACTTTTACTGGTGCGCCAAATTGTGGGAATCTTTCAAGTTATGGTGGAACCCATGACCATGACCGGCGGCGGGCCGAACAATGCATCGTTATCTTTGAATTTGCAGGGTTATAATTATGCTTTCGTCTACTTTCAGCCGGAACGGGCATTGGCTTTAAACGTAATCACATTTGTTATATTGCTCGGAATTACGGTATTTTACTTTAGACTTGACAAGAAACTTTCGATATAGGGGGCTTAGAATGCGCGCGTTTAGCGAAAAAAGCAGCGGCATAATTACATCGTTAGATTTAAAAAAACGGCATGTACAAATAGGATATTGGTGTTTGTTCGCTTTGTTGGCTGTAATTTCCACAATCTGCTTGTTCCCGCCTTTATGGGTTTTCATGTCCAGTTTTAAGGATTTAAAAGAATTTTTGACGGTGCCTCCCACAATAATACCACGCAGTTTTCATCCTGAAAAAGTTATTGAGGTTTGGAAAACTCTGCGATTTGCTACTTATTATAGAAATACAATAGTTATGGCAATAGGCGAGCTAATTTTTTGTATCTTTGTTAATGGACTTGCCGGGTATGTAATTTCGCGGCTGAGACCGAAAGGCGCAAGCTTATATTACAAACTGGTGTTGTGGACAATGATGTTACCCGCCTCAATCAGTATGGTGCCGTTATTTAAACTTTTTATTGATTTCCCATGGCTGCATTTTAGCATGTTGAATACATATGTTCCTATGTGGTTGATGGCGGGGGCAAATGCGTTTAATGTTATGTTGTTTAAAAACTTTTTCGATACCATTCCGGATTCTTATGTCGAAGCAGCCCGAATTGACGGTTGCAGCGATTTAGGGATTTTTGCGAAAATCATCATGCCGCTTAGCGTACCGATTTTAATTGTGGTTGCTATATTTTCTGTTAATTTTTCATGGGAAGCGTTTTTTTGGCCATATCTGGTTATACGGGATAAAAAACTGGATACCGTTGCCGTGCAGCTTTTTAAAATGAAATCGTCCGGATTCTCGGAGGATAAATACATGATTGCACTGTTGTTTTCAATTTTACCGCCTGCATTGGTATTTATCTTTTTCCAAAAATATATGATACAGGGAATTACCATGAGTGGCATAAAGGGATAAACATTGTTTTATAAGCGTATTAAATTATAATAAAAAGGAGATGTAATCATGAAAAAGGTATGTATGAAAACACTTGGCTTGTTGCTTTCTTGCATTATTGTCTTAGCAGGCATCCCTGTTGGGGTTGCGGCTGAGGAATCCATTTTAAGCGGTAATAATTTTGCGCCCAGTAATCCGCTTTACGGCAGCACGCCAAAGATTGCTACTGGAGCGACCTATTCTTGGCAACCCGGCGTCTCGGTATTTAAATGAAAGAATGCGTGTTATCACGGATAGGGTGCGAAATAACGGTGACAGCCGCAACCTTATAAGTGAACCTGCCTTAACGAGAAGCGATTCAGGAAATATAATGAAGGGGCGCTCCAGTTTGTCATGGCTGCGTGACCTTTACATTGCCGATGGCAAGAATGGACAGGAAACCAAAACACTATTTGATGTGATTGATTTGCACTCCTATTGCAAAATTATGGATGGGGATTTACCTTGGTCGGAAGGCGAAAAAGCGTATCCGGAGGTTCAAGAAAGCAAAATACAAAATGTGCGAAATGTAATGGCTGAATTCGGTGACCAGGACAAACCTATGATATTTACCGAAATGGGATGGTGCACAGACCCTGACGCAGACAATTACAATCGGGTAATCGACGAGACAGAGCAACGGGATTATATTGTGCGGCAATACTTGCTGGCTATCTCATTAGGTATAAGGGAGGGCTATCTGTACGCATTTCAAAATGCCGGGATTAATCCAAGCGAAACGGAAGATGTATATGGCATTGTTGATTGGTATGGAATTCCAAGACCTGCTTATTACGGTTATTATATGGCGTCATCCGTTATGCAGGGCGCAATGTACTTAGGTAAGACCGCAAATGTTAATGCGCCGTATTTTGGATTGGATTTTTTGAACGAAACTAAAAACGGCAGGTTCAGCGCTCTTTGGGCGGCAAAAGACGAACCGCATACGATGATTGTTGAGCCTGCGGACAGCTTGGAAAACGGACTAACTGTCGTTTATGCGGACGGCAGCTTAAAGTACATTCCGGTCATATTAGGGCAGGCAAGCGTTCCGGTTTCCGGTACGCCTGCGTTTGTGTTTTCGCGGTGCGGAATAAGGGTCATAGCAATCACATAATTGATTGATATGAATACAGTCGATTCAAAATTGACAGAGCTTTTTTTCCATGATACAATCGTAGTATGAAGTTCTTTTAGAAATGCTGTGATATTTATGTTTACTTTATTGGAACGAAAACTAAAATATGTAATACTGTCTGTTGTGGCTTTTATTCTGCTTATTTTATTTGTATTGGTTTATCTTGTTGTATCTAATATGATGCGGGAGGACTTTACGGAAAAATCACGCGGGTTTTCAATGCTGGCAGCTGCCGAGGCTGATATGCGGATTGCGCACATGCAGTATACGGCAAACCTTTTTCTAAGCCGTGAACGCTTGCTTGAGAGTATTAATGCGCCTAATCGGCAAAACAACATAAACGCGCGTTTGAGAGACATAAAGGCATATAACATCTCTGTGACCGGGGCAGCGGTTTATGATGGCGGAGACATGGTTTACGCTACTGACAGCTACTATCTTGGAGAAGTCCACCGTTCGGTGGCTGCGACATTGAAAGAGTCGCCCGCACGGCAATGGGTCAGCCTGCAGGGGGGAGAATATAAACAAAGAATTGTTTTTTTTATAATGCCCTTGGCGGGCAGTAAAAATGGTTATTTTGCTGTTGATGTGGATTTAAATATTTTAGCGGCGCGTATTCGTCAGGATAATATCTTTTTGCGGGATGCCCGAATTTTTTTACGAGACGGCAGCGAAATAATACAACTGGACAATAAAGGCGGCGGACAGTTTAGGGAGGGGGGCGCCCGACACTTCAACATACCCATTAACGGCGGAAGACAAATGATTGAATTTTGCATACCTATGACTTATTTGAACAGTCAGTTAAATTTTTTTAAAGTCTTGTTGATAACGGCTTTTGTAGTGTTAATGATAATTTTTCGATGGTTTTTAGTTCGGTTTATACATAATATCATTGCATCGTTGAACGCTTTACATGAGAAAATGGAACTTTTTATTAAACGAGGTGACGCATGATTAAGGTTCTGATCGTAGATGATGAATATTTAGTGCGAAAAGGAATCAGGGAAACAATAGATTGGAATGCGTATGGGTTTGAGATAGTCGGCGAGGCTGTGAATGGTATAGAAGGTTATGAGCAATATTTAAAGTTTAAACCTGATATAATAATTACCGATATTCGTATGAAAAAAATGGATGGGTTGCAATTGATTCGCAAGCTTCGTGAAACGGCTTGTTTTGATGCTGAAATAGTAATTTTAACAGCTTTTGACGAATTTAATTATGTTCGCGAAGCTTTAGACGGCGGTGCAGGCGCGTATATACTAAAGCCTATTAAAGAGCAAGAATTAATCACCATTATGCAGAAACTTAAAAGCCGTCTGACTGAGCGCAGGCAGCAACACGATGCCCTTGAAAGCATGAAGTCGCGTGAGTTTTTGATGAGGGACTCCTTTATAATTGGGCTATTGGAGGGCAGTATAAGCGACCCTGCGCAAATTGAAAGCCAGTGCGCCCTTTTTGGAATTCACTTGCCGGAAAATGAATATACAGTTGCAAGCATTAAGGTGGATAATTTTGAAACCAATGATTTATCGGGCACACACAGAGCCCTTTGCGATGTAATCGAATATGTCAGTAATATGTTGGATAGCATTCGTTCCATCACCTGTAAGGTGGCTGATGGGCATACCATTCAACTAATTTATTATCATGATGACCATTACAAATGGCTTCAATCCTCGACTTCACTATTGGTAAATTACTTGTCTGCCATTAAAGAGCAGTTTGAAGCGGCTACCGGAATGACGTTGTCCATAGGCTATTCAATGGGTCATATGGGAACGGCGCAACTACATGATGCCTATCGAGAGGCTAAAAAGGCTTTATCTTATAAAAAGTTTGTAGGAGACAATGTAATAATTGATTATACCAGTGTTCCAAGCTTTATGAGCAGCGCTTTGGTTATTCCCAACAATACTGTTAACGAGATACTATCTTTAATTAAGACCGGGGCAAAGGAAAAGGCGTTGGAAGTGGTTAATGAAATTTTTTTCAAGATGAAAAAAATTCCCATTGCGGATGTTGAAAGCATCAAGGATGTCATTCTTGAAATGATAATTGTTTTATTGCGTTCTGCGTTTAAAAATGTAGAGGAAATTAATTTAATTTATGGGCGAACGCTTGTGCCGGCTGTTGAACTTCGAAAATTGGAAACGGTTGACGATGTGGAAAAATGGACAAACGCTGTTATTACCCGCATGCTCGATGCCAACACAGGACACAATGACAGTAAAAGGGTTCAAGAAATCAAGGCGATTATCGCTCGTGACTACGACCAACCATTGACGGTTGAGCAGGTGGCAGAGGAGCTGCACATTAGCACCTACTATCTTATGCATTTGTTTAAGGATGAAACAGGTAAAACCTTTAATCAATGCCTTACCGAATATCGCATAGAAAGGGCTAAACATTTAATGCAAGCCTTTAATTATAAAATTTATGAAATTGCAGAGTTGGTCGGTTATAAGGATGCCACATATTTCAGTTACATCTTTAAAAAACATACAGGCATGACGCCGAAACAATACGCAAAATTTACTGAATGAAATTAGGGTGTGAGAATTTTGAAACTGTTTAAAATTCTTGATATTTCACAAGATGGGTCGAGTTGCTTGAAAAGGTCGGTAAAGGGTGACGCGTCAAGTCGACGATTGAGGACGGTTGCGAACAAATTAATCTCGTTAATGTTAGTTTTTCTTCTTGGCTCATGCATTGCGGCATATTTGACGGCAGTCATTTTTGCGAAAAACTCGGTCGCAAATGTCTATACCGAACATTACCTTTCCGGGATATACAGTAATATAGAGGGCTATATAAACAACTATATTTACCAATTGAACATGTTTTCGACAGCCCTATCTTCCGATAGCGCCCTTTATAATGCATTGAAAAACGAAAAATTGTCCCCGGGTGACAGGGAATCTCAAATATATGAAATTTTGAACGGTTATTTAGAAACGGATATGCTTATTTCCGGCGTGCAAATGATTATGGCTTCCGGGGAAAGCTTTGCCGTTGGAACGACGATTATCAATGACATAAACGAGGGAACTTCAGAGCTGATAAGCCCCACGAAAATTGCAGTTTTTGAAAGAACAGTCACGGACGATGCCGGAGAAAGATATTTGGTTTTCATTAACCGGATATATAACTTTCATCAAGGGTATAATCTGGGTCACTTATATATGTATGTGCGTGAAAGTTTTATTGAGTCTGCATACAGCGGTGCGGCAGAAGGGGATAGCGTTTTTTTCATTATGGCAGATGACACTGTGTTATCGCACCCGGATAAAAACCAAATTGACAAAAGCTTTTATCTGCCGGAATATGTTTTAAGCGACCGAGGCAGAGAATATTCATTTCAAATGAGAGATTTACAGTTGAATATGGAATCACGGGCACAGTGGAAAGCCATTGGATTTTTATCTTATAAAAAACTTTATAAAGCGGTTGAAATGCTGCAAACACAGACTGCACTAATCGTTGTTATGCTTATTGTAATATCGGTTTTAGTGGTTTTTGTGCTTTCACGGTCGTTAGTGATGTCAATGTCGCAGCTCCAATATTGCATGGACAGCTTCATTATGGGCAGCGAATCATCGGCGCTTTCAGGATTTCGAGAAATCGCCGCATTGGAAAATAGTTTTAACCGGATGGTTACAGCAATAAATGACCTGATTCGTAAGAACAACGAAGAAAAAGAAAAGCAAAGAACAGCAGAATTAAAAGCATTACAAGCTCAGATAAATCCGCACTTTATTTATAATGCGTTGGATGCCATCCAATGGCACGCAAAAATGCGTAAGCAGTTATATATTGCTGATATGATTTATGAATTAGCGTCATTTTTCAGAATTGGTTTACATAAAGGCGAAAACATGATAAAGGTTAGCGAAGAAATTAGGCATGTTGAAAGCTATGTCAAAATTGAACAAATGCGATTTCCGGATATGTTTGAAATTTCATACAAAATTCAAGACGATGTGCTGGAAATGCTTATGCCTAAGATTATTTTGCAACCGTTGGTAGAAAACGCCATAAAACATGGGTTTGAAGATATTGAACATGGCGGGATGATTAGTATCACCGGTTATTGCGATGAAAATGGAGATATTTTTTTCGAGGTGGAGGACAATGGTAAAGGCATGGATTTTGACCCGCTGATTCTAAATGCAAAATCACAAAGCTATGGTGTAATCAATGTACACGAACGATTGGTTTTGGCGTACGGCGACGGCTATGGCTTAACATTTCGGAGCGCACCCGGCGAGGGGGTATGGGTGGGGATACGACTGAAGGAACAGAAGGGATAATTTTAAACAATAATCGGTTGCAATTTTTTTAAAGGTGTGAAAATTTCATACACTATTTAATGCAAGCTTCGTTACAAGCGCCACCAAAATGGGCAACACTTAAAAAACAAAATCGATATATCTTTATTTTGCAGAAATAAGAAAGCTGCGTTATTGACATTTGGCACATTGAATGTTACAATAAAAACATACTTATGCGGGTTGCATATCAAATTTATGTGCGGTTGTGGCGGAATCGGCAGACGCGCTGGCTTCAGGTGCCAGTCGGAGCAATTCGGTGGGGGTTCAAGTCCCTTCAGCCGCACCACGGGCATTGCCCGTTATTTCGCTCGCACCAACAGCTGTGGGCGAATTTTATTACACGAATTTGAAAATCCATCCGACAATTATGGGCGAATTATGTGTAGTGATATTGGATTTTATAATCTTTGGGGCATTGGTTCAAAATGAAATGACAACACAAACATCGGTGTATGGGAAACAGACTCATGCACTTGGAGGGGAATTGCTAATGAAGTTAACAACGGTAAAAGGGCTGCTTGATGCACGCATTCTCACCGGCGAAAACGAGGAAAAACTTGATACAATTACTATTCACTCTGCCTGCGGGAGCGACCTTATGAGTGATGTCTTGGCTTTTGTCAAGGAAGAAGTTCTATTGTTGACCGGGCTTGTAAACATTCAGGTGGTGCGCACTGCCGAAATGATGGATATAAAGGCGATATGCTTTGTAAGAGGCAAAACTCCGGAAGATGAGGTTATTAAATTCGCAAATGAACGGGGTATGCCAATAATGCAAACCGATTTACCGATGTTCCTTGCATGCGGAAAGCTGTATAATGGCGGTCTTATGTGCGGGGAGGGTTGACAATTTGTCTAACAACATTGCGCTTCACTATGATATTGATGGCAAAGATTTTACAATGGCGGGCGAGGCGTCAAGCTCTATAAAAAAGGTGCTTGGGCAGCTTGGAATAAGTCCCGACATTATCAGAAGGGTTGCAATTTCGGTGTATGAAGCTGAAATGAATTGCGTTATTCATGCAGGCGGCGGGTTTGCCGATGTTGTTATAAACCCCGAAAAGATTTGCATCACGGTGTCTGATAATGGGCCGGGTATACCGGATGTGGAGCTTGCAATGAAAGAGGGTTACTCGACCGCGCCAAACAGTATTCGTCAGTTGGGCTTTGGCGCCGGTATGGGGCTGCCTAATATAAAAAATTACACAGATGAAATAAAGATAAAAACTAATGTAGGAAAAGGGACTTCTGTTGAAATGGTTATATATATAGCGGGTAAACAACCCAATATATAAGGTTTGGGGCATTTGTTTTTTGGGGGCGAATTTTATGAAGCAGTATTTTCATTCGGTAACTTTAGATACTGAAAAGTGCAAGGGCTGTACAAATTGCATTAAACATTGCCCTACCGAGGCGATACGAGTGCGGGATGGAAAAGCAAAAATAATAAACGAGCGCTGTATAGATTGCGGTGAATGTATTAAGGTGTGCCCATATCATGCGAAAAAGGCAATTACCGATGATTTTAGCCGGATTTTTGATTTTAAATATAAAATTGCGCTTGTGGCTCCGTCAATGTATTTGCAGTTTAAAAACAAGCCGGATATAAATGCAATACTAACGGGAATTAAAGCGCTTGGGTTTGATGAGGTTTTTGAAGTTGCCCGTGCAGCCGAACTTGTAACGGAGGCCACAAGGAAGTTTATAAAAGAAGGCGATTACGCAAAGCCGCTGATTAGCTCCGCCTGCCCTGCGATTATAAGGCTTATACGCATTAAATTCCCAAGCCTTGTTCCGAATGTTGTGCCTATTTTAGCGCCTATTGAGCTTGGGGCATGGCTTGCGAAGGAAAAGGCAATCATTGAAACAGGTATAAAGCCGAACGAAATCGGCGCTTTTTTTATAACCCCTTGCGCCGCAAAGGTGACATGCACCTATTCGCCGATTGGCGTTGAAAGTTCGTTGGTTGACGGCTGCATTTCGATGAAGGAGTTGTATTTGCGGCTTTTGCCTGTTTTAAAGCATCTTAAAAATCCCGAGCAGCTTGCTACCGCACAACTTGAAGGTATATCATGGGCAAATAACGGCGGGGAAAGCTCCGCGCTTGAAAGTGAGCACCATATTTCAGTAGACGGAATTTGGAATGTTATAAAAGTGCTTGAAGAGCTTGAAAATGAAACGCTTGATGATATTGATTTTGTCGAGGCTTCTGCATGTGTGGGCGGCTGTGTAGGCGGTCCGCTAACGGTGGAAAATTCTTTTGTTGCCACAACAAGGATATCGTCAATCCTTGACAACACCACACTATCGCCGTCCATTTACGGATGGAGCGATGATATCTATAATGCGTCCCGGTGGAAGGTGCCGCTTAAGTTTGAGCAGGTGATGAAGCTTGACGATAATTTAGAGCAAGCAATGGCGAAGCTTGAACGAATTGAAGAAATATATGAAGGTCTTCCGCAGCTTGATTGCGGTTCATGCGGGGCGCCGTCGTGTAAAGCTCTTGCAGAGGATATTATAAGGGGTTATGCGGTGGAAACCGACTGTGTGTTCAAGCTTAGAGAGCGCGTTAAAAAGCTTGCCGCCGAGATGCTGTTATTAGAGGGCAAAAGCAGCGGAAAAAACGAATAGGGGGCAGCTATGTTTAAGGGTAAGGTAAAGCATCGGGTTTTTTTGTTTGCGGCTGTTTTTTTAATTTTATCCGTAATATACGCCTTTGCGGGTGAAGCCATAAAGGTTTATGTAAATGATGTTGACATACTCTTTGACCAGCAGCCGTTTAATGAAAATGGCAGGGTGTTAGTGCCGGTTCGTGCAGTTTTTGAGGCATTAGATGCAGAGGTGGTGTGGGATGAGCACACCCAAACCATAGTATGCAATAAGGGCATGACAAAAATTGTCCTCACGGTGGATAGCGCTAATGCAAAGGCGAATGGAAGGGATATAGAACTTGATGTTCCCGCGAAAATCGTGAATGGCAGAACTTTTGTGCCGGTGCGGTTTGTTGCGGAAAGCATTGGCTGTTTTGTCGGTTGGCAAGAGCAAACCAACACAGTTTATATAACGGATAAAAAACCGTTACGCGATTTTGAAGTGCATTATTTAGATGTGGGTCAGGCAGACAGCATTTTGATAAAGTTTCCAAACGGGCAGAGTATGCTTATAGACGCCGGAGAAAGCAGCAACGGTCCTTTTGTTGTGCAATACATTAAATCACAAGGAATAACCCTTTTGGACTATGTTATAGGCACACATCCCCATTCAGACCATATAGGCGGTTTGACCGACATTATCAATGCGTTTGATATAGGCATGGTTTTTATGCCAAAGGTATCCCACACTACTAAAACATTTGAAAACCTTTTAAATGCAATTGATAAAAAGGGTCTTTTGGTGCATACCGCCAAAGCGGGGATTGGCATTATTGATACAAATGGATTTTGCGCAAAATTCATTGCCCCTGTCGAGCAGGAATACGCCAATTTAAATAACTATTCAGCGGTTGTTAAAATTACTTATCTTAATAATGTTTTTTTGTTCATGGGCGATGCTGAAAAATTATCCGAAAATCAAATAACAGAGGATATAGGGTCAAATGTTTTAAAGGTTGGTCATCATGGCTCCGACACATCTACCTCAGAGCTGTTTTTGAGCAGGGTTTTGCCTGAGTATGCAGTTATTTCCGTTGGCAAAGCAAATAGTTACGGGCACCCTTCTCCAACAGTTATATCCCTGCTTGATAATTTTGGTGTTAAGGTTTTTAGAACGGATTCTGACGGCACAGTAATAATAACTTCAAACGGAAATAATATGTCAGTCAGCGTTAATAATGAGCGGGAGGAGGATTGACTTGAAAGTTATAATAGACCGGTTTGAGGGCGATTTTGCCGTAGTTGAAACGGCAGACAAAAAAACCATAAACCTTCCGAAAGAGTTAGTCCCAAACGCAAAGGAGGGGGATGTAGTTATTATATCAATCGATAAAGAAGAAAGCGACGCAAGAAAAAAGCGAATGCAAGCGCTGGTTGATGATTTGTGGGTCGACTAAAAAAACAGCGAACTACCCTTGACATGTTTGAAAACCCATGTTATATTATAACTGTTGTTTTAGCAGCAACAACAAAAAACTGAATAAACCTTTGCATATGCGCCTGTAGCTCAGCAGGATAGAGCGTTCGCCTCCTAAGCGAAAGGCCCCGCGTTCGAATCGCGGCAGGTGCGCCAAAAGCCTTGGAATATCATACTTTCAAGGTTTTTATTTTTTAAGGCTCTTTGTCAATAGTGGGGGCTGTTTTGTTTAACCCTTTAAAATGTATTTAAACAAGCAATATCCTACAAAGAAGAAGTGTGATGAGGTAAGACATGAAAACCAAAATAATGGTTAAATTATCTTCTGTTGCATTGGCTGTCTTTTTGTTGGCGGCTGGTGGCTTTTACCTTTTAACAATGTTGCTGGAATATACCTTTGTTCCGTTTAACACAGCAATGCTAAATGGTTCTATTACCGTGCTAATACTTGCGTTTACTTTCGGCGGAATTAGAAATAGAAATGAAAAAATAAAACTATCCAATGGTTTCTCCATGTTTTTGCCTTTGATTGCAATTTTCTTTGTTATCACAAAAAGGACTGCGGTAGGTACAAAAGAAATAAACACCCATTTATACATTACACAGTCTTATTTAGCATTAATATGTAGTATGCTCATGTTTCTTTCGAGCAAAGTTGCAAAAGCAGTTAAATTTGGGTTAGGTTTGGTGTACTCTTTTCTGTTTATGATGATATTTTTTATATTGTTTATAAGTATATTCTTTTTTGATTTTGGATCAAATACGGTGGTAAAATCCGAATTGTCACCAAACTCCATATATTTAGTGGAAATTATAGATAACAGTCAAGGTGCATTAGGCGGAAACACCTTTGTGAATGTTACCCGGCAAAGCCAAAATATAAATCTTTTTGTAGGGGAACTTAAAAAAAGCCCGGAAAGGATTTATACAGGTAGATGGGGCGAGTTTGAAACAATGACGCTACGATGGGAAACGGATGAAATTCTCTATATTAACGAGAAAAAATATGTTATTCAAGATGTCTTGGCAAAATAGCAAACATAAATCTTCGTGTGGGCGCGGTCTGACATCCTTAAACTACGGATAGACTGTTTTTTTAACCCGGCGCTTAAACTCTTTTTTGCTTAGCCAAGAGCAAGAACTATCAAATTCAAACAAAAACCCTTGCCATATTCTGTTTTTTGTAGTATAATTTTTGCATGGGAGGGGAAAACCCTATTTTAAATTACAAATAGCTATAAAAGATATATACATTAAAAAGTCCGGTGCAAATATTATAAAATCACTAATATTATATGCCGAATTATAAAAAGTTTGCTTTGTTTTATGTTTAATCAATCTATAAAAATAGTGAGGTGTACATAGTGGCTTTAAAGTTGATGTATATTACGAACGATCAAGAAGTAGCACGAATAGCTGAAAAAAGTGGTGTTGATTGGATCTTTGTTGATCTTGAGATTAACGGAAAAAAAGAAAGGCAAGCTCATTTGGATACAGTCATATCGCATCATAGCATAAAAGATGTAAGAAAGATTAGGCAGGTTTTAACTAAATCAGAGCTAATTGTAAGAATTAATCCAATTTATGAAGGCACAAAAGATGAGATTGATAATGTTATATGTAATGGGGCAAATATTATAATGCTCCCCTTTTTTAAGAACAAGGATGAGGTACAGGAATTTATAGGGCTTATAAATGGAAGGTGTAGGTCATGCCTGCTTTTGGAAACTCCGGAGGCAGTTGAAAATATTGATTCCGTTCTATCAGTCAATGGGATTGATTATGTGCATATAGGGCTTAATGATTTGCATCTTGGATATAACATGATGTTTATGTTTGAGCTTTTAGCCGATGGCACAATAGAAATGTTGTGTAATAAAATTAAACAGAAGAACATTGTTTATGGTTTTGGCGGAATAGCACAAATTGGTCAGGGTATGTTGAAGGCAGAGAATATAATAGCCGAACACTATCGCTTATCATCGAGTTTGGCTATTTTATCTCGGAGTTTTTGTGATATGAATACAACTAAAAACTTGAAAGATGTAAACAAATTGTTTGCACAAGGAATAAGTAATATCCGGCGTTTCGAAAATATGCTTGTAGAAAAATCGAAAGAGTTTTATGAAGTGAATCAAAGGGAAATTAAGCATGCAGTATCTGAAATAGTAGCCGTATTGGCAACTGGAATAGTTTGAATTAGATTGCGATAAGCAGACTTAAAATGCAAAACATTGTAAATGTAAAAGATATAAGGGAGATAGTTGGACATGTATCAATATGTTAAAAGGGCTTTGGATATAATCTTTTGTGCTATTGCTTTAACATTGTTGCCCCCAGTCATGATCATAATATCAATATTAATCAAAGTTGATTCTAAAGGCGCTATTTTCTTCAAGCAACAGCGCATTGGGAAAGATGGTAAGCACTTCGACATTTATAAGTTTAGAACTATGGTGGAAGATGCAGAGAAAGTAGGAACAGGACTTAACTCATACAAGAACGATACACGGGTAACTAAAGTAGGTGAATTTCTTCGAACCTCAAGCCTGGATGAGCTTCCCCAGTTGTTCAATATTTTAAAAGGTGAAATGAGTTTCATTGGTCCAAGACCACCAGTTACATATCATCCTTATAAATATAGCAATTATCCGCTTGATGCTAAAATAAGATTTAATGTTAAGCCCGGTGTAACAGGGTATGCACAAATTAATGGAAGAAACAGCTTGTCATGGGAAGATAAGTTCAAATATGATTTATATTATGTGGATAATATCTCATTTTTATTAGATTTGAAAATTTTTATATTAACAGTTTTCAAAGTTATTAAAATGGAAGGAAGCTATGATTTAAAACATAATAAGGAACAAAGCACAAGCTTGGTTGGCAAATAAAGGGGTTGGGTTTTAATGAAAAACATTCAGGAAGATAGGCTTATTTGGTTGGATGGTAAAATTGTACCGTTACATGAAGCCACTATAAATGTGTTGTCTCCCACATCACAGTTTGGAGCAAATGTATTTGAGGGAATTCGGTGTTATTGGAATGAAGAAGAAGGACAGCTGTATGCTTTTCGCTTGGCCGAGCATTATAAAAGATTAAAAAATTCGATGAAAATATTTCAAATGGAAGATAAGTACCCCATAGATTTACTGAAACAAAGCCTTATTGATGTTGTAAAAGCGAACAACTATAAAGAGGATATTGCAGTTCGCCAGACTGTTTTTATTGATGGTCTTGGGTCTTGGTCATCAAAAGGACCGGTTAATATGTTTGTTGCTCCCATAGCCAAACATAGAAGTGACTTGACGATGAACAAGGGCATGAGGTGCTGCGTTAGTTCTTGGGAAAGAATTAGTGATCGAAATATCTCCCCTAAAGTAAAGGTTGGGGCTAATTATATTAATAGCAGAATGGCTCAAATTGAAGCTTTGAATAATGGCTATGATTCTGCAATTTTCATGAACAATCAAGGGAAAGTTTCTGAAGGGCCGGGCTCCTGCATATTTATTGTAAGGGATGGAAAGTTGTTAACACCACCAATAACAGCATCAATATTAGAAAGCATTACAAGGGATACTGTTCTTGAGTTGGCAAAAGAATATCTTAAAATTGAAGTTGCAGAAAGAGATATTGACAGGACAGAACTATATGTTTGTGACGAGATATTTTTATGTGGCTCTGCGATAGAAATAGCTCCTGTTACCAATGTTGATGGCATAGATATTTCTTGTGCCAAGCCAGGGGATTTAACAAAGGCAATTCATAAAATTTATATAAAAGCTGTTACTGGTAAAATAAGTGCTTACAAAAGGTGGTTGACTTCAATATATGCTTAAATTCCTTTTGTGATTTTTCTATAAGGAGACTTGTACAAATGAATGGCAAAATAGCAAAGTCATTTCCCGATAGGGAATTTACTATTTCGGATTTTTGCATGGAGGATCTTGAATCTTTTATTCAGATACACTTTGAATCTTTATTTAGGGATAGTGCCTTTTCTAAAATTTATCTCACAGAAAGGTTTAAATACCTAATTAATTTTGAAGATGCTATTACTGTTTCTGTTAAAAATGATTCTGATAAAATGATAGGTTTGGTCTACGGCGGACCCGAAGGCTATAAGAAACAAATGAATAAATACATCATGAAAAAAATTTTATTGGGACTTTTAAGAAAACCAAATATGCTGTTTAGCGCTGAATTTTTATATAAGTATAAACATGCTATCAATAAACTATCTTCAAGATTTATGGTTGTGGAAAGTAGTGCAGGGCTTGCTCTGAAGGAAAAAACACATGTGGAAAACATGCCGTTAGAACCAATAGCAAGATTAACTGGCATAGCTGTGTTAAAAGAATATTCAAATTTAGGGGTGGGTCGACATTTGTTGGTTGATTACGAAAAAGCAGCAGTGCAAAAAGGTTACAAATCCATAGTGTTAGAGACACCTGCAGCAAATATAGACGCTATAATGTTTTATGAAAAACTTGGTTGGATAAGTTATACAAACAAGGATGCGGCTCCCGATAAACACTGCTTTTATAAGCTTATTTCTAAAGAAATTTAAGTTGCAAGGGGATGAAAGTATGAATATTACATTTCTGGTAGGTCACTTAGCTAAAGAAAGACATTCCCTGTTATATGAATTGGCTTTAGACTTGGGTTATAACAACAATAAAGTTACTATAATTTCAGGTTATCCGTCTAGGAGAATAACAGAAGAAGTTAAGCAGTATTATTTAAGGCAACCGATTGAGCAGATTTCAGATAATGTAAAGGTAATTCGTGTGGGTTCAAAGCGAGGTGAGGGCAAGGGCTTATTTATTCGTATGATAAAATATGTGCTCCTAACCTTCTGTATATACAAAGAGGCAAGAAGACATGAGGCTGATGCCATATATATTTATAGCACCCCTCCTTTCTTGGGGCTCCTCGGTAAAAGATTAAGAAAGATAGCGCCAACATTATATAACGCACAAGATTTGTTTCCCGATACACTTGTAAAAATGAAAAGGTTAGGCGAAAACAATATACTTGTCAAGTTTTTGAGACACCTTGAAAAAAGTGTTTATAAACACAATGATGTAATTGTTACAATTTCACAAGACATGCGAAAAACTATTATAGAAAAAGGATGTAAAAACGATAAAATAAAAGTTATACAAAACTGGGTAGATGTAAATAAAATAAAAAAGATAGCACGTCATGATAATGAGTTGTTTACAAAGTTTAGATTAGACAAAGAGTGCTTTTATGTTTCATATGCTGGTGATATTGGCTTGTTTCAAAACTGGGAAGTAATATTAGATGCATTTCAGGAGCTCGATAAAGAGTATGATGATATAAAACTTGTTATAATAGGAAATGGCTCATATAAGGATAGTATGGAGGAAAGTTTGAAAAAAAGGCGATTACGAAATACATTTATTTTTCCTTTGCAACCAATAGAATTAATTTCGAACGCCTATAGCCTGGGAGATTTAGAATTGGTTTCACTTGAAAAAAATATGACTAAGATTGCATTGCCATCTAAAATTGGTCAAATTCTTGCCGCAGGAGGACCTTTAGTTGCTATGTTTGATTCAGATAGTTACATATCCAATCAAATTGCAAAGAATGGTCTCGGAGCTGTAGTAGATAATTTTCAGGGGGAATCATTAGTAGAAATTATTAAGTATTACTACCATAATAGACACGAATTAGAATCAATATCAATTAATTCCAGAAAATATGCTGAACAACGGTTGGAGAGAAAAACACAAACATCTAAGTATAATGAACTACTAAAGGATATTTCAAATGAATTGTGAGTTGCCGCAGATATAATTTGAGAGTTGAAGCATGCTTAGAAACAAGCTAAAGATACATATATTGATGCTGTGCAATATGGCTATACCCATTAAATGGAGCTTTAAAAAGGGGGGCAATATGAAAGTTTTACAAATTAACTCGGTTAGTGGTATAAAAAGTACAGGAAGAATATGTACGGATATAGCTGATGTATTAATATCAAAAGGACATGATTGTAAAATTGCATCCGGACGGGAAGCCGCTCCCGATAAATACAAAGATATAACTATATATACAGATACAAGTTTCGGAGTAAAACTACACGCAATACAATCTCGCATATTTGATAATGCGGGGTTTGCAAGAAAACAGGCTACAAGGAAATTTATCAGCCGAATAAGAGAATTTAACTCAGATATTATTCATTTGCACAATATTCATGGCTATTTTATAAATGTTGAGGAGTTGTTTTTTTATCTGTTAGAAGTTAACAAACCGGTAATCTGGACTTTGCACGATGGTTGGGCTTTTACTGGACACTGCACATATCCATCCCGCGCAAATTGTGACAAGTGGAAAGAAGGGTGTTTTAAATGTCCGCAAAAACGGAGTTACCCAAAATCATTTTTAGTTGATTCAAGTAAAAAAAATTACAACATGAAAAAGCGCTTGTTTACAAATTTGAAAAACATGACTATTGTTACCCCGTCCCAATGGTTGGCAGATTATGTTGGTGAATCGTTTTTATCAAAATATCCAATAGAAATTATACATAATGGGATAGATACCAATATCTTCTCTCACAGGGAGAGCTCTTTTAGGGTTGATAATTCTCTGGAAAACAAAAAAGTTATTTTAGGAGTTGCAAGCCCGTGGGGAAAGAGAAAGGGATTAGATGACTTTATTGAATTATCGAAGCAATTAAAAGAAAGTTATTGCATTGTATTAGTTGGAATAACTGATAAACAAAGAAGGCGTATTCCAAAAGAGATAATAACTATTGGTCAAATTAACAATCCCCTTGAGCTTGCGAAAATATATTCTGCGGCAGATGTTTTTGTAAACCTAACATATGCTGATAATTACCCTACTGTAAATTTAGAAGCCCAATCTTGTGGAACGCCTACAATAACATACAAAACGGGTGGAAGCGTAGAAAGTGTTCCTAACTGCCAAGTTGTAGGACAAGGGGATATACAAGGAGTCAAAAACTTAATATATTCGATTTGCGAAAAAGGTCAATATTTGCTGTTTGACAGAAACGCATTTGAACGTCAAAAAGTTTTTGAGAGATATGTAGAACTTTATAATTCAAAAATGATATGAAGAGAGAATACAAAATGAGAAAAATTATGATTATCTGTCAATGCGCGACAAACAAAGGTGATAGAGCTATTGCGGAATATTTGCTTGATCGGCTTTCAAGTGAAGATATTTTTATCACTCTTTCTACAACTGAACCAACCTTATGGGCAAATACGGGAATCAAAAGGTTGAAAGTAATAGGTATGGGTTATCGAAACCTTTTTGATAAAATAAACAACAGATACATCAGAAAAATATGTCATAGGATAACTAAGCTGTATTATGAACATTTCGTATATCCCGAATTGATTTCAAATAAAACAAAAAAGAATTGCGAGCGGATATCGAAGGAATATATTTCTGCACTAAAGGAGGCAGAACTTGTCATTGTTACGGGGGGGCATCATATAACGAGCATTCGTAATAAAAATGCTTTATTTGCAATAACATATGATATTGCACTTGCAAGTATTTACAGTAAAAAGTATATTCTATGGTCGCAGACTATTGGTCCTCTTTCGTTTGAAAACCAAAAAATAAAGGGGCTTTTTGCCAAAATTATAAATAATGCAAATGCTGTATTTATTAGGGATGACAACAGTAGACGATGCCTGGATGAACTTGTTGGTAGCAATCAGGGGAATATATTCAAATCTTACGATTCTGTTTTTGGATTTGGAAATAAAGAATATAGACCCATTGCTGAAAGAGAAAATAAAGTAGGTATATCGATTTTTAATGGTTTAAAAAAGGCATTTGATACTTATCCCGCAATTGCCAAAGTTTTAGATTTTTTTGCATTGCAAGGAAACAGTATAGAATTTTTTAGAATGGAACACGATGCAAAAGAACTAAGAGATATTAAATCAATTATTGATTTGATGAAAGTCAAGGCAACAATTAAGATATACCCTTTTGAATCAAGTACAGAGGAGCATTTGCAGGAACTGTCATCGTGTAGATACTATATAGGATATAAAACCCACTCTGTTATTATGGCCTTAGCAACAGGCACTCCGTTACTTGGCATATGCTACCACAAAAAAACACATGATTTTATGGCGGATTATGGGCTTGAAGGATATGCAATAGATGACGAGATGTTCAACGAGGAGCAGGGCATATTGATATCTCAAAAAATCATTGAACAGGCAAATAATATACATATGCTGATGATTGAAAAATCAAAAGAAATTGCCTTTGCTATAAGAGATCATTTCGAGGAAGCGATGAAACAATGATAGAGCAAATTGACACTAATAAACTATCAACGATAGAAAAAATTTACGAATTTATATTGTGCTTATATATTGTCATCATTCCTATAGTAAATTCGTTAAAGGATATGACTGTCTTTGGATATGGAATTCACATTTGGATAATTTTATTCTTGCTTGCAATGACAGTTGTTATAAACTTATTGACCCCCTTTTCTAATAAAAGTAGAATAGGATATGCAATGCTTGTTTTAGGGTTATTTTTTTTAGAAATGGTGCTTCAATGGGTAAGAAGGGAGCCTTTTGAAATTGGCTTGGTGCTTTTAGTTTTCCTCTATATCGCCTTTTTAAAAATTCCAAAAAAAATGTCACTTAAAAAAATAAATATGTCATTTTATCTTGCTGCAATTATTGCCGCTATATACTCTATGACCTATGGAATTGTACTTGGGGAAATTTTAAGGACTGCAACAAAAGTCGATGGAAGCATATCAATTGTTGTAATTTTAATTATTTTTTGGGGGAAGGAACCATTTAATAAAACAGGTGGATATGAGTTATTAAAGAAAATAGCTATGGTATCATGTTTCGTAGTTGCCGGTTTTGGAATGTCCCGTTCAAGATTGTTAATTCTTGTAGTGATTGTATTTTTAAAGCTATTTCTTACAATAAAAAACAGCTTTAAAACAGCAAAAATTAAAACACAAACTTTAGCTTTGCTTATGGTTGCTATAATTATGCCGTTTTTTGTTTCACAACTTGAAATAACACAAAATTTGTTTGATGCTATTTCTACTCGTTTTGAAGTTGGATTTGAAAGTTTAGGTAGGGATGATGAAATAAAGTTAGGATTAAAATATTTTTCCGAAAGCCCCATTTTCGGATATGGTTGGGGGCAAATATTATTTACCAACCATCAAAATTATATTTCAAACTATTATAATCACTCTATGTATGTGGCAATTTTAGCTCGCGGTGGTGTGGTTATGGGATTGGCGTTTTTATTATCTTTTGTTTCGATAATTAAAAAGGCTTTTAAGAGCAGGAATTTCTTTTGTTTAATTTCATTAGCGGTTTTTTTTGCTCTCGGATATGGAAATGCAGGAATTTTCAATTATACAATATGCGGTATGATGATTTCAATAGCTTTGAACTTAAATAATAGCGATACAATATTGGAGGAACAATATGGTCATAACATTCATACTAAAGGGAACAGTTGAGGCGCTGCCTCCTATGTTGCCTCGGCTAATATATGCCTCTAAAAAGGGGATTAAAGTAAACTTTATTTGCTCTAAAATGCAGGAAAAAAGCAAAAACCTGTTAGAAAGTGCTGGGATAGTGTGTAGGGAAACATTACATTGTGACAAGTTTATGGGAAAACGAAGCCGCATTATGGATTGGATAGGGTTTAAATTTGCCTGTAAAAGCATTTTGGGGAATGAGTTTTCTGATAACGACATGGTATATATTTGTTCTGCCGATACAGCGCTATGCTTAAATTCGGTTTTAAATAGATATAAATACATATTGCAAATCAATGAGTTATATGACAAAATTATATTATATCGTAAAGGCTTGAAAAAGTATGTTAGAAATGCCAAGGCGCTCGTTGTGCCTGAGTTTTGTCGGGCAAATATATATATGTATTGGTATAGTCTGAAGAACAAACCATATATTATACCAAACATCCCATATATATTGTCATTAGAAAGTAAACAAAGGATTAGTGATACTTATGCAAGTAATGTTATTGAAAAGCTTAAACATAAAAAGATATTTATATATCAAGGACAAATTGATATAGGTAATAGAAACCTCACAGTGATTGCTGAGGCATTGAGAATAATTAATAATAGTGAGTATGCTTTGGTTCTAATGGGAAGGAATCACAACAATTCTGTTGAAAGGTTAAGAGAAGTATATCCTAAAACATATTTTATTCATTTTATAGCGGCGCCATATCACTTAGAAGTAACAAGCCATGCCCATATTGCATTGCTTGCTTATGATAGGGTTTCATTGAATAATCTTTTTTGCGCTCCAAATAAAATATATGAATATAGTGGACTTGGGATTCCAATGCTTGGTAATGATATTCCGGGGCTTTATTACACAATTGAACAGGAGAACATGGGCGTTTGTACTTCTTATTCAGATGTTGATGAGGTTGTCAAAGCCATAGAAAAGATTGAAAGCAATTATGCTGAATATTCCCAAAATTCAAAGTCTTTCTATAACAATAATGATTTGAATAAAGCTGTCTACACCTTATTAAAAGATGCTTTGGGGGATAATTATTTTGAAAAATAATTTAGAAAGTGTTGGATGGTCGGCATTAGCACTTTCAGCAAGTAAAACTATAAATTTAATGCTTTCGGTGATTACTTCGATGTTTTTATCAAGGTACTTAACATTAGTTGAGTATGGTACATATTCTGAGTTGCAAACAATCACCTCCTTGGTTGTTTCAGTTTTTGCATTAGGTCTACCTAGTAGTATTAACTATTTTTTAGCATCGTGCAAATTAGATTATAAAAGAAAGTTTTTAAGCTTTTACTATTCTATGATTACTATAATATCAATATGTGTAGCCATTTTAATGTTTTTTTCCAAGACTTTAATAGCACAGTATTATAATAATCCAACTTTGACATTGTACTCATTCTTCTTGGTAGTAATACCTTGGACTAAAATAACAATAAGCAGCAGAAGTAACATGTTAATTGTTGATACAAAGTTAAGGAAAGAACTGATATATAGCATAGCTAATTCTGCCCTTCTTTTTTTAATTACATTGTTTGTAGTAATGAGCAAGACTTCTATGTATGTTTACCTTTGGTTGTATGTAGTTGTAGAGGTTGTTTTTTCAATTCTTTCTTATACTGAAGCATGTTACTCGGCAGAAAAGACCATAAATGTTGACTTTGACAAATCTTTACTGAAAAGTGTAATATTCTTTTCTGTACCATTGGGGCTCTCTACAGCTATATCTACACTTAGTTTGGATTTAGACAAGTTGATTATTGGTTATTTTATGAATGAAGAATCAGTAGCGATATATGCTAATGCAGGGAAAGAATTACCGTTTTCATTGATTTCAACTTCATTTTCCGCATTGGTTCTACCCAAGGTTGTAAAAAATATAAAAGAAGGCAACAAGGAACTTTCCATAGATTTATGGAAAAATTCAAGCGAGCTATGTTTTATTATTTTTTGTTTTTTTGCATGTGCAAGTATAGTATTCGCACCCCAAATAATAACATTTTTATATTCAGATACATATTTGTCGGGGACAAGAATTTTTAGAATATATTCGTTAATATTACTACTAAGAATAACATATTGGGGAATGATTTTGAATGCATATGGTAAAACAAAACAAATATTATATAACTCTTTAATTTGTTTGGGTGTTAATTTGATTTTATCTATTATTTTATATTTTTTTATAGGTTTTGAAGGTCCCGCATTAGCATCCTTGATAAGTATTGCCATTATGTCAATTGCACAGGTATTTAGTTCTTCGCGACTAATCAAGATGCCCGTTAGGAGGATATTTCCTTGGGCTAATATGTTAAAGGAATTTACTGTTTGTGTTTTAACTGCAATTATTTTTCAATTTGTATTAAGATTAATAGGAATGACAACAACCTTAAAAGGGATAGTGAGTGCGATTATCATAGGCATTGTTTGGGCGCTTGTATATTTTTTTGTTATGTCTAAAAGAATTAAGCAGATATGGAAACAAATATATTGAGAGGCAATATTATTTGTGAAAGTGATAAACGAAACAAATGGTCAGAAATATATTCATATATGCCAGAGTTCGAAAAGAAACAAATCATATCTATCAGTTGATTGGGGAGTAATCATAGTATTGCTGTTAAATACAGATTATACTTTTAAACCACAGAGTAACCTGTTTGCTAAAAATATTTAATATTAAACATACATCAATTTAATAGCCTAAAAGGATTTTATAAAGGGTGATTTATGTGACAAAAGAGTTTAAAGATATGATTTATCTTATGCACTGCGGTGCAAAAGGGATTACGCCAATTTTAAACAATCCGGTAAATTGGGGTGGTGTTTATTGCTTAGCACAAAGCCACGGGGTAAGCGCTCTTGTTTTTACGGCTATTAAGCAGTTGCCTGACAACGATAAGTCTGATATTGGCTCAGATTTATACAGCACATTGAATGTCGCGTTCTATCGTACTGTGCTACATCAGTTTAGGCGATTGGAATTCATACATAATACAATAAAACATTTAGAGGACAATGGGATTGAGTGCTGTTTGTTCAAGGGCGAAAGCCTTGCTATGCTTTATCACACGCCTTCTTGCAGGATTTCAAGCGATACGGATATATTAATATCTCCCGAATTGGAAATGCAATGCGTTCGTCTTTTAAAAAAATACGGATATATCGTTATGCCCCGCAACAGCGGCTCTCATCATTTCGTGTGCCAACATCCGCTGGGGGGGCGCTTGGAAATTCATGTTGCACTTTGTGGGGATATAACAAATGATATTTTTTTCAATAACCAAATTCCTTTAACAGGGAAAACAGAGGAAATTGTACTTGAGAACAGAACTGTATTGAAAATACCGGAATCTACCGACTACATGATTTATCTTTTTTTACACTTAATCAAACATTTCTTGAGTGCAGGAATAGGTATTCGACAATTTTATGATATATTCTTATTTGCGGAAGCGCATGGTAATAGTGTTGACTGGTCACGAATAAGAATCCTTATGGATGATTTGGGTTATTCACGATTTATTGCTGCAGCAATAAAAATTGGCAACAAGTATTTTGGCTTTTCTAATAATATGTTTTCTGACATTGAAATAGATGATGAACTGCTTGAAAAGATTCTTGCAGATGTGGAGCAGGGAGGGATTTTTGGTATCTCGGATAATCAAAGGAAGGATTTTTATAATATTTATGTCAAGGAACGTTTTACAAAATTGAACAAAGGAAACTTTCCAAAGTATATGAAACGACATTACGGAAAAATATCACTCAGGCAAGTGTTTCCATGCAGGGCGCATATGTCAGTTAATTATCCTTATGTAAGCAAATGCCCGCTTTTGCTGCCAATGGCATGGGTACACAGAGGGGCTAATATATTTTATAAAATCATAACGCAACAGAGCAAAATTCATAAATATACAAAGCATGATAACTTAGAAAAATTAAACCCTGTTTTAGAAGCGCGTTTAACGCTTGTGAAGAATTTGGATATGATATAGTGCAGTAGCGTGTTATCCAAGCTACATAAAAATTTTTATAGTAACAGCTCAGGTCTTTGGTGTTTTCATGTGATATAGTCTGCCATGATGGGTTTGAATTGTTTGATCATCTTTTATTTTTAATGATTAGGGGGCTTTGATAATGTTCAAAAATAAAACTTTACTTATCACGGGTGGCACAGGTTCCTTCGGGCATGCTGTGCTTAATCGTTTTCTAAACACGGACATTGCTGAAATTCGTATTTTTTCTCGGGATGAGAAAAAGCAGGACGATATGCGAAAACGCTATAAAAGCGATAAAATTAAATTTTACATAGGTGATGTGCGAAATTTGCGCAGTATAAAAGACGCTATGTATGGGATAGACTATGTATTCCACGCAGCTGCATTAAAGCAAGTGCCTTCTTGTGAGTTTTTTCCCATGCAAGCCGTAGAAACTAATATTTTGGGTACAAATAATGTGCTTGATGCCGCAATTTCTCATAGCGTTAATAAAGTTATCTGTCTTTCCACGGACAAGGCGGCTTACCCTGTAAACGCAATGGGAACAAGCAAAGCTATGATGGAGAAAGTTGTTGTGGCAAAGTCGCGAACGGTATCTCCAGAAAAAACATTGATTTGTTGCACTCGTTATGGGAATGTTATGTGCTCAAGGGGAAGCGTAATTCCACTTTTTGTTGAACAAATTAAAAGCGGGCAGGCGCTTACCATTACAGAGCCGTCCATGACCCGTTTTATTATGAGCCTTGAAGAAGCGGTTGAACTTGTTTTGTTTGCTTTTAAAAATGCCGAAAGCGGTGATATAATGGTGCAAAAAGCACCCGCTTGCACAATTGAAAATTTGGCGCAAGCAATTATAGAACTCTTTGACACGAAAAGTGAGGTTAAAAACATTGGTATAAGGCATGGCGAAAAAATGTATGAAACATTGCTCACCAATGAAGAAAGCGCCCACGCTGTTGATTTAGGCGCTTTTTACCGTGTCCCTGCCGATAAAAGGGATTTAAACTATGATAAATATTTTATAGAAGGTAGAGTTGCGCACGAACAACTTGAAGAGTTTAATTCGAATAATACACAGCTTTTAAATGTTGCGCAAATAAAAGAAAAACTACTGTCGCTTGATTACATAAAGCAGCAGTTAAAGGGGTGTAATAACGGTTGAAGGTTCTTATAACTGGCGCTAAAGGGTTTATCGGTAAAAATTTAATTGCAGAACTTAAAAACAGAGGGTATGCTGGCATATTTGAATTTGACAAGGATACTAACCCTGCTTTGCTTGATGGGTATTGTAAAGAAGCGGATTTCGTTATTCACCTTGCAGGAGTAAATCGACCTAAAGAGGAATCGGAATTTATGAAGGGCAATTTTGGTTTTACCGAAAAGCTCCTTACCCTATTAAAGAAACATAATAATGTATGTCCTATTGCAGCATCTTCCTCAATTCAAGCAGCGCTTGATAATCCATACGGTAAAAGCAAAAAGGCGGGGGAAGAGTTGGTTTTAGAGCACGGAAAACAAACAGGTGCAAAAGTGTTGATATACCGCTTTCCAAATATATTTGGAAAGTGGTGTAAGCCTAATTATAACAGTGCTGTTGCCACATTTTGCCACAATATAGCGCATAACTTACCCATAACGGTAAACGACCCAAATGCCATGCTAAATCTTGTTTATATAGATGATGTTGTAGCCGAATTAATTCATGCCCTTGAAGGAAGGGAAAATAAAAAAGGCGATTTTTGTGAAGTTTCGGTTTCTTATAAGGTTACTCTTGGGGAAATTGCAAATTTAATCTACTCTTTTAAAAAAAGTCGGGAAGAATGCTCTGTCCCTGATATGTCAGATAACTTTACTAAAAAGCTGTATAGCACATATTTAAGCCACTTGCCTGAAAGCAAATTTAGCTATGCACTAAAAATGAATGCCGATAACAGAGGTTCGTTTACGGAATTTATAAAAACTCCGGATAGAGGGCAAGTTTCTGTGAATATATCCAAGCCGGGAATTACGAAAGGCAATCACTGGCATCATACAAAGTGCGAAAAGTTTTTGGTGGTGAGCGGTAAAGGGGTTATACGGTTTAGGCAGGTCGAATCTGACAAGGTTTTGGAATACTTTGTCAGCGGGGACAAACTGGAAGTTGTAGACATACCTGTTGGATATACCCACAACATTGAAAACCTTGGTGATGTTGATATGGTGACTATCATGTGGGCAAATGAGTCTTTTGACCCGGAAAAACCAGATACACATTATTTGGAGGTATAAACCATGAAAAAATTAAAAGTTATGACGGTTGTAGGAACAAGGCCTGAAATTATCAGGCTTTCGGCTGTTATTAATAAATTAGAGGAATCCAAAGCGATAGAGCATGCATTAGTTCATACAGGTCAAAATTATGATTATGAGCTAAATGAAGTGTTTTTTCAAGATTTCAAACTTAAAAAGCCTGATTACTTTTTAAATGCCGCTATAGGCACTGCTGTGGAAACAATAGGGAACATCTTAATTAAAATCGACCCAATTCTTGATGAAATGAAGCCGGATGCGTTTTTAGTGTTGGGGGATACCAACAGTTGTCTTTGCGCTATTGCGGCAAAACGAAGGCACATACCAATTTTTCACATGGAGGCAGGCAACAGGTGCTTTGACCAACGGGTGCCGGAAGAAACAAACAGAAAAATTGTTGACCATATAGCAGATATTAACTTAACATACAGCGATATAGCGCGGGAATATTTAATAAGCGAAGGATTGTCGGCAGATAGGGTTATAAAAACAGGAAGCCCAATGTTTGAGGTTCTTAGTTCCAGAAAAGACGACATTGAAAAATCAGATGTTTTAAAAAGATTAGGGCTTGAAGAAGGCAAGTATTTTGTGATATCTGCCCATAGGGAAGAAAATATTAATTCTAAAATAAATTTTAGCAACCTCATTGACAGCTTAAATACTATTGCAGAAAAGTATAATTTGCCGGTGATAATAAGCACCCATCCACGGACAAAAAAGATGATAAACGAAAAGGGCATTGTGCTAAACCCTCTAATCCAAACATTAAAGCCCCTTGGATTTATAGATTACAACAAGCTGCAAATCAATTCAAAAGCGGTACTAAGCGACAGCGGCACAATTAGCGAGGAATCATCTATTCTTGGCTTTAGGGCGCTTAATATAAGACAAGCCCATGAACGACCCGAAGCAGTGGAAGAAGCGGCAGTTATGATGGTTGGGTTAGAGAAAACAAGGATTCTACAAGGGCTTACCGTGCTGGAAACGCAAAAGAGCGGTGCATTGCGGCAGGTGGGGGATTATAGCATGCCAAATGTGTCGGATAAGGTTTTGCGAATAATACTTTCCTACACCGATTATGTAAATAGAGTGGTTTGGGGGAAGTAGTTTTGAAAAATTGGTCTAAATTGTCCTATTTACATTCTTGATTTAACCTGCAAAAAACTGCTCTTAAATATACCCCCTGCGGTGGACCCCATCGCAGGGTATAAGGCAAAGCGGGAAATTACTCTCGTCTTGCTTTATTTGTTTTTAATAATATTGTTAAAAATGCAAATACTAACAGCGCTATGTATGATTATAAAAAAATAAGCAAGCTGATTGATATGCCGGTTATAAGTCAAAAGGATAAAATTATAATCGGCACAATAACTGATATTATTTTTAACCGTAAAAATATGAAGGTTGCGGGCTATGCTGTTGCTGTGGGAAGATTAATACAGCTTCAGCGTTTTTTGAGTATAGAAAAAATAATCAAAATATCGGAGCGAAAACTTTTTGTCAAGGATTCATCGGCGCTTTCTTCCCTTGCTCAAATTAAAAAGGACAATGCATATGCAAGCTATATGCGCCAAATTAAAGGGATGGAGATAGCAAGGAATGGAAGAAGGATAGGGAATGTAAGCGATTTGCTTTACAGGGCGGAGTTTGGTGAACTGGTGTATTTTGAGGTGTCAGACGGATTTTCGGAGGATTTATTAAAGGGTAGAAAACATATTGTTCATAACGACACCGTTTTTGGTAATAATAATATTGAAGTGCGAAATAATAATGATGTGTAAACTTCCATGCAGTGAAGAAAGTAAAAAGGGGGGTGTGTAAATGAATACAGGCACATTTGTAAAAGGAATGGTTACCGGTGCGGTTATCGGAATGGGGTTGTCGATGGTTGCAAATCCAATGGATGAGCGTGACCGCCGCCGTATTGTAAAAAGAACTTCAAAAATGTTCACTACGATAGGTTCTATTGCAGACAATATGATAGATGCAATGAAGTAATACCGTCTGCAGCCAACCAATGTAAACAGCGTAAGCAACGGCGCTTTGCGCCGTTTACATAATGTGAAAAGGAGTTGTTATGAAAAGAAAAACTTTACTTTTGGCGGTAGGTCTTTTGGCGGTAATCTTTTTTTATTTTGCACGAGCGGCTTTAGCGCCGCTTTTTTTGGGCGTGGTGTTTGCATATATAATATCACCTGTAATTTCGGCGCTTGAAAGAAAAGGGCTTGGCAGGTGTTTTGCATTAATAGTTGTGTATATTGCTGCGGCGGCAGCAATTTTTTTAATATTTTTACTTGGAATTCCTCGCATGACAGCGGCGGTTTTATCGCTGCAAAAAACAATCGCCGAATACTCATCGAATGTGGAAGTTCCGTTTATTGACCTTGAAGGCGTGGTTGCACAACTTCAGGATACGATTTTGGGCTACGCGGGTAAGCTGATAACCGCGCTTGTTTCAACATTAGGCGTTATTATCAATGTTATTGTTGGGCTTGTGCTCAGCTTTTATATAATTTTGGATAAAGAAAAAATCAAAAACTCAATGCTATTGCTTATACCAAAGGCTTGGCGGGGATTTACCGTAAACATAGCGGTAAAAGTTGACAGGATAATTAAGCGGTATGCAAAAGGTTTGTTTGGGGTATCTCTTGTCATTGGCATATTATTATTTTGCGCTTTAATGATTTTGAATGTGAGGCACGCTTTTTTGCTTGCGGTTTTTGCAGGGGTTCTTGAGGTTATACCATATTTCGGCGGGTTCGTGGGGGCAATTCCCGCAGTAATTACCGCCGCGGCTCACTCTACCCAAAAGGCAATATGGACAGCGGCGATATTTACTGTTGTGCAACAACTTGAAAGTGTGTATATCACCCCGAAAATTCTTGGAGGCTACATTCGTATCCACCCTGTTATTGTGATTATGGCGGTTATTGTGGGCGGTCATTTGTTTGGATTTGCGGGTATGCTTTTTGCCGTGCCCGCTTGCGGCATTATAAAAGGTGTGGGCGAAGAAATAATAGAAGCGCTGGAAAAAGAGCGGATAAAGAAGGCTTAGCGCAGTTATTAACAAAAGAGGCATTTTTTTGTTCAAATGCTTGTTTTTTTTGCAGACCAATGTTATAATGTTTTGCGTAGGCATTTGTTGGTTTTTGCATTATGCCCTCGAATATTCCAAAACATTTAGCATTGGGGTTTTTGCTTTTATGGCAAGATTTTTTGTTTCGCGCGATTATATTAAAAATGATATCGCCGTTATTTCGGGCGATGATGTCAAGCATATTTCAAGCGTGTTGCGAATGGCAAACGGCGACGGGCTTACTGTTTGCGACGGTGAGGGGCACGATTACGATGGCGTGGTTGTTGACATATCAAAAACGGAAGTAAAAGCAAAGCTGTTAAATAAAAAGAAATGCCTTGCCGAGCCGGATATTAAAATTGTGCTATTCCAATCGCTTGCCAAACAAGGCAAAATGGAATATATAATTCAAAAATGTACCGAGCTTGGGGTTTTTGGGATAGTCCCCGTTTATTCAAAAAGATGTGTTCAAAAACCTGCCGATAAGCTTGCGCGATGGCAAAAGGTTGCCAAGGAAGCGGCAAAGCAAAGCGGTAGGGGGGTTATTCCGATAATTGGAGATGTAATTTCTTTTCCCAAAGCTGTTGAGCGGGCGGCTAAAACCCAGTTGGCAATAATGCCGTATGAAAAGGAAGAAAACACAAGTTTGCGTGATGTTTTGGAAGATAACACCGTTTCGGAGGTGTCGTTGATAATCGGTCCGGAAGGCGGGTTTGAGCCGGAAGAAGCAGCCCTTGCACGGGATAATGGAATTCAAACGGTAACCTTGGGCAAACGCATTTTGCGCACCGAAACGGCGGCGGCGGCGGTAATTCCTATAATAATGTATTCACAAAGACAGATATAAGGAGAGGTAAAAAGATGAACAAAAAAGCATCCGTCAACAGAAAGTATAAAGTAACGCAAAGCGAAAAAATTGCAAATGATTTTTTGTTGCAATTTGCGTATGCAATAGCATCATCCATACTGCTGCTGTATATATATAACGCAAGCTTATTCAGGTATGGCGGCGCTTTGGGCAGCGCCATGCCAAAAATTTTATGGGCGTTGTTTGGCGTGTCGGCAGCGGTTGGAGCATTGTATATTGCGCTATGGAAGAAGCAAAGCAGAAACGGCTACAAAGTTGCGGCAATTTATTTTTTTGTTACGGCTGCGGGCTTTTTTTGGTGCGTTGCATTGCAGCCAATCTTTTATTACTTAACAAGGTTCATGCCTTTTATAAAATATTTGGCAAACACAAAAAGGCTTATTGAGATGCTTTTTATACTTATAGGGTTGTCGCTGATTGTTGAAATTGCTGTTTATTTGTATCGAATGAAAAACTTAAAAAATAAAAAGATTAAAAAACGGAAATAACAGGAATAATAACATCAACGGCACTTTTAAAATCGTTTCGTATTGAAAAATTATAAATGCAACGGGGTTTTAAAAAATGAGCATACATTCTTTCGAGATAAAAAAAGGTGTTAACCTTCATCATATTAACACCGATAAATTTAAAACAGCCACACTTGGGTTTTACTTCCACCGCCCGCTAAGCAAGCGGGAGGTAACGATAAACGCCCTGCTTTCGCATGCGTTAAAGCGGGGGTGTCCGTCATACCCCGATACAATGCAGCTTAACAAAAGGCTTGACGAGCTGTATGGCGCAAGCTTAAGCTGTGGTGTGCGCAAAAAGGGCGATTCACAGGTTATTCACATTAACTTTGAGTTTATCAGCGAAAATTATGTGAAAACCAATCAGTCTATTTTAGACGGCATTTTTGGTCTTGCCAAAGAAATCATAACCGGTCAAACACATTTTGCGGCACAACAAGTGCAGCAGGAAAAGGAAAATTTGCGGCGGCTGATTTTGTCGGTTATCAATGACAAAAGAAGCTATGCAAACATTCGGTGTGTTGAAATAATGTGTCAAAACGAGCCGCATGGCATACGGGAATTGGGTTTTGCGGAAGATATAGAAAAAATAGACGAAAAAAGCTTATATGAGCACTATAAAAAAATTGTTCTAAAAAGCCCGGTTGATGTTTTTGTATGCGGGGATGTTGACATAAACAAGGTGTTAGAGCATATAAAGCAGATGTTTGAATATACAAATCAAATGGACTTTGACCGCCCGAAATTTCAAATGACGAAAAGCGGGGGCGAAATTAAAAAAATTATTGAAACGGAAAATATTGCACAGGGCAAGCTAAGCCTTGGCTTTACAACCGGTATAAATGCGCCGCAGCGGCAATATCCGGCGCTGCTTATATTTAACGCTTTATACGGCGGAGGTCCATCATCAAAGCTTTTTAACAATGTGCGGGAAAAACTTTCCCTTGCATATTACGCATCCTCAAGGGCAGATTTGCTCAAAGGCATTATGACGGTAAATTCCGGCATAGAAGTTGCCAACTATCAAAAAGCGTATGATGAAATAATGTTGCAGCTTGGCGAAATCCAAAAGGGAAATGTTACCGATGAAGAAATGTCCGCCGCTGTTCTTGCAATGATAAACAGCGTAAAGTCTATAACAGACAGCGCAATTGCAATGGAGGACTATTGGCTGGGCAGGCTGATTGCCGATACACAGGTTGATTTTGATGAGCTTACATCACAGCTTGGCAAAGTCACCATCGAAGATGTTGTTGAGGTGTCACGAAATGTGGCGCTTGACACGGTATATTTTTTAAAAGGGAAGGAATCTTAAAGCGGCATGATTGAATTTGAAAAGATAGACTGTAAGCAACTTGGCGAGGTTTTGTACGGCGGTACCCATAAAAGCGGGCTGAAAATATACCTTTTGCCGAAAAAAGGATACAGCAAAAGCTATGCAAGCTTTGCGGCACGAATAGGCTCTATTGACAACGAATTTATCGCCCCCGGCGAAACGGAAGTAACAAAAGTGCCGGACGGCGTTGCGCATTTTCTTGAACATAAATTGTTTGAACAGCAAGACGGCGGGAATGTTTTTGAACTGTACAGCAAAACAGGCGCATCCGCTAATGCCTTTACAAGCTTTAACACAACGGCGTACATTTTTTCTGCAACACGTGATTTTTACGCTAACCTTGAAATTTTGCTTGATTTTGTTGGGAAACCGTATTTTACGCATGAAAACATTGCAAAAGAGCAGGGCATAATAGGTCAAGAAATCACCATGTATGACGATGACGCCAATTGGCGGGTGTTTTTTAACCTTTTAGGCGCTATGTATCATAAAAACCCGGTGAGAAAAGACATTGCAGGAACTGTGGAAAGCATTTTAGAAATAGATAAGGACATTTTATACAAATGCTACAACACATTTTACAACCCTTCAAATATGATGCTTTTTGTATGCGGCGATGTCGATGCCGCAACGGTTGAGCAATATGTTGATAAACATGTGACCGCTGCGCCCGGCGGTGAAATAAAAAGGATGTACCCCAACGAGCCTTCCGGGGTTAATAAAAGCTTTATACAGCAAAAGCTAAGTGTCGCATCCCCTGTGTTTTTGCTTGGTTTTAAGGATGATAAAAACGAGGCGCAGGGGGATGGGCTGTTATATAGGCAAGCGGTTACCGAGGTGCTGCTTGAAATGCTTTTCGGCAAAAGCAGTAAGATATATAACGCCCTTTATGAGCAGGGGCTTATAAACGATATGTTTGAGGTGGATTTTACCTCTGAGGTGCAGTATTCGCACACGATTATGGGGGGCGAAAGCGTAAACCCCGAAAAAGCAAAAGAAATAATTTTGCACGGAATTAAAAATTCCCGCTTATGCGACGCTGAATTAGAGCGTTGCAAAAAGGTGCTGATAGGGCGTTTTTTAAGGCTGTTTAATTCTGTTGAGAATATATCAAACTTATTTGTGTCGAACCTATTTAAAGGTGTTGACCTATTCAACTTTCCTTCAATTTGCGAAGGGATAACGCTAAATGAGGCAAAAGAACGGTTACAAAGCCACTTTAACGAAGAAAATTGCGCAATGTCTGTAATATTGCCACATTAAAAGCTATAAGGCATTCTTTTTAAAAATTTAAGAATGCCTTATTTTGCTATGGCGTACATAAAATTTGTGCTTTGATTGCGGTTTTGCAATGCTTTGCATTTTATAATAGATTTTTGTTTAGGCTGTTTTGATTTTTTTGCTCATCCTCAATTATGCCATGCAGCGTGCAAAGCGCTTTGCTTATACCGCCGACCTCGTCGATTATCCCGTGGTTTACCGCTTCCTCGCCGAACAGAATTGTGCCTACATCGTTTGCCAAAATGCCCGTTTGTCGAATAAGCTCATTAAACTTTTTTGATGATATTTTAGAATTTTTTACGATAAAATCAACCACCCTGTCTTGAACCCTGTTAAAATAATCATAGGTTTGGGAGGTACCGATAACAATTCCGCTCATGCGTATTGGGTGAATTGTCATTGTTGCGCTGGGAGCAATAAAAGAGCGCCGCGCGGCTACGGCAAGCGGAACACCGATGCTGTGCCCGCCGCCCAGCACAAGCGATACTGTTGGTTTTGACATCCCCGATATCATTTCCGCAATTGCAAGCCCGGCCTCTACATCCCCGCCTACTGTATTTAGCAGCACTAAAAGCCCGGCTATTGTGTTGTCGTCCTCAATTTTAACAAGCTGGGGGATAACATGCTCGTATTTTGTACTTTTGGTTTGAGGCGGCAAAACGGTGTGCCCCTCAATTTGTCCGATAATTGTTAGGTATTGTATTTTATGAGCAGAGTTTTTTGATTCCACCAAGCCATTATCTTTTACTTCTTCGGTTTGTTGCTCATTATTGCATTCTGCATTGTCTGATGAAATATTGTTGTCCAAATTTATCACTACCTTCCAAAATATATTATTATATTCTTGTCAATTTTATATACATCTGTTATAATGAAATATTATATAGAGAAGTTAATAATCGGGGCGCAAGAAGGGAAGTGGCGTAAATGCCTATTAAAATAACAAATCAGCTTCCGGCAAGGAAAACACTTGAAAATGAAAATATATTTGTAATGACGGAAAAAAGGGCGATGACGCAAGATATCCGTCCGCTTAAAATCGCAATACTAAATTTAATGCCCACTAAAATTACAACCGAAACCCAATTACTGCGTCTTTTGGGGAACTCACCGCTTCAGGTGGATATTGAACTGGTGAAAACCAAAAGCTATGAAAGCAAAAACACGCCAAAGGAGCATTTGTTGGCTTTTTATAAGGATTTTGACGACATTAAAGAGCAAAAATTTGACGGAATGATAATAACAGGCGCGCCGGTTGAAACAATGGAGTTTGAAAGGGTTGATTATTGGCAAGAGCTGACCGAGATAATGGATTGGACAACGAGCAATGTAACATCAACATTGCATATCTGCTGGGGAGCTCAAGCGGCGCTTTATCATCATTACGGCATAAAAAAGTATCCGCTTGGGCAAAAGCTTTTCGGTGTTTTTGAGCATAAGCCAAAACGCAAAACGAAAATGCTTATGCGCGGGTTTGATGATGTTTTTTATGCGCCGCATTCGCGTTACACCGAGGTTTTGGAAGACGAGGTGCGCGCTGTGCCTGAACTTGAGGTGCTGTCGGTATCTGATGAAGCGGGTGTTTATCTCGTTACATCAAAAGGCGGCAAACGCATTTTTATTATGGGGCATTGCGAGTATGATGATGTTACGCTAAGCCAGGAATATTATAGAGACTTGGATAAAGGCATGAATACCGCTATGCCGAAAAATTATTTTCCGCAAAACGACCCAAAGCGGCGTCCGAAAGATATTTGGCGCGCTCATGCAAATTTATTGTTCTCTAATTGGTTGAACTACCATGTTTATCAAGCAACTCCTTATGATTTGCGAAACATTAAATAATTGCGCCGCAAGATACCCCAAGAAAGGATGATTGTAAAATGGGTGATACAAAAAAAATATCGCTTGAGGTTATTAAAAGATTGCCGCGATATTACAGGTATTTGGGTGAACTTGGCAAAAGCAACATAACAAGGATATCATCTAAAGAGCTTAGTGAAAAAATGGATGTGACCGCATCGCAAATACGGCAAGACCTTAACTGTTTCGGCGGTTTCGGACAGCAGGGTTATGGATATAACGTTGAAAGCCTTTACAACTCCATCGGAGAAATTCTTGGGTTAAACCACGGACACAAAACAATTATTGTGGGTGCGGGGAATTTAGGTAAAGCGCTTGCCCTTTACAAGTCTTTTGAAAAAAGGGGTTTTAAACTTATCGGCATTTTTGATAACAGCAAAAGTAAAATAGGCACTTTTATAGGTAGGCATGAGGTTTTGGACATATGCACGGTTGAGGAATTTATCAAAAAAAACGAGCCGGAAATTGCCGTTATAGCTGTTCCGAAGGAAGCGGTGGGCGAAATTACAGCCCTTCTTTCAAAATGCAAAATAAAAGGCATTTTAAATTTTTCCTACACGGATATAAGCACTTTAAACGGTGTTGAGGTTGAAAATGTCCACATCAGCGACTCGCTTATGATGCTTTCTTATAAGATAAAGGATATTGAATAATGCGGCTTTTGTACATCTAAAAGCGTTAATGGAAAACGAACGGGGTGAAATTTTTTGAAAAGAATTTTTGAAAAGGTTTTTGGAACACACAGTTCCAGGGAATTAAAAAGAATAATGCCTATTGCAGAGCAGATATCAGAGCTGGAGGACGCAATAAAGGGGTTATCGGACGCCGAATTAAAAGCCAAAACGGCACACTTTAAAGAGCGTCTTGCAAAAGGTGAAACAACGGATGATATTTTGCCTGAAGCGTTTGCCGTTGTGCGTGAGGCATCATGGCGCGTTTTGGGTATGCGCCACTTTGATGTTCAGTTGGTGGGCGGCATAGTGCTTTATCAAGGCAGAATTGCCGAAATGAAAACGGGTGAAGGAAAAACGCTTGTTGCCACACTTCCGGCATATCTTGTTGCGCTTGAAGGAAGGGGCGTGCATATTATTACGGTAAATGACTACCTTGCAAAGCGTGACAGCGAGTGGATGGGAAAAATTTATAGTTTTCTTGGACTGTCGGTGGGGGTTATTGTTCACGGGCTTACAAATGACGAGCGCAGGCAGGCATACGCCGCAGACATTACTTACGGCACAAATAATGAATTTGGGTTTGACTATTTGCGCGACAACATGGTAATTTATAAAGAACAAAAAGTGCAGCGAGAGCATTATTTTTCTATCGTTGACGAGGTAGACAGCATTTTGGTTGACGAGGCGCGCACCCCGCTTATAATTTCCGGTGCGGGTGATAAATCAACTCTGCTGTATGAAACAGCCGATAAATTTGCACGGGGTTTACAGTTTATTAAAATTAAAGAAAGTGACGATAAACAGCTTGAAGAAAATGTAGAGGCTGATTATATAATCGATGAAAAGGCAAAAACCGCCACACTATCCGAGCGGGGCATTAAAAAGGCGGAAACCTTTTTTGGTATAGAAAATCTTTCCGACCCTGAAAACCTAACTATTTCGCACCATATCAACCAAGCAATTCGTGCCCGCGGCATCATGCACCGCGATAAAGATTATGTTGTTAAAAACGGAGAAGTAATAATAGTTGACGAGTTTACCGGGCGGCTTATGCTGGGCAGACGATACAGCGAAGGGTTGCATCAGGCGATTGAAGCAAAAGAAAAGGTTAAGGTTGAGCGAGAAAGTAAAACGCTTGCAACGATAACTTTTCAAAACTATTTCAGGCTTTATAAAAAACTTTCCGGCATGACCGGAACTGCGCTTACCGAGCAGGAGGAGTTTCAAGAAATTTACAAGCTTGATGTTGTTGAAATCCCCACAAACAAGCCGCTTATTCGTATGGATTTTCCCGATTCGGTATATAAAAACGAAAAGGGCAAGCAAGACGCAATAATAGAACAAATTAAAAAATGCCACAGCGTTGGGCAACCGGTGCTTGTGGGTACAATAACAATAGAAAAATCGGAAGAATTATCGGCGGCGCTCAAAAGAAACGGGATTGCTCATGAGGTTTTAAACGCAAAGTTTCACGAAAAGGAAGCCGAAATAGTTGCGCAGGCGGGTAAAAAGGGTGCAGTCACCATCGCAACAAACATGGCAGGACGAGGCACGGACATTACATTGGGCGGCAATGCGGAATTTATGGCGAAGCATGAAATGGCAAGGCAAGGGTTTGAGTCGTTTTTGATTAACGAGGCAACAAGCCATGCCGATACGGATAACGAGGATATATTAAATGCCCGAAAGGTGTTTAGCGAGTTATACGAAAAATTTAAGCCGGCTGTTGATTTGGAGCATCAAGATGTTATTGCGGCGGGCGGGCTGTTTATTTTAGGAACGGAGCGACATGAAAGCAGACGAATTGATAACCAGCTTAGAGGTCGAAGCGGAAGGCAAGGGGATATTGGCGCATCAAAGTTTTTTATCTCACTTGAAGATGATTTAATGCGTCTTTTCGGCTCGGAGCGGCTAACCAATATTGTTGAAGCCCTTGGGTTGGAAGAAGACCAGCCAATTGAACATAAAATGCTTTCAAATGCAATTGAAAGCGCGCAAAAAAGGGTAGAGGGCAGAAACTTCGACATCAGAAAACATGTTTTGCAGTATGACGATGTTATGAACCAACAGCGCGAGCTGATTTATGCACAGCGAAGTATGGTTTTGGAAGGCGAAAATTTAAAAAGCTATATATTGTCTATGGTTGATAGCGTTGCCCAAAAGGTTGTAAACAGCACGGTGGGGGATAGCCGTCACCCGGAGGAATATTCATGGGAAACATTTGAACTTTTAATGCTTGAGCATTTTGGGATTGCGATGCCCATGGATGAGCAAAAACGAAAAGAAACGGATTCTGAAGAATTATTGCGGCTTGTTACCGATTCTGCTCATAGCTTGTATGAAAAAAAGGAACAGGAGTTTGGCGAGGAGTCAATGCGCGAGTTGGAGCGGGTTATCCTGCTGCAAGTGGTTGACAGCAAATGGATGGACCATATCGATGCAATGGACCAACTCCGTACAGGAATCGGGCTTAGGGCGTACGCGCAGCATGACCCTGTTATTGAGTATAAATTCGAGGGCATGGATATGTTTGATGAAATGATAGCCTCAATTAAGGAAGACACCATAAAGCATGCATTCCACGCTCGCATTAATAAAGAAATAAGGCGAGAGCAGGTTGCACAGCCTATCACTGCATCGCACGGCAAAGAAGAAGTTAAAAGAAAGCCTGTAACAAAAGCCAAAAAGGTTGGAAGAAATGACCCATGCCCATGCGGCAGCGGTAAAAAATATAAAAAATGTTGCGGACAGTAACAAAATAGGGGTGAAAATATGTTGGAATTTGAGCAGTACCGTCTTTCGCTTGACGGAATTCAAAAAGAAATATATGAATTGAGGGATTCACTTTGACATCGCAGGTGTTATGGCTGAAATAAAGCGGCTTGACAAGCAGTCAACGGAAGCGGATTTTTATTCGGACATGGAGAATGCGCAAAAGGTTATGCAAAAAATAAAGCAGCTTGGCGATAAAAAAGAACGCTTTGACGGCTTGCAGCGAAGCTTTGACGACTTGCACACATTGGTTCACTTGGGGATAGAGATGGAGGATACCTCGGTTTTGGCCGAGGTTGCGCAAGGGCATGGCGAGCTGACGGCGTTGCTTGAAAAAACGCGCCTTGAAACGCTGCTTTCAGGCACATATGACAAAAATAACGCTATCGTTACAATACATTCGGGGGCAGGCGGCACAGAATCGCAGGATTGGGCGCAAATGCTGCTTAGAATGTATACGCATTGGTCGGAGCGCAGCGGCTTTTCCGTTGAAATGCTTGATTTGCTTGACGGGGAAGAAGCGGGGATTAAAAGCGCAACCCTGCTGATTAAAGGGCTAAACGCATACGGCTACACAAGGGCTGAAAGGGGAATACACCGCCTTGTCAGAATTTCGCCGTTTGATTCGTCCGGCAGACGGCACACGTCTTTTGCGTCAATCGATACAATGCCGGAAATAGACGATGATATTGAAGTGAGTATAAATCCCGATGACTTAAGGGTAGACACATACCGCGCAAGCGGCGCGGGCGGGCAGCATGTAAACAAAACGGACAGCGCCATACGAATAACTCATTTGCCCACTGGGATTGTGGTTTCATGTCAAAATGAACGCTCACAGCACAAAAACAGAGAAACGGCAATGAAGATGCTAAAATCAAAGCTTATACAGCTTGCGGAGCAACAGCATAAAGAAAAAATTGAAGATTTAAAGGGCGTTCAAAAGGACATAGCGTGGGGCAGTCAAATCCGTTCATATGTGTTTCACCCGTACAACATGGTTAAGGACCATCGTACAGGCTTTGAAACGGGCAACATAACCGCCGTTATGGACGGCGAAATTGACGGGTTTATAAATGCGTATCTCAAGGCGGCGGCTTTAGGGCAAATAAAAGAAGGTGCTAAATAGTCGATTGCGCAGCATTTTAAAAAAGCACAGACGAAAGAGGGAGGCCGGTCATTTTGTTTGATAAATTATCTTTTTTGGAAGAACGCTATAATAAGCTTTGCAGCGAGATAAGCGACCCTGCCGTTATTGCCGACCAGCAGAAATTTCGCACCTTATGCAAGGAACAATCCGATATTTTGCCTATTGTTGAGCAGTATAAGCTATACAAAGAGCAGCAGCAAAGGGTTGACGAGGCAAAACAAATGCTTGATGAAACATTGGATAAGGAATTTAGAGAGCTTGTGCAATCGGAATATGACGAGGGCAGGGAAAAATTAGAGCAGCACCAAGAACAGCTTAGGGTTTTACTTTTACCGAAAGACCCAAACGATGAAAAGAGCGTAATTGTAGAAATACGCGGCGGCGCGGGCGGCGATGAGGCGGCTCTTTTTGCGGGCGATTTGTTCAGAATGTATTCAATGTACGCCGAAACAAGGCATTGGGGCGTTGAAATGCTTAATTTAAACGCCACCGAGTTGGGCGGGATAAAAGAAATATCATTCGGAATAAACGGAAAGGGCGCATACAGCAGGCTAAAATATGAGAGCGGCGTGCATCGCGTTCAGCGCATTCCGTCCACCGAAAGCGGCGGGAGAATTCACACTTCTACCGTAACTGTTGCGGTTCTTCCGGAGGTGGAGGAGGTTGAAATTGATATTGGCGCAAACGACCTTAGAATTGATGTTTTTCGCGCGGGCGGTCCGGGCGGGCAGTATGTGAACACAACAGATTCCGCGGTGCGGATAACGCACATACCGACCGGGCTTGTTGTTTCGTGTCAAGATGAAAAATCACAGCATAAAAATAAGGAAAAAGCAATGAAAATTTTGCGTTCACGGCTGTATGATGTTTTGCAAGAACAGCAAAACGCTGAAATTGCAAAACAACGCAAAAGCCAAGTGGGAACAGGTGACAGAAGTGAGCGAATACGTACGTATAATTATCCGCAAGGCAGGGTGAGCGACCATAGAATCGGCTTGACATTGCATAAGCTTGATGCGGTGTTAAACGGAGAGATGGACGAATTGATAAACGCCTTGATAACCCATTATCAAGCGGAAAAATTAAAAAATAATTCATAAATATAAAAACGAAAGGAAAAACAACGGGATTTGAATACTATACTGCTTACTGCTACCGATGACGATATATCGTATGCCGCCGAATTATTAAAAAGCGGAAAACTTGTTGCATTCCCAACCGAAACGGTTTATGGGCTTGGGGCAAATGCGATGGATAAAAAAGCGGTTGAAAAAATTTTTACGGCAAAAGGGCGTCCAATCGACAACCCTTTTATCGTTCATATTGCTTCTCTTGACATTTTGCCGAACTTAGTGCAAACTGTTCCCGAAACCGCACGCAGGCTTATTGATTTGTTTTGGCCGGGTCCGCTTACGATAGTTTTGAAAAAGAACCCCCAAATTCCCGATGCTGCGACTGCGGGGTTGGATAGCGTGGGTATTCGTATGCCAAAAAATGATGTTGCGCTAAGGCTTTTAAAAGGGTGCGGCATTCCGATAGCGGCGCCGAGCGCGAATGCTTCCGGCAGACCAAGCCCAACCCTTGCAAGCCATGTTATGGATGATTTAAGCGGCAAAATTGACGCTGTTTTAGATGGCGGCGCTTGCGATGTCGGCTTGGAATCAACGGTAATTGATTTAACGGGTGATGTGCCTGTTTTGCTTCGCCCGGGCGGGATAACGGCTGAGCAGCTTTGCGAAGCGATTGGGGATGTGCGCCATCGGTTTGAATTTATACCGGGTACGGTTCCGCGCTCGCCCGGTGTCAAGTATAAGCATTATGCGCCCAATTCGCCTGTTATTATTGTTAAAGGGCAGTTTCAAAGGTATGTCGAACAGCATGCGGAGCGATATAAAAAGCCGGGCGTTATAACATATGAAACGGTGCAATTTCCAAAAAACTGCATAGTTAAAAATTTGGGCCAAAGCCCATCGGAGCACGCGGCAAACCTTTTTTCTCATATTCGTTATTTGGATAACGAAAAGGTCGATATTATTTTTGCACAGGATATAGAAGGCGAGGGCTTGGGCGTTGCGTTGCGAAATCGCTTATACAAGGCTGCCGATAATCACATTGTGCAGGGATAGCATCCCACGGGGATAGCATCCCAAAGGATAGCACCCCAAATGTATTTATCAAAATGAGGGCTGATAGTAAATGAAAATTTTGGTTGTATGCACAGGAAACACATGCAGAAGCCCGATAGCGGAGGGGCTTTTGAAAAAGGCGTTACACCGATATATTGCGTCAGAACATAACGTATCATCAGCGGGCATTTTTGCATTGCAAGGCAGCGGGGCAAGCGAAAATGCTATTTTGGCAGCGCAAGAAAAGGGCGTTGATTTATCAAAACACTTTGCCCGACAGCTGACAAAAGAGCTTATTTCAGGCAGCGATTTAATCCTTTGCATGACATTGCAACACAAGGATGCTATAAACAGCGAAAATTGCTACACGCTGGGAGAGTATGCGGGCAGCGGCGGGGAAGTTTCCGACCCTTTCGGCGGGGACATCGAAAGCTATCGCCGCTGTGCAGAGCAAATGGAAGCCTTGATTGAAAAGATAGCGGAGAAAATTGCAAATGATGATAACACCGTTTAGGGCAAAGCATTTGGAAAAGCTGGCAAAATTGGAAATTGAGTGTTTTGACCGGCCGTGGAGCTTAAATATGTTTGAAAGGGAATTAAGAAACCCCTTTGCACATTACTTTGTTGCATTAAAAGAAGATAAAGTTATCGGCTACGGCGGAATGTGGGCGGTAGCAGGGGAAGGGCATATTACAAATATTGCGGTTTCCCCCCAGTATAGGCGAAACGGGTTAGGCAGGTTGTTGCTGCAAAAATTATTAAAAAAAGCAGAAACGCTTGACCTTGATGTTTTGATGTTAGAGGTGAGGGTGTCGAATACGGCTGCAATAAGTTTATACCATAGCATGGGCTTTTTTGCCGTCGGTAGCAGGAAAAATTATTATTACGGAAACGAAGATGCTCTTTTGATGAATTTAACGATAAAATAGATTAAATCCGCACAGGTTGGAATGCTTGCCATCGGCGGCATAACTGCATCTGATGCGGATTTATGCAAGGAAGGAATGAAGGCAAAATATGCAGCATATACTTGCAGTAGAGTCGTCCTGTGATGAAACGGCAGCCTCTGTTATGTGCTATGATGGGACTTTTAATGTAAAATCGAACATTATAGCATCACAAATAGACATTCATAAGGTTTATGGCGGCGTGGTGCCCGAAATAGCGTCACGCAAGCATATAGAATGCATTTCCCAAGTTGTAGAACAGGCGGTTGACAAAGCCGGGGTCAGCCTAAAGGATATTGATGCCGTTGCGGTTACTTACGCGCCCGGGTTGGTCGGCGCATTGCTGGTGGGCGTTAATTATGCGAAATCATTGGCATACGCATTAAAAAAGCCGCTTGTTGCGGTTCATCACATAGAGGCGCATATTGCGGCAAATTACATTGAATCGCCCCGGTTAAAGCCACCTTTTATATGCCTTGTTGCATCAGGCGGTCATTGCACAATAGCGCTTGCCAAAAGCTATACCGAATATACAGCTCTTGCACGCACAAGAGATGACGCACCGGGTGAGGCGTTTGATAAAATCGCAAAAGCGCTTGACCTTGGTTATCCCGGCGGTCCTGCCATAGAGCAGGCGGCGAAAAAGGGGGACAGCGCCGCTTTTAAGTTCCCGCAGGTTACATTTAACGATTCGTTTGATTTTAGCTTTAGCGGCGTTAAAACAGCGGTTATAAACACATTGCATAAATATAGGCAAAAAAATGAGCAAATACCGATTTCCGACATTGCCGCTTCTTTTCAATATGCGGTTTGTGAGGTGTTGTCTAAACGGTTGTGCGAATGTGCACAGCATTTTGACATTAAAAATATTGCGCTTGCCGGCGGGGTTGCTTCAAATTCGTTGTTAAGGCAAATGATTGAGGATGGCGCAAAGGCAGAAGGCTTGAATTTTTACTGTCCAAAACCGTTACATTGCACCGATAACGCTGCTATGACAGCCATACGAGGGTTTTATGACCATTTGCTAAAGCGTTATGCGGGAAACGACCTAAACGCAGTAGCCACGCGGGAAATAGGGACTTTAATTTAATGGTATGACCACACTTTTTTGCGTTATGTAAACTTGCAATACTAACATGTAATTATATGTAAGCCGTCAAAACCGCATTGTTACTTTTGTTGAAAAACAGATTTTAGCATACCAAATATGGGGGCTTGCCTGTTGATAACTTTGTTGACAATGTGGAATACCCAACCGCAAAGGGCAATATGTTACAGAATTATGTCAAACAAACTGGGGTAATATGGTAGGCTTGGGATATATATGGGCGAAAAAAAGGGGGAAATATGCTTGGCATATAAAAATAAACAATCATTTTTGTACGGGGCAATGGTGCTTGTAGCTGCAAGTTTTTTGGTTAAAATATTGGGGGCAATATTTAAAATTCCTTTAGCCGTTTTGATAAAAGTAGATGGCATGGGGCTTTTTAACACTTCATACACCCTTTATACTTTTTTTGTGCTTGCGGCAAAAGGCTTTTCTATCGCTGTTTCAAAAATGGTTTCAGAAAGCGCTGCATTGGAAAAAAGGCGTGAAGCGGATAAAATTTTTTATGTTTCGTTTGTTGTGCTTGGCATATTGGGTGCGGCAGGGTCGGCGCTGCTATATTTTAACGCACAAAATTTTTCTTCAATGTTTGGAAATACAAGGGCGAGCATGTGCATAAGGGCAATTGCGCCTTCGGTGTTGTTTGTAACACTTGTTTCGGCTTTGCGGGGGTATTTTCAAGGTATGCAAAATATGTATCCCACCGCATTTTCAGAGGTTATAGAGGCGCTTGGAAAATTAGTTATAGGAATGGCGCTTGCGCTTTTGTTTATTAGATCCAGCATTGAACAGGCGGCTGCAGGGGCAGTTTTAGGGGTTACTGCCAGCACACTTTTGGGTCTTTTATTTATTGCAATAGTTTTTATAGCAAGTAAAAGAAAATTTGAAAAAGGCGCCGGCGGAAAAGTACGGGGAGCTCGCAGCATTATAAAACAACTTTTGATAATATCGCTGCCGATAACAATAGGCGCATCTGTTGCAAGCCTTGCCAATATTGTGGATGTGATGACGATTATGAACCGTCTGCAAACAATTGCACGGGTAACGCCGGAGTTCGTTATTAAGTATCAAAGCATAATAGGTGGCTCTTTTGACGGCAGAATAAACGAAGAGCTTGCAAATAAACTTTACGGCTTATACTCGGGGTACGCCGTGCTGTTATTTAATTTGCCCCTCACAATGATTGTGGCGCTTTCAACCAGCGTTTTGCCTGCCATATCATCTGCAATAACCCGCCGTGACAGTAAAGGCGCGCAAACGATAACGAAAAGCGCAATACGCATAACAATTTTATTTTCCCTGCCGTGCGCTGTGGGGCTATGCGTGCTTGCCGCCCCTGTTTTAAACCTTGTTTTTAGTAATTCGCTTGCCGCAGATTTACTGCGCACCATATCGATAGCAATTGTTTTTGTGTCGCTCGTTCAGGTAACAAATGCAATTTTGCAGGCGTATGGTAAAATGCACATCCCGGTAATTAATATGTTAATAGGCGTTGTTGTAAAGGCGGCGCTAAACTATTATCTTATTTCAATTCCGTCAATTAACATCGACGGCGCGCCGATAGGCACGCTTGCATGCTATTTTTTAATTGCGGCGCTTAATATTGCTTACATTATAAGGCTTACAAAAGCTAAATTCGGGGTGCTGGATTATATTGTTAAACCGCTTTTTTCTGCGTTGTGCATGGCAGTTGCGGTTTCATTTTCTTTAAATGTTATGGGGCGGGCAGGCATCGGCGACAAGATTGCCGTATTGCCTGTGATTGCGGTAGGCGCCATCGTTTATATAATATTTATTTTTTTAACCGGCGCTGTTACAAAGGCAGATATTGAAATGATGCCCAGGGGCGAGCAGTTTTCTCGCTTATTGCAAAAAATTCATCTGTTAAGGAGGGAAAATTAAAAATATATGAGGCTTGATAAATTCTTAAAGGTTTCCAGAATAATTAAACGAAGAACGGTAGCAAATGAGGCGTGTGATGCAGGAAGGGTAAGTCTAAACGGCAAAACGGCGAAAGCGGGCGCTGAGGTCAAAGCAGGCGATATTTTAGAAATACGCTTTGGCGATAAGCTTTTTAGGGCAGAAATTTTAGAAGTTTTAGAGCATGTATCAAAACAGCAGGCATCGGAGTTATATAAGGTAATATAGAATATTTGGGTAATAATTTTGCGCCATCCTTCATATTATTATACGAGTAATCAAGTGCAAAGGTTTAAAATCTCGGCAATGAAAGGTGGTTATAACTGTGGAGGATACCGCAAGGGGCAATGTTATTATCGAAGACAGAATAAAACTCACGGTAACGGGTGTAATTGATGTTGACAGCTTTGATAATGAAAACATTATATTAATAACAGAGCTTGGAATGCTTATTGTGGCGGGGGAAAATTTTCGTATTAACAAGTTGAATGTTGATGTGGGTGAAATAGTGATTGAGGGAGAAATAGACGCTCTTACATACAAAGACAACTATGGAAGCAGAAACAAGGGCGGCTTTTTGTCTAAAATGTTCAAGTAGGTGATGGCTTGAACATTTCGGTTGGCAATCAACTGTTTATATTTGCCGCATGCGGCGTATGCGGCGTTGTGATAGCTTTTGTATTTGATGTTTTTAGGATAATCAGGCGCTTTATTCGCACAAGCGTTGCCGCCGCAATGGTGCAGGACGCTGTGTATTGGATAATCGCGGTTGCCGTATTTTTTATATTTATACAGGGTTTAAACAGCGGTGAGTTAAGGTTGTTTGAATTTTTAGCTTTGCTTGCCGGAACTTTTTTTTATTTTATGCTGATAAGCGCGCTGGTAATCAAAATATCAATCTTTATTATAAGTTTTATAATAAAGATTGTTACCGCGGTTTTAAAAGTGGCGCTGTGGCCCGTTATATTTGTTTTTAAGCTTATCGGGAAACCGCTTTTTATTGTTTTTACCATTGGTAAAAGAAAAGGCAGCAAGATTATTCGCAAAATTTCTCAGGATTTATTGAGTTTTAACAAATTTCGCAAAAGAATTTAGAAAAAGCTATTTACATTTAATGAATAAAGATGTATAATGATAAAAAAAGAAGCGTTTGCGGAGGATACCAATGGGTAAGGCATATCCCCCTGAAAACAAAAAACGGAAACTTAAAAACAACAAGTTGAGGTTTGTTGTTATTTTTGCTATACTCATATATGTGTTATGGGTGGTTATTACGCAGCAGGTTGAAATTGAAGGCAAAAAGAAAACAATAAACCAAATAAAAAGTCAAATAGCTGCTCAACAGCAAATAAAACAACAGCTTGATAAAAAGATGGAAAAAGCCAGCTCAAAAGAATATCTTGAACAGGCGGCACGAGAGCGGCTTGGGTTTGCACGCCCGGATGAAATAATTTTTTATGATGCAGCGCTTAAAAAATGATAGGCAAGGTGTTAGGCAGTTTTATGAAATCGCTTAGCATGTTATAAACAATAACTTAAACGCTTTAAGGAGGAAATTTTAAAGGCATGGAAGTAGAAATCGGCAGTATTGTTGAAGGAAAGGTTACCGGCATAACTAAATTCGGGGCATTTGTTCAACTCGAAAACGGCAAGACGGGGCTTGTTCACATTTCTGAAGTTGCATTGGATTATGTAAAAGACATAAACGAACATCTCAAGCCCGATGAGGTTGTCAGGGTTAAGGTTATTTCGGTTGACGAAAAAGGGAAGGTAAGCCTTTCGATTAAAAAGGTTGCAGAGGAGGAAAAACGCAGGGCGGGGCGCAGGCCGGAAGAAGTTGATTTTTCGGCAAAGCCGATTAAAAATGAAATGTCTTTTGAAGATAAAATAAAGATGTTTATGCAAGACAGCGACGAAAAAATATCGTCGTTGCGCCGCAATAGCGACCCTAAAAGAAGGGGCAGCTACCGTCGCTCATCTTCAGCGAATATATAATGCAATTAGGTATATTGCTTGTGTCGGTCAAGGCTTATATTACGCCTGCTTATTGATTGCCCATATTATAGGGCTAACTTTTGCGGGCTCTAATTATTGTTGAAAGCTTAGCGTCTTTTCCCTCATTTTAACATTTAGTACAAGCCCAAGCGCCATAAAGTTTGTAACGAGGGAAGAACCGCCATAGCTTATAAAAGGCAGGGGAATTCCGGTTACGGGAGTAATTCCGATTGTCATTCCTATATTTTCGAAGGCATGAAAAAGCCACATAGCCGCAATTCCAACGCATATATATGTGCCTAAAGGGTTTTTTGCCTTTTTACCTATGAGAATGCACCTTACAATTAATGTTATCATTAATGTTAATATAATTGCGCAACCAATTAAACCTGTTTCCTCACCTATAACGGCATAAATAAAATCCGTTTGTTTTTCCGGCAAAATTCCAAGCTGTGTTTGGATGCCTTTTAAAAATCCCTTGCCGAGCAGCTGCCCCGAGCCGATTGCGATTTTGCTCTGCATAACATGATAACCATAGGTTGTTGGGGCGGATTCGGGGTTTAAAAATGCAAAGAACCTGTTTTTTTGATACTGCGAAAGGAAAAAGAACCAGGCGCAAACCGATACGATTGACAGGGCGCCTCCTGAAACCATAAGGTATCGCCAATCAATCCCCGCAATAAACACCATCAGTATGAAAATGAATATATATACAAAAACGGTGCCCATGTCGGGTTGAAGCATAATTAAAACCACAGGCGCGCACAGGTGTAAAAGCAGCAGAAAAATATTTTTAATATAATTTATATCGCTATCAATGCGTGAAAGATGTGTTGACATTGTAATAATGAAAAAGACTTTTGTGATTTCGGCAGGCTGTATACCAATCCCCCAAAAACGAATCCATCCTTGTGTTCCCGTGCTTTCGCTGCCTGTGCCTATAAGCAAAACTAAAATTAGTAACAGCACAGAGCCTGCGGCAGCCAACGGCCAAGCGTGTGAAATATCCTCATAGTCTATTTTTGTTATAACATACATTATAACAAGACCCAAAATTAGCGCGCCGCTTTGCACAAAAATAAATTTAAAGTTGGATTCAAAGCTTTTTGTCGCACTATAAATAAACACAATACCCAAAAGAGATGCGATTAGCGCCGTGGCAATTAGGGTTATGTCGTACTTTTTTATTGTTTGAGTAAAAGCAGTCATTACATCACCATTTTAAAATGATTAAACCATAAACTTCGTATTTGCCGCCGTTGGCGTAATGTTGTTTATGGCGAAATTTGCTTGCATTTATTATAGCACACTTAAAAGTTTAAAACAAGCCGCCAAAACATAAAAAGCAACTGACGCAAAACACATTTAAGGTCTGCCAATGTTAATTTATAATTATATAGCATTGCAAGCCGGAAGGGCTGATGGTTACAAAAATGGGTAAAAGATTGTTTAAAGTTCGATTGTTTGGTTTTAAAAAGCAAGATGTTATTAAGTATCTTGACGAAATAACAGATGATTTTACCGCAAAGCTTAATACCGCACAAAGCAAGACAGAATTGGTTGAAAAGGAGCTGGCAAAATCAAAGCAATATACAGATGAGCTTTTTGCCGAAATCGAAAAGCTGAAAAAAGAAAAGCAAGAAGCTGTTTTAAAAGTTTCCGAGGCAGAGCGCGATGCCCGTCTAATCATAGAGGATGCCAAAGAAATTGCAGCAGAAGAAAAAACAAGAATCGAAACAGAAATAGCGGCTAAAAGAAAAGAACTTTATCAGCTAAAGCGTAGGGCGGTAAGTTTCAAGAAACAGGTAATCGCATCGGCCAAACGATTTTCTTCGGATATAACGGAGGATATTTAGGGGTGGATGCAAAATATCATTTGGAACTTAAAAATCCCTTGCATTTTATTAATGCTTGTGCTATAATGATTTTGTTTCATTAAGGAGGGAAAATATATGTCAACCACGCTTATTACAGTACTGCATATTATTGTTGCAATCGTTTTAATAGCTATTGTACTTTTACAATCGGGGAAATCATACGGGCTATCCGGCTCAATCGCAGGCGGCGCCGAAACATTTTTCGGGAAGAATAAAGGCCGCACGCTTGATTCATTGCTTAACAAGCTGACAACAGCAGTTGCGGTGATATTTCTTATCACATCAATCGTGTTGGTGTTTATTTAAACGCTTTGCCGCCGGATGATGGCGGCTTTTTTCACTTTATGATACTAAATCACATTAACATCCTGAAGGGAGACGGAATTTTACGAACTTTAACGAATTTTTAAAGCAATACGGTTTGCCGCGAGGGTTTTCCCTTGCGGTAAAAGATGAGGTTGGCGGCATACCTAATAAAATAGCCGAGAAAGAATTAAAAGGAAGAACTGACCTTACAGATAAGGTAGTAGTGACGATTGACGGCGAGGATGCAAAAGATTTTGATGATGCGATAAGCATTGAAATGCTGGAAAATAAAAACTATATGTTGGGCGTTCATATCGCAGATGTAAGCTATTTTGTAGAAGAAAACAGCGAGCTTGACAAAGAGGCGTTTAGCAGGGGAACAAGCGTGTATTTGATTGATAATGTTGTTCCTATGCTGCCGGAAAAGCTTTCAAATAAGCTGTGCAGCTTAATGCCGAACAAGCTAAGGCTTACAATATCATGCTTTATGGAGGTAAGCGGCAGCGGCGAGGTTGTAAATTATAGCTTTTGTGAGTCTTTTATAAAAAGCAGCGCAAGGATGACATATTCAAAGGTTGCGGAAATATTAAACGGCGATATGGCATCGCGCGATGAATATAATAGCTTTGTTCCTGTTTTTGAGCTTATGCGGGAACTTGCCATGATTTTGCGTGATAAACGAATGGAACGGGGCAGCATAGACTTTGACTTTCCCGAGCCCAAGGTAATAGTAGATGAGTCAGGCGCTCCAACAGATATTGTAATTAACGAAAACTCGGTTTCGACCAAAATAATCGAAGAATTTATGCTTGCGGCAAACGAAACTGTCGCCAAGTATATAGGGGGGCTGGGGCTTCCCCTTGTGTATCGGGTGCATGAAAAGCCAAACAGCGAAAAAATTGAACAATTTGCGGTTTTGGTGCGCAATATGAATTATAAATTTAAAACCGGCAAAGAGGTAAGCCCTAAAGAGATGCAGCGGCTTTTGTTTAAAATTAAAGGGACACCGCAGCAAACCATAATAACCGCCGTTGCGTTGCGTTCCCTTATGAAAGCAAGGTATAGCGAGGAAAACTTAGGGCATTTTGGTCTTGCGGCAACATCCTATTGTCATTTTACGGCGCCGATAAGGCGGTATCCTGACCTTATAGTACACCGCATTTTACGGCACGCAATTCGCAGAACATTCAACAAAAAGCTGATTGCGCATTTTGAAAACATTGCCGAGGAGGCTGCAAGGCAATCATCCGAAACGGAAATAGCTGCAGTTGAGGCGGAGCGCGAGTGGGTCGGCTATAAAATGTGTGAGTTTATGAAAGACAAGGTAGGGCAAAATTTCAAAGCTTTTGTTTCATCTGTAACATCTTTTGGTCTGTTTGTTCAACTGCCTTCTACCGTTGAGGGGCTTATTAAAATGTCCGATTTGGATGATGATTACTATGAATATGATGAGGCTTCCCTATCCCTTACCGGAAGGCGTACCGGCAAAAAATACTCTATGGGGCAACAGCTTGATGTTTGTCTTGCAAAAGTGTCAGAGGAGCTGCGGCAAATAGATTTTGTTCTTGCGACAGAAGAACAAAAAGAGGTGAAGGGCAAAAATGGTAAAGCGTCAAAGCGAAAATACAAAAAGGACCGTAAAAACGGTCGTTCAAAACAAAAAAGCAAGGCATGATTTTTTTGTTGAAGAAGTTTTTGAGGCGGGAATTGAACTTTTCGGCACAGAGGTTAAAAGTATCCGCCAAGGCAAGGTGAATTTAAAAGACAGTTATGCAGCGGTTGATAAGGGCGAGCTTTTTGTCAAAGGAATGCATATAAGCCCATATGAAAAGGGGAATATATATAATAAAGACCCATTAAGAGAGCGCCGATTGCTACTGCATAAAAAAGAGATAAACAAACTTTTTGGGCTTTCGATGCAGCAGGGATATTCCATCATACCGCTTAGGGTATATTTCAAAGGGCACAGGGTTAAAATAGAGATAGCGCTTGCAAAGGGTAAAAAGCTTTACGATAAGCGTGAAGATAGTGCAAAGAGGGATGCCAAAATAGCAATTGAAAGAACATTAAAGGACAAATTGCGTTAATATGGGGGCGAAACGGTTTCGACGGGGGCATTTAAACAAAACCGGCGGATAGCGGTGGAAATCGCTTTAAAAGTTCCAAACTTTAAATTAAAAGCTAACGATAATTTAGCATACGCTGCCTAATATAGGGTAGCCGTTCTTACCGAGAGGACCACGGCTTGGATAAGAGCGTCACTTAGTGGTGAATGTGAGGCGCCTAAGCTTTGCAGCGCCCATGAAAAATGAAGCTACCAAATTTTAAAGCTTGTTTGTGTGCTTTATAATGAGGGAATGTTAAACACAAAATATGTCCGTAGAAGGTTTTGCGGCGTGTTTTCGGACGGGGGTTCAACTCCCCCCGCCTCCACCACATCAGTATCACAAAATGATACAAGCGAAAAGTCCACTGTTTGTGGGCTTTTCTGCGTTTTAGGTATTTTTGTAAAGTGGCTTTTTGCAATTTCCCTCTTGCCTTATGGGCAGGGGGGTATGCACTTTTTGGCAAAACAAATTCCCATGACCCCCCTATGAAAAACGGTTATAGCGCAACATTTACCGTTTGCCCTGTTCTAAAGATAAACTTAAAGTTCTTTTTATGAATTATAACCGATTCGATTAATAAGTTCCAAAGCGGCTCATCAAATGCGGAAAGCGCATTCTCTTGTGACTTTAAAACATTAATAAATTCCCCGCATCGTATTTTTCGGGCAGCCACTTCGTTTTCCTTGTTTTCTAAGCTTTCAATTTCGGCAATAGCTGTCTTGTATTTCTCTGAAAGAGCATCGTATTGGCAGCGATATTCTTCTTGATTCATTGCTGTTTTGGAGTTTCGGTCAATGAGTGCCTTTGTTTTAAGGTGGATAATTTCCAATTCGTCATATAACTTTTTAATCGCCGTTTCGGTTTTATTCTTTGATAAAGTTTCATTTATAACCGCCTCAAGAGTATTTACAACTTCATCTTTACAATCAAAAATTTGATTGAATGCAATGATAAAAGCTGATTTAATATCTTCTTCATTGAGGTGCGGTAAGTCACAGCTTTTGTTGCCCTTGGATTTATATTTATCATTACATCGCCATATATACCTTTCGTATTTGCTGCCCGAATGCCAAACCTTCCGTCCGAAAAAACCGCTGCATTCACTGCATACAATTCGCCCTCCAAAAGGGCTGTCAGTGCATATACGATTATTTGTGCGAACTTGCCTTCGCCTTGCAAACTCCGCTTGTGCCAGTTTGAAAACATCACTGCTGACAATGGCAGGATGAGAATTTTCAACATAATATTGAGGCAGGACACCATTGTTTTTAACAACCTTTTTGGAGAGAAAATCTGCAACATACCCTTTTTGCAGAAGTGCATCCCCTTGATATTTTTCGTTTTGGAGCATAGATGTAATGGTTCTTGTGTACCATTTCTGACCACCGCCGGGTGCAAGAATGCCTTTATTTTCGAGATAACGTTTTATAGCGCCTTCTGTTTTTCCCTCGATAAATAATTTGAAAATTAGTCTTACGGTTTTGGCTTCATCTTCATTTATAACAATGTTTCCGTCGCCGTCTTTATCAAATCCCAAGAAACGGCTAATAGGAATAAAAACCTCGCCATCTGCATAGCGTTTCCGCTTTCCCCAAGCCACGTTTTCCGAAAGACAACGGATTTCATCCTGTGCCAGGGCGGCAAGGATGGTGAGCAGAACCTCACCTTTGGAATCAAGGGTGTTAATGTTTTGATTTTCAAAGTACACGCCTATCCCTTTATCCTTCAGCTGACGGACATAAGTAAGGGTATCAAGTGTGTTGCGGGCAAAACGGCTGATTGCCTTGGTGACGATAAAATCTATTTTGCCGTCCATGGCGTCGTTTATCATCTCGTTAAACCCATCCCGTTTTTTTGCCGAAGTCCCTGTTATACCCTCGTCTGCATATACCCGCACATACTCCCATTCGGGGTTTTGGCGGATATAGTTTTCATAATAATTGCACTGTGCCTCATACGAGCCTTGCTGTTCCTCACTGTCGGTACTGACCCTTGCATATGCCGCCACACGCAGGCGTTGATAAGAATTGATAGTGTTTTCGGTTAATATATTTTTCTTGGCAGGGATTACGGTTAGCTTTTTTGCTGCTGTTGGCATGACGCATTCCTCCTTTCCAAAGCCTTCTGCCTGGCTTTTTCTTTCATTTCGGGTGTCCATGATTCGCTGCGGGAGCGGTCTTTCCATGTTGTGTCAACCGTTTCACCATCAGTAAATTCAACTATGATGCGATTGTTTGGATATGCTGTAATCTTCTTAAAATCTCTATTGCCGACAATGTTACTTAGAATTATTTCTGGAATTTGCTTTGCACTGCAATGCTTTTTTCCATCTTCAAGATACTTTCCGCATTGCCAGCTTATGTTCTTTGCATTCGTTCGCCTTTTAAAATAGTGATCGCAAATACCGCATAAAATTTTACTCGAAAAAATATATGATTTTTGCGGCTCATTTGTGGCTTTAAATTTTATGGCACGGTTTTTTAGTTCGATTTGCACTGCTTCAAATGTCTCACGGTCGACAATTCCGATATGGTTATCATGCACATAAATTTGTTTTTTCTCACCACGGTTAATTATTTTTTGTTTGTTGATATGGTTATCCACATAGGATTTTTGCAGGAGTAAATCACCAACCATACGCTCGTTGGATAAAATATAACGAACACGGTTTTGTGTAAGACCTGTTTCCCTCGATAATGTCATAATTCCCGCACCCTCAAGGTAGCGTGTGAAAATACTGCGTATTACTTCAGCTTCCTCGGGAACAATTTCAAAATCTCCGTCAGGCTTTCGTCTGTAACCATACAGCCTTTGTTGGCACATGGGCATTTCGCCCTTTTCAAACTGTCGCTTGATTCGCCACTTGCAGTCCTCGCTGACATTGTAGCTTTGTTCCTGTGCAAAAGCAGAAAGGACGGTAAGCATCAGCTCACCGCCCTCGGATAGTGTGTCTATGTTCTCTTCTTCAAAATATACGGATATGCCTTTTTCTCTGAGCTTTCGCACATACTCTAATGTGGTTACGGTGTTCCGAGCAAAACGGCTGATTGCTTTTGTGATGACCATATCAACAAGTCCTGCCTCACAATCCGTCATAAGCCGCTGAAACTCCGGGCGGTCTTGCTTTGTTCCCGTTAGTGCCTCGTCTGCATAAACGCCTGCAAATTCCCACTCGGGTCGATGTTGGATAAGTTCGCTATAGAAACTAACTTGTGCAGACAATGAATTGAGCATTGCCTCCTTTCCGCTCGACACCCTGGCATAAGCTGCAACGCGCTTTCGGGATTGTAATACCTCGGGTATTGCCTCTATTTTTGTAACTTTTTTTGCCATATAAAAGCCTCCTTCCACCTTGTATATTGCCATAAGTATGCCGATATATCAAGGGTTTTGGCTGCTATAAACCCGACAATAACGGTCTCCATTTTTTGTTTAGTTTTGTATCAATCTTAGAATACTCACTCTTGGTCAGAAGCCCATCTTTCAGCAGGTTTTTTAATATGTGCATAGAGAGACGGTATTTAATTTCCGCTTGGTATTGTTCCTTTGTCATAAGCTACACCCCCATGCTCTGCAGATATTTTACCGTCTTTCTTGCCAGCCAGTATGCATTGCTATCTTGGCCCAGCTTTTTAAGCCACAGGTCTTTATCCGAAAGAATGCCGCGGTGTGCCAGTTCCCAGACGAGGTCATTTACGCTTGTAAGTTCGGCTGTGACCGTAAGCTGCGCCTTAAATGTATTCCACAGCGCCCAACCGTTGGCGCTCATTGAGGCGGGGCAGTTTTTGCGACTTGCATCATAGTGACGGACAACACGGTCGATGGGGATATTTAGTTCCGCCATCAGATGTTTGACCAGTGCCACGGTATTTTGAAATGCGACATCATAGTTACCGTCTGAATTTACACAAATCTCAA